>JBBRTT010000031.1:0-46213 GCA_038244165.1 Lysobacterales bacterium | reverse complement strand
TCTATCTCGGCGGCCGCATCCACGGCCTGGAAGCGCCGCGGCACTATGATTTTCGCCACCTGCGCACGACGCCGCGCGATCTGCGCGAGCACTTCGAGAAAATGGGCTGGCAGCGCATCGTTGCGTTCCAGACGCGTAACCCGATGCATCGTGCGCATCTTGAGCTCACGTTCCGCGCCGCACAGATTGCTGAAGCGAATCTGCTAATTCATCCCAGCGTGGGCATGACCAAGCCGGGCGACATCGATCACTACACGCGCGTGCGCTGCTACGAAAAACTGATCGCGCACTATCCAGAACAAACCAGCCTGTTGAGCCTGCTGCCGCTGGCAATGCGCATGGGCGGTCCGCGCGAAGCGCTCTGGCACGCGATCATCCGTAAGAATCACGGCTGCACCCATTTCATCGTCGGCCGCGATCATGCCGGCCCCGGCCAGGATTCCAGCGGCAAACCATTCTACGGTCCCTACGATGCACAAGAGCTGGTAAGCAAGCACCAGGATGAACTCGGTATCGTCATGGTGCCGTTCCAGGAAATGGTCTACGTCTCTGAGCGTGCGCAATACGTGCCTGCGAACGAAGTACAGGCTGGCGAGACCGTGCTCAACATCTCCGGTACGGAACTGCGCCGGCGCCTGCACGAGGGGCTCGAAATTCCGGAATGGTTCACTTACCCGGAAGTCATCCAGGAATTGCGCCGCACGCACCCGCCGCGGCACAAGCAGGGTTTTACCGTGTTCTTCACCGGTCTTTCCGGATCGGGCAAATCGACACTGGCCAATGCCCTGTTGGTTCGCCTGTTGGAACTGGGTTCGCGCCCGGTGACGCTGCTCGATGGCGATGTCGTGCGCAAGCACCTGTCCAGCGAGCTCGGCTTTTCCAAAGAACACCGCAACCTGAATATCCTGCGCATCGGTTTTGTCGCCAGTGAAATCACCAAGAATGGTGGCGTTGCCATTTGCGCGCCGATCGCGCCTTACACGCATGCGCGCCGCGAAGTGCGCGAGATGATCGAGGAGCACGGATTGTTTGTGGAAATCCACATTTCCACACCGATCGACGTTTGCGAAACGCGCGACCGCAAGGGTCTGTATGCGCTGGCGCGCTCCGGCAAGCTCAAGGAATTCACCGGCGTCAGCGATCCTTACGAAGTGCCGGCGCACGCAGAATTGGTCATCGACACCAGCGATACCAAGCCCGACGAGGCGGTGCAGCGCATTGTCCTCAAACTCGAAGGATTGGGATTAGTCCGGCCACACGGTTAAAGGATCGAATCCAGATTCTTTGTTAACTGATTGATATTTAACGACTACATGTCTGGCATGTAGTCGTTTTACTGTTTCAGCAATCCGCGTTCATTCCTCCGCACGAATCTTTGTGCTTGACAAGTCTCGATCTGGTGTTATACTTAGATACAACACTACTCATACGAAGCACTACAGGAGACACCCGATGAACGCGCCGAATATGCAAGCTGTACTGATACGCGCCGTTGTCCTGCTGGTCATGTGCCTGGGATTTTCGGTTGCGATGGTCGGTCACAAGCCTGCACAAGCCAGCCTGGCGTCCACGCCGGCCGCAGCTCCCGGGCACATTGCAGCCGCGGTTGCAACCTTGCAAGCGCCGATGGTCGTCATGCCGACAACCGTTCTGCCGACGATCAGTGTCCGTCCTAGCGCTGCCGAGGTTGCAGCCGCCATGAACGACGATGCGAGTTCGTTCGATGATGTCCCGAAATTCGCCAAGGCAGCGCAGGAACGGCCGCTGTTCGATACAACAGTGTCGCTACGCAGTCTGCGTCTGGACATGCCCTACTATTCGTTCGGCAAGGCATTGCCGCGCGTCAGCAAGGAATAACGCATGAGCATCATCTGGAATGACAACGCTCCGATCTACCGCCAGCTGCGCGATCGCGTGGTGGCGATGATCCTGGACGGTGTGTTGAAACAAGGCGACGCCCTGCCCTCGGTGCGCCAGGTAGCGGTGGATTTTCAGCTCAATCCGATCACCGTGTCCAAGGCGTATCAGGAGTTGGTGGACGAACAATTGGTTGAGAAACGACGGGGACTGGGCATGTACGTAAACGATGGAGCGCGCGAAATGCTGTTGCAATCCGAACGCGAGCGCTTTCTGCGCGAGGAATGGCCGATGCTGTATGCACGCTTGACGCGCATGGGTCTGGATCTGAAGACGCTGCTGGACACGGCCAAACTCGAACAGGCGCCGAAGCCGACAGGAGCGCCGTCATGACCTCGGTCGTCAAGGCAACCGGTCTGACCAAGCGCTACGGCACCACGGTCGCACTCGACAACGTCAACCTGGATATCCAGGCCGGGCGCATCGTCGGCCTGGTCGGACCCAACGGCGCCGGAAAAACCACGGCGCTCAAGGCGATTCTTGGTCTGGCCGAATTCGATGGCGAACTTTCGGTGCTCGGAATGGACCCGCGTTCGCAGCGCTATGAGCTGATGCAGCAAGTGTGCTTCATCGCCGACGTCGCCGTGCTGCCGCGCTGGCTGCGTGTCAGTGATGCGGTGGATTTCGTCGGCGGCGTGCATCCGCGCTTCTCGCGCGACAAATGCATGGCCTTCCTTGCGCGTACCAAGATCAAGCCGACGCAGCGCGTGCGCGAATTGTCCAAGGGCATGATCGCGCAGCTGCATCTGGCCCTGGTCATGGCGATCGACGCGAAACTTCTCGTGCTCGACGAACCCACCCTGGGCCTGGACATCCTGTATCGCAAGGAGTTCTACCAGAGTCTGCTCAACGACTACTTCGACGAGCAAAAGACGATTCTCGTGACGACGCATCAGATCGAGGAAATCGAGCACATCCTGACTGACCTGCTGTTCATCCGCGACGGTCGCATCGTTCTCGACGCGACCATGGACCAGGTCGCCGAGCGCTTTGTCGAAGTCATGGTGAATCCGGATAAGGCCGATGCGACGCGCGCGCTGAAACCGCTGTACGAGCGCCAGATCTTCGGCAAGTCGATCTTCCTGTTCGACGGTGCGGACCGGAACCGATTGGCCGAACTCGGCGAACTGCACAAACCCAGCGTAGCCGACCTGTTCGTCGCAACGATGAAAGGAACCTACGCATGAATACGACAGCCATCAACGCTGGCAGTACGAAAACCGGTACTCCGACGAACACCTTCGCCTGGCTGCTCAAGCGTGAATACTGGGAGTATCGCGGCGGTTTTTTCTGGACGCCGACCATAATCGGCATCGCCTTCCTTGCGATCTTCTTGATTGCGATGGTAGCGGCCGAACTGTTCGCCAAGCAACATGGCATCAACGTCAACGGTATTCAGCTGGACATGCTCACGCAGAGTTTGTCACCTGAAAACACGGCGAAGTTGAATGCCGCCATGGACGTCGGCTTGCTCACGCTTGGTTTTCCCATCGGCATCGCGCTGTTCTTCGTGACCTTCTTCTACCTTCTGGGTGCGCTGTACAACGATCGCAGCGACCGCAGCGTGTTGTTCTGGAAATCGCTGCCGATCTCGGACACCCAGACCGTGCTGGCAAAAGTGGCTGCCGCGACCCTGATTGCTCCGGTGCTGGCGGCACTGGCGATGGTCGCGCTGCAGCTCGGCTTTCTGGTGCTGATGACGCTTTTCGCAGCCGTGAATGGAGTCAATGCAGTATCCGTGCTGTGGTCACCTATGCGCCTGATCCGGCTGTGGACGACGATGGCCCTCCTGATTCCGGTGAATGCGCTGTGGGCCCTGCCGACGATCGGCTGGTTGCTGCTGTGCTCGAGCTTTGTGCGCTCCAAGCCCTTCCTCTGGGCGGTGCTGCTCCCCGTTATCGCCGGTGTCGTCGTCTCCTCAGCAAAAGCAATGCAGGATCTGGTCGTACCGAGCGCGTGGTTCTGGAAGCATGTCGTCGCCCGCATCCTGTTCAGCGTGTTCCCCGGCGGCTGGATGGATCAATCCATGTTCAAGGCGATGGAACATATGGATAGCGGCAGGACCGATCTGCTCGCGCCGGTGCTCTCGCTGGATACGATCCAGGTATTGCTGACGTCCCCGGAAATCTGGATCGGCGCCGTGGCCGGCATCGCAATGATCGCGGGAGCGATCTACTTCCGCCGCCGTCGCACCGAGGCATACGCTTGAACAATTCAGGACGCACCATGACCATCATCAAATCGCTTTGCCTGTCAGCTCTGATGATGGGTACAGTCAACGCAATTGCATCGGAAGACAATTCGTTCACTCAACTGACTGCCTTGAACAGTCAGCAGTTCGCGGTGCACCGGCACGACGGGCCCGATGCCATAGTGTCAGCAACGGGTGAGCTAAGCATTGCCGGCAAGAATCTGCCGGTCAATCCTGCCCAGAAGGATCTGGTGATCCGCTATTTCGCCGCGGCGACGACGCTACACAACGACAGCTTCGCTACCGGCATGGCCGGTGCCAGCACAGCAATGACGGCAATCGGCAGCGTGGTCACCGGCCTGGCGGACGGTGACCCCGAAAAAATCGGCCCGGCCGTCGAGGCGAAAGCGCTGAAGGTTGAAGCCGCAGCACATAAAGTGTGCGGCGACGTGCGTGAACTCATCGTAGTGCAGAACGGACTCGCCGAATCCCTGTCGGATTTCAAGCCCTATGCGCTGATCGATGCGAAGAACGTGGATGAATGTCGCGCGGGCTGAGAAGACGCGAAGCTGCCATGGCAAGCGGGCTGCGAGTACAGCCCGCGCTGCGCCGAAAACTTATTTGATCGAATACGTTACTTGATCGTATCGGTCATGATGCGATACACGCTGCCGCTCTGCTTGTTGATGCCGGTCTGACCCAGATTCAGGTCCCCATCGAGCCAGTAGCGGAGCAGGTCCAGTCCCACGCGACGCGTTACCACGGCAGCACTCTTGCCGATATAGACGGTATCGCCCTGGCGCAAATCACCAGGATGCAAAGAGCCGGTGACATCCTTGCCGTCCGCGAATTGCTGTTGCAGTGATTTGCGCTCGGCCGATTCCGGTGCCGGCACAGTGGCAACGAAATGCTGGTTGGCTTCGTGCGCACGCAGAGTCGGATTTGGGACATTTCGGATCGGCTCGATGATTTTGTAGCGGTTGTCGCCATTGGGGAGCAGTTCGGTACGATCAAGATTCAGGTCGCCTTCCAGCCAAAACAGTTGGGTATGCGCACCCGACCGACGCACAACACCGCGAATGTCGCCGTTCACGAAGAGTGAATCGTCCTTCGCCAACTGCGCGACCGCGATCGTGCCATCGGCGACCCTGCCCTCATTGAGGTTTTTTTCCATGCCCTGCTTGATCGCGGCAATGCGGTTGGCCTCGGCTTTCGCCACCGCGGCCTTGGCAGCTTCTGCCTTCGCGACTTCCGCCTTCGCTGCGGCTGCCTTGTCTGCTTCGGCACGCGCGGCTTCCGCCTTCGCTGCTTCAACCCTTGCGGCCTCTGCACGTGCAGCCTCTGCTTTCGCGGCTTCAGCACGCGCAGCTTCGGCTTGTGCCGCTTCGATTCTCGCCGCGTCAGCGCGGGCGGCTTCAGCCTTTGCCGCATCGGCCTTCAAGGCGGCGGCCCGTGCTGCGTCCGCCTTTGCCGTATCTGCTTTCGGCGCGTCGGCTTTCGGTGCCTCGGCCGCAGGGGCTTCGACTTTGGCCGGCGCGGCCTTGCCTTCCTCAAGGTGAACGAGCACGTCTTCGACGAAACCCTCGCTCATCTGCACGCTGACATTGGCAGCGCCAGCCTGCAGTTTCGCTGCAACCTTGCTGTGCCAGTACGGCGGCGCCTTGACCACCAGTTTCTTGCCGGAAGCGGCTGCCTGTTTCGCAATCTCCGCCAGACGCGCATCACCGGCTCCGGAAAGAAAATCCTTGCCGCTGATATCCACTTGCTGTGCAAATGCCGCGGTCGAAACCAGGGCACCTGCAAAAAGTATACGTTTCAACATCTTCATCTCCAACACCCCTGTAAAATACAGATACAAATACGGATTAGAGCCAACGCGCAAGTTTGTCGAACCCCCGCTGCCGTGCATGTGCCTTTTGGCATGTTCATGCGAGGCATTTACATTGCATTACAACCGAATCCGTTCAGGATCGCGTAAGTACTCCCTGCGCTTCGCTCGGGTGTTGCTAGGTTCGCGCATCCAGCGCTCACCAAGCAACCCGGCCGCTCGCTCCGGCTCGCGGCGTTCAGGCATCGCGCGCGATGCATTACTTTGCATCGCGCAAGCGCTCGCCTTCACCCACCTGCCGATCCGCCATGCACCCCGCCCCGCGTCAATGCCATCGGGTCCAGCAATTCCTTCAATTCAGCCTTGGACAGTCCTGTCGTTTCCAGCGCGACATCGAGAATCGGCCGACCTTGTTTGTACGCCTGTTTCGCGGTCGCCGCACCTTTCTCGTATCCGATCACCGGATTGAGCGCGGTGACCAGGATCGGATTCTTGTCCAATGCCTGCGTGATATTGTCTTCGCGCACCGTGAAGCCTGCAATTGCGCGGTCGGCCAGGGCACGCGATGCGTTTGCGAGAATTTCTATACTTTGCAGCAGATTCAGCGCGATCACCGGCAACATGACGTTGAGCTGGAAATTGCCCGACTGGCCCGCGATCGTGATCGTCGTGTCGTTGCCGATGACTTGCGCGCAAACCATCGCCATCGCCTCGGGAATCACCGGATTGACTTTGCCCGGCATGATCGAGGAACCCGGCTGCAGCGCCGGAAGTTCGATCTCGCCGATGCCCGCGAGCGGGCCGGAGTTCATCCAGCGCAGATCATTGGCGATCTTCATCAGCGAGCAAGCGAGGGTCTTCAACTGGCCGGACAGTTCCACCGCTGCATCTTGCGATGACATCCCCTCGAAAAAATTATCGGCCGATTCGAACTTCACTCCGGTGACCTTGCCCAGTTCCGCACAGATCATCGGCCCGAGCAGTGCATCGGCGTTGATTCCCGTGCCCACGGCAGTGCCGCCCTGCGGCAGACGGCGCGTGCGCTTGAGCGCATCGCTGATGCGCTCAATATTGGAGCGGATCTGTGCTGCCCAGCCGCCGAGTTCCTGGCCAAACGTCACCGGCATCGCATCCATCAGATGCGTACGCCCGGTCTTGACGACCTTCTTCAATTCCCTGGCGCGCTTGTCGAGCGCGGCCTTCAGATGCACGAGAGCTGGCAGCAATTGTTCGGACACCGTCAGCGCAGCGCTGACCTGGATTGCCGTCGGAATCACGTCATTGGACGACTGCCCCATGTTGACGTCGTCGTTCGGATGGATCGTCATGCTCGCGGCAGTCGAGGCAACGTGCGCGATCACCTCGTTCGCGTTCATGTTCGACGAGGTTCCTGAGCCAGTCTGGAAAACGTCGATCGGAAATTGCTTGTCGAACTCGCCGGCGGCGACGCGCTCCGCCGCGCGGCGGATCGCTTTTGCCTGGGCTTTTTTCAGGTGCCCCAGATCGCTGTTCGCTTGCGCAGCCGCGGACTTGATCAGACCGAGTGCACGGATGAACTGGCGCGGCATGGTCAAGCCAGAAATCGGGAAATTGTCGACCGCGCGCTGGGTCTGTGCGCCATACAGGGCATCGGCAGGGACTTTGAGTTCGCCCATGCTGTCGCGCTCGGTGCGGTATTCGCTCATCGCTGGCTCTGAAGTCGGAGTGTGGGGATGCGATTATAGCGGTTGCTGGTTGCTGGTTCTCGATTCCAGGGAAAAGCACTCCGCAATCGGAGGCACTACTCCGACAACTGGCAACCGGGAACTGACAACCGGTACCCTTCCGGTCACGGTATCATTCACCCATCTGTTCGCTGGGAACCAGCAATGACCCACTCTCCCCTGACCGCTCTTTCGCCACTGGACGGGCGCTACGCCGGCAAGGTCGAAGCGTTGCGTCCGATCTTCAGCGAATATGGCTTGATGAAGCGCCGCGTGCTCGTCGAGGTGCGATGGCTGCTGGCGTTGGCGGAGGAGAAGGCCATTGCCGAAGTTGGCACGGTTTCCGACGGCACGCGGCAGTTTCTTTCGACGTTGGCAGACGGTTTTTCGTCGCAGGATGCCGTGCGCATCAAGGCGATCGAGGCAAGCACGAATCACGACGTCAAGGCCGTTGAGTATTTCCTCAAGGAACGCATCGGCGATCACGCAGAACTGGCCAAAGTCGCGGAATTCATCCATTTCGCGTGCACTTCAGAGGACATCAACAACCTCGCCTACGCACTGATGCTGCGCGACGCGCGCGATGGTGTGCTGCTGCCGATGCTGGACAAGTTGATCGCCACGCTGCGCCAGATGGCGCATGCGCTCGCCGCGCAGCCGATGCTGTCGCGCACACACGGACAGACCGCGTCACCGACGACGCTCGGCAAGGAAATCGCGAACGTGGTCGCACGCCTGCGCCGCCAGCGCGACCAGATCGCCGCGATCGAGATTTCCGGCAAGTTCAATGGCGCCGTCGGCAACTACAACGCGCATGTAATCGCCTATCCCGAAGTCGACTGGCAGGCGTTGAGCAAACGCTTCGTCGAGGGCATGGGCGTGGTCTGGAATCCCTACACGACGCAGATCGAACCGCACGATGGCATTGCGGAACTGTCCGATGCGATACGCCGCGCCAACATCGTACTGCTGGATTTCTGTCGCGACGTCTGGGGCTATGTCTCGCTTGGCTATTTCCGCCAGGCGCTGCGGCCGGGCGAAGTCGGTTCGTCCACGATGCCGCACAAGGTCAACCCCATCGATTTCGAAAACGCCGAGGGAAATCTCGGCATTGCCAACGCGTTATTTGTACACTTTGCACAGAAGTTGCCGATTTCGCGCTGGCAGCGCGACCTCACCGATTCCACGGTATTGCGTGCGCTCGGCACTGCGTTCGGTCACACACAGATTGCCCTGGACTCGCTGTCGCGTGGCCTGGCAAAACTAAGCGCGAATCCCGAACGCCTCGCCGCGGATTTGGATTCCAGCTGGGAAGTGCTCGCAGAAGCGATACAGACAGCCATGCGCCGCTATGGCTTGCCGGAACCGTATGAACAACTCAAGGTACTCACGCGCGGCCAGGGCATCACGGCTGATTCCATGCGCAGGTTCATCAGTGGATTAACGCTGCCCAAGGATGCAAAAGACCGCCTGCTGGCGCTGACGCCCGCGAGCTACACTGGGTTGGCCGAGCAGCTCGCGCGCAGTATTTGAACGTTGCCGGGCAAGCTGACTCGCCCGGCAACTTCTTTCATCAGGCCGCCGCTTTCGCCTTCAGCAAACCTTCGGCAGATAGTGCTGCCTGCACCGCCGGGCGCGCCGCGACGCGTTCCTGGAAAGCCAGCAGCGCGGGGAACGCCGACAGATCCAGCTTTACGTGCTCAGCCCAGCGCGTGACGGTGAACAGATACGCATCCGCCGCACTGAAGCGCTCGCCGAGCAGCCACGCTTGCTTGGCCAGAATCTTCTCGATGAGATCGTAGCGGCGCTGCAGATAGGCTTTGCGCTCGGTGCGCGTCTGCTCCGGCGTGTCGTCCTTGAACAGCGGGCTGAAGCTCTTGTGGATCTCGGAATTGATATACCCGAGCATTTCCTGCAGACGCGCACGCGCGAACGTGCCGTTTGGCGGTGCGAGCTGCGCGTCGGGTTTCTGATCGGCCAGGTATTGCACGATCGCCGGGCCTTCGGTGAGCACTTCGCCGTTATCCAGTTCCAGCGCCGGCACGTAGCCTTTCGGATTGATCTGCCAGAAGTCGCGGCCGGTTTCCGTGCGCTTGGCTTTGGTGTCGACTTTTTCGAGTTTCACGGCGAGGCCAAGTTCGTTGGCGACGATGTGTGGCGAGAGAGAACAGGCTCCGGGAGAATAGTAAAGTTTCATGCAATGGCTTCCTTTTTTTCAGGGGAGAGAAGTTGCAGGTCACGCAACAGGGAAAACATCAGCGTCGCCGCATCGCGGTGACGCAGCTTCGGTGCAATCTGTCCGCACCAGAGCGAGATCAGATCGCTGCGCCCGGCAGCAACCGCCGCTGGACGCAGCCGCGACACGAACCAGCTCGTGATCGGGAACGGCGGCAATTCGGCGGCACGCTGCGACATCGCCTCGGTCCAGCCGTTGCGCACGCCGCGCGCGAGCCGGCCGGTGAATGCGCGCGTCAGCACTGTGTGTTGCGCGCGTTCGCTGAACAGCACGTCGCGATGCAGGTCGTTCGTGCCGGATTCGCTGCAGGCGAGAAAAGCTGTGCCGATTTGCGCTGCCTGTGCGCCGAGCGCAAGTGCCGCACGGATGCCACTTGCATCAGCGATGCCGCCGGCCGCAACCACCGGCGTGCCCACGCGCGCAGCGACCAACTGCACCAGCGCGAAGGTACCGAGCAATGATTCTTCCGCAGGCGCCAGAAACGACGGGCGATGTCCGCCCGCTTCGGCTCCCGTCGCAACGATCAGATCGACACCTGCGCCTTCCAGCGCCTGCGCCTCTGCGATCGATGTGGCCGCGCCAATAGTGACGATCTCACGCCGGCGGCACTGCGCCAGAACTTGCCTGGACGGAATGCCGAACACGAAACTGAAAACGGGCGGTGCCGCTTCGAGCAACGCTTCGATTTGCAGTTCGAAACTTGGATGGAAATATTCCGGCGGCTCCGGTTTGGCGACGCCTAACTCGTGGAAAAAAGGCTCGAACAAGCGCCAGGCGTGCGCAAACTCGTGCGCCGGGATCGCGTCGCCGCCCACGTCATGGTCAGACACCCACAAATTGAGCGCGAACGGCGCACGTGTCAGCGCGCGGATTTCGGCGGCGATCGTGCCGATGCGTTCCGGCGCAAGCTGGTGTGCACCGAACGAACCCAAGCCGCCGAGATTCGAAACGGTGGCGGCAAGTTGCGCCGTCGACAATCCCCCGCCGAACGGCCCTTGCACGATCGGATGGCCTATACCGAGCCGGCGCGTGGCCTCGTTTTGAATCGCTGCAGTCATTCAATTGCGTCCTTCCAAGTGTTGCGTATCCTAACCCGCTGAAGTTACTGTTGGATACCGCCTAACCATCGTTTACTGCTAGAATGTGGTAACCATGCAGTTACTTGATGACTGCGTACACGGGGAGTTTTCATGGGTCTGCCACTGCGCAAGAGCAAGGTTCTGCCGCCGCCGACGTGTCCGTTGACCGAATGCATGTCCTTGCTACGCGGCGCCTGGGCGCCGAACGTGATCTGGTATCTGCGCGGCGGAGCCCGCCGCTTCGGCGAGCTGCGCCATGACATCCCGCGAATTTCCGCACGCGTGCTGTCTGCGCGCCTGCGCGAACTGGAGTCACGCGGCATGATCACGCGCCGCCTGCTCGACACCTCGCCGCCGTCGGCCGAATACGAATTGACCGAACTCGGATTCGAACTGCTCCCGGCGATCGACGCGATAGTGAAAGTCGGCATGAAACTCAAGCACCAGCCGCACGCGCGGCGGCGCGTGGCCGCATGAAGGGCATAAAAACGCGCAGTCGCGCGCCGGCAATCGAAGTCCGCGCCAGTGCGAAGCAGCCGCTCGGCATGCCGCCAGCGCGTTTCCTGCGCGACTATTGGCAGAAGCGGCCACTGCTGATTCGCGGCGGCTTTCCCAATTTCCACAAATGTATTTCGCCGGAAGATCTCGCCGGCCTGGCCTGCGAAGAAGCCGCGTTGTCGCGAATTGTCCTGCGCGATACGAAGCGCGATAAGTGGACCCTGCGCAACGGCCCGTTCGCGGAAAACGACTTCACCAAGTTGCCGAAGACGCTGTGGACCTTGCTGGTACAGGACGTCGACAAATGGGATATGGATGTCGCCGCCCTGCTCGATCGTTTCGACTTCATTGCGTCCTGGCGCGTTGACGACGTGATGATCAGCTACGCCACCGACGGCGGCGGCGTCGGCCCGCACGTCGACAACTACGACGTATTTCTGGTGCAGGGACTTGGCCAGCGGCGTTGGCGCATCAGCGACGATCCGCGTGCGCCGAAGGATTTCCGCGCCGATGCCGAGCTGAAACTGCTGCGCGAATTCGTGCCGACGCATGATTGGATCCTGGAACCCGGCGATGCCTTGTATTTGCCGCCCGGCGTGGCGCACGACGGTGTGGCCGTGGGTTCATGCATGACATTCTCCGTTGGCATGCGCGCGCCGTCGCAAGCCGAATTGCTGCTGGACTTCGCCGAGTCGCTCGCTGAATCGCTGGGCGAAGAGAGGCGCTATTCCGATCCCGAGCTGCGTCCCGCAAACTACTGCGGTGAAATTGATGATGAAGCCTTGGCGCGCGTGCGCGCGGCGCTGCCGCAATTGGCCCAGATTGATCGAAACTCCCTGGTTCGCTGGTTCGGCTGCTTTATCACGCGCTATCGCGCGGCGCATGAAGCAATGCCCACAGCACGCCAGTTGACTGGCGCGCAATTTGCCGAAAAGTTGCCGCGCGCGCGTCTGCTGCGCAATCCCTGGAGCCGCTTCGCCTGGGCGCGTCACGGGCGGCGGGCGCAATTGTTTGTGGCCGGGCAAAGTTTTGAGTGCCCGATGGCTCTTGCGCGCGAGCTGTGTGCGAGCCGGAATTTGGATGGCGCAGCGATTGCGCCTTTGTTTGCGTCGCCCGCTGCGTCGGAAACCATCGCCGCGTTGATCAATGCCGGGCATCTGCAAATCGCCAGGCGCAAATAAGCCGGGTTGCGGCGAGTTCCAGCGTTGATGGCTACAATAGGCGGACCGCACTGCCGACTACCGCCATGATTCCTGCCGACTTCACCATAGAAATGGCCGACTGGTCCAATCCTGCCGATCACGATGCCTGCTACAGCGTGCGCGAACAGGTGTTCGTCGTTGAACAAAACGTGCCGCGCGAGGAAGAGGAGGATCAGCACGATCCGCGGTCGCGCCACGTACTCGCCCGCGACCTGCAAGGAAATCCGATCGGCACCGGCCGACTGACTACTGACGCCGTCATCGGCCGAATGGCCATCCTGAAGGACTGGCGCGGAAAGCAGGTCGGCGCCGCGATCCTGGACACCTTGATCCAGCAAGCACGCGCACTTGCCTATCCCACGGTCGAGCTGAACGCGCAAACGCAGGCGGTGCCGTTCTACAAAAAATATGGGTTTGCCACGTATGGCGATGAATTCGTCGAGTGTGCGATCAAGCATTTCCATATGCGCAAGGAACTGACCCTGCCCCCCGTGCCGGAACGGGCCGCGCCGCCGCCGAGACCTGAAGTGCGTACGGTCGCGATCGAATCCCGCGAGCAAGCGCTGACAGAAACCCTGCACCTGATCGCCGATGCAAGACGCGAGCTGTGCATTTACAGCCGAGATCTGGACCCGGCGCTGTTCGACAACGAGCAGGCGCTGGATGCGCTCAAGCATCTGGCCATCACCGGACGCGGCGCCAGCATCCGCATCCTCGTACAGGAGCCGCAGCAACCGGCACAACGCGGGCATCGCCTGATCGCCCTGGCGCAGCGGCTGACCAGCGTGTTCGCATTCCGCACGCCGGTCCAGGACGAGGATTTGCAGTACCCTTCGGCCTTCCTGCTCAACGATACGCGGGGCTTTTATTTCCGCACACTGGGCAATCGATTCGAGGGCGAGGTGGTGAACTACTCTCCCGGCAGGCACGCGCAATTGCAGGAGTACTTCAACCAGGTCTGGGAACGCTCCGAAGCCAGCGACGAATTGCGCCAACTGGCCCTTTGAAACGCCGTAAAACTGTCGCAGTGCAGCACGTTCCGGGTATAATTTGGGGTTCCTACGTCCCGAGCCCGAGGACGCACTCTCGACCATCCGGCAGGTTAGCGTGAGCGTCAATCTACTCCAGCAGTTTTCCGAGTCGTCCCAGCTTTCCGGCGGCAACGCCGCGTTTGTCGAAGAACTGTACGAAAACTACCTGCGCGACGCGAATGCGGTCGCCCCGGAATGGCGCACGTATTTCGACACGTTTCGCGGCCGCGAAGCCGGCGACGTACCGCATAGCGACGCAATCATACGGATTGAACAGGCGCAGAAACTTAACGGACACACCCACGCCCCGCTCGCGCTTTCCGCCGACGACGCACTCGCGCAGAAGCAAGCCGGTGTATTGAAACTGGTCACGGCTTATCGCTCACGCGGCCATCTCGCCGCGGATCTTGATCCCCTTGGCATGGCGCAGAAACTGCCGGCACCGGATCTGGATCCTGCCTTCCACGGCCTGGACGCCGCGGACATGGACACGGAATTTTCCACCGGCTCACTGGCCGGTCCCAAGCGCTTGAAGCTCAAGGATCTGATTGCCCTGCTCAAGGCCACCTACGCCAACACCCTCGGCGCCGAGTTCATGCATATCAGCGACGTCGCGCAGCGGCGCTGGGTACATGAGCGGCTGGAAGCGGCGGCCGGCAAGTACGGTCTCAGCGGCCAGGAACGCAAGCACACACTCGAGCTGCTGACCCAGGCCGAAGGTCTGGAGCGCTACCTGCACACCAAGTACGTCGGCCAGAAGCGTTTTTCGCTGGAAGGCGGCGACAGCCTCATTCCGTTGCTCGATGAACTGGTGCGCCGCGGCGGCGCCGATGGTGTGCGCGACATGGTCATAGGCATGGCCCATCGTGGGCGCCTCAACGTGCTGGTGAACACACTCGGCAAATCGCCGCAGAAACTCTTTGCCGAGTTCGAAGGCAAGTTCGAGCACACTGATGACCCGGCGCACTCCGGCGACGTGAAATACCACATGGGGTTCTCTGCGGACGTAAAGACGTCCGGGCACACGATGCACCTGGCGCTGGCGTTCAACCCGTCGCATCTGGAAATCGTCAATCCGGTCGTTGCCGGTTCCGTGCGCGCGCGGCAGACGCGGCGCAAGGACGAAAATCGCGAACAGGTGCTGCCGGTGATGATCCATGGCGACGCGGCACTCGCCGGCCAGGGCGTCAACATGGAACTGCTCAACATGTCGCAGGCGCGCGGCTTCGCCGTCGGCGGCTCGATTCATGTCGTCATCAACAACCAGATCGGCTTCACCATTTCCGATCCGCATGATGCGCGCTCGACGCTGTACTGCACCGACGTGGCCAAGATGGTAAATGCGCCGGTGCTGCATGTGAATGGCGACGACCCTGAAGCCGTGCTGTTCTGCGCACGCCTGGCATTCGATTTCCGCTTCAAGTTCAAGCGCGACGTGGTCATCGACTTGGTCTGCTACCGCCGCCACGGCCACAATGAAGCGGACGAGCCGGCAGCGACGCAGCCGCTGATGTATCAGGTCATCCGGGCGCGCCCGACCGTACGCGAGCTGTATGCCAAGCGTCTGGTCGCCGACGGTGTGATCGTCGAAGCCGATATGCAGACAATGGTCGATGCTTATCGAACCAAATTGGAGGCGGGTCAGGCGATCGCCGATCTCGATCCGGCATTCAAGGATGCGTTCGCGGTGGATTGGACGAAGCATCTGGCGGGAAAGCTCGATCAGGTTGTGAAAACCGGCGTGACGAAGGACAAGCTCGCGGAGTTGAATACGCTGATCCTGACGGTGCCGCCGACCGTGACTTTGCATCCACGCGTCGCGAAGATTTACGAAGACCGCGCCAAGATGGCTGCCGGCCAGCAGGCCATGGATTGGGGCTTTGCCGAGAATCTGGCGTACGCGACCCTGGTCGATCAGGGCTACGACCTGCGCATGGTCGGCCAGGATTCCGGTCGCGGCACGTTCTTCCATCGGCATGCCGTGCTGCACGATCAGAAGAGTGACGGTATCTATTTACCATTGTCCACAGTGCGCAAAGATGTAAATGTGGCGGTGATCGATTCGCTGCTGTCCGAAGAAGCGGTGATGGCCTTCGAGTACGGCTATTCGACGGCAGACCCGCATACGCTGGTGATCTGGGAAGGCCAGTTCGGCGACTTCGCCAATGGCGCCCAGGTCGTCATCGACCAATTCATCAGTTCCGGCGAAGCCAAATGGGAACGCCTGTGCGGCCTTGCCCTGTTCCTGCCGCACGGCTACGAAGGTCAGGGCCCGGAACATTCCTCCGCGCGTCTTGAGCGCTATCTGCAACTGTGCGCACTGCACAACATGCAGGTGTGCGTGCCGACGACGCCCGCGCAGATGTTCCACATGCTGCGCCGGCAGATGCTGCGCGACTGCCGCAAGCCGCTGATCGTGCTGACGCCGAAATCCCTGTTGCGCCACAAGCTGGCGGTTTCATCGCTGGACGAACTGGCCAACGGCGGTTTCCAACTCGTGATTCCCGATACGACCGCCAAGCCCGGACAAAAGACACGCCGCGTCGTGCTGTGCTCGGGCAAGGTTTATTACGACCTGATCGAAGACGCCGCGCGCCGCGGCGTGAACGACGTCGCCATCCTGCGGGTTGAACAGTTGTATCCGTTCCCGCGCAAGGAAATCACCGCTGAGCTGGCCAAATACCCGGCGACGAAAGAAATCGTCTGGTGCCAGGAAGAGCCGATGAACCAGGGTGCGTGGTACCAGATCCAGCATCATCTGCTCGCCTGCATCGGCGACGAACATTCGCTGCACTACGCCGGGCGTGTGCGCTCGCCGGCGCCCGCCGCAGGACACTTGAATACGCATGTCGCCGAACAGGCCGCCTTGGTCGAGCAGGCGCTTGTGGCTACGCCCGGAATAAATCACGCAGCAGATTAGAATTGCATTTCGAAAAGTGCGGCCTTGGATGGCCGCTTCTTGATCTTCGCGTTCAAGGACTAACGCAAAAATAAAGGACTTTCACATGACACTCGAAGTCAAGGTTCCGGTTCTACCCGAATCCGTTTCCGATGCGACCATCGCCACCTGGCACAAGAAGGCCGGCGATACGGTCAAGCGCGACGAAAATCTCGTCGATCTGGAAACCGACAAGGTTGTGCTGGAAGTGCCCGCGCCTGCCGACGGTGTGCTCAAGGAAATCAAGCAGCAGGCCGGAGCGACCGTGACCAGCCAGCAGTTGCTCGCGATCATCGAGGAGGGCGCTGCTGCCGCGCCGCCCGCAGCAGCACCGACACAGGCCGCGGCGAAGCCAGTCACAGCTGCGGCTCCTGCGCCAACGGCCACCGCGCCGGCCGCGAAGCCATCGGACCTCTCTCCTGCCGGACAGCGTGTCGCCAGCGAAAACAAGATCGATCCGACGCAGGTGCAGGGCACCGGCCGCGGCAATCAAGTTACAAAAGAAGACTTGGTCAACTTCATGCGCACCGGCAATGCCGCGCCCGCTGCCAAAGCGCCGAGTGCCGTCCAAGCAACGCCGGGCTCACGTCCCGAAGAACGCGTAACGATGACACGCATGCGCGCGAAAATCGCCGAGCGCCTGATGCAGTCGAAAAATTCGATCGCGATGCTGACCTCGTTCAATGAGATCAACCTGGCGAAGGTCGCCCTGATGCGCAAGGAGCTCGGCGAGCAGTTCGAGAAAACCAACGGCATCAAGCTCGGCTACATGAGTTTCTTCGTCAAGGCCGCGTGCGAAGCGCTCAAGCGCCATCCGATCGTCAACGCGTCAGTCGATGGCAACGATGTGATTTACCACGGTTATCAAGATGTTTCTGTCGCCGTTTCCACTGACAAAGGTCTGGTCACGCCGGTGTTGCGCGACGCGCAGAACATGAGCTTCGCCGATATCGAGAAAGCGATCGGCGCATTTGCGAAGGCCGCGCGCGAAGGTGGCCTCAAGCTCGAAGATTTGCAGGGCGGCACGTTCACGATAACCAACGGCGGCACGTTCGGCTCGCTGTTTTCCACGCCGATCGTCAATCCGCCGCAGAGCGCGATCCTGGGCATGCATACGATCAAGGAACGCGCGATCGTGGAAAACGGCCAGGTCGTTGCGGCGCCGATGATGTATGTCGCCATCAGTTACGATCATCGCATCATCGACGGCAAGGATGCGGTGTTGTTCCTGGTCGACATCAAGAATCAACTGGAAAATCCGCAGCGCATGCTGCTGGGAATGTAGCCTGTCTTCCCCCACATCCAGGGCATGCAAACCGGTACAAAGGAATTTGGTAAATGGATAACTTCGACGTCATCGTCATCGGTGCCGGTCCTGCCGGCTATGTGGCCGCAATCCGCGCCGCGCAACTCGGCCTGAAGACGGCCTGCGTTGATTCGTTCATCGGCAAGGACGGCAAGCCCGCGTTGGGCGGCACCTGTCTCAACGTTGGCTGCATTCCGTCGAAGGCGTTGCTGGATTCGTCCAAGCAGTTCCACAACCTGACGCACTCGTTCAAGGATCACGGCATCGCCGCCGCGAATCCGAGCATCGACGTCAAGACCATGGTCGGGCGCAAGGACAAGATCGTCAAGCAATTTACCGGCGGCATCACCATGCTGTTCAAGGGCAACAAGGTGACACCCTACGCGGGTTTCGCGACACTCAAGCCCAATCGCGTGGTATCGATCAAGGGCTTCGACGGCGCCACTACCGAAATCAGTGCGACCAACGTCATCCTCGCACCGGGCTCCACCTCAATCGAACTGCCGTTTGCGAAATTCGACAACAAGCTCATCGTCGACAATGCCGGTGCGCTGGATTTCGACGCCGTGCCCAAGCGCCTCGGCGTCATTGGTGCCGGTGTGATCGGACTGGAACTGGGCAGCGTGTGGAAACGTCTCGGCGCCGAGGTCACGATTCTGGAAGCGCTGCCGGATTTTCTCGCCGTCGCTGATCGTGACGTGGCCAAGATCGCCGCGCGCGAATTCGCCAAGCAGGGCCTGGACATCAAGCTCGGCGCTAAGGTCAGCAAGGCCGAGATCAAGGGCAACGCCGTCGAACTGACGTATGCCGATGCCAAGGGCGAGCAGAAACTCACGGTCGACAAATTGCTCGTCGCCGTCGGCCGCCGCGCCGCGACTCAAGGCATTCTCGCAGAAGGCACGGGAGTGAAACTGGACGAACGCGGACGCATTGCGGTCGATGATCATTGCTGGACCGGCGCCGAAGGCGTGTGGGCGGTCGGCGACTGCGTGCGCGGACCCATGCTTGCGCACAAGGGTTCCGAGGAAGGCGTTGCTGTCGCAGAGCTCATCGCTGGCAAGGCCGGTCATATCAACTACGACACGATCCCTTGGGTCATTTACACCGAACCGGAAATTGCCTGGGCCGGCAAGACTGAAGAAGAACTCAAGCAGGCCGGCATCCCGTATAAAACGGGAACGTTCCCATTTGCCGCCATTGGCCGCGCCGTCGCGATGAACGAAACTGCGGGTCAGGTGAAGGTAATCGCGCATGCTGAAACCGACCGCCTGCTCGGCGTGCACATGGTCGGGCCGGTAGTGTCCGAATTGATCGCCGAGGCCGTGGTCGCGATGGAATTTCATGGGTCCGCCGAAGATCTCGCACGCATCGTGCATGCGCATCCGACGCTGAGCGAAGCCGTGCACGAAGCTGCTCTGTCCGTCGACAAGCGCGCGATACATAAAGCAAACTGAAGTCGGCACAAACCGAGCGCACAAATGCTGACGATTCGCTTCAACCTTTGTCCGCTGTGCGACTCGACAGTCGAGTCCGCCGAGGAGTTCAAAGTCGCGGATGCGTCTTCTCATCCTTCGTACAAGCCGCAATTGCCGGCACTGATGCGCTGGCTGCGTTGCCGCTCCTGCAACCACATTTTTACTGAAAGCTACCGCAGCGAGGACGGCGACAGAGTGCTGTTTACCTCGACGCTGCCGCATCAGCTGCCAGACGCCACGCAGTCCGAACATCTGCGCAACCTGTGGGCGCCCACGGTACATCGCGTTGCCGAGCGCCTGAGCGAAACGCGCGAGCGTGCGAACGTGCTCGGTGCGCTCGGATCGGACAAGCCGCGCTGGGCCGACATCGGTTTCGGCAATGGCGGATTGATCATGACCGCCGGCGAGTTTGGATTTGCAGCAACCGGCGTCGACGCACGCGCCGAGCCCGTCGCACGTTTGCAGGCACTCGGCTACGACGCAATCTGCAGCGCCTTCGAAAATCTCGCCATCGAAGAGCCGCTGTCTGTTTTGTCGATGGCAGACGTTCTGGAGCACATGCCGGCGCCGCGCGCCGCACTCGACAAAGCGCATGCGATGCTCGAAGCGGATGGCTTGTTCTATGTGTCCTGCCCGAACAGCGAAACCTCGACGTGGCGCTTGTGGGAAGAAGCCAATACCAATCCGTACTGGGGCGAACTCGAGCACTACCACAATTTCTCGCGCAGCAAACTGTTGCAACTGTTGAATGAGCACGGCTTTCGCGTGATCGATTATTTCGTCAGCGCTCGCTACTACTCCTGCATGGAAATCATTGCGCGGAAAAGTGGATCTTGAGGATCTGGTCACTGCACCCAAAGTATCTGGATTCCCGAGGATTGGTCGCCCTCTGGCGCGAAACCCTGCTCGCCCAGGCGGTGTTGCTGGGCAAGACAAAAGGTTATCTGCACCACCCGCAACTGCATCGTTTTCGCGAGCACAAGCAGCCAGCAAGCCTGATCGCAAACTACCTGCACTTTGTGCATGACGAAGCAGTCAGCCGCGGTTACAACTTCGCCGCCGGAAAAATCGAGCACCCACGCTCAAAGCGCCAGCTGAGCGTTGAGCGAGGTCAACTGGATTTCGAATGGCAGCACCTGATGCGCAAGCTCAAGGTCCGTGATCCGGCGCGGGCGCTGGCTTTGAGCCACGTCCTTCGGCCACAGCCGCATCCGATTTTCAGTGTTGTTCCGGGGAAGGTGGCAATTTGGGAGAAGCCCCGTACACTGGCAAAAAACCCGCGCGTTTCGACAAGAAGCAACTCTGCCAGGACACGACCCAGACCATGAACACCGCGCAATCCTTCCGCGCTTTTCGCATTCACAGCGAGCACGACAAACATCGCGCCGGCATCGAGGAAATGCGCGCCGACGACCTGTCCCCGGGCGAAGTTCTCATCAAGGTCGCCTGTTCCAGCGTCAACTACAAGGATGCGTTGGCCGGCAGCGGCAAGGGTCGCATCTTGCGCCAGTCGCCACTCAACGGAGGCATCGATGTCGCCGGTTACGTCGCAGCATCAACCGATCACGCGTTCAAGGAAGGCGATCAGGTGCTGTGCACCGGTTGTGGGCTCAGCGAGACGCGCGATGGCGGTTACGCCGAATATGCGCGACTGCAAGCCAAATGGACGATCGCGCTGCCGGCCGGATTGACCCTGCGCGAATCCATGATTCTCGGAACCGCCGGTTTCACCGCTGCACTGTCGTTGTATAGGATGCAGCAAAATGGACAAGTTCCCGAAATGGGACCGATCGTGGTAACCGGCGCGAGCGGTGGCGTCGGCTCGCTCGCGCTCGACATCCTGACTCGCGCCGGCTTCGAAGCGCATGCGATCAGCGGCAAGATCGAGCATTTCGACGATCTGATCGCACTCGGCGCGAAGCAGTGCATTTCACGCAAGGATTTGTACTGGGGCCAGCGCCCGCTGGAGACCAGCCATTGGGCCGGTGCCATCGACAACGTCGGCGGCGATCTTTTGGCGGGCCTGACCCGCGTCATCCATCCTTACGGCAATATCGCCAGTTGCGGATTGGCAGCCGCAGCAGAACTTGCCACCACGGTAATGCCCTTCATCATTCGCGGCGTGAGTCTGCTTGGCATCGCTTCTGCCGGCACGGCGCGCGGCATTCGCGATGAGATCTGGGCGCACCTGGCCAGCGGTTGGAAACCGGCGCATCTGGATCGCATTGCCACACGCGAAGTCGGGTTACAGGATTTGCCCGATGTTTTTGCCACCATGCTCGCCGGCAAATCGTTCGGGCGCACGCTGGTAAAGCTGTAAACCGCGCGAATCGCTTCTCGACTTCGCCTTAGCTTGTACGGGCAATTGTCCGGAACTAGTGGAAAATATTTTGACACCTACCGTAGTCTGTCAGGTTATGCGACAGTATCTTCGAACATCTGTTCGCAAGCAGTTGGCCTGCGCTCGCGCGGGCCTTAGAATGCGTCGTCCGCACGAGCGGATTCATTGGGGCTAACAGGATTTCTATGGCGCGCATTCTGATTGTTGACGATTCGCCTTCGCAGCTGGTCGGCCTGAAACGCATCGTCGAAAAGATGGGGCATCAGGTGATCACTGCCGAAGACGGCTCTGCCGGCGTCGAAGTCGCCAAACGCGAAGTCCCGGATTTGATCCTCATGGACGTGGTGATGCCGAACCTCAACGGCTTCCAGGCCACACGCACCATTGCCAAGGACGCCAAGACCGGCCACATCCCGATCATCCTGGTCACGACCAAGGATCAGGAAACCGACAAGGTCTGGGGCATGCGTCAGGGCGCGAAAGCCTACGTTACCAAGCCCGTCGACGAAGGCGAACTGGTCAAGATGATCGGCAAGCTGTTGCCGGCGGCCTGACGCGCTCCATCTGCGTCGCACCCAATCACGTCAGACCAGTCCACGACGCGGATCGAAGTCGAACGCTTTCGCCATATCTTCGTAGAATTTTTGCTGCGCATCGGTCTGTGCGGGCGGCGCATGGATCTCCAGGGTCACGAATTGATCACCCGGTGTGCGTCCCGGCATGCCGCGCCCGCGCAGGCGCATGCGCTTGCCGCTGTTGGAGCCTGGCGGAATCTTCAGTTCGACGTCGCCGCCCAGCGTCGGCACGGTGACTGTGGCGCCAAGCGCGGCCTCCCAGGGTGCGATCGGCAGCACGAGATGGATATCGCGACCATCCAGGCGAAAATGTTCGTCGTCGCGAATACCGACTTCGAGCAGCAAGTCTCCTGCCGGCGCGTTTTGCGTACCCGGCGAACCCTGCCCCGCCAGACGAATCTGCTGCCCCGGCAGGATGCCCGCGGGAATCTTCACTTCCAGGGTGCGCACGCTGCCGCCGTCGCGCAGCGTGATCCGCTCGCTGCTGCCGCTGTAGGCCGCATGCAACGGAACGTCGATGCGCGCCTGCACGTCGCGACCGCGGCGCGGTCCGGCCGGGCGACCGCGGCGCGCACCGCCCTGCCCGAAAAGTGACTCGAAGAAATCGCTGAAGTCGCCGTCGCCGCCCATGTTGCCGGGGTGGAAATCAGCACCCTCGCCGAAATGCGGCGGCGGATGGAAATCGTCGCCCGGCCGATAGCCACTGGCGCGCAACTGGTCGTAGGCACGCCGCTTCGCTGGATCCTTGAGCGCTTCGTATGCTTCGTTGGCTGCCTTGAATTTTTCTTCGGCGCCGGATTCCTTGCTGACGTCCGGATGGAACTTGCGCGCGAGCTTGCGATAGGCGGATTTTATTTCCGCCTCAGTCGCCTCGGGTTTGACGCCAAGGATGTCGTAATAGTCTTTGAACTGCATCTGCGTACCGTTCGTCTGCGCGCCGCTTGCCTTACATGATCGTCGCTTGTCGCCAAAAAACAAAGCCCGCGATCAGCAAGCCGACCGCGGGCGCCTGGTGACTTACCCCTGGTGACCTACGGAAAAATCAATGTGCGATATTGATGCGGCGCGGCGTGGTCTCGGGTTTTTTCGGGATGGAGATTTCCAGCACGCCATGCTTGCCGTTCGCGTTGATACCATCAGCGTCAGCACTATCGGGCAACGCGAAGCGCCGATAAAACGCCCCGTACGCGCATTCGTTGCGGGTCAGTTTGCCGATTTGTTCGGTGGTTTCGGACTTGCGTTCACCCTTGATCGACAGGATGCCCTTGTCCATGCTGATCTCGATGTCTTTCGGATCGACGCCGGGAATATCGGCCAGGATCACGAAACGCTTTTCCTCTTCCTTGATGTCCACGCGCGGCGTCCACTGGCTCGTCACCACATTGGACTGATCGGTTTGGTCGTCGCCGAGAAAGCGGTCGAAGACCTGCTTCATCTGTTCCTGAAAGCGGTGGTTGTGACCACAGGTCTGGTAGCGTGCGATGCTCATGTTGCCTCCGGATAGTTGCCGGGCGCCATGGCCCGTATGCAGGCAAAGGTAGGGTCGCCCATTGCGCTTTCAAGGGTGGGAGATTCCGCGTTCAGGGCTTATCATTCACGTATGGATGCCCGAAGTGGGCAGCGTCCATCAACCCAAGAGGATTCATTTGTGACTATCAAAGTCGGCGACCCAATTCCCAACAGCACGCTGAACTACCTAAAAGACGGTGTGCAGGCGATCAACACGGACGAAATCTTCAAGGGCAAGAAAGTCGTGCTGTTCTCTGTCCCCGGTGCGTTCACTCCGACCTGCTCGGCCAAGCACCTGCCGGGCTATGTGGAAAAGTTTTCGGAATTCAAGAACAAGGGCGTCGATGTCGCCTGTCTGGCCGTCAACGATGCCTTCGTGATGAACGCGTGGGCGAAGGATCAGCACGTCCCGGACGGCCTGTGGATGCTCGCAGACGGCAATGGCACGTTCTCCAAGGCACTGGGCCTGGAAATGGACGGCAGCGCTTTCGGGCTCGGCATGCGCGGCAAGCGCTTTGCCTTGTACGCCGAAGACGGCGTAGTCCAGCAGTTGCATATCGAGGCGCCGGGCGAGTTCAAGGTTTCCGCCGCCGACGCGATGTTGACGGCGATCGGCTAAGCGAAATACGGCGACCAATGATTTTGCGCTCGCCGCAAAATCATTGGCTGGATGAAATCCTGGCGCTGCCGGAATATCGGCAGCGGCAGAGACTTCGCCCCGATCGATCCTTAGGCTTCGGGAGGCGCGGTTTCGATCACTGTCGAATCCGTCCCCGCTTCGCCTTCATCGTCGCCCAAAGCTTCCACACGCACGACGCCCACCAGATTCTCCTCTGCCGGCAGACGAATCAAGGTCACGCCCTGAGTGTTGCGCCCGACGCGTGCGATTTCCGCAGCGCGCGTGCGCACCAGGGTGCCCTGATTGGAGATCAGCATCAACTCGTGCGCCACATCAAGTTGCACCGCGCCAACCAGTGCACCGTTGCGTCCGGAACACTTGATTGCCAGAACGCCCTGCGTACCGCGGCCCTTGCGTGGATATTCACCGATCTCAGTGCGCTTGCCGAAGCCACGCTGAGTCGCAGTGAGGATGTCGCCCTCGCCTTCCACGACGATCAGGCTGACCACGCGCTCGCTGGCAGCCATGCGAATGCCGCGCACACCCGTTGCGGTGCGTCCCATCGCGCGCACACTGCTTTCGTCGAAGCGCGCGGCTTTGCCATTGGACGCAAACAACATGATGTCGCGCGTGCCGTCTGTAATCTGCACATCGACCAGGGCATCGCCCTCGTCAAGGCTGATCGCGATCTTGCCCTTCTGCAGCTGGAACGCGAACTCGGTCAGCGGGGTCTTCTTCACCGTGCCTTTCGCAGTTGCAAAGAACACGAAGCGGTTCTCGGAATATTCGCGCACCGGCACGACGGCCTGGACCTGTTCGCCGGCTTCCAGCGGCAACAAGTTGACGATCGGCTTGCCGCGAGCACCAGGACTGGCATCCGGGATTTTGTATACTTTTAGCCAAAGCACGCGACCGCTGCTGGTGAACGCGAGCAGCGTGTCATGCGTGTTCGCCACCCACAGGCGCTCGACGAAATCCTCTTCCTTCATCGCCGTAGCCGAGCGGCCCTTGCCGCCGCGGCGCTGCGCGCGATAGGTGCTGACTGGCTGGCGTTTCGCGTAGCCGGCATGCGACAGGGTGACGACGACATCTTCCGGCTCGATTAGGTCGAGCACGTCCAGGTCTTCCTGACTGCGCTGGATCACGGTGCGTCGGGCGTCGCCGAATTCCTCTTTCAGCGCAATGAATTCGTCGCGGATGACACGCAGCAGCTTGTCGGGGTTTTCCAGGATCGAGATAAGCTCGATGATCGTGGTGATCAGATCCTTGTATTCGTCGGAAATCTTTTCCTGCTCCAGCCCGGTCAGGCGGTTCAGGCGCATCTCCAGAATTTCCTTGGCCTGCACCTCGGACAACTGGTAGCCGGCCTCGCTCAGTCCTGCATCGGCCGACAAGTCTTCTGGACGCGAAACGCTTGCGCCGGACGCTGCCAGCAACGCGCGCACGGGACCGGCTTCCCAACGCCGCGCCAGCATCCGCTCCTTGGCGATCTGCGGGGTCTGCGAGGTCTTCAGCAGCTCGATCATTTCGTCGATATTCGCCAGCGCGACCGTCATGCCTTCCAGGATGTGCGCGCGTGCGCGTGCCTTGCGCAGATCGAAAATCGTGCGCCGGGTGACGACTTCGCGCCGATGACGGATGAAGGCCTCGAGGATTTCCTTCAGGTTCAAAAGGCGCGGCTGGCCATCGACCAAGGCGACCATGTTGATGCCGAACGTCACTTGCAGCTGCGTCTGCTGGAAAAGATTGTTCAACAGAACGTCAGCCATGGTGTCCTTGCGCACTTCGATCACGACGCGCATGCCGTCCTTGTCGGATTCGTCGCGCAGACCGTCGGCGGAGATGCCTTCGATCTTCTTTTCCTTGTGCAGCTCGGCGATCTTCTCGATCAGACGCGCCTTGTTCACCTGATACGGCAACTCGGTGATGATGATCACCTCGCGACCGTTGTCGTCGGTTTCGATGTCGGTCTTGGCGCGCACCAGGATGCGCCCACGGCCGGTCTTGTAGGCTTCGACGATTCCCGCTGCGCCGTTGATGATGCCAGCGGTGGGAAAATCCGGGCCTGGCACGTGCTGCATCAGCGCATCGATGCCGGTTTCCGGATCATCGATCAGGGCAACGGTCGCATCGATCACTTCGTTGAGGTTGTGCGGCGGTACGTTGGTCGCCATGCCGACCGCGATACCGGCCGAGCCATTGATCAGCAGATTCGGCACCCGTGCCGGCAGCGCACTGGGTTCGAATTCCTTCTCGTCGTAATTGGGGACGAAATCGACGGTTTCCTTGTCGATGTCGGCAAGCAGGCTCGCGGCAAGCCGCTGCAAACGGCATTCGGTGTAACGCATCGCTGCGGCAGCGTCGCCGTCGATCGAGCCGAAGTTGCCCTGGCCGTCGATCAGTGGATAACGCAGCGAAAAATCCTGCGCCATACGCACCAGCGCGTCGTAGATGGACGCATCGCCATGCGGATGGTATTTACCCATGACTTCGCCGACCACACGTGCACATTTGACGTACGCGCGGTTCCAGACGTTGTTCGCTTCGTGCATGCCGAAAAGCACGCGACGGTGCACCGGCTTGAGGCCGTCGCGCACATCCGGGAGGGCGCGGCCGACGATCACGCTCATGGCGTAATCGAGATAACTCTGCCGCATTTCGTCTTCGATATTGACGCGAATGACTTCTTTGGCCAGCTCAGCCATCAGCAGTTTTTCCTGGTGTCTATCGATAGCGGATGCGCGCTGACGCGGGCATCCTGCGAGGGTTTTTACAACCCTTAAATTCTACCACATTGTGGGGTTCGAAAGGCCACAAAAATCCCTTGTTTTTGGCGGCCCGACGTGCGGTTTTTCAGTCCCTCGGAGGGGCCTGATCGGGCATTGCTTTGGCAGCATGTGTATGGTGCCGGTAGACCCAGTAACGCGAGGCCATGAAATTCACCCCGAGTCCGGCAATCGACCCCGCGGCTACCGCAAGAATCAGCCACTGCCGGTCGAGGTTGAAAAAGTATACCAAGGCCGAATAGGCGGCGAAATTGCATGTGAAGCCGCCACTCATTGCGAACACATAACGCGCCCATTCGCCGGCCAGAGAATGCCGGCGCGGACCGTGAAAGGTGTAGTGGCGGTTGAACAACCAGGTCGCCGTCGCCGCGGCGAGGAACGAGATCAGGCGACCGCTGTAGCGATCCCACGCCAGCCCCACCACGAGCAGTTGCAACACACCCGCGTCGACGATGAAGCCGACCACGCCGCCGATGCAGAACATGGCCAGCTGGCGCAGGCTGTTTTTCATGCGCCGCCGAAAGCCACCCGCATGTGCGCAGCATCCGGCCGTTCGATCACGCCGCGCTCCGTCACCAAGGCGTCAATCAACGCGGCGGGGGTCACGTCGAACACGGGATTCCAGGCGTCCGCGCCTTCGACGACCGAGCGTTTTCCACCGGTGCTGAGCAGCTCGGCAGCGTCACGCATTTCGATTTCGATGTGCGCGCCGTCGGCCGTGGCCATGTCCACCGTTGAGGCCGGCGCCACGACCATGAATTTGACTCCATGATGACGCGCCGCGATTGCCAGCTGGTAGGTGCCGATCTTGTTCGCCGTGTCGCCATTGGCGGCCACGCGATCGGCGCCCACGATCACCCACTGCACCGCGCCGGATTTCATCAGATGCGCAGCGGCCGAATCCGCAATCAATTTTGCGGGAATGCGGTCGCGCGCCAGTTCCCACATGGTCAGCCGCGCGCCCTGCAGCCACGGCCGGGTTTCGCCCGCGTATACTTGTGCAATTTTACCGGCAGCGACGCCGGCGCGGATCACGCCGAGCGCGGTGCCGAAGCCGGCAGTCGCCAACGATCCGGTATTGCAATGGGTGAGGACCCCGGCGCCGGCTTGGATAAGTTCGGCGCCGAGTTCGCCCATGCGCCGGTTTGCGGCAAGGTCTTGATCCTGGATCGCCTGCGCCTCGACGGCGAGTGCTGCGAGCGGGTCGGCTGGGGCGTCTTGCAATGCAGCGCGCATGCGCGCCAATGCCCAGGCCAGATTTACCGCCGTCGGCCGCGCCGCATTCAATCGAGCCAGCGCCGGCGCCAGCGACTGTGCGGACACATCCTTGCCGGAGGCAGCCAGATTCTTCGCCTCCAGCACCACGCCCCACGCAGCGGCAATGCCGATCGCTGGCGCGCCACGCACGGCCAGGTCGCGGATTGCGGCCGCCACGTCGTCGGCGCTTCGGCAGTCCAGATGAACTTCTTCAAACGGAAGGCGGCGCTGATCCAGCAGACGCAGCGCAGCGCCGGTGTAGACGACTGCGCGGATGGTATCGTGGCGATCGAGTTCGTTCATACACTTGCAGCTGCGCATGCTTTGGACAAAGAATGAAAGGATAACCCAACAGCGGCTTGCCGCGTAGCGCAGTCCGCTTCGTCTCAAATCTGCGTCGTTTCAGCTGTTAGCATGCGTCCATGAAATCCAAACCGAAGAAACGCTCAACCGCAGTCACGCCTGTTGAAATCGCGCCGGCCAAGCGCAGCCGCCAGGTTGTGGCACGCAAGGCGCCGCCGACAAAGGAAGCGCAATTCGTCGCCCTGCTGCGGCGCAAATGTATTCGCGCTGCGAGCGTTGGTGCGTTTACCGCGGCGTGTGAATCGGTTCCGGGACTTGGCCGCGTGCTCGGGCTGGTCTTTGGTGAGCTGCTGGATGCCCAATTCCTGGCGAAGATCCAACGCGAACTCATCGAAGAAACATTCGACCTGTATGAGCTCGAACTGCCCGCATCACTCCGTAGTACACTTATCCACAAAGTTCAGTTTGTCGGGACCAGCGCCAGCGTGGCTGGCGACGTCATGGCGCGCGCGCTGCTCAAACGCACACTCGGCAGCATTGGCGGAGCGATTGCGGCGCGAGTGCTGCCGCTGACCGCGATCGTCACCTCGGCGCTAAGCAATGCAACGGTGACCTACGCCATCGGCAAGCGCGCGCAAGCGGTTGCGCGCTTGCGCGATGCGCCGATCCGCGGGATGCCCGACGTGGTGCGCGCCTTTACCGGTGTTGACGAACGGCGCGTTTATGCCTGGTCAGTCGCGGCGGTCAAGGAGTCAGTCGGTTTCATCGGCAAATCCTTCGGCCGATTGGCGATGTCGACGCTGCGCAAGGGAACCGGGCGCACACGCGTCAAAGCCTGAAGCGCACGCGGTTCGATTTGCACGGCGCTGACGCGGCTATCGCTCTTTGCCGGCATCAGGAAAAATTCACCGGCCTCATGTCCGGCGAACTGGATCGGCGCATATTCCGGTGCCTGCTGCAGTCCGGCATTGGCGCTGCGCAGCGCCATGCCTGCAGCAATTTCGCGGAACAGGTGCTGTCCGGTGAGCAACTGATTGTTGTTGTTCAAGACCGCGAGTAGTGCGCTGGCGAATACCGAGTGCTCGCTGTTCTTGGCCGCGTCCGCGACCGGCTGCACGCCGCCTGAGGTCAGCGCCGTACGCGAACGGCCGGCGACCATGGTCTTGACCCAGTCGCCCCAGGCATTGTCCGGCATGCCGCCGCCAAATGTGGCCAGCGACGAGCGCGTCATCGTTCCGGAGTAACAGGAATCGGCAATCACCAGTACATGCTTGGCATCCATCGTGGTCAGGATGTCACTGACCGCGCGATTGGAGATCCAGCTGTTCGGCGTATTGACCTGCGCGTCGACCGGCAGCCAGTAGCCCTGGCGCGCAGAATCGATTTCGCCATGGCCGGCATAGTATACAAGTAGATTATCGTTGTCCTTGAGCTGCTCGCGCATGTCGTTCAGCGCCGACAGTATCTCGAAACGATTGGCATTGGTCAGCACGCGCGCGTTGTAACCGTAACGCGATTGCAGCACGCCAGCGATCGCCCTGGCGTCGCCGCCGGCGCTCTTCAGTCCCGGATAGGCGGTATAACTGTCATTGCCGATGACGAGCGCGTAGTACTTGCCAAGCTTGACGTCGTGCGGCAGCGTATTGACCAGTTGCGCCCCGCCAACCGCAGGCTTGCCTGCACCGTGACCGCCCGGGCCGGGCACCAGCATGAAATCCAGCACCGCCCTGCCGCCGCTCTTGTCCAGAGCGGCGACCGTCACTGCGGTGTTTTCGCCGGTGACGGCCACGTGCGTCTTGAACACGCCGTTGGCATCCGGAGTAATAATCTGTCCATTCAGACTGAGCGTCGTCAGTCCAGCCGGAGCCGAGACGCGCCCGACCACGTCCATGCCGTTCTGCGACGGCGGCACCGACGCGGCGGGCTTGTCCAGACCGCGGGTCAGCGCCAGTGCAGGCTGCAGAATTTCAACGCGCAGGTTGCCGTTCAAACTCGCGGTGGTGAAACCGGGCGGCTCGGCCGCAATCTTGTCGCCGTTGATCTGCGATTGCAGACCGACGATCTGGGTACGGCCGCTGGCCAGTTCCTGACGCTTCTGCGAAAGCTGCGCCTCCATCAGCTTCAGCAATTTCCTCGCATCCTCATTCTGCGCATGCTCGCGCGCCAGCTCGGCACGCGCCTCATCGAATTTCGCCTGTGCATCCTGGCGCGCCTGTTCGTTCTGCGCCATCTGCTGCTGCAACTGCTGGTTCTGTTTGCGGCCTTCGCGCAATGCGGTGTCCATTTGGCCGGCCGACGTGCGCAGCGCGACCAGATCCTGGTTGTTTGCCGGCGTCGAGGATTTGGCCTGCAGTTCCTGTTCATGCGCCTTGAGCTTGGCGATTTCCGATTCGGCGTCGGCTAGCTGCTTCGCGTTGGCTTTCTGGGCGCTTTCCAATTGCTGCTGCTTCGCGGCAAGTTCGGTTTCGCGCGTTTGCGCTTCGGCCTTGAGCTTGTCGTATTGCGGATCCCGGTCGGAACCGACCTTGGCCTGTTCGGCATCAAGCTTGCGCCGCATGTCGTTCAGTTCGCCTTGTGACTTTTGATAATTTTGTTGCTTTTGCTGCAATTGGGACTTCAGCTGCCCGAGCTCGGCGCCGAGCTCCGCGGATTTCTTCTGCTCGGTAGAAAGCTGCTCGCGCAAGGTTGCGCTCTCAGCCTTGGCCTGCTGAACTTCCGCCGTGACCGTGGAGGCAAACACCAAGGTGTCGTTGTTGATTCCGGACGCCTCGCGATACAGATTCAGCGCCTTGGAAATATCCTGCTGCACACCCAGGCCTTGTTCGTACAGATAGCCAAGGTTTATGCGTGCACGCCGCGATCCCTGCGCTGCGGCTTTCTCGAACCACGATGCGGCCTTGGTGTAATCAGGGTCGGTTCCCAATCCCTTGAGGTAGATCTCGCCGACATAGTTCTGCGCTTCGGCGTCACCGCCTTCTGCCTGTCCCATCCACACCTTGAGCGCGGTCTGGTAGTTAGCTCGATCGTAAGAGACGAACTCGCCGCCGCGGATTTCGCAGTCGGCCTGGGTCGTCCGCAGCGGCCGGCGCGCGCCCATGAAGCTGGCGGAGCGGCCAAGTTTCCGCACCTGACCGGGCAGCAGGCAATCCACGATAAGCAGGTCTTCCGGATTGCGCGTTTGCACCGTTGCCAATGCACGCGTGCTGGGTACCGAGAGTCCTGCGAACGCCACCAGCAGCGCAGCAAGGCACATCGGCATCGGACTGATTCGCTTGCGGAAAGTACGCTCCATACAACCCCCTCGGACCTGCGGACAGTGGATGACTACGAACGATTTGCCGTTATACTCAGTATAGTTCGCTTTCAGAGGGGTTGGGGGAATGAAAACGACCATCGATCGATTGTTATCGGTGTTGCGATCGGCAGGCGGAAAATTCACGTTGCTTGCACTTGTTCTCTGCCTACCAGTGCATGCGGCATTCGCGCAAAACTCGATAGCGATTGCCAGCGGCGACAACCAGAGCGGCAATACTTTCACCCAGCTCGCCAGTCCACTGACCGTGTCCTTTACCGGCAGCACGACGGTCATTCTGGATTGGCAAGTCAACGGCGATGCTTTTTTTCAGTCGAGCGGCGCCACCACCTTCCAACAAACATTGAACACCGCGCCCGGAAGTACGTCGGGTGTGAATCTGGATCTGGGTGGCACGGTGGGTCAACTTACCGTGACTGCCACCTGTTCGCAGGGTTGCAACGGAGTGCAATTCGTCACATTCAAGGTCAACGTCAACATGTCGCCGCCGCAGCTGCAGATGGTGCTCGTCGGCGGCAACAACCAAAGCGGCGCACAGAACTCCACACTGCCACTACCGCTGACGGTGAAGATTATTGCCGGTCCGGGCAATGACTCAGCGACCGCAACGTTGACGTGGCATGTCACCGTGGGTAGCGCAACGTTTACGAGCAATCACAGTACGACTTTCACCCAGAGCGTGCCGGCAAATACGCAGGCTCAGGTATCTCTGGACCTTGGCGCCACGCCGGGCCCGGTCAATGTGCGCGTGGTTTGTGCCGAATGCGATGGCGGCGCGGCTCAGCGCTTTCAGGAAACGATCAATTCGCCGGCATTGCAAGTCGTGTCCGGCAACGGCCAGAGTGGCGCAATCGGCAGTCAGGCTGCGATGCCGCTGGTGGTGCAGCTGGGTAGCGGCGGCACGGGATTGTCGCAACCGGTTACCTGGAGCGTAGTCAGCGGTCAGGCGACCCTGAGCGCGAATACAACCATGACCGACGCGAATGGCCAAAGCACGATTACGTTTACCTATGGCAATAGCCCGGGTCCGATAACGATCCAGGCCACCGCGCCGAATACGCAAGCCACGTTCAACGAAAGCTCGTTCGTCCCAAACACGAATGTGCTGAGCGGCAACAATCAAACCGCGGCGGCTGGAAGCGCATTGCAACCTTTCACCATTCAACTTAGCGCACCTAGTGGTTCGCCGGGCACGGGTCTGGGACAGATCACAGTTAATTGGAGCGTGGTCCAGGGCGGCGGCACGCTCGCCGCAACGACCACGTTGACGGATGCCACCGGCAAGTCGAGCAACACGCTGACGCTGGGCCCGAATGCGGGCACCAATATCGTCCAGGCAACGATCGCCGGAGTCGGCACGATCTCGTTCACTGCTGTGGCTACGGCTGGCACGGTCAGCGTTCCGGGTGGCAGCCAATTCACGATTGTGTCGGGGAACAATCAGGCGCTTGTGCCCCTGCAGCCGTCGCAGCCACTGCTGGTCAAGCTGGTGAACGGACAGGGTCAGCCGATCGTGGGTGAACCGGTGCAGTGGAGCGTCTCGGGTTCGTCGGGGACGCTAACCAGCACGACGACGCCGACTGACGCCAGCGGTCAGGCACAAAATCAGCTGACCGTCGTGCTGCCCGGCAGTTACACGGTCACCGCGAAGCTGGCCGACGCGCCAACCGTGGCGCCGTTAACCTTCAGCTTCAACAATGCTGTGGCCAACCTGCCAGCGCTTTCGCCCACGCAGATCAGCGTTGCCCACGCGATCGACGTAGCATGCCCGGCGCTCGCAGCCATGTCTGCGTTGACCGCGCCGCAGCAGGACCTGCTGCAACGCTGCTCGGAAATCGTCGTGGCTTCGGGCAACAACGCACAACAGGTTCCCAACGCGCTGACACAAATGCTCAACAACAAGGCGCTGCCGCAAAACCAGCTGGCGAACAGCGTGCAGCAGAGCCAGTTCGGCAATCTGAATACGCGTCTGGCCGAACTGCGCCAAGGTGCGATGGGCCTGAGCCTGCATGGCCTGACCTTGGCAAATGACGGCCAAAGCCTGCCGCTGGCGATGCTCGGAGATGCGTTCCACAAGGATCCGAAGCAGGCCGATGATGAAGTTGGCAAGGATTTCGAACGCTGGGGTTTCTTCGCCACCGGCATGATCGAGCGCGGTGGCTTCAGCGCCGACAGCAGCCGTCCAGGATTTGATTTCCACAATGCCTCGCTCACGGCGGGCGTGGACTACCGCTTCAATGATGCCTTCGTCGCTGGCGCTGCGCTCGGCTACAACTCGAGCAACTCCACCCTGGATCAGAATTTCGGCAATATCGACGTCGACAGCTATAGCCTCAGCGGCTATTTCACCTGGTATCACAACAACGATTTTTATGTGGAAGGTTCGCTGGTACTGGATTGGCTCAACTACGATCTGAATCGCAATATCGCCTATCAGATCGCGAGCTTGTCCGGCAGCGGCTTGACCACGGTGAACAATTCCACGAGCGCTTCGCCGGACGGCCATCAGACCGCGTTGTCGTTGTCGATCGGCAAGGATTTCAGCCGTGGCGCATGGACGATCAGCCCGTACCTGCGCGGCGACTTCACCCATGTCAGCCTGAGTGCGTTCAGCGAGACAGTCGACGATCCGAACAGCGCGGGCTCGGGCCTGGGCACGTCGGTGGAATCGCGCACGATCAACTCCGAGTTGGTCGTGCTCGGCAGCCGCTTCAGCCGCACCACGAGCATGGACTGGGGCGTGCTGGTTCCGAACGCGACGATCGAATGGAATCACCAGCTCAGGAACGATCCGCAGACGCTGGTGACGCGTTTCCTGGCCGACCCGACGCAGACGCCGATCGTCATCACTGCCAGCGCACCGGATCAGGATTATTTCAATCTGGGCATCGGCCTTAACGCCGTGTTACCCAAGGGGCGCTCAGGCTACCTGTTATGGGAACACCTGGTCGGGTACTCCGGTGCCCACGAGAATCGATTCTCACTCGGCATCCGGATCGAGTTCTGAGTATGCAGCGGCAGGCCACATTCGCGGCACTGCCGCTTGCATCCGCTGCCACGCGCACGGCATGCTATGGACGCCGCGTACGGCAGTGCCGAACCGGGGAGCAGCAGCCATCGCAAGGGGACTCCGGAACCATCCGGTCAGCGCATGATTGAATTCGGGCACAGTTCTCACGTTGGCTTGCGGCGCGAGCACAACGAAGATACGTACTACGCCGATGCCGAACTCGGCCTGTGGCTGGTCGCCGATGGCATGGGCGGCCACGAACATGGCGAGGTCGCCAGCGCCTTGGCTCGAGATACCGTCGTGCGCGAGATCAGCGAGGGCGCTCCGCTCGCGCAGGCCGTGCAGCGCGCCGATGAGGAAATCATCCATCACTCGAGCAAGAAAGCCGAAGCGCTGCCGATGGGTACGACCATCGCCGCAATCCGCATGCAGGCCGGCGATTACGAAATCTGTTGGGTCGGAGACAGCCGCGTCTACATGTGGAACGGCGAACTCAAGCAACTTTCGCAGGATCACTCCTACGTGCAGGAATTGATTTCGCAAGGCGCGATCACGCACGAGCAGGCGCGCACACATCCACATCGCAATGTCGTCACCCAAGCACTGGGCGTGACCGATCCGCAAAGCCTGCGCGTGGAGACGATCCGCGGCACGCTTGCTCCCGGCATACAGATTCTGTTGTGCTCGGACGGTCTGACCGAAGAAGTCGACGACAAGGACATCGCCACGGTACTTGCGCGTCAGGATCTGTCAGCGCAGGAATGCGTCGATCATCTGATTCTGGCGGCGCTCGACGGCGGTGGTTCGGACAACGTCACCGTGATCCTGATCCGCAATCGCTGATCAGGCTCCACACAAACCAATCCGACGCGATGATCAGCCGCCCTGCTCGGCCTTGGCCAACTCCGCCTTGAGCTTGAGCAGTTGCGCATTCTTCGGATCGGCACGCAGACCTTTTTCGACCAGTTCTTCAGTGCCCGCATAGAGGCCGTTGGTGAATGCAGTGCGTGCACCCTGCTCATAGAACGTCGCGATCTGGGCCAGGCCTTTTGCAGCACGCGCATTGCCCGCGTCACGCTTGAGCGCTTCCTGAAACATTTCGATGGCGTTGTCGCCCGTAGGAAAATCCAGCTTCTCGCCGTAGTGCTTCTGGCCCTGTCCATACGCCAGATACTCATCCGCGCGCGCTAGCAGGGTCGGCAAGTCGAGTTTTGCCAACGCCGCACTGGCTGCGCTTTCTTCCGCTACTGGCGGTGGCAACGGCGGTGGTTGAACCACAGGCGTCACGATCGCAGGGATAGCTGCAGTCGCGTCAGCGGGCAAATGGGTCCAGCGCCAGCCAAGTCCGACCGCGATGATCAGCACGACGACACCCGCCCCAAGTAGGGCGAGATGTAATCCACGCTTGCTGCCTGCTGATTGCGCCGGCAGCGAAATTGCGGCCGATGCTGCTGTCGATCCCACGCCGCTGCCTACCGCACGCCGCCGCGCACTGCGCTGCTCGCGCGCGGACGCTGCCGCTTGCGGGTGGGCCTGCACCAGACGATCGCACGCGGTGATGAACGCCTCGCCGTTGGCGAAGCGCTGATCCGGATTTTTCGCCATCAGGCCATCGATCAGCGGCTGCAGCCACGCCTGTTTGCCCTCCAGCCGCGGCACCGGCTCAGTGACATGCATCAGTGCAATGGCATATGCATCCGGCGCTTCGTAGGGCCGGGCGCCAGTCAGGGTCTCGAACAACACCGCGCCCAGGCTGTAAAGATCCGAGCGGCCATCCACCGGTATCGCTTGCGCCTGTTCCGGGCTCATGTAGTCCGGCGTGCCGATGGCGTTGCCGGCCATCGTCGCCGCGCTCACGGATTTCATCGCCTTTGCGATCCCGAAGTCGGCCAGCACCGCCGTGCCGTTGGAGCGGAACATGATGTTGCCCGGCTTCACGTCGCGATGCACGAAACCCTTTTCGTGCGCATAGGCCAGGCCAGAAGCGATGTCGCGCGCAATCTCCAGCGCTTCGGCCGTACTCAAGCCGTCCATGCGTTCGCGCAGCGTGCCGGCGGGCAAGAATTCGCTGGCCAGGTAGTAGACGCCGTTGTACGAGCCGATGTCGTGCACGGTCATCAGATGCGGATGCGTAAGTTTGGCGGTGATCCGCCCTTCCTTCATGAACTGCTCGCAAAACGTCTCATTCGCAGCGAGCACAGGCGACATGACTTTCAGCGCGACTTCGCGATCGAGCGACTCTTGCACGGCCAGATAGACCGTCGCCATGCCGCCCTCGCCGAGGGTACGCAGTAATTTGTAGCCGGGAATCTGGACTTGGTCGGTCATGCGAAATCAGTCATTGCCAAAAGGCGCAAAAAATCTTCGGCACTACGCCGAGAGCGACAGGATAAGTTTGCAGCGCGGCAGCAGGCAACGGCCGCGCCTCGGTGTTACGGAGCTGCGGAGCGCAATTCCTTGAGCGCTCCCTGGAAACGCGCCATGGAATAATTGTTCTCATCCTTGGCCGCATCGTAGAGCGCATCCAGGCGTCCGTGCAGACGTGCGCCGCGTTCCTTGTCCAGCTTGCCATCGTTCTCGAACGCAACCACGACGGACTGCGAAGCCATAGCGACTTGTTCGGCCGAAGAAAAATCGCGGAACTCGCCGCGATCGCCATCGGCAACGATGCTGGCGAGGATGACGTCGAGGCTGGCGGCATCGTAATTGTAGGCTGCGACTTTCGGCAGAATCTCGGCGAGTGTCGCGCGCAAGGTGCGGGCCGCGGCAAACGTGGCCTCACGGCTTTCCGTCGTCGCGCGATGCAGCGCGCGGGTCTGCTCAAACACGCGTTGCGCCGCGGCTTTGTCCACCGGCGCCAGCACATGGCGGAACATGAGCAGATTCGCGTCGTTCAGGCGCACGACGCCCGGACCCAGGCCGGTACCTTGGCGCGGTCCCCATTTTTTGCCCTGCATCAACTTGTGGCATGCGTGACAGTCGAACAGCACGAGCTCCGGGAAAATGCCCTGCCAACCGGCCTTGGGATCGAGCACCAGGTCGAGCAGATTTTCTGCGGCTGCGCCCTGGCCCACGGCCCAGTCGCGCACGCCGTTCCAGTCGCCCTTTCGCTTGGTCCACTTGTCGCCGATCTTGTAGTGCGGATGCAGCCAGGTAAACGTATCCAGTTCGAACGAAAGACGTGGATGCCCGGCGCCCATGATCCGGTGCGTGATCATGCGGTCTTTTTCACCCATGTGGCAGGACAGGCAAAGTTGCGCGCGCTTGATCGGGTTTTCTGTCGCAAACATTCCCTTGGCGAGATTGTCGGCGTGGGCGACGCTGCGATCGGCGTGCGCGTTGAGCCACAGTTCCGAACCGCCGTGGCAGGATTCGCAACCGACGCCGTCTGAAACCTGGAAACGCTCACCGCGGCGGCTGACCGCCGAGTTGTCGGTGTGGCAATCCAGGCACACTTTTGCCTGGGTCGGGTCGCCGAGGCCGAGCTTTTGTGCAATCGCCCTGGACTCGGGCTTTTCCAGAACTTTGTAGGCCTTGGAATGCGGATCGAATTCCTGCCAGATGGCGAACTCGTTTTGCATGATGTCAGAGTCACGGAATGGCTGCGAAGCGCCGTGGCAGACGCTGTTGCTGCAAGTGGCCACACCCATGTGCTTGTGCGCGTCTATGGCGTCGAGCGCGGATTCGGCGCTGGCGGTGCAAGCCCACAGAAGCAGTATTCCCAACCACTGTATTCTCATCGCCCCTCTCCCCAGACAGGTCGCTGCATTTGCATCATACCGCGCTGCCGGATCATACCGCAGCCGCGGCGAGACTGTTACGCCTGCGCCAGCGGATCGCGCCGCCACAGGCAAAGGCCCTTGCTTGCCGCATCCAGACGCGCCAGTCGCGCTTCGTGCAACAGCAGTTCTGCGGCATCGGCCATGCGCACGCGCAGGCTGGGGCGTAAGCCTGCGACAATCGCGATGCGCCCGCTGCCGACATTTTCGCTGGCAAAGCCCAGATCGCCCTGCCCTCCCGTCATCGCCAGATAGACATCGGCCAGCAGCTGCGCGTCGAGCAGCGCGCCATGCAGATCGCGATGGCTGTTGTCGACGTTCAGGCGCTTGCACAGCGCATCCAGATTGTTCTTCTGCCCGGGGTATTTTTCGCGCGCCAGGGTGAGCGTATCCAGTACCTGCGCGTAATCGGTCACGCGACCCAGCGCCGTATCGACCAACGCCAGTTCGGTATTGAGAAACGCTACGTCGAAAGCCGCGTTGTGGATGATCAACTCGGCGCCAGATATGAACTGGATCAATTCGCGCGCCACATCGGCGAACAGCGGTTTGTCGCTGAGGAATTCGTCGCTGATGCCATGTACCGCCATCGCGCCATGATCGATGGCGCGCTGCGGATTGACGTAGTAGTGGAACGTGCGCCCGGTCGGCCGCCGCTCGGCCAATTCGATCGCGCCAATTTCGATGAGTCGATGACCCTTACCAACCTCCAGGCCGGTCGTTTCCGTGTCCAGTACGATTTGACGCATCAGTTTCCTTTCTCCGCGGCCGCGATCGCCGCATCGCGTGCAAGTTTATCGACTTGTTCGTTCTCCGGGTGACCGGAATGGCCCCGGGTCCAACGCCAGTCGATCTTGTGCGCCGCCGTCGCGGCGGAGAGGCGTTCCCACAAATCCTGGTTCTTCACCGGCTTTTTGTCCGAGGTGCGCCACCCGTTGGCCAGCCAGCGCGACAGCCATTGTTCGATGCCCTGCTTGACGTATTGCGAGTCGGTGGTCAGGTGCACGGTCGAAGCGCGGCTCAACGACTCCAGCGCGCGAATCGCGGCCATCAGTTCCATTCGATTGTTGGTCGTGTCGCGTTCGCCGCCGGAAATACACTTTTCCACAGTTTTATAACGCAGCAACGCAGCCCAGCCGCCGGGGCCCGGATTGCCCAGACAGGCGCCATCAGTAAACACTTCGACCGGGAAAGCTTTTGCCGCGTGTTGCGCCGGCGGACTCATGCGCGCGCCCGGTGCGCACCCGGCGCCAGGCGTGGATTCAATATGAGCTCGCGCGGCGCCGAACGCAGGCGCAGCGGAGTCAGCGTGCTGCGGCGCTTGCGCGCGAGCAAAAGCCAGCTGCTGCCGATGCAGCCAAACGTTCGCGCGAGCAATGAGGACTCGGGTGCGGCCCGCAGATGTTCCGCCCGCGGGCGGAAGGTTCCCGGGTAACGCACTTGCAACGTATCAACCTGTTCGCGCGCGAGCATATTCTGCCAGGCACGCGCGGAACGCAGGTGCAATTGTGACCCGGCGCGCGCCGCGTTGAGTGCCAGCCATGGCCGCCACAAGCTGATCGGGTTGAATCCGAGAATCAGCACGACGCCTTCCGGTGACAGCACCCGCGCAAGCTCAGCGGCGCACTCGTCAGGCCGATCGATCTGCTCGAACACATGCTGCGCAATGAGAAGCTTGAAACTCTCGCTGGCGAACGGCAGTTGCGCCGGTTCGCAGCGCAGCGCACCCTCCAATCCCCGTTCAACCAGCGCCAGTTCGACCATCGTGCCAAGCAGATGCGTCGGCAGCACCGCTGGCGCCGCGGCGTGCGCTCGCAGAAACAGTCCGTAGTTGCCGTAGATGCCGGAAACGATCGGCGCCAGTGCCGCCAGTTCGCGTGCAAACAACGACTTAACCGGCGCGCTGGTATAGAACGTACTGGAATTCAGACGATGGGAGACGTCGGACATATGCGCGCGAATTCAAGGTCAAGTCGCGATTGTGCGCGAAACTGCGGCGCAGGGTAAGCACGTTGTGCAACGCACGATCGATTCTCCTTGGCCGGCTGATATAGTGCGCGCTCGTTTCGTCCGGGAGGGGCGTCCGCGCGACGATCCTGGCGCATGAGCGCACTGCATTGGTTTTTCTCCGCAACGCTGCACGGCACCCTCTCCGACGCGGATGGTTGCGCGTGAAGAGTGCTGCCACTCGCGATTGGCGCCTGGCTGCACTTGGCAGCGGCTGCACGACGCTCGGAACGGCGTGCCTTCTCCTGGTCGCGTGCAGCAGCAATCCTTCCAGGTCGCCGCCGCAGCAATCGATATCGGCGCCAATCCAGGCTGCGCCATTGGCAGCCGTCGCGCCGACACCAGCTCCGACGCTAACGCCACCTTCAACCCAATCCAATGTCGCGCTATCGCCGTGGGATCGCCTGCGACAGCGTTTTGCCATGCCCGGTTGCGACTACAGTCCCGCCGTCGGCCGTTGGGCTCGCCTGTATACGCAAGCTCCGGGGCAATTCAGCGAATCGCTGACTACGGTAATGCCGTTCCTGCTTTTGGTGCTCGACGAGATCGAGCGGCGCGACGTGCCGGGCGAATTCGCTTTCCTGCCGTACATCGAAAGCACCTACACGCCTTTGGCTTCCAGCGGCGACCGTGCCGCGGGTATCTGGCAACTGATGCCGGACACTGCGCGTGAGGCGGGGCTGCATATCACGGCGGATTACGACGGGCGCCTGGATATCCATACATCGACAAATGCGGCGCTGGATTTGTTGCAACGCTACGATCAGGAATTCGGGGACTGGCGCCTCGCCGACATGGCGTTCAATGCCGGCGAATACGCAATCAAGCAGCGGGTCGGCGACGCCAAGACGCAACGCTCCGCCGCTGAACTGGGTCGTCTGCGTGTGCACCAGGGAACACATGCACACCTGGCCAAACTACTCGCCGTTGCTTGCGTGATATCCGACCCACAGCGCTTCAATGTCGAGTTGCCCGATCCGCAAAACGACGACTCGCTTGTCCTGATCCAATTCCCGGCGCCAGTAGACTTGAGTCTTGCCGCGCGCCTGGCCGGCCTCGACGAAACTCATCTGCGTCATTTGAATCCCGGACTGTTGCGCGCGCGCATGCCCGTGAACGGCCCGTTCCACCTGCTCTTGCCGGCGTCGCGACGACTGGCTGTCGAGCAAACGCTGGGCAAGCTGCCGCAATACGCATGGCGCGACTGGCACAACGTCGCGCTGAAGCAAACCGAAACCCTGAGCCTGTTTGCAAGCGAAAACGACATCGACGTCAGCGCTCTGGCGACAATCAATGGTGTAGCGGCCGACGTACCTCTGGCGCCGGGCACGCATCTGCTGCTGCCCGGTCGAACCAACAGTACAGTGGCGCAGGAATTGCCAACGCATGCGCCGGTCGAAGCGTCGTCGAGCACGCTTAAGGTGCGCGCAGGCGATACGTTGTCGGGCATCGCCCGCCGCCACGGCGTGCGCATCGACGATCTCTTGCGCTGGAACGGATTGAGCCGCAGCGCCACGCTGCACCTGGGACAGCACTTGCGCCTGGCCGCCAACGAACAGGCGCTGGGCGGAGCGTCGACAACGGCAGCCGCAGCGCCGGTGACTCCCTGACGCTTCCCGGGGCGACGCGATCCGCGCGCTCGGTTAGAATTGCAAGTTCTCAGCGCGTGATCGTTCCCGATCGCGACGATCAAAAACAAAGTGGAGCTATCATGGGTTTTCTGCACGGCAAGCGCGCTTTGATTACGGGCATTATCAGCCAACGCTCGATCGCGTGGGGTATCGCCAGCGCAATGCATCGCGAAGGTGCGCAGCTGGCTTTCACCTACGTCAATGACAAACTGAAAGGGCGCGTCGACGAAGCCGCGAATGCATTTGGATCCAACATCGTTCTGCCGTGCGACGTCAGCAGCGACACACAGATCGCCCAATTGTTCGCGGACTTGGGCAAGCATTGGGATGGCTTCGACATCCTTGTGCATTCGATTGGCTTTGCCCCGGGCGAAGCACTCGCGGGAGAATTCCTCGACGGATTGACCCGCGAGAATTTTGCGATCGCGCACGATATTTCCAGCTACAGCTTGCCGGCACTGGCGAAGGCCGCGCGGCCGCTGATGAAAGGCCGCGGCGGAGCGATCCTCACGCTCACCTATCTGGGCGCCGAACGCGCATTGGCCAACTACAACGTGATGGGTCTGGCCAAGGCGAGCCTGGAAGCCAGCGTGCGTTACCTGGCCTACAACCTCGGCCCCGAAGGCACGCGCGTCAATGCGATCTCGGCCGGCCCGATCAAAACCCTGGCCGCCGCCGGCATCGCCAACTTCCGCAAGATGCTCGACCATGTCGAAACCAATGCGCCACTGCGCCGCAGCGTGAGCATCGACGAAGTCGGCAACGCGGCGGCGTTCCTGTGTTCGGATCTGGCCTCGGGCATCACCGGCGAAGTGATGTTTGTGGATGCCGGCTACAACACACTGGGAATGACCGGTATTTGATTGTGCCGTCTGCAATGACTGTATGAAAAAGGCCGCATCGCGCGGCCTTTTTTTGCGGGCGACGATTGCCGCACTTACATGCGATCTTCGATGACCTCAATCTTCGCGTTCTTGCGCAGGCTGTCGACAAAGCCACGAACGGCTTGGTTGCCAACGCCCTGTCGAAGCTGGTTGCTGGTGGCTTCACGCGTCTTTGCATCGAGCTTTGACGGATCGCCGTCCTTGACCGCATCCAGAGACACCAGCGCGTAAACGCCATCGGTCAAGGCGACTTGCTCAGTAACGGCCTTGTCTGCCTGCGGCCGCGCAAGCCTGAAAACAGACTCTACAAGCTTGCGATCCAGATTTGCCGCGTTTCGACCGATGTCTTTTTCGGCAGTCAGTTTGAGTTTCAATTCGTCGGCAATCTTCTCGAGCGCTTCGCCTTTCTGCAAGCGCGCGTACAATGCATCCGCACGCTCCTGTCCTTGTTTGATCAATGCCTGCTCCGTCAGTTTCTTGCGGATGTCCTCGCGCACCTGGTCGAGCGGTTTCGGCGTCGACTTTTCATGCTGATCGACGCGGATCACAACGATGTGGTTGGAGCCCAGTTCGACCGGATCGGAACTGTTGCCTTCGACAAGTATAGAATTGGAAAATGCAGCCTTGACCACCGCGGGATTCGCCGCTATGCCCTGGCCACCGGCGCGGGTGAACAGCTCGGTCTTCTGCACGTTCAGGCCCAGCGACTTGGCGGCAGGCGCGAGCGATGTCGGGTCCTGATAGATGGCGTCGGTCAGCTTGCCTGAAACGTCGCTGTATTGGCGATCGCGTTCGCCCTCCAGGTATTGCTTGGACAACTCGCTCTTGACCTCATCGAAGGTGCGCACTTTTTCCGCACGGATGTCGCGCAGCTGGATGATGTGATAGCCCTCATCCGATTTCACCGGCTCGGAAACGTCGCCCTTGTTCATCGCGAACAAAGCGCTTTCAAACGCGGGGTCGGTTATGCCTTTATCCAGCCAACCCAGATCGCCGCCTTGTGTCTTGGAGCCGAGATCCCCCGAATCGGTCTTGGCCAGCGCAGCGAAATCCTTGCCTGATTTTGCCTGCTGGACAATTGCCTGCGCCTTTTCGAGCGCGGCTTTTTGCGCGGCAGCGTCGGCATTCTTTTCTACTTTGATCAGGATATGCGATGCCAGACGTTGCTCCGGCGAAACAAAGTGCGACTTCTGGTCGTCATAACGCTGTTTCAGCGCCGCGTCGTCGGCCTTGACGTCAAGTGCCATCTTGGCCGCGTCGAGCTCGACGTAATCCAGGGATACTTTTTCCGGCGTCATGAATTCGTCGCCATGCGCCTTGTAGTAGGCGTCAATATCAGCGTCGGCAATTTTTACTTCGGCCGCGGGCTTGTCCAGTTTGACCCAGCGAAAATCGCGGGTCTGATCGCGCAGCCGCAAGTACGCGTCGACATCGGTCTCGGTCACGATCGCAGTCTGCGCCAGCTGATTGATCAGCTCGCGCAATTCCAGATCGCGGCGCACGGCTTCTTCGAACTGGGTCGGCGACTTGCGTTGCTGCGCCAGCAAATTCCGGTATTGATCCTTGTCGAATTTGCCGTCGACCTGAAACGCCGGATAGCCGGCAATTTCGTCGAACACGCGCTTGCCCGGCAACATGGCCCCGAGTTGCTCGTTCGCATCCAGCAGCAACTGCTCGTTGATCATCTGATCGAGCACTTCGCGTTTGCGTTCCGGCTTGTCGAAAGCTAGCGCGTCGAACTGCGCGCCCATCATCCGCTGCATCTGCGAACGCGCCCCATCGAAGCGCTCGCGGAATTCCTGCTGCGTGATTTCGTGTCCGTCGACCTTGGCTACGTGATTCGCAGTGAACGAGTTGTAGGCCGGAATGCCGAAGAAACCGCCGAAGACGACGCCGATGATTCCGAGCACGACCTTGGCGACGGGCCCGGAGAATCTTTCATGGAGGGTTTTTTGCTGCATGGGTGATGCCTGAACCTGGTTGTCGATGCGCGCAAACTCGCACTGCGGTGCCGGTCTCCGCCTGGCGAGAAATCGCCACGGCAGCGAAAAACAAGAACACCTTGCAGCGCGGCGTGCCCGCTGCAAGTCCTGAAAAAACAAGGGCGCCCTGCGGCGCCCTGCGAAACGTGGCGGAGTGGACGGGACTCGAACCCGCGACCCCCGGCGTGACAGGCCGGTATTCTAACCAGCTGAACTACCACTCCGCGCTTTCTTTTTGAAACGACAGCCTTGCGACCGGAGTCCCTGCGGAGATACCCGCATCAACTGCTGGTGGGTGCTGAGGGGATCGAACCCCCGACCCTCGCCTTGTAAGGGCGACGCTCTACCGCTGAGCTAAGCACCCCTACTTACAGCCAATTCGCCCGAACAGTCCGGGCGAAAGCGCATTAGTTTATGGCATCTTTGAGCGCTTTGCCAGCCTTGAACGACGGATTCTTCGAGGCCTTGATCTTGATCTGGGCGCCGGTGCGCGGATTGCGCCCGGTGCGCGCAGCGCGCTTGCGCACGATGAAGGTGCCGAATCCCACCAGGGAAATGGTGTCGCCCTTCTTCAGCGTCTTCTTCACGGTTTCGATGATAGCTTCGACTGCCCGAGCGCCTTCAACTTTGGTCAGGCCGGCGGCATCGGACACAGCTGCAACAAATTCTGCTTTATTCATTTATCTCTCCCGGACTTAAATCAGCGACCGCAATGCATTGTGAGTGCGCGAGCCAAGCTACCACCCGATCGAGGATCAGAAACGTGCTCGACTCGCTACCCCGCGACCGCCCGGACATGTGCGTCACCTGGGT
>JBBRTT010000030.1:0-46741 GCA_038244165.1 Lysobacterales bacterium | reverse complement strand
CGGATCCACCTGTCGGATTTGATGCTCACGCGATCTCCCACCATTGAACGGCGTAAAACGACAAAAATACATGGTCGGACCGCCCGCACGCCAGCATCAACTGAATCGCAGGAGCCCGCGAGCGGGCTCCTGCGGTGGTGAGGCGCATCAATGTCCCTGCGGCGCGCCCTGCACCACGATCTTGCCCAGCCCCAGCGACTTGTTGCGTGGCTGACGCGACAGCCGGCCTGCGGCGTTGCGGGCGATCTCGCGGTAGCGCGCGGTGAGGTCGGAATCAGGCATGGCCACCACGGTGGGCGTGCCGCCGTCAGCCTGCTCGCGGATGCGGATGTCCAGCGGCAGCGAACCCAGATACGGCACGCCGTACTGCGCCGCCATGCGCTCGCCACCGCCTTCGCCGAAGATGCGCTCTTCATTGCCGCACTTGGAGCAGATGTGCAGGCTCATGTTTTCCACCACGCCAATGATCGGAATGCCGACTTTCTCGAACATCTTCAGACCCTTGCGCGCATCGAGCAAGGCGATGTCCTGCGGCGTGGTCACAATCAGCGCGCCTGAGACCGGCACGCGCTGGCACAGGGTGAGCTGGATGTCACCGGTGCCGGGCGGCAGATCGATGATGAGGTAGTCCAAATCCACCCAGTTGGTTTCGTTCAGTAACTGCGTCAGCGCCTGCGTCACCATTGGCCCACGCCAGATCATCGGCGTGTCTTCTTCGATCAGAAAGCCGATCGACATTGCCTGGATGCCGTGTGCAAGCTTGGGTTCGATATGCTGGCCGTCGCTCGAATCGGGCTTACCGGAAACGCCGAGCATGCGCGGGATACTGGGGCCGTAGATATCCGCATCGAGCACACCGACCTTTGCGCCCTCGGCAACCAGCGCAAGCGCCAGGTTCACGGCCGTCGTCGATTTGCCGACACCGCCCTTGCCCGACGCCACCGCAATAATGTTCTTGATCTTCGGCAGGGGATTTAAATCCTTCTGCACCTTGTGCGCACTGATTCGCGAAGCAACGCTGACGGCGACATTGCCAATCGCGGGTTCACCGGCGAGCGCGTCGCGAACCAGTTGCACCAGCGCGTCGTGCCAGCCCCGTGCCGGATATGCCAGCACGATATCGACCGCGACCTTGTCGCCATCTACGCCCACGCCCTTGAGCGCCCCGCTGGCGACGAGGTCCTGACCGGTGTGCGGATCGATGATTGTGGCCAGGAGTTCGCGGACGCGCTCCTGCGAGAGGCTGGTCATGAGCAGAAGCTGGTCATAAGTGTGAACAGGTTCGGTGAGACAATGGAGTCGGTCATTGTAGCTGAGCCGCCGGTTGCGGACACGTGTTCGTTTTTTCTCCCCAACGTCGTTTGATACCAGAGTCCGCAAGCCTTTATTCGCCCACTTCATTTCGCCAACTACAGGAGACGCGCATGATTGGTTCACTTCGCAAACCGCTGGCACTCGCCCTGCTGCTCGCACTGGCCGCCTGCGGACAATCCAGCCCGCCGGCGAGCACATCAGCGCCAGCCAAGCCCGTTGCCGCCCCGGTGGCGACCGCGGACAGTGTCGGCATCCCCGAGTGCGACGAATACCTGACCAAGTACCAGGCCTGCGTTGAGAGCAAGGTGCCGGAAGCGGCTCGTGGCGCGCTCAAGCAGTCGATCGACCAGACCCGCGCGGCGTGGCGTACTGCGGCCGGCAATCCCGGCGGCAAGGAAGGCCTCGCCGCCGCATGCAAACAGGCGCGCGATGCGAGCAAGACAGCAATGGCGGCGTACGGTTGCACGGATATGTAGGTCACCACCCCGCGCTGCGGCCGGCCGACACCCCTGGCCCACTGGCTGCAGCGCGGTTTCCCAAGCTCAGACGCGCTGTTCGCTTAAGATGCGCGGATGCATCGCCTGTCCGCGCTCCTGTTGATCGCTTTCCTGCACGCCAGCGTCGTGCAGGCGACCGAACTCTCGCCGCTGGGCACCTGGCGCACCATCGACGACGACACCCACGAGGCCAAGGCCCTGGTCGAGATCGCCGAGCAGGACGGCGTGCTTTCCGGGCATATCGTCCAACTCTTCCGCCACCCGAACGATATCCAGGACCCGGTATGCAAGGCCTGCGAAGGCGAGCGCCACGATCAGCGCGTCATCGGCATGACCATCCTGTGGAATTTTCGCCGCGACGGCGACGTCTGGGATGGCGGCGAGATCCTCGATCCGGAAGAAGGCAAGATCTATCGCTGCAAGCTGCACCCGATCGACGGCGGCGCACGGCTCGAAGTGCGCGGGTTTATCGGGATTTCGTTGCTGGGAAGGACGCAGGTGTGGGAGCGGGTGTTGCCCTGAGCGCTTGCGTCACGGCGCGGCCACGCGCACGCCGTCGGCGATGCGATCGTCCGGGTGAGCGACGACCTTGTCGCCGCTTTTCAGGCCGCTGCGGATTTCAATTGCCGTCGCCGCGCGGCGACCGATAGCGACTTCGACCTTGTGCGCGCGGCCGTCGTCGACGCGATAGGCATACCACTTGCCATTGTCGCGAAACAGCGCGCCGCCCGGAACCTGAAGCACGTTTTCGCCTTGCCAAAGCACGAACTCCACCTCGACGCGGTAGCCGTCGCCGAGGCGGCTCCAGCGCTCGTACGGCGAAACGAAATCCAGGCGCACGCGCGTGCGCTGTTCCTCTACGCCAAGCGCTGAAATCTTGGTGAATGCGCCAGGCTCGATGCGGGTGACGCGCGCATCGAGCGGCGCATCGCCACCCCAGCGCATGATGCGCGCTGCCATTGCCGGAGCAAGTTTCACCGCATCCTGGGACAGCGTATCGACTTCGACGTTGATGTCGTGCGGATCGCCAAATTCGAGCAGGGCTTCGCCGGCGGCCACCGGCACCGCACTTTCCTTGTAGCGATGCTCGACGACGCCGTCGATCGGCGCGTGCAGCGGGATCGGTGTTCCACCCGCCTTTCCCTGTTGGCCAAGGACAGCGGCGAGTGCATCCCGGCGCTGCTCGGCGGCGTGCCGATCAGCCTGCGCTGCGAGAAGTCCCGCATGTGCCTGCGTGGCGCGGCTGCGCGCAGTATCCAGGTCCGCCGCGCTGACAGCGCCGCTGTGACTCATGCCTTGCATGCGCTGCAAATCGGACTGCGCCAACGTGTCCGCGGCGGCCACAGCGCGTGCGCGTTCAGATGCCGCATTCACGTCGGCGCTGGCCGCTTCGGCGTCCGCGGCAGTACGTGCGCGCGTGGCCGGATCAAGCAGTGCTGCACGCAGCGGTTCCACTTCCGCGACGACATCGTCAGCGTGCACCGCATCGCCCTGTTGCAGCGAGATGCGGCGCAGCGTGCCCGCGATCGGCGCGGCGACGAGGTAGCGATGATTGAGTTCGGTCTTGCCCTGCTCCTCGAAGCTTTCGGTGAACGTAGCTACGTGCGCATCGGCGATCTCGACCGGCACCGGCGCTCCGCGCAGCGCGAAGAACAGCGCGAGCGCGGCAAGCAGGCCGCCAGCGAGGATTGCGAGTCGTTTCCTGCTGGTCATGCGATGGCCGAATTGGTATTGCGCTGCATGGACATTCTCCAGTTCATTCTCGTGTCTTGTTCATTCTCGTGTTTTGAGCACGGCGACCAAGTCCAGATGCGCCACGCGACGACGCACGATCAGCGCCGAGACCAGGGTGGAGCCTGCCATCGTCAATAGCGCAAACGCAAACGTACTCGGCAGCAGGACCAGCGGAACACGGAACAGATCCGACTGCAGACCTTGCGCCATCACCCAGCACAGCGCCCAGCCGGCAGCGAAGCCGAGCGGGATCGATGCCGCCACCAATATCACCAGTTCGCCAAGCAGGATGTGGGCGACTTCGCCCTGGGTAAATCCGAGCACGCGCAGGCTGGCCAGCTCGCGTCCGCGCTCGGACAGGGCGATGCGTGCGGAATTGTACACAACGCCGAAATTGATCACCGCGCCGAGCAACATCGAGATGAACGTGAACACCAGCAGGCTCTGGCCCATCGTGGTGTAGAAATTGCCGATCTCGGCGCTGCGCTCGCTGAATCCGGCCACGCGCGGGCGCCGGTCCAGGCGCGCGAACACGTCGACCGTCGGCCCGTCGTCGAGCGCGAGCAACGCCCCGGAAACCACGTCGCCGTCGCCGAGCAGGCGGTTCATGGCGTCCAGATCCATGTAGGCCTGCGCGCCGATGTATTCGCGCACGAACCCCGCCACCGGCACTTCCAGGTGTGCCTGGCGACCTTGCAGCACATCAATTTGGAGCATGTCGCCGACATGCACGTGCAACAGCTGCTGCAGATAGTCGGTGAGCATCACGCCGTGGCGCGGAGGCGTGATCGGGCTGAGGTCGGCCTGCACCGGACGCCGCAGCGACGCATCCTGTGGCAGACCCGACAGCCCGGTGCGATAGCTGTAGTTCGCATAGCGCAGGCGCACGGGTACGGCGCGCACGCCTTCCACGCGCCGCACGCCTGGCAGCGCGCGCAATTCCGACAGCGCCGCGCGCCCGCTGGGTTCGATGAAATCGACACTCAGATCCTGATGCGCCGCGATGCGCAGCTGCACATCGATCATGCGGTCGATCGCATTTTCCTGAAATCGCCCCACCATCATGATCGCGCAGGCCAGGGCCAGGCCGATCACGCTTAGCAGCGCCTTCCACGGCCGCCGTTCCAGAGAACGCAGGATCATGCGATTGGGCTGGCTCAAATAACGCGCCAGACCCGCGCGCTCGATCAGCGACGGCTGGAAATGCCCTGGCGCAGGTGGTTGCATCGCCTCGGCTGGCGGCAGGCGTACCGATTCGGCGACGGCGCGCAGCGCACCGACGCACGATGCCGCGAATGCGACGATCAAGCCGGTCGCCGTCGCCAACACACTCAAATGGTAGTCGAGGAACGGGAATCGGTAGAAATCCCGATACACGCCAGCGAGCATGCTGCCGAGCCACGCGCCGCCGGCGATGCCGAGCACGGTACCGATCGCTGCGATCAGGCCCGCGATCTGCAGGTAGTGGCGACCAATGTCGAATCCCGAATAGCCGAACGCCTTGAGGATCGCGATCTGCTCGCGTTGCGTGTCGATCAGACGCTTGAGCACGACGCTGAGCAGGAACGCGGCGACGCTCAGGAAAATGGTCGGAAATAGTTTTGCCATGGTTTCCAGCTGACGCAGTTCCTCGCTGAGGAAATGATCGGAGAGCTGATCCTTGCGTGCATAGGCGCCAAGTCCGCCGTAGCGCGCGAGGATGCGATCGACCTCGTCGACGATCTGCGCGGGGTCGGCGCCCGGACGCAGGCGCAGCACGACGTTGTTGAACGCGCCCTGCATGTCGAGCGCGGACTCGAGCACGCGCCGGTTGATCCAGACGATGGCGAAGCGTTTGAAATCCGGGAACGTCGACCCCGGCTGGATCTGGTAGACGAACTCCGGAGAAATCGCAACGCCGACGATGTCCAGGTGTTCGCGATGGCCATAGATCGTGGCATCGATCGCGTCGCCCGGCTTGAGATCGTGCGCTGACGCGAACGCCTCGCTGATCACCGCTTCATGATGTGCGTCCGGATCAGGCAAGCGCCCGGCGCGCAGATACAGTTGGTTTAGCTCGGGCTGTCCGCCTTCCTTGGGAACCGACAGCACCTGTGCGCGCACCGGCTCATCGAAGCCGGTCACATGCAGATTACCGCTGGACATCAGCCGCGTCTGCACTGTTTGCACACCGGGCAGATCGGCGATGCGTGCCGCGAGCGTCTGCGGCGCGCGCTTGGCCGAGGCGAACACGTCGGCGAACGCGTACTCGCGATAGAAATGTTCGCGCGTCTGCTGCAGCGATTCGTAGGTCGATTTCGCCATCACCAGATTGGCTACACCCGAAGCGATCACCAGCGCGATCGCAATCGCCTGTCCGCGCAGGTGCCACAGATCGCGAATCGCCTTGCGCGTGAGCGCACTTACCACGACAGGTCCTTGGCCGCAGTGCGGGTCGCGTTGGTCTGCTCGCCGACGATGCGGCCGTCGCCCAGGTGCAGCACGCGATGCGCCATTCGCGCGATGTCGACATTGTGCGTGATCACCACGGTCGTCGTGCCGAGCGTGGCGTTGATCGATTCAATTGCCTCCAGCACACGGATGCCGGTGGCCGAATCGAGCGCGCCGGTCGGCTCGTCGCACAGCAGCACGGATGGACGCTTGGCGATCGCACGCGCAATCGCGATGCGCTGCTGCTGGCCACCGGAAAGCTGCGAAGGGAAGTGGTCCATGCGGTCGTCGAGGCCGACGCGCTGCAGCGCTTCCTCCGCCGTCATCGGATCGTCGGCGATCTCGGTCACGATGGCGACGTTCTCGCGTGCGGTCAGGCTCGGTATAAGATTATAAAACTGGAAAACAAAACCGACGTGGCGACGGCGGAACTGCGTCAGCTCGCGCTCACCGGCCGTCGTGAGGTCGTGACCGTCGTACCACACATGCCCCGCGCTCGGCACATCCAGGCCGCCGAGGATATTGAGCAAGGTGGACTTGCCGCTGCCCGAGGGTCCCAGCAGCACCACCAACTCACCGCGATGCAGTTCCAGGTCGACGCCGCGCAGTGCATGCACGTCGATATCGCCCATGTGATAGACCTTGGTCAATCCCTGAGCGCGAAAAACACGCTCGCGTTCCTTTTCGATGGGCATGAAAGTTGGAATGGTCCCGGAAGCAATGGGAAGGAGGCAAGGATTGAACAGCGCGCAGCATACGTCAATGGCGGTGCCAGGCTCATGCGCGCGGGCTTATCGCGATTTCGTTGCTGGGAAGGACGCAGGTTTGGGAACGGGTGGGGCCTTAGCTACGGTTCGAATGGAACTAGACGACATAGGTGTCGCTTTCGGCGGCTCATGTTGTGGTTCGATCAAGAGATTTTGCGAGCATTCTCCGGTTGATCGACAACCAATCCATGCGCACGTGGATTTCGGAAGGCCAACATCATTTCGACGTCAACATCCGCAACACCCGCCCGTAAAAATCCAACCCCTCGTAAAATGCCGACACCCGCAGGCGCTCATCGCGGCCATGCGCACGATAGTCGTTGCGGTCGACGGCAACGCCGGAAACACCATACGAGGGAAAGCCCGCCGCATTCGTGTAGATGCTGTCGGAGGCTCCTGTTTCCATTTCCGCGATCACCGGCACGCCGTGCCACAGTTGCGCGGCGATGCGATCCAGTGCCTTCAGCACGTCGGCTCGGATCGGCGGTGGCGCCGGCGTTTTCTCTTCCGGCGCCACGTCGTGCAGGCTGCCATCGTTGGCCACGAACATCACCTTCAGATTCGCGTCGGCGACGACGCGCGCTAGCTCCTGGCGAATCTGTTCCTTGGAGTGGCCGGGGAAAATCCGGCAATTCACCAGGGCGCGGGCGCGTTGCGGCAGGGCGTTGTTTGCGTGGCCGGCTTCGAGTTTCGTCGGAACGCAGGTCGTGCGCAGGACCGAATTGAAGCGCGCATCCTTGGCCAGGCGTTGCGCTGCCTGCATGTCGAGCGTTTTGCCGACGACGGCCTGCATGTCCGCTGCGACATCCTTCGATTCGATCTTTGCGTCGCGCTGGAAAAACTCGCGGGTTACCGCATCCACTTCGAAGGGGAACGGCGACTGGTGGAGGCGTTCGAGCGCGGCGTTGAGTTCGTAGATCGCATTGTCCGGACGCGGCAGCGAACTGTGCCCGCCGCGATTGGTCGCCTCGATCATGTAATCCGAATAGAGCTTTTCGCTCGCGCCGAGTTGCACGCTGACGACCTTGCCATTTTCCGCATCGACGCCGCCGGAGTCCGGATTGAGCACGTACTCGGCGTCGATCAAATCGCGTCGATTCTTCAGCAGCCAGTCGACGCCGTTGGAGGTGCCGCCTTCCTCGTCCGCGGTCAGGGCAACGATCAGATCGCGATTCGGCACGAAGCCTTCCTTCTTGAAGCGGATCAGCGTCGCGATCAGGATCGCATCGCCGCTTTTTACGTCCTGCGTGCCGCGCCCATACACAAAGCCATCTTTCTCGACAAACTGGAACGGGTCGCTGGTCCAGTCTTCGCGCTTGGCCTCGACCACATCCAGATGGCAGATCATCAGGATCGGTTTCAGATCGCCCTTGCCGTGATAGCGCACGACCAGATTGCCCTTGCGCTCGTTTGGCCCGGCGACGACGACATCTTCCGGAGCGAATCCGGCGTCGAGCAGGCGCTGCGCCATGGCCTTGGCCGCCGTCGTCGTATTGCCGACGGAATCGGTCGTGTTGATTTCGATCAGCTGCTTGAAGACGTCGAAGGCGAGCTTGCGTGTCGCCGCGTCGGGGGCGGCGTCGCCTTTGGCCTGTACGCCTGAAACCACCAAGACGAGGAGTATTGCGACGAAACTTGCGTATTTCGACATGGCGGCATCTCTGCGTGCTGAGTGCGCAAGACTACGGCGCCATGCGCCTTCCACGCAATCGCCGTGCGATAATCCGCCGCAATTACACGGAACTGCCACGGATGACCCAGCGCGAAATCCTCGTCACCCACGCCCTGCCCTATGCCAACGGCCCGCTGCATATCGGCCATCTGCTCGGCTATATCCAGAGCGATATCTGGGTGCGCGCGCGGCGCATGGCCGGAGACACCGTGCATTTTGTCGCCGCCGACGACGTGCACGGCACGCCGATCATGCTGGCTGCGGAGAAGGCGGGAAAATCTGCCGAGGATTTCATCGCCGAGATCGAGATCGGCCACCGCGCCGACTTCAAGGCGTTTGGTGTCGACCACGATTACTACTACACGACACACTCAGCGGAGAACCAGCAACTCGCGGAGCTGATCTACAAGCGCCTGCGCGACGCGAAGCCGAGCCACATCACCACGCGTGCGGTGCGCCAGTTCTATGATCCGCTCAAGCAGATGTTCCTGCCCGACCGCTACATCAAGGGCGAATGTCCCAATTGCAGCACGCCGGATCAGTACGGCGACAACTGCGAAAATTGCGGAGCGACGTACGCACCGACGGACCTGAAAAATCCGCGCTCGGTCGTTTCCGGTGCAACGCCCGAACTGCGCGACTCCGAGCACTATTTCTTCAAGCTTGGCGATTTCACCGACTTCCTGCGCAACTGGCTTGCGGGTGACGTCGCGCATCCGTCGATCAAGGCCAAGCTCAAGGAATGGCTCGACGCCGACGGCGGCCTGCGCGATTGGGATATCTCGCGCGACGCGCCGTATTTTGGATTTCCGATTCCGGATGCGCCCGGAAAATTTTTCTATGTCTGGCTCGATGCGCCGATCGGATACCTGGCCAGCTTCAAGAAATATTGCGCGAGTGATGAAGGCCGGGCGAAGGGGCTCAAGCCGGAATCCTACGATCAGTTCATGGAGCGAAACAACAATCCCGAATACGACTCCACAGCCGAGATGCACCACTTCCTCGGCAAGGACATCATCAACTTCCATGGCTTGTTTTGGCCCGCGATGCTTGAAGGCGCTGGCTTGCGCACACCGAACGCGTTGCATGTAAACGGCTATCTGACCGTCAATGGCGAGAAGATGTCGAAGTCGCGCGGGACGTTTGTTCAGGCGCGGACGTATTTGGATGCGGGATTGAACCCGGAATTTCTTCGGTACTATTTCGCGACCATGCTGGGTCCGGCGCCGACGGATATCGATCTGGATTTGAAGGCGTTTGAGGAGAGGGTGAATTCCCATCTGGTAGGCAAATTCGTCAACATTGCAAGTCGGTGTGCTGGATTCATCCACAAATTTTTCAACGGCAGATTGGCAAGTTCACTCGGCGAAGAGGAAATGAATTGGTATGGCCGGGCTGTCGCTCGGAGAAGAGATGTGGAGTATTACTACTTAGGTCGCTATCAAGCTGTGCCCGTCCCTGAATCAGAACATTTGATGGGTGGCGAGTTTGCACGTGCGCTTATGGTAGTCGGATACCTTGCGGATGAAGCGAACACAATTGTTCAAAATAAGGCGCCTTGGGTTCTCGCGAAAGAGGGAAAGCTCGACGAACTGCACCAAATCTGCACACTAGCGATAAATCTGTTCCGCATATTGGCTGTGTATCTAAGACCGATCATTCCTTCAACGATTGCCGCCGTCGAGCAGTTCCTGCGCGTCGCACCCCTCGACAGGTTCGATTGTGTCAACACACCATTGCTCGATCACGTAATCAACGAATATCAACCGCTTGTAACCCGCATCGACCCCAAGCAAATCGAAACCATGATCGAAAACTCGAAAGAATCGCTTGCGCAGACGCCACCCTCACCCCAACCCTCTCCCGCCAGCGGGAGAGGGGGTCAGGTCGCCGCGCCCGTTTCGGCTGCTGCTTCCGCTTCTGCCTCGCACATACCAAGCACCATCTCCATCGACGACTTCGCCAAGCTCGATCTGCGCATCGGCACGGTGCTGCAATGTGGATTTGTGGAAGGATCAGACAAGTTGTTGCGCTTTGAGTTGGACGCCGGCGAATTGGGCAAGCGCCAGATCTTCTCGGGCATCCGCGCCAGTTATGCCGAGCCGGAAAAACTCGTGGGGCGCAAGGTCGTGTTCATCGCAAACCTGGCCCCGCGCAAGATGCGGTTCGGCGTTTCCGAAGGCATGGTCTTATCCGCTGGCGGAGACGGCGGACTGTTCCTTCTGGATGTCGACAGCGGCGCCGAAGCCGGCATGCCGGTGAAGTGACGGCACGGACCTGAGGCATAATCGCGCCATGCGTATTTGCCTCTCCATGATCATCAAGAACGAGTCGGCGGTGATCGAGCGCTGTCTGCGCTCGGTCAAGCCCTGGATTCACGCCTGGGCAATATCCGATACCGGCTCGACGGATGGCACCCAGGATATCGTGCGCAAGTTCATGGCCGATTTGCCGGGCGAGTTGATCGAGCGGCCGTGGGTGGATTTTTCCACCAATCGAAATCAGGCGCTGGAACTGGCGCGCAAGTACGGCGACTACGCGCTGATCATCGACGCGGATGAAATACTGGAAGCTGACAAGGACTTCGCTTGGAGCGCACTCGGGGCGCCCGGCTATTTGCTTGAGCTGGTCTATGGCATCACCCGCTACCGTCGCGTGGCGCTGCCGCGTCTGGATGCCGACTGGCAATGGAAGGGCGTGTTGCACGAGGCTCTGGTGTCGCCGCAGGCGATGCAGCAGCAATTCCTGCCGGGCCTGCGCATTATCGTCTTCAGCGACGGTGCGCGCAGTCAGCAGTCGGTGCAGGAAAAATTCACGCGCGACGCACAAGTGTTGCGCGACGCATTGAAAGTCGAGCCGGACAACGCGCGCTACGCGTTTTATCTTGCCCAGAGCCTGCGCGATGCAGGCCAGTTGGCCGAATCCATCGCCGCCTATGAAAAACGCGTGGCCATGGGCGGCTGGGCGGAAGAAGTATATTTTTCCAAATTGCAGGTCGCGGTGCTGAAAGAACGCAACGGTGCCGCATACGCGGACATCGTCGCTGCCTACATGGATGCCTGGGATTTTCGACCGACCCGCGCTGAGGCACCGTGCGAACTGGCGCGCTATTGCCGCTTGCAATCACGTTTTACCGCAGCGCGTGAATTCGCGCGTATCGCCGCCGCGTTGCCTGTGCCCGAAGACCTGCTGTTCATCGACCACACCGTGCACGCCTGGCGCGCGCGCGACGAATGGTCGATTGCCGCCTACTGGTGTGGCGACTACGCGGAAAGTGCGCGCCAGTGCCGCGAACTGCTCGCCGACACGCGCCTGCCGGATGCCGAACGCGCGCGTGTCCAGCGCAATCTGGAATTTGCGCTGAGCAAGCAATGATCGACTTCAAGATATTGGATTTCGATGACGGCATCAGCGCGATCGATACCGGATTTTTCCGGCCGCGCTTCGACGCCAGCCACCTCATCATCGAACGTGGGTGCGCAGCGTTTGTCGATGTCGGCACGAATCATTCGGTGCCATTGCTGCTCGCGGCGCTGCAGGAAAAAAACCTGCCTGTCGAATCCGTCGACTACGTGATCCTGACCCATGTGCACCTGGATCATGCCGGCGGCGCCGGCGCGCTGATCCGGCATCTGCCGAACGCGCGCCTGGTTGTGCATCCGCGCGGCGCGCGTCACATGATCGACCCCAGCCAGTTGATCGCCGGCGCGACGGCGGTGTATGGCGCCGAGGAAATCCAGCGCAGCTACGGCGACCTGCTGCCGGTCGACGCCGCGCGCGTGGACATCGCCAACGACGGTCACATGATTGATCTGGCCGGCCGCGAACTCCTTTGCCTGGATACACCCGGCCACGCGCGCCACCACATGAGCCTCTACGACGCGCGCAGCCGCGGATTTTTTCCCGGCGATACGTTTGGATTGTCGTATCGCGAATTCGACACCGACAAAGGCGCGTTTATCCTGCCGACGACAACACCGGTGCAGTTCGAGCCGGAAGCGCTGCACGCTTCGATTGAACGCATGGTGAGCTTTGCGCCTGACCAGATGTTTCTGACCCACTACAGCCGCGTGAGCGATGTTTCACGACTTGCGCACGATCTGCATGAGCAAATCGACGCGATGATTGCCATCGCACACAAGCATGCGGAAGACACTCAGCGACACGAACGCATCACGGCCGACCTCGCGGATTTGTATACATCGCGCGCCCAGGCGCACGGTTGCGCGCTCAGCGTCGCCCAAATCCATGAATTGCTCGCGATGGATATCGAGCTGAACGCGCAGGGGCTGGAAGTGTGGCTGGATCGGCAGAGACCAGCGTGATCCGGAGAATTCACACAACTTATGACTTGCTCGAAGCGCATCTGATCACGGCGATGCTGCGCGAGCATGGCGTCGAAGCCTGGTTATTCGACGCCGACTTTGTGCGCCAGGATTGGTTCAAGTCGATTGCCTACGGCGGGTATCGGATTCTTGCGCGCGATGAAGACATTGCCGACGCACGCGCGCTGTTGAATCAGTATGACGATGGAAAATTGGCATTGGTTGGCGAACAAGCGCTTTGCCCGCATTGCGCGCATGCGGCGGGGAGAGACGATCCGCAGCCGCGCCGCAACGTCTTCATCGCGATGCTCGTGTTGCCAATTGTGGAATTCTTTGTATTCCTGCACTGGAAGCTCCCGCCAAACGGCGGGCTTGTTGCCCTGCAGTTTTGCCTCTATGCCACTCTGCCATGGCTCGTGCTGTGGTATTTCAAGTGGCGCCTGCGCTGCGAAGCCTGCGGCCACCGCTGGCGCGAGCCACGACGATATCGACACGCAGAACTAGCGAAGCTGGCCGAATCAGGGGATTCCACCTCATCTGATTGACGCAAGAGCCGCCTCGCACGCAAATCTTTACGCGATTTTTATAACGCACCCGCCAATTTCTACGACTTCCTTATTTGCTGCCGCCTAAAGTGGCACCCCGTCAAGCTACGGGCCTTCTGCCATGGATTTCGTCTATCTCGCCTTGCTCGTTGCCCTCGTCGCGTTGACCTCGGGCTTCCTACGCTTGTGCGCGCGCCTGGAGAAAACCAAGTGATCGAGTTCTGCATTGCCGTGGGTGTGATGGCGCTGACCCTGGGCGCAATGTATTTCGCCCTCGCCATTCGCAAGGGACCCAAATGAATCCTTTGTATGTGATCGGTGCGCTGCTCGCCGGCGCGCTCGGCATCTACCTCACTGTCGCTCTGCTGAAACCGGAGTGGTTCGAATGACCGGCAACGACTATCTCCAGCTCGGCCTGTATCTGGGCGTGCTCCTGCTGCTGGTCAAGCCGCTCGGCAGCTATATGGCGCTGGTCTTTTCCGAGACGCCGAACCGCGTGACGCGCTTCGGCGCGCCGGTCGAGCGCATCGTGTATCGCCTTAGCGGCATCAAGGCCGACGAAGACATGAGTTGGGTGCGCTACGCGATCGCGATGCTCATATTCAACGTGGCCGGGCTGCTTGTCGTTTACGCGTTGCTGCGCCTGCAAGGGTGGCTGCCGCTGAATCCGCAACACATGGATAACGTGTCGCCCGACCTGTCGATGAATACCGCGATCAGTTTTGCCACCAACACCAATTGGCAGGCCTACAGCGGCGAGTCGACGCAGAGTTATCTGACCCAGATGCTGGGCTTGAGCGTGCAGAATTTCCTGTCAGCCGCCACCGGCATTGCCGTCTTGATCGCGCTGGTCCGCGGCTTTACGCGGCGAACATCCAAGACGATCGGCAATTTCTGGGTCGATCTGACGCGCAGCACCTTGTACATCCTGTTGCCGCTGTCGCTGATCCTCTCGCTCGCCCTGGTCTGGCAAGGCGTGCCGCAGAATTTCAGCGCTTACAAATCGGTGCCACTGCTCCAGGCGACGACTGTCACAGAAACAACGAAAGACGCCGCGGGCAAGGACGTCACCAAGACCACGGCCGTCACCGAACAATCATTGCCAATGGGACCGGCCGCCTCGCAGATTGCCATCAAGCAGCTCGGAACCAACGGTGGCGGCTACTACGGCGCGAACTCGGCTCATCCGTACGAGAATCCGACGCCGCTCAGCGATTTTCTCCAGGCGCTGGCGATCCTGCTGATCCCCGCGGCGCTGTGTTATACATTTGGAAAAATGGTCGGCGACCACCGCCAAGGTTGGGCCCTGCTCGCAGCGATGCTGGTGATCTTCGTGCCCTTGCTGCTCGCGTGTACCGCGGCAGAACAGGCGGGCAATCCGGCGTTGCCCGGCGTCGATCAGATGGCCTCGGCAAGCCAAGCCGGCGGAAATATGGAAGGAAAGGAAACGCGCTTCGGCGTCGTCGGCTCAACGCTGTGGGCAACGGCGACGACAGCGGCGTCGAATGGGTCGGTCAATGCGATGCACGACTCGTTCACCCCGCTCGGCGGACTGGTGCCGATGTGGCTGATGCAGTTGGGTGAAGTGATTTTCGGCGGCGTCGGCTCGGGCCTCTACGGCATGCTCGCCTTTGCCGTCGTCGCCGTGTTCATTGCTGGTTTGATGGTCGGGCGCACCCCGGAGTACCTCGGCAAGAAGATCGAAGCGTACGAGATGAAGATGGCCAGTCTGGTCGTGCTGATTCCGTGCGCGCTGGTGGTGATTGGAACGGCTATCGCCATCGCATCGCCAGGCGGCGTCGCGTCCATCTCCAATCCCGGCGCGCACGGTTTCAGCGAAGTGCTTTACGCGCTCTCATCGGCTGCCAACAACAACGGCAGCGCCTTCGGCGGACTCAATGCGAATACGCCGTTCTACAACACCATCCTGAGCATCTGCATGTTCTTCGCGCGGTTTTCGCTGGCGATCGGCATGCTCGCGATCGCCGGTTCGCTTGCTGCCAAGAAGCAGATACCGGTTTCCGCCGGCACCTTGCCGACGCACACACCGCTGTTCGTCGTCTTGCTTGCGAGCACCGTGATGGTCGTTGGCGCACTGACGTTTCTGCCCGCGCTCGCGCTCGGTCCGATTGCTGAATTCCTGATCGCTTCCGGACACTGACCCATGACTGCGAACACCGTCCGCACCAGTGCGCCGAGCCGCGAGCTGCTAATCCCCGCAATCCGCGACGCGTTCCGCAAAATGTCGCCGCGCCAGCAATTCCGCAATCCAGTCATGTTCGTGGTGTTCGTGAGCAGCCTGTTCACCACGGGGTTGTGGATGCAGGCGCTCGAGGGTCATGGCGAAGCGCCGGCGCCATTCATTCTCTCGATCAGCCTGTGGCTGTGGTTCACCCTGCTGTTCGCGAACTTCGCCGAAGCGATTGCCGAAGGCCGCGGCAAGGCGCAGGCGGCGTCACTGCGCGGCGCGCGGCGCGATGTCGTTGCGAACAAGATCCCGTCGCCAGATCGGCGCGACGCCATCACGGTCGGCGCGGCGCACGATCTGCGCAAGGGCGATCTCGTGATCGTCGTCGCAGGGCAATTCATTCCCGGCGACGGCGAGATCGTCAACGGCGCGGCCACAGTGGACGAGAGCGCCGTCACCGGCGAATCGGCACCGGTCATTCGCGAATCCGGCGGCGATCGCAGTTCGGTCACCGGCGGCACGCGCGTGCTGTCCGACTGGATCGTCGTGCGCATCGGCAGCAATCCGGGCGATAGTTTCCTCGATCGCATGATCGCCATGGTCGAAGGCGCATCGCGGCGCAAGACGCCGAACGAGATTGCACTGACGATTCTGCTGGCAAAGTTCACCTTGATCTTCCTGCTCGCCTGCGCAACGCTGTTGCCCTACTCGTTGTACAGCGTGCAGGCCGCGGGCCGCGGAGAGCCGATCACGATCACCGTACTGGTGGCTCTGCTCGTGTGTCTGATCCCGACGACGATCGGCGGACTGCTGTCTGCAATCGGCATCGCCGGCATGGATCGGATGATCCAGGCCAATGTCATCGCGATGTCGGGGCGCGCGGTGGAGGCGGCCGGCGACGTCGACGTGCTGTTGCTCGACAAGACCGGAACCATCACGCTCGGCAATCGCCAGGCCGTTGCGTTCCATCCCGCCGCCGGCGTCGATGTGCACGCGCTCGGCGACGCCGCGCAACTTGCCTCGCTTGCCGACGAGACGCCCGAAGGCCGCAGCATCGTCGTTCTCGCCAAACAGCAGTTCGGGCTGCGCGAACGTGCCCTGAATGAACTCGATGCGGCCTTCGTACCGTTTTCGGCGAACACGCGCATGAGCGGCGTCGATCTGGCCGACCGCCGCATCCGCAAGGGCGCACTCGATGCGATCGAAAAATATCTGCGAGGGCTGAACTCGGCCATCCCGGGTGAAGTGCGCCAGGCAGCAGAACGGATCGCGCGCAAGGGCGGCACACCGCTGATCGTCACCGAAAATTCGCGTGCGCTCGGCGTGATCGAACTGAAGGACATCGTCAAGGGCGGCATCCGCGAGCGCTTCGCTGAACTGCGCGCGATGGGTATCCGCACCATCATGATCACCGGCGACAATCCGCTGACGGCGGCATCGATTGCGGCGGAAGCCGGTGTTGACGACTACCTGGCCGAAGCGACACCCGAAGCAAAACTGAAATTGATCCGAGATATCCAGGCCGAAGGCAGGCTCGTGGCGATGTGCGGCGACGGCACCAACGACGCACCCGCACTCGCGCAGGCGGACGTCGCTGTCGCCATGAACAGCGGCACGCAGGCTGCGAAAGAAGCCGGCAACATGGTCGATCTGGATTCGAACCCGACCAAGCTCATCGAAGTCGTCGAGATCGGCAAGCAGATGCTGATCACGCGCGGAGCATTGACGACGTTCTCGATCGCCAACGACATCGCCAAGTACTTCGCGATCATTCCGGCGGCGTTTGCGAGCACGTATCCTTCGCTGAATACGCTCAACGTCATGCATCTGGCCACACCGCAGAGTGCGATCCTGTCGGCAGTGATCTTCAACGCACTTATCATCATTTTTCTGATCCCACTGGCGCTCAAGGGCGTGCGCCGCCGCGCGCTTGGCGCCGGCGCGCTGCTGCGCCGCAACCTGCTCGTCTACGGGCTCGGTGGAATCGTCGTGCCGTTTGTCGGCATCAAGCTCATCGATTTGCTGCTCGTCGCAGTACATCTGGCGTAGCTTGCATTACTGATCGGAGCTGACATGAACTCACTGCTGCGCCCGGCAATCCGCCTGCTGATCGTACTCACGTTGATCACCGGCGTTGCCTATCCTCTCGTCGTGACCGGCATCGCACAACTGCTGTTCGCACGCACCGCGAACGGCAGCGTGATCGAGCGCAACGGCAAGCCGCTCGGTTCGGAACTGATCGGTCAGTCCTTCTCCGATCCAAAATACTTCTGGAGCCGGCCGTCGGCGACATCGCCGTTTGCGGACAATCCGGCGGCATCCGGCGCTTCGAATCTGGGTCCGAACAACGCGGCACTCGCCGACACGGTGAAACAGCGCATCGCCGCGCTGCGAACAGCTGATCCGGGAAATACCGCACCCGTGCCAGTGGATCTGGTGACCGCGTCCGGCAGTGGTCTGGATCCGCATATCTCGCCGGCCGCAGCACAATTTCAACTCGCCCGCGTTGCGCACGCGCGCAAGATGAGTGAAGTGGATTTGGCAAGACTCGTTGCGGACGCGACACAGGGTCGCACCTTTGGCGTGCTCGGCGAGCTGCGTGTGAACGTTCTGGAACTGAACCTGCGTCTGGACGGCAAGTGGTAATGCGTTCGGCGGATGCGGCATGATGGCGGCCGGTACGCCGCCATGCCCAATTCGAACCCCAACCAACGCCCCGACCCGGATGCACTACTCGCACGCGTACGCGAGGAGGAAGCGCGTGGCCAGCGCGGCCGGCTGAAAATCTTTTTCGGCGCTGCGCCCGGCGTCGGCAAGAGCTACGCAATGCTGGAAGCGGCGCGCCGGATCAAGGGCGAAGGCACCGACGTGATCGTCGGCTACGTCGAGCTGCATGGTCGCCCGGATACCGAAGCGCTGCTCGCGGGACTTGAAATCCTGCCGCCGCAACATCTGGAACATCGCGGCGTTACTCTGGCCGAATTCGATCTCGACGCGGCGTTGCAGCGCAAGCCGGCCGTCATCGTGGTCGACGAACTGGCACACAGCAATCATCCGGGCGCGCGCCATCCTAAGCGCTGGATGGACATCGAGGAACTGCTCCACGCTGGCATTGACGTGCATACAACGGTCAACGTGCAGCATCTGGAAAGCTTGAACGACGTTATCGCCCAGATCACTGGCGTGCAGGTACGCGAAACCGTGCCGGACAAGGTTTTCGATTCCGCCAATGAAGTCGAACTGGTCGATCTGCCGCCGGACGAATTGCTGCAAAGGCTACAAGAAGGCAAAGTATACATCGAGGAGAAAGTGCAGCACGCGCTGGCGTCATTCTTCCGCAAAGGCAACCTGATCGCGTTGCGCCAGCTCGCGCTTCGTGCCACGGCCGATCGCGTCGATTCAACGATGCGCGAATACCGCGACCGCCACGCGATCCAGAACACCTGGCCGGCGGGCGAGCGCGTGCTGGTCTGCGTAGGACCCGACCCGCTGTCCGCACGGCTGGTGCGATCCGCGCGCCGGCTGGCCACCGCGCTGCACGCGGACTGGCTCGCCGTCTATGTGGAAACGCCCGCGCTTGTGCGTCTTTCACGTCAGGCACGCGATCGCGTGCTGCAAACGCTGAAACTGGCGGAAAGCCTCGGCGCGGAGACGGCGAATCTGAGCGGCGAGAGCGTCGCCTCGGAGCTGCTGGCCTTCGCGCGACAGCGCAACGTCAGCAAGATCATTGTCGGCAAGCCAGCGCGCGGACGCTGGCACGATCGCCTCAAGCCATCGCTGGTCGATGAGATCGTGCGCGGCAGCGGCGACATCGATGTGTTCGTGATTACCGGCGAACAGGGCGCGGAAAATGTCGCGCCGCCGCGCCTGCCCGGAAGATCGAGCGAATTGCCTGCGTATTTGCGCAGCCTTGCCGTGGTCGCCGCGATCACACTGCTTTGCGCCCTGCTCAACCGGCACGTGGAGCGCACCAACCTGGTGATGCTGTATCTACTGGGTACGGTCCTGGTCGCAACGCGTTTCGGGCGTGGGCCATCGGTGCTGGCGGCAGTGCTCAGCGTGACGTTGTTCGATTTCTTGTTCGTTCCACCGATCCATTCGTTTGCGGTGGCGGACGCGCAATACCTGATCACGTTCGCGGTGATGCTGACGACCGGACTCATCATCAGCAACCTGGCTGCACGCGGCCGCCGCCAGGCCTCGGTCGCGCGCCAGCGCGAACGCCGCACCAGCGAGCTTTACGCGCTGAGCCGAGAACTGGCGCAAAGCCGCGACTTGGTGGAACTCGGATCGATCCTGGTCCGGCACGTGCTTGCCAGCATCGAAGGCGAAGCAGTCGTGCTGCTGGCCGATGCCGACGGGCGCGTACAGGATCCGACGCATTTCTGCGCGCGCGGCGTGGCTCCAGTCAACCTGTCGCGCTATCCCGTCCCCGGCAATGATCTGGGCATTGCGCAGTGGGCTTACGATCATCGGCAGAAGGCCGGTCATAACACCGACACCCTTGGCAGCGCAGACGCGATCTATTTGCCGTTGAATGCGCTGCGCCGCTGCATCGGCGTACTCGGTTTGCGTGCGAAGGAGCCGCGGCAGATAGAAATTCCCGAACAGATGCATCTGCTGGAGTCCTTCGTGAATCAGGCCGCCGTGGCGATGGAGCGCGTGCAACTGGTGGAGAGCGCGCAGGCGGCCAGCATGGAAGTCGAATCGGAAAAACTCCGCAGCCTGCTGCTCAGCTCGATCTCGCACGATTTCCGCACGCCGCTGGCAAGCATCATCGGCATGGCCTCGACCCTGCTCGACGGCGCATCGGCCAGCCTCGGCGAGGAACGTCGGCGCAATCTACTGCAATCCCTGCTCGACGAGGCGCAACGTCTGCATCGGCTGGTCGATAACCTGCTGGATCTGACGCGACTTTCTTCAGGCACGGTGCGCCTGAAACGCGAATGGGCCGCGATGGACGAACTTGTCGGCGCCGTGCTGACCCGTTATCGCGACGCGCTTGCGGGCACAAATGTGACGGTCGATGTGCCGGCCAATCTGCCGCTGGTTCTTTGCGACGAGGTGATGATCGGACAGGTGCTAGGCAATCTTGTGGAAAATGCGCAAAAGCATGCACCGGGCAGCGCCATCCGCATTGCCGTGTCGCTGCAGCCCGGCGCCATAGCCGTCAGCGTGCGCGATGAGGGTCCGGGCCTGACGCCCGGCACCGAACATCGCGTGTTCGAAAAATTCCAGCGCGGCAACGACGAAGGCGCGCAAAGCGGATTCGGCCTCGGTCTGACCATCTGCAAGGCGATCCTGGAAGCACACGACGGCAGCATTCAGGCGCTCAACCCGCCCGGTGGCGGCGCCGAGTTCCGCTTCACCCTGCCGCTGTCGGCAGCACCGGCCGGACAGGCGGCGCAGGAATGAACACCGCACGCATCAATTTGCTAGCGATCGAAGACGACCCGCAGATCCAGCGTTTTCTTCTGGCGGCGCTCGAAGCGCACGGCTATGCGCTGGAAATCGCGGCCACCGGCAAGGAAGGCTTGCGTCTGGCCACGCTGCAGCAGCCGGATATCATCATTGTCGATCTGGGTCTGCCGGATATTTCCGGCCTGGACGTCATCAGCCGTTTGCGTGAATGGTATACACGACCGATAGTGGTCTTGTCGGCGCGCAGTCGTGAAAGCGACAAGGTCGCGGCACTGGATCAGGGCGCCGACGACTATCTGACCAAACCGTTCGGCATCGGCGAGCTGCTTGCGCGGCTGCGCGTCGCGCAACGGCATAGCGCGGAGCGTGCGGACGACAAGACGCAGGCGCGCATCGAGATCGGCACGCTCGTCATCGATCTGGCCGCACGCCGCGTGCAGCGCGACGGCAGCGACGTGCACCTGACCCCGATCGAATATCGCGTGCTCGCAGCGCTCGCCCGGCATCGCGGCAAAGTGCTGACACATCGCCAGCTGTTGCGCGATGTCTGGGGTGCGAGCCATGTCGAGTCGCCGCACTATTTGCGCATCTACATGCGCGCGTTGCGTCAAAAGATCGAAGCGGAGCCTGCACGCCCGCGTTATCTGTTGACCGAGGTCGGTGTCGGCTATCGTCTGGCTGACGCCTAGGCGCGAAACCTGCGAAAATCTTCGCATGCACGATTCCGCAACTTCCGCTCTCGTCGATCGCATCGACGACCTGCTGCCGCAGACGCAATGCACGCGTTGCGGTTATCCGGCGTGCCGGCCCTATGCGCAGGCGATCGCGCGGGGCGAGGCGGATATCAATCAATGCCCGCCCGGCGGCGCGGCAGGCATCGCGGCACTGGCTGGTTTGCTCGGGCGCGCAGCAAAAGCGCTGAACCCGGCGAACGGCATCGAGAAACCGCGTGAAGTCGCGCTGATCCTTGAAGAGATCTGCATCGGCTGCACCAAGTGCATTCTGGCGTGCCCGGTCGATGCCATTGTCGGCGCAGCAAAAATGATGCATACGGTAATTGTGGAGGAATGTACAGGCTGCGAGTTGTGCATCGCGCCCTGCCCGGTCGACTGCATCGTCATGGTGGCGAACACGGATGACACCGCGGCGGACCACACATCGCAATATCGGGCCCGCTACGATGCACATCTGGCAAGGCTTGCGCGCGACGAACGCGAACGCGCTGCGGAACTGGCAACGCGCAAAGCGAGTGTCGACGTCGGCACGGACGCCGTGCATGCCGCCATCGCACGGGCACGCGCAAAGAAGAGCGGTGGCTCCGCGTGAATCCAGCCAAGCGCGCCGAAATCTTCCGACGCCTGCGCGAAGCCAATCCGAAGCCGACCACGGAACTGGCGTACGCGACGCCGTTCCAGTTGCTGATTGCAGTGATGCTGTCGGCACAGGCGACCGACGTCGGCGTGAACAAGGCGACGCAGCGACTGTTCCCGGTTGCAGGCACAGCGCAAGCCATCGTGGAACTCGGTGAGGAGAAGCTCAAGCGCTATATCGCATCGATCGGCTTGTTCAACGCGAAGGCGAAAAACGTCATCGCCACCTGCCGCATCCTCCTCGACAACCACGGCGGCGAGGTACCGCGCACGCGTGAGGCATTGGAAGCGTTGCCCGGCGTCGGCCGCAAGACGGCAAATGTCGTCCTCAATACCGCGTTCGGCGAAAAGACCATTGCGGTCGATACGCATATATTCCGCGTAGCCAATCGCACCGGGCTGGCACCTGGCAAGACCGTCCGCGCCGTCGAAGACAAGCTCGAGAAGTTCGTCCCGGACGAGTTCAAGCAGGACGCGCATCACTGGCTCATCCTGCATGGCCGCTACGTTTGCAAGGCGCGCAAGCCGGATTGTCCGCAATGCATCATCCGCGATCTGTGCGAATACCGGCACAAGTCCGAAGAAGGCAGTATTCGCTGAAGGCCAAGGGCCACTAGCGCCATGCATGCGGCTGTAACAATCCAGTTGCAGACTGAAACCGGCCGAGCTGACGCCTGCTCTCGGTATTTCCCTTGACCCGATGCGGGCCAATGCCCGATGCACTTTTTCGTAGGCGGCATCGACGACGAGAAATATTTCAACGACTGTAACAATAACGCAAACTTCACACCTTACCCTGCGCGCACTTCAGTGAACGCAAGAGGGAATCCATGAAATACCCGCACTTTGTTACAGCCGTTGCAGCGCTTACGGCGTTTTCCATGTCCGCGCATGCCGACATTGCGATCGATGTGATCGGAGGTAGCGAGGTCAGCCTGGAAGGCCTCATGCAAGCCGACGCCAACTGGTTCCACAACGATCGCGCCGATCTCAATGCGCCCAGCACCAGCAACGACGGCAAGGACACCGAATTCGAGCAGCGCCGTGCCGAAGTGGTATTGAAGGGCAAAGGCACGTCGTTTGACTGGGTCGCCGGCTATGACGGCAAGGCCAACAAGTGGCTCGACGCGAACGTCAAATGGAAGTTGGGTAGCAGCTATCTGATTGCCGGTCAGTTCAAGCAGCCGAACAGCCTGGAAGAATTGTCGTCGACCAAGAACAACGACTTCATCGCAAAAGCGATGGTCACCAATTTATTCGGCGTGGCGCGCCGCGTCGGCGTCGCCTACGCTGCCGATGAACCGAATTGGGGCTACTCAGTCAACGCGTTCGGGCGCGAGCTGACGCGCAATCTCGGCGAGGGCGCGGGCTACGGAGGCCGCGCTTACTGGGCGCCATTCAATGCTCCAGGCCAACTCCTGCACCTGGGCGTATCGGCGGTGGACTACGATACCCACAAGGATACCCTGCGTTTACGCGCGCGGCCGGATGCGGACCTCGCCACCACACGCCTGGTGGACTCGGCCAACCTTGTCGACGCCGACCGTCAACGCACGTTTGGCTTGGAAGGAGTCTGGGTCGGCGGTCCGTTCAAGGTGCAGAGTGAATATATGCGCTCGCGCATCACTCGACTCACGCACCCCAACTACACCGGCGATAGCTGGTACGTTCACGGCATTTGGAACATCACGGGCGAAACCTGGGGTTACAAAGCGGGCGTACCCACCACGCCACTGCCGAACGAGCCGGGCTCTGGCATGTGGCAACTGGGCGTGCGTTACGACAAGACCGATCTGGATGATGGCTCGATCTTGCCACCTATCTCAGCGGGTGGCTTTCCGACAACGACTGGCGTGCTCGGCGGCACCGAGAGCAACATCACCGTGGGCCTGAACTGGTACTGGCGCTCGAATTTCAAGATCATGTTCAACTACGTCAAGGTAACCAGCGACCGTTTCACCAACGCCGCGCACAAGACGCTCAGCGACGATCCCAACATTCTCGAAACCCGTGTGCAGTTCTATTGGTAATTCGACAGGTCTTCAATGCCAAAACAAGACGCTGTTGATGTTCACAGCGTCTTGCTTGCGGCAACCTTTCCCAGCAACCGGATATCAGGGCCGATGTCATCATATTGTCATCGGCACTTGCTGTCATGGCGACGTCATATCCGTTCGCCAGCGGCGCGTCGGCCGGTAGCGGTCGGCGCCGCCCCAACCAGGAGCGCACCGTGTTCAATTCAATAAAATTCCGCAAGGCCAGCGCAATCGCTTTCAGCCTGGCCTTGACCGTGTTCGCCACCAGCGCGCAAGCGACCAACATCACCGGCGCTGGAGCGAGCTTCATCTACCCGCTGCTATCGAAGTGGTCGGCCGACTACACGGCCAAGACCAGCAACAAGGTCAACTACCAGTCGATCGGCTCCGGCGGAGGCATCGCCCAGATCAAGGCGGCCACGGTCGATTTTGGTTCCTCGGACAAGCCGCTGGATCCAAAAGAACTTGCTGAATCGGATTTGATCCAGTTTCCCTCAGCGATCGGCGGTGTCGTGCCGGTCGTCAATGTCGAGGGCGTGGGTCCGGGAAAGATCCAGTTCACCGGGCCACTACTTGCCGATATTTTTCTGGGCAAAGTCACGAAATGGAACGACCCGGCGATCGTCGCGATCAACGCCGGTATTAAATTGAGCGATACCAAGATCACGATCGTGCATCGGTCGGATGGTTCCGGCACGACGTTCAACTGGGCCAATTATCTTTCCAAGGTATCGCCGCAGTGGAAGGAAAAAGTCGGCGAAGGCACGACGATCCAGTGGCCAGTCGGCATCGGCGGCAAGGGCAATGAAGGCGTGGCGGCGTACGTCAAGCAGATCACGGGTGCGATCGGCTACGTCGAACTTTCTTATGCCTTGCAAAACAAGATGAGCTTTGCGGGCATGCAGAACGCTGCCGGCAAGTTCGTTTTGCCGAGTGCGGAATCCTTTGCCGATGCGGCAGCCAGCGCGGATTGGGGGCAGGCCAAAGACTTTTTCCTCATCATTACCAACGCGCCGGGCGAAACGTCGTGGCCGATCACTGCCACCAATTTCATCCTCGTGCACAAAGCGCCGAAGGACGTTGCGCAGGCCAAAGCTGTCAGGGATTTCTTCGTCTGGGCTTATGCCAATGGCAATGAGCAAGCCAAGGCACTGGATTACGTGCCATTACCGGCGGCTCTGGTCAAGCAGATCGATGCCTACTGGACAGCAAACTGGAAGCTGTAATCCGCTACAGGTAGCGCAAGCAAGACGACATGTATCCGCCGCGACGCGTTCGCGGCGGATGCAGTGCATGGCACGGCTTGGGTGATCTGCAATGGATCATCCGCAAAGCACGTCCCGGCGCAAAACCGCCGGCGAGCGGCAATAAGCAAAGACGCGATCGCCATTTGCCCGATTGGGCCCTAATCCGCGAATCTGATCGCGCAGGCTTTCCTGCGCTATGCATCAAAGCTATTCTCCCCATGCCTTCTGGCCCGAGCAAAACATGAAACTTCAGACCGTAGTCGTCGGTGCGTTGCTCGTCGCGTACTGCATTTCCGCCAATGCGTACGACTGGCTGAACGATTGGCCGACCAAATTCAAGACCGACTCCGGTTATGAATTCGGCATCAAAGGCCTGTATCAGTTCGATAGCGCCGATTTCTCCGGCGACAGGGTCAATCCGGCCACTGGCAAGCCATTGCTGGTGGATTCCACAACATGGCGGCGCAAGGAACTCACCGTTTACGGAAAGACTCCGTACGGCGTGGACTTCAATTTCACCTACGACTACGCAATCTTTGCCGGCGTGCAAAAACGCTGGCTCGACAATTTCGTCAGGTATACGAATCAGGATATCGGCGCCTTCCGCCTCGGTCAGTTCAAGACCCCGGTCGGCTGGGAGGAAGCCGAGAGTTCCAATGCCACGACGTTTCTGGAACGTTCGCTGCCAGTGCAGGCAGCAACCGAAGATCGCCGCATCGGATTGGATTGGTCATACACCGGTGGTCCCAAGTGGATACTGACGCTCGGCTACTACAGTGGCGGCGACCTCAACGGCGACAACGACGGCAGCGGCCCCACTGCGCACGTGGTCTTCAATCCGATCCTCGACAAGAACGATATCGTTCATCTCGGCATGGCGGCGTCACGCGAAAGCCGCGACGCCACGACAGATGGTCGTGGCAGCGTCACGACGCCGACGGCCCGCTTTCGTGCACGCCCGGAAAGCAGCCTCACCGGTACGCGGCTGATCGACACTGGCACGCTGTCGCATGCCGACAATATCGACCGTTTCGGCTTGGAAGGCGCCTGGATCCATGGGCCGCTGCTGCTGCAGGGCGAGTACCTGCATTTCAATGCGGATTTCACCGATAGCAAACCCGACTACAGTGGCAGCGGGTATTACGTATCGGGCGCTTGGATGCTGACTGGCGAAAGTCGCGACTACAAGAGCGGCTATGTCGGCAACGTCAAACCTTCGCATGCGTATGGAGCGTTCGAAATCGCAGTGCGATACAGCGAACTGGATTTGAACGACGGCCCGGTTCTGGGCGGCAAGCAACACGACTGGACCGTCGGCGCTAACTGGTACCTGGGCAATCACCTGAAGTTGCAGGCCAACTACATCCGCGCTTTCAGCAACAAGTACAGCACGTCCGCAAGATCCTATCTGGAAATCGATCCAGCCGTGTTCGAAGTGCGCGCGCAAGTATTTTTCTGACGCCGATCCAGTCTTTGATTGATAACTTCCGGGGCGCTGCGAAAATCGCCCCTTTTTTACGCTCGCTTCACGCGCCAGTGGTTCAAATAGCGCCCTCGCAACGAGGGTGACTGTCCGAGAAATAGGAAAAGCCGGATTATTTGCCCTTCGCGTGTAAGGAAATTCGGCAAGCGCCGTCTATTCTGTCGAGTGCTGAAAACCAGACCGTGTCATGCCCTTGGCAGCTTGGCGCACTGGAGCTTCGTTTCGGCGCAGGAATCGTTGTTCTTGACGTCGAATTGACACTAGGATCGGCTGAAATAATCCACCATGGAGACCGGTCGTTTGGACATTGTCGTGTTGGCTGCAATGCAGCACCGATTTGCCTTGTGCGCCCGCTTCAAGAAGCTTACTGTAATTGCGATTCGGGGAGCATTTAACTAAATGCATGGCGCAGTCGGCCACGCAACTGTTCCCTTGTCGCTCCTGAGTCAGCCGCCACGCGGCGGTTCATAACCCGCGGGACACATCCCGCAATCAACCGGAGTACATGCAATGTCGAACAAGATCATCAAACCCTTAACCCTGGCCGTCGGCGCCGCGTTTATCGGTTCGTTCACGCTGAGCCAGATGGTTCACGCGAGCAGCGCGTTCCAGGTGAAGCCGCTGATTTCCGGCTACATGCTCGCCGGTGCCGAGGGCAAGTGCGGCGAAGGCAAGTGCGGGATGTCGAAGATGGACGGCAACAAGGACGCCAAAGTCTCGATGGACGAGGCCAAGAAGGCCGGCTGGAATGAAGCCCAGTTCAAGGTGATGGACGCCGACAAGGACGGCTTCCTGAGCGCGGACGAACTTGCTGCGGGTCACAAAGCGCACAAGAGCGGCGCGGAAGGTTCCTGCTCGGCGGACAAGAAAGGCAAGGAAGGTTCCTGCTCGGCGGACAAGAAAGGCAAGGAAGGTTCCTGTTCGGCTGACAAGAAAGGCAAGGAAGGTTCTTGCTCCGCTGACAAGAAAGGCAAGGAAGGTTCCTGCTCGGCTGATAAGAAGGGCAAGGAAGGTTCCTGCAGCAGTCACTAAGATGAGCAAACGTCCAGGCCAGCCCGCGACGGGTGCCGGACTAGGCCTGCGGCGGGCCCTTCTGGGTCCGCTGCGGGATTCTCCGGATGCGCCGATCGATTTCTTCGAGGTTGCCCCGGAAAACTGGATCAATGTAGGCGGCAAACTCGGCAAGACCTTTCGTTCGTATACCGAGCGCTATCCGTTCGTGTGTCATGGCCTGTCGCTTTCTCTGGGCGGACCGGCAGCGCTGGATGAAACCCTGCTGCACAAGATTCGCCGCCTGCTCGACGAACACGGAATCAGCCAATACAGCGAGCACCTTTCATATTGTTCCGACGACGGCCACCTGTACGACCTCATGCCGATCCCGTTCACCGAAGAAGCCGTCGACTGGGTCGCCGCACGCATTCGCCGTGCCCAGGATATTCTCGGCCGCCGCATCGCCGTGGAAAATGTTTCTTCCTACGCCACTCCGGGTCAGGAGATGAGCGAAGCCGATTTCACCAACGCCGTGCTTGCCGCTGCCGATTGCGACCTGTTGCTCGACGTCAACAATGTCTATGTCAACTCCGTCAATCATCGCTACGATGCGCAGGCGTTCATCAAGGCGCTGCCACGCGGACGCGTCGCGTACATGCACATCGCCGGCCATTTCAACGAAGCGCCCGATCTCATCGTCGACAGCCATGCCGCCGCGGTGATCGATCCGGTGTGGAACCTGCTGGACACGGCCTACGCCGAATTCGGTGTGCTGCCGACCCTGCTCGAGCGCGACTTCAAATTCCCGCCGCTCGCGGAATTGATCGATGAGTTGGACCATGTGCGCGCGATTCAACGCACGCATGCACTGACTGATCAACGTGCGCATGGCACGCCTGCGGACGCACGCCATGTCCGCACTGCCTGAGCCGGGCCGCACCCAGCGCCTGCAATACCAGTTCACCGCGCACCTGCGCGATCCGCAGCATTGTCCCGCGCCGGCCGGCATCGAAGACCGGCGCATGGAGATTTATCGCGACCTGGTTTTCAGCAATGTGGAAATGTTCCTTTCGGCGAATTTCCCGGTGATCCGCGCGCTGTACGATGAAGGCGCGTGGCATGTGCTGACACGCGACTTCCTGCGCGAACATCAATGTCATACACCGCTGTTTCCCGAGTTCGGTCGCGAGTTTCTGCGCTACGTGGAAGCGCGCCAGCAGCGCGGCGTAGATGATCCGCCGTTTCTGCTCGAACTTGCCCACTACGAATGGGCGGAGCTGGCGCTTTCGCTGGATGAAAACGATCTGGATGCCGTCGCGCATGACGCCGATGGCGATCCACTGACGGGCGTGCCCGTCATTTCGCCGCTGGCCTGCGTGCTGGGTTATCGCTATCCGGTGCAGCTCATCGGTCCGGACTTTCGTCCTGACGAAGCGCCAGAGCAGCCCACGTTGCTACTTCTGGTACGCGGGCGCGATGACGAAGTGCGTTTCCACGAAATCGACGCGCTCAGCGCAATGCTGATCGAACGGCTGCAACAAAATTCGGATCAGACCGGGCTTGAATGCCTGGATGCCCTGCTCGCCGAGCGCGGCGATGCCGACGCGGCGGCCCTGCGCGATGCCGGCAAGGACGTATTGGTCCAGCTCAAGGCGTATGCGGCGATCCTCGGCACGACGGCGGCTTAAACGGGATTTGCCATCCGTGTAAGGAATTGGCGCGGGCTCCGTCTATAGTGGGCCACCAGTAGCCGGAAACTGCTCCTGCGTTTCCGACCCACTGGGATGTGGGAAGTGTCAGCAGGTGCCGGGAGCACCGGCGGACCGGCATACCGGCCATCCATGGCCATAACAGGATCACGCCAATGTCGCTCAACGCCATATCCGTCTGGGAATCACTGACCGCACGCCTGCGCGGCATCGGCCAATTGCTGCCGCCGCTGGTCCTGCGCCTGCTCATGGGCTGGGAATTCTGGGAATCGGGTCTGGAAAAGTATACTGGCGCCAACTGGTTCACCGATATCCAGGACAAGTTCCCTTTCCCTTTCAACAAGATTCCGGCCGACGTCAGCTGGGCGATGGCGACATATTTCGAACTCGGCGGCGCGATCCTGCTGGTATTGGGCTTGTTCACGCGCTTCGCCGCATACAGCTTGCTGGTGCTGACCTTCGTCGCCACCGCCGCCGTGCACTGGCCGGACATGATTGCGATGTGGAGCGATCTGGCCAAGGGCTACGCCATCACCGACAACGGCCACGGTAACTTCAAGCTGCCGCTGCTGTTCGTCGTGATGCTGCTGCCGATCATCTTCCAGGGTCCGGGCAAGATCAGCCTCGATTATTTCCTCGCCCGCGTGCTCAAGTCCGACCCGATGCCCGAACCTCTGGCGGACGCCTACGCGTGGTCGATTGCTTTGCTCGCACTCGGTATTCCGTTCGCGATGCTGATCCCGATGTTCGGGTTCACGCTGCTGGGCGCCTCCCTCGTACTATTCCTGTTCGGACGCTACGCCAGAGCATAAAGGCCCATAGTGCCGGGCACATTGTGATCGCAGGCGCTGCCGCGTATCCTGCGGCAATGTCTGAATTGAGCCACAAATACGCCGCGCGCTTCCGCGGTTTCCTGCCCGTCGTCGTCGACGTGGAAACCGGCGGGTTCGACAGTGAGCGCGATGCGTTGCTCGAAGTCGCCGCGGTTGTCGTGCGTATGGACGAACACGGCATCGTGCACCCCAACCCGGTGGTGTCGACGCACGTCGTGCCGTTTCCAGGCGCCAATATCGATCCGCGTTCGCTGGAAATCACCGGCATCGATCCCACCCACCCGTTCCGTGCGGCCGTGGAGGAGCGCGAAGCGCTGGATGTGATCTTCAAGCCGATCCGCAAGGCGCTGCGTGAGTTCGATTGTCAGCGCGCGATCATGGTCGGTCACAATGCCGCGTTCGATCTGAATTTCCTCAATGCAGCGATTCGCCGTACCGGCCACAAGCGCAGTCCGTTTCACTTGTTCAGTTGCTTCGACACCGCGACTCTCGGCGGCCTTGCCTATGGCCAGACCGTGCTGAGCAAGGCAGTGCAGGCGGCGGGCTTCGAGTGGAATGCAAATGAAGCGCACTCGGCAGTCTATGACGCCGAACGCACGGCGTTGCTGTTCTGCGATATCGTCAATCGCTGGAAGTCGATGCAGGATTGCCTGCGCGCGCAAACAGGTGCCGCGGCGTAGCTCACCATGCCCATCTACGAATACGCTGCAAGCGGAAAAGGCTGCCCTCATTGCCAGGCGCATTTCGACGTGCTGCAAAGGCTCGCCGATGCGGCGTTGACGCAGTGTCCGCAATGCGGCGCTGCCGTTGTGCGTGTGATCGGTGTCGCCAGCGTTGCGGTCGGCAATGCGCACGTGCTCAAGGAAGACAACTTCTCCAAGAAAGGATTTGCCCAGTACCGCCGTGCCGGCAAGGGCGTGTACGAAAAGACGGCGGGCAAGGGGCCGAAATTCATCAGCGGCAAATAGAAGCAGCCTCAAAAACTACTGCGCTCTGTCGGACTTTGTCATAAATCAGGCGCGAGGCCGGTGCTCGGAATCCTCATGTACATCTGAGTACACTCCGGTTCCTGCGCGCCGTCCTCACGCAAACTACCTTCGCTCGCTACATTTTTGTAGGCTGCTTCATCCAATCGTACAGGAGCAAAGTAATGCGTCATCTTCCACTTTTCCCTTTTGTACTTGTTGCAGCCTTGAGCGCCTGCCAGGCAGCGCAGCAGCCGACCACCCGCCCCGACAACAAACCGGCGACGAATGCGATGACGACGACGTCCACCTATCCCGCCGCCAAGACTGTGCCGCAGACCGACGACTACCACGGCACCAAGGTTGCCGATCCGTATCGCTGGCTGGAGGATCTGGATTCGAAAGACACGCGGGCCTGGATCGATGCGCAGAACAAGGTCACGTTCGATCATCTCGGAAAGATTTCCGGGCGCGACCGCCTCAAGCAGCGCTTGACCGAATTGTGGAACTACGAGCGCTATACCTCGCCTGAGCATTATGGCGAGCGATATTTCTATACTCGCAACGACGGTTTGCAGAATCAGGCGGTGCTGTACGTCGCCGATTCGCTGGAAGCCCCGCCGCGCATGCTGCTGGATCCGAACACGCTGTCGAAGGACGGCACGATCGCGCTGAAAAGTTATGCCGTCAGCGACGACGGCAAATTCATCGCGTATGGCCTGTCTTCCGGCGGCTCGGATTGGGAAGAATGGCGCGTACTGGATGTCGGCACCAGCAAGAATACCGACGACGATCTGAAGTGGGTGAAATTCTCCGGCTGCAGCTGGCGCCGTGATGGCACCGGCTTCTTCTACAGCCGCTACGACGAGCCCAAGGGTGAAAACTCGCTCAAGGCCATCAGCAAATTCCAGAAACTGTACTTTCACCGGCTCGGCACAAAGCAAGCCGATGACTTGCTGATCCACGAACAGAAGGACCAACCGGACTGGATGTTCGGCGCCCAGGTCAGCGACGACGGCCATTACCTCGTCATCAGCGTAGCGCGCAGCACCGAGACGAAGAATCTCGTGCTGTTTCGCGACCTCGCAAAAAAACACTCCGAGGCAAGCAACGAAGCCCTGATCGGCACGTGGGATGCGAGCTACCAGTTTCTCGGCAACTCCAAGGGCACGTTCTATTTCCTGACGGACAAGGATGCGCCGCGCTATCGCATCGTCGCGATCGACCTGAAGCATGCGGACCCGGCGCAATGGAAGCAGGTCGTGCCGCAAAGTACCGAGACGTTGCAGAACGCAGTCATCGTCAACCATAACTTCGTCGCCGAATACATGCATGACGCGCACAGTCAGGTGCGCCGCTTCGATCTCAAGGGCAAGGCGCTGGGATCGATCGATCTGCCAGGCCTCGGCACGGCCACCGGATTCACCGGGCGCACGCGCGACACGGAAACCTTCTACATCTATACCAGCTACACCACGCCGCCCAGCGTTTTCCGCTACGACCTTGCAGCGGGCACGAACAATCTGTTCCGTACGCCCAAGATCGCATTCGATCCTGACCAGTTCGAAACCCGCCAGGTTTTCTACAACAGCAAGGACGCCACGCGCATCCCCATGTTCGTCACCGCAAAGAAAGGCATCGCGCTCAATGGCAGCAATCCGACGATCCTGTATGGCTACGGCGGATTCAATATCCCGCTGCAGCCGGCATTTTCGCCGGCACTGCTCGCCTGGGTGGAAAGTGGCGGCGTATATGCCGTGGCGAACCTGCGCGGTGGCGGCGAATACGGCCGCGACTGGCACGAGGCCGGGATGAAGACGCGCAAGCAGAATGTCTTCGACGATTTCATCGCCGCAGCCGAATACCTGATCCACGAAAAGTATACTTCACCGCAGAGACTCGCGATTCGCGGCGCCTCCAACGGCGGCCTGCTTGTCGCCGCCGCCGAACTGCAGCGCCCGGACCTGTTCGCCGCCGCAATTCCCCAGGTCGGCGTGCTCGACATGCTGCGCTTCCGCGATTTCACCATCGGCAAGGCCTGGGAATCCGACTATGGCTCGGTCGAAAATGCCGAGGACTTCCAGGCGATGTATGCGTACTCGCCGCTGCACAACATCAAGGCTGGCGTGAACTATCCGCCGACCCTGATCATCACCGGCGATCACGACGACCGCGTATTCCCGGCGCATAGCTTCAAGTATGCGGCGGCGATGCAAGCGGCCAATCCGCACGGCAAACCTGCCTTGATCCGCATCGAAACGCGTGCCGGTCACGGCCAGGGCAAGCCGACAACTATGCAGATCGAAGAAGCAGCGGATGTCTATGCCTTCATCCTGGATGCCTTCGCCAAAGCTGCTGCAGACAAATAACGCCGGGCATGGGGCCAAGTGCCTCGGATGTCGCGGATGGCCGAGAGAGCCCGCCGGGCAGGAGCCCAAGTGCCTCGTAGGCCATGGATGGTCGAGAGAGGCCGCCTTATTCCCTGACGGGTCCAAATACGAACCGCCTGTTATTTGCCGGCGTAACACTCGCGCGCTACTCTCAGCGGCCGCGCAGGTGCTTCGCCGGCCTGCCGTTTTCTTCGACGATACAAAGCAGCGAGGGTGCCATGATCTATCAGAATATTCTCGAAACCATTGGTCGTACGCCGATTGTCCGCATCAACAACCTCGCGCCGAAAGGCGTGGACATTTACGTCAAGGTCGAGGCGTTCAATCCGATGTCCTCGGTGAAGGATCGCCTGGCCCTCGGCATCATTCTGGATGCCGAAGCCAAGGGCACGATCAAGCCGGGACAGACCGTGGTCGAGGCAACCTCGGGCAACACCGGCATCGCCCTGGCGATGGTGTGCGCGGCCAAGGGCTACCCCTTCGTCGCGTTCATGGCGGAAACGTTTTCGATCGAGCGGCGCAAGTTGATGCGCGCACTGGGTGCCAAGGTGATTCTCTCGCCGGCAGCCGAGCGTGCCACCGGCATGATCAAGCGCGCCGAAGACTACGCGAAGAAACACGGAGCGTTTCTGGCGCGTCAGTTCGATAACGAAGCAAACCCCGCCTACCATCGCAGCACGACGGGTCCGGAGATCCTCCAGGATTTCGCCGGCAAACGCCTGAACTGGTTCGTCACCGGCTGGGGCACAGGCGGCACCCTGACCGGCGCCGGCGAAATGATCAAGCTCGCGCGCCCCGAAGTAAAGATTGTCGCTACCGAACCTGCCGGAGCAGCCATGTTGAGCGGCCAGGAATGGCAGCCCCACAAAATCCAAGGCTGGACGCCTAATCTGGTCCCGAGCGTCCTCAACCGCAAGATCGCCGATCAGATCCTGACGGTCACCGACATACAGGCACGCGATTGCGCGCTCGATCTGGCGCGCAAGGAAGGTATATTTTGCGGCCTTTCGTCCGGCGGCACGTTTGCCGCTGCCCTGGAAGTGGCCAAGCAGGCCAAGTCCGGCGACGTGATCCTGGCGATGCTGCCGGACACCGGCGAACGCTACCTGTCGACGTTCCTGTTCGAGGGAATCAACGAAGGCACGGATGTCGAACTCGCCGATTTGTAGTCGCGAGTCAGGAAGGCGCCGTTCACACGCGGCGCCTGGCCTTGCGTCCACGCGCGATGCCGTAAATGCTTACGGCAAGCCACGCCGCTTCCATCACGAATGCGGAAAGATTGAACGCGTATAGCAGCGATACCAGCACGAGCAGCGCTCCTGTCGCATTCAGCAACTGATACGGCAGCGCGTCTCCGCGCATGCGACCGGCTTGCAGGAGGAAATACCCAAGCAGTATCAGCAAGACGCCGAACAGGCCCGCCCAGTCGTACCAGTGCATGCTCATTTGTTTCTCCGGTGCGCAGACCTTTTCATTTGCGTTGCCGCAGAGCCTCAAACAGCGCCACACCGGTAGCGACCGAAACATTGAGGCTTTCCACACTGCCGCGCATCGGGATATGGACGAGGAAATCGCAGCATTCACGGGTGAGCCGGCGCATGCCTTCGCCCTCGCTGCCAACAACTATTGCAAGCGGGCCTTTCAGGTCGAGCGCGTAGAAATCCTGCTCGACATCACCGGCCAGACCGACCAGCCATACGCCGCGATCTTTCAGCGCCTTGAGCGTGCGCGCGAGATTGGTCACCGCGAAGAACGCGAGCCGGTCGGCCGCCCCGGACGACGCGCGCCGCACCGTCGGCGTGATTCCGGCCGCCTTGTCCTTCGGCACGATGACCGCGGTGACTCCTGCAGCCTCGGCACTGCGCAGGCAGGCACCGAGATTGTGCGGGTCGGTCACACCGTCGAGTATCAGAAGCAAAGTATTCTTTTCTTCTTTTTCCACAAGTGTATAAAGTTCACTCTCGCCGCGTGGTGGCGGCGCCTGGTAACGCGCGACGGCGCCCTGGTGACGCGCGCCGCCGGTCATGCGATCCAGCGCCTCGCGCGGCCGCGAGTGCGGCTTCAGGCCGAGCTCGCGTGCACGCTCGGACAACTCCTTCAGGCGCGCATTCTGGCTGTCAGCCTCGATATAGATCTCGAGGATATTCGTCGGATCGTGGGTCAGCGCCGCGTCGACCGAGTGGATGCCGAACAACAATTCGCCGCTCATTTGCGTTTCTTCCCCGAGGTTGCAGCACCGGTTTCGGTGTGACCGGGCTCGCTCGGCACCAGCCGGAAATCGATCTTGCGATCCTCAAGGCTGGCGCGCAACACCTGAATGCGCACGGCGTCGCCAAGGCGGAACTTGAGGCCGCGCCGCTCGCCGCTGAGCAGGTGCCGGATCGGATCGAAATGATAGTAGTCGTTCGGCAACTGGGTGATGTGCACCAGGCCGCTGACCTGCGATTCGATCAGTTCGACGAACAGGCCGAACGAAGTGACGCCAGAGACAATGCCGTCGAATTCGCTGCCGACGTGTTTCTCCATCCACGCGCACTTGTAACGCTCGTCGACGTCGCGCTCCGCCTCGTCCGCGCGGCGCTCGTTCTGCGAACAGTGCGTGGCGAGCGCGGCCATCTCGCTCGCGCTGTAGGTGTAGTCGGACGGCTTGCCCTTGCTCAATGCGTAACGGATGGCGCGATGCACCAGCAGATCCGGATAGCGACGGATCGGCGAAGTGAAATGTGCATACGCATCCAGGGCCAGACCGAAATGTCCGGAATTCGCGGGGCTGTATACCGCCAGCGATTGCGAACGCAGCAACACGGACTGGATCAGGCCGGCATCGACGCGCTTGCTGATTTTCTTCAGCAGGGCGGAGAAATCCGCCGGCTTGACCTGCGCATGCGGCGGCATGCGGAAACCGAATTCACGAAGGAATTCCAGCAGGTCTTCGTATTTGGATTCCGGCGGTGTCGCATGCACGCGGTACAGCGCCGGAATCTTGCGCTGATCGAGAAACTTCGCGGCTTCCACATTCGCCGCGATCATGCACTCCTCGATCAGCTTGTGCGCATCGTTGCGCATTTCCGCGCCAAGCTGCACGATCTCGCCCGAAGGCGCCAGCTTGAATTTCACCTCACGCGTGTCGAAATCGATCGCACCGCGACGCTGACGTGCCTTCGCCAACAATTTGTACAACTGATGCAGGTGTTCGAGCTGCGGCAATACATCGGCCAGTTCTGCGCGTGCATCGGCATTGTCCTCGCCGAGCGCCTGCCATACGCGGGTGTAGGTCAGGCGCGCGTGCGAACGCATCACCGCCGTGTGGAACTTGGAACGCGTCACTTCTCCGTCGAAACCGACCTGCATCTCGCAGACCATGCACAAGCGTTCCACTTTCGGATTGAGAGAGCAGATGCCGTTGGACAGCGTCTCCGGCAGCATCGGCACGACGAACCCAGGGAAATAAACCGAGGTCGAGCGTTTCTGTGCTTCGTCGTCCAGCGCCGTCCCCGGCCGCACGTAATGCGAGACATCGGCTATCGCTACGATTAAGCGAAAACCGCCGCCGACTGGCTCGGCAAAAACCGCATCGTCGAAATCGCGCGCGTCCTCACCATCGATCGTGACCAGCGGCAACTTGCGCAGATCCAGGCGCCCCGCAATTTCTTCCTGCGTCACCTGCGGTTCGACCTGTGCGGCTTCGCGTAGCGTCTTGTCGGGCCACTCCTGCGGCAAGCCGTGGCTGGCGATCGCCATTTCCACGACCAACGATGGCGCAAGGCGCTCGCCGAGCACGCTGATCACTTCGCCGATCGGGCCGCGCTGTGCCGTCGGTGGCTGGATGATTTCCGCGACGACGATTTGGCCGGAGCGTGCACCGCGATCCTTGCCGGGTGGAATCAGGATGTCCTGATGCATGCGGCGGTCGTCTGGCGTGACGACGACCACGCCGTTTTCCACGACAATGCGCCCGACCAGTCGCGACGCGCGGCGCTCCAGCACTTCAACGATCGCGCCCTGCTTGCGTCCACGACGATCCAGGCCAACGATGCTGAGCAGCACCCGATCGCCATGCATTACCTTGCGCATTTCCGCTGGGGAAATGTATACATCTTCCGCGCCCTCATCCGGGCGCAGAAAGCCGAAGCCTTCCGCATTGGCGATGATCGATCCCGGAATCAGGTCCAGTTTCTTGGCCACGCCGTAGCCGCCACGGCGGTTCTGCAACAACTGGCCGTCGCGCAACATCGCCGCCAGCCGCTTGGTCAGCGCCTCGAAATCGCGTGGATCGGTCTGACCCAGCTCCTGCGCCAGTGTTTCGGTGTTGAGCAACTGTGCCCGCTCGCTAAGGAATGCCAGGATCGCTTCGCGGCTGGGAATGGGATGCTCGTAGCGCTGCGCTTCGCGCTGCGCCTGTGGATCATGCGACGGCTTGTGCGCCGTGGCGCGCGGCGGGCCGCCAGCGGACGGTCGTTGTCGAGCCGATTTCTGCGCTGGCCGGTCGGGCAAATCCGGCATCCACCCTGGCCGTTTGGGCGGCGCCTTGCCGCCGGATTTTGGGGTTTTATTGGGTCGTTTCACTCTCTTCATCCCTGCGATTTAGGCGCGCAGCGTGGCGGACCTCAGGCCGCATTGCAAGCCAGGATTGACAATACCTGACACGCTCAGTATCGTTCGCGCCCTGCGCCAAGCGCAGCCTCGCACACCTGCCCGGGTGGCGGAATTGGTAGACGCACTAGCTTCAGGTGTTAGCGATGCAAGTCGTGGAGGTTCGAGTCCTCTCCCGGGCACCAACTACCCATCCAAGGCAATCCAGCGAAGTCCCAGAATTGCCCTGAAACCCGCATAAAAGCGGGTTTTTTTGTGCCTGCACGTCCAAGCCAGTCCAGTTGAAGCCCGCCCAAGTTGGGGGTACATTTGGGGGTACGTGCCGAAACCGGCGTGGACGATTTGGGGGTATCTCGAAATGGCACGCCAGACCGATAACCTGACACCACTTGCGATCAAGGCAGCGAAACCCGGCAAACACTTCGACGGCGGCGGACTTTACTTGGATGTCCGCTCCAAGGATGCGCGCTACTGGCGTTTGAAGTATCGCTACGCCGGCAAGGAAGGATTGCTTGCGCTCGGCGTCTACCCGGAAGTGACGTTGGCCGAGGCGCGCCGCCGCCGCCGCGACGCCCGCGACCAACTGCGCGATGGCAACGACCCCGCAGCTGTCCGCGACGCGGCTCGGAACGCCAAGCGGCAGGACAAGGAAGCCCTGTTTCCCGCCGTCGCTGCCGCATGGCTCGCATTCAAACGAAAGGAATGGGCCGACGAGTCTTACCGCAAAGCAAAGTATGTGACTGACACCTATCTCGTGCCCGCCCTGCACCGTCGATCCATTTCAACGCTCACAACAAGCCAGGCTGCGGACGTGCTGGCGGCCATTGCAGAGAAAGCGCCGTCGCTTGCTTCCAAGGCGCGGCAATATCTTGGCGGCATGATCAACTATGCCATTCGCCAAGGGCTGCGCGAGGATGGCCGCCTGTTGTCACTGCGCGGGGCTGTGCCCAAGCACGTCGGCGGGCACATTCCTGCCGCGACGAATTTGCGCGAGGTTACGGCTCTTGTGAAAGCGATTGCCGCCTACCCGACGCCCGTCACGCGCGCCGCGCTCCAACTGGCCATGCTGACCGCGATGCGGCCCGGCATCGTCGCGGGAGCGCGTTGGCAGGATATAGACCTTGATGCAGAGGAATGGAGCGTACCCGCCGCCATGATGAAAACCGGGAATGCTCATATCGTTTCGCTGCCGTCGCAAGCCGTAGCCGTCTTGCGAGAAATGCAGGCATACACCGCCGGGCAAGAATTTGTGTTCCCTCCGCTGGCGCGACAAAAGACTCAGCACCTTCACCGCGACGCCCTGAGCAACGCGCTTCGCCGAATGGGCTTTCGCGGACGTCATGCAACGCACGGCTTTCGCGGCATGCTTCGCACCGTGGCACGCGAACGGCTAAATGTCGATTCCGATGTACTCGAAGCGCAACTGGCGCACGCAAAGAAAGGCGACGTGCAAAAGGCTTACGACCGCACCACATTCAACGACGAACGCCGCCGAGTTATGCAAGCATGGGCAGACTATTTGGATGTGCTAAAGACTGGGGGAAACGTCGTTTCGATGCGCCGAAAAGCAAGTTGATTTGAGCCGGGCGACACTACGTTATGAATAGCAATGCCCGCCAAAAACAAACAACGAGTAAACAATCTTTGGTCGGCAAGAACACGAAACCGAAACGCCCCCGGCGCATGATGGTCGAGCAGTTAGCAATACCTGTCAGTGTCGCCATGCTTGCAGCGCAAGAGTACTTGGGGCTGGCGGGGGACAAGGCGTTGCAAGCAATGCGTGATGTGCACGCCGAGCTTACTTATCTGCGGAATGCTTACGTTTCAGAGAAATCTCGCCCAAAAGGGGCGCACTTGATTGCTGAGCTGAACCAGATCAGAAAATCTGCAACGCCGCTCGTGGACATTTTGTCGCGCTTGTCGATGTCAGGCAGCTTGTTTGAGTTTCCATCGTTGACCGATGAGGCAGAATTTCAACTTCGTCGTGATTCACTGGACCTAGATACCTTCGCGCAGATGCTTCGCAAGCTCCTAGTAAATATCGATTCGGGAATTGCCTACGCCGGAACTCTGGGTCCGAGCGATGCGCCTGCTACGAAGGCAGCGGCAGCGACGCTGCATGCAAGTATCAAAACTGCTCTAGCCCGACTTTACCAAAAGCATACTGCCCTAAAGGGCACTGCTGCTATCTCTGCAAAACGATCATTTGAGAAGTGGTCTATGGGGTTGATTGCCAAACCCTCAACCGCGGGAAAAAAATCCCGCAGTCCCAGGAAATAGGCTTCCATCGCTGCATCCCGCAGTGGCCAGTGCCAACCGGCAAAGGCCAACAAGAAAGGGATACGACGATGCCACGCGATACCACAGAGTTGGCTCCATCTGCGCCGGGCGCGCTCCGCCTCGAACGATTGCCGAGGGTAAGAGGCCGCACGGGCCTCAGTCGATCCGAAATCTATCGCCGAATTGCCATGGGCGAATTTCCGACGCCGGTGAAGATTGGACAGCGCGCCAGCGCGTGGAACACAGCTGAAATAGACCAGTGGATTGTCGAGCGGATCGCTGTGCGTGACGCGAAGGCGGCAGCGTGAGCAGACGCAAGCTAACCGGCAACCGATGCCAGTGCACCGTATGCGGCGAGCACTTCAATTCCCCCTCGACGTTCGACCGGCATCGCGTCGGCAATCCAGCCCTAGGCCGCAGGTGCCGCACAGCCCGGGAATTGAGTGTGCGCGGATGGTCGAGAAACTCCGGCGGGTTCTGGATCGAACGTGAAATGCGTCGGCTCACATCGACTGTGTGTCTAGAGACCGCGCCGATAGCCGAACCCGCTACTGCCATGCAGGCTCACAAATGAGCGCACCGACACCGTATCGCGTCGATGCTCGCTCTAACAGAAACGCACTCGGCGTAGTGGTGTCCGACCCGGTTGAAAACTTTGTAGACCGATTGGATCACGTCCGAAAGTCTGGGCGGGGGTGGATAGCGAAGTGCCCCGCGCACGAAGATCGCACGGCATCGCTGTCGATTGCTGTCGGTGATGATGGGCGCGTGCTGCTGCACTGTTTCGCCGGGTGCTCGGCGGCAGATGTCGTTTCGGCAGTGGGCCTCGAAATCAGCGACCTTTTCGTTAGGCGTCCGACCGCAGACATGACATTTGCTGAACTTGCCGCACTGAAAGAGCGCACGCGGCAAGCGCAGTGGCGGGCGGCGCTCAATGTCATTGGGTTGGAAGCAAAGATAGTCCAAATTGCTGCACGCGAGCTATTGAACAGAAAGCCACTGTCGCAGGAGGACTGCGAGCGCCTGGACAAGGCTTCGACCTTGATCGATCACGCACAGGAGGTGCTTTGTGGCAAATCGGCTTGAGGCTGCTGCTGCACGTGAACTGGAACAAAGGCAGTTTGTGCGAGCAGCCGGACAGAAATCATCCAAGATTGGTCCCGCGCCGCTGATTCAGCGTGCCGACTCTCTATTGCTCCAGTCGTTTGAACCGATCCGCTGGGCAATCACGGATTTAATACCCGAAGGCGTCTCGCTTCTGGTGGGCGCACCCAAGGTGGGCAAGAGTTGGCTTGCGCTTCAATTCGCTATTGCGATCAGTAGCGGCACGTCCGTTTGGAGCGGGCGTCCCGTCGAGGCCATCGGCGATGTATTGCTGCTTGGTCTTGAGGATAACGACCGGCGCATGCAATCGCGTGTCTCTAAGCTTATTGGATCGCAGAGCGAGTTTGATTCGCACGGCGGACCGGAAAACGCTCCGGATGTATCGCGGCTGCACTTTGCGACGAAATGGCCGCGTATGGACCGGGGTGGACTTGATCACTTGAAGGATTGGCTCACAAATTATCCCGAAGCTCGCCTCGTGATCATAGACACGCTGGGCCGATTCCGCGCACCTGATAACGGACGCGGCAGCGCGTATCAAAACGATTACGAGATTGGTGCTGCACTCAAGCCGATTGCGGATACGTATGGCGTCGCAATAGTGTTGCTGCACCACACGCGAAAGCAGGAAGCATCCGATGTGCTCGACACCGTGTCGGGCACGCAAGGCCTCACCGGTTCCGTAGACGCGCTCCTGATGCTTCGTAGAGAACGAGGGCAGATGGACGCGGCGTTGTATGTCACGGGGCGGGACATTGAGCACGAGCAAGACTACGCCCTGCAGTTCAACAACGGCACTTGCACCTGGGCATCAATCGGCACAGTTCACAACGCCAAGCTTACGCGGGAGCGGGTCGCAATCCTGGACTTCCTCACTAAGAATGGGCCGAGCAAGCCCAAAGACATCGCGGAAAGTGTGGGTAAGAAAGGCCCGGCAACGCGGCGATTGCTGCAAAAGCTGTTCGCGGACGGAGACGTTATTGTTACTGGCGGACTCTATTCGCGTCACACCCCACTACTACTAGGTAACAGTGGTAACAGCAGTGGCGTGAGTAACGTTGGGGACGGCGTGACTGATGGAACCACTGTTACCGCTGTTACCGCGGATACGACGACAGCCCGCTAACTATTCGCTCAAGCGGACCGCTGCGTGTCGGCACGGTGTAAACTCAAACTCATTCGCGGCAGCGGCCGCTTAGCTCAAGCGAGGCCGCAGAGGTGACATTTGCGCAGCCCATTTGATGAGCCAATTGATCAAGAAGAGCCGCTTTGGCGCTATTTCAAGACCGGAAGGTTTCTTGAGCTGTTGGCGTCGGGCGACCTCTACTTCGCGTCCGCTCGAGAGTTCCAAGATCCTTTTGAAGGCGCAACAGCGGTTATCCCCCCCGAAATCCCTGTAGACCACAGGTACCCGATTATTGGAGAGCCGCTAGAGCGCGCTTTTGAAGAACTTCGGCGCCTTACCAAGATTAGCTGCTGGCACCGCGCCTCGTATGAAAGCGACGCAATGTGGCAGCTTTATGCTGGATCTTGGAAGGGTGTTGCCATACGAACTACACCGGGTCGCATAGCTTCCGCTGCTGAACCGTTCCGTTTGCAGCCTCACCATAGAGACGCCGAAGACCTTTGGGCGGGCAACGTAAAGTATGTCGACCTCATGCAAGAACGATTGCGTGTGAGCATGATCGGTCGGTTTTGGCATAAGCACATGGCGTTCTCATGGGAGCAAGAGTTTAGGCTTGGCATCTCCGTTCGGTTTGCAGAAGAATTTGGCGTAGAAGTGCCCGAGCACGGCATTAAGGTGGGATTTGATCTCAAACAACTCGTCGAAAGCATCTGCCTTGGACCGTCGCTTGAGGAAACAGACATACAGCTCATCCGCCAGGCGGCTGCAAATGCCGGCCTCGCTGACAGAATTAGGGTCTCAAGTATGTTGGGTACGCCCAGGTACACGTAGTGCGACCTAATATTTCAATCAAGCGGAGTGGCCCCGGCACGCCGCTTATTTCAGGCGTTAGGCGCGTCTAGGAGGGGGCTGCCAACAAGCACATTGCGAGCGTGGAGCAAGAGATTGATCAGCTTCTCAAATAGTGCACCTAACCATTCGCTCAAGCGGATCGATGCGAATGTCTGCCGAAGACTGGCCTCTACGCCGAGGAAAGAGTGACGGAACGGGCAGCCGCGAACTGTTACGCCTCTTTCCTTGGCCCGTGCGACAGGATGTCTGGGGAGCATGTAATCTCGCGCAATATTTTTGGCGACGGAATGCTTCGGACGCGAAATCTGAGGGCGCCCGACGATCACGCGATAAGTGTAGATTCGCTCACCGCTAACATATTGTGTCGCGCTCACAACTCCCGGCTGGGAAACTTAGACGACGAAATAAAGAAGCTGAGCGATGTCATCCTCATCTGGCGAGAAACAAGCAACTCCGTCTGCGTATCTGTCAACGGGTACCTCATCGAGAGATGGCTACTCAAGACGATTGTAAGCGTCTTCTTGTCGGGTTGGTTGAAATCGAAGATACCGGTCCTTCCGGGGGCCGTAAGGGCTATCTTCGGAATACAGCGTCTTAAAATACGCGACGCTCTATACGTTGCAACAGACATACCCATAGTTGTCGAACACGAAAAGCTCGCGTTTTTTGAATTCTTCAAAGGACTAAGGGACCCGGAGCGGGGCGCCATGTTTATTGTCATACACGGCGTGGCTTTGGTTTATTCAGACGGTATGGATGACCCGCAGAGTGCGTTACGAGCATGCGGCACTTTGCTTGGGTACGATGTGTCAAAAGCCACGCTAACCCGCCACCCTCCTGAGGCGTTTATCAGGGGGTCGCTGAGGACATCTGAACTAACAATTCGATTCAGATGGTCAGACCGGATTCGTACTTCAATAACAGACTCAACAGAGTCATCAGTGTAGGCTTAGCTCTCGATTTAGCTTGGAACATTTCACTGTGCGAAATGCAACCCAAAGAACGGAAACACTTTGCCTATCAGAAGCGCCAGCCTCTAGCCTCCGCGCTCAACGCCATTCGCGGACCAGCTTGAGGCTAGTCACGCCCCAAGGCCGAACCGCACTTTACGACCGCATTTGCGAGGGGTTTGCTCGGGCCGGAACTATCAAGGGCGCCGCACGGCACGCCGGTATCGCTCATACAACTCTTCGTGACTGGTGCAGGAAAGACCCCACGTTGCGCACGCGGCTGGCTGAAGCAGATGAGCAAGTCACAGATGAGCTAACGGAGACGGCGATTGAGCAAGCCAAAGCAGGTAATGCCAGGATTCTGATATTCCTGCTCCGGGCGCGAGGCCGGCGAAGCTTGGATTGTCTGGAGCGAAGCGCCCCAACCGTCGCCGAGATTGCACAACGTCTCCGGCAAGTCGCATTGCTGCAACCTACGCTTGGCCCTGTCATTCGTGATTCGCTGCACGAAATTCTCGCGGCGTTGCCATAAGGCACGCATCGGCTGATTTTCCGACTAAGACCTTCACTGGGCTGCCGCGCGAATCTGCACTGCCCGCTCCCCGCAAGGCACCCAAACAATAAAGCTTGTAGCATCCGTCTTCTCAAAATGGACGATTCCACTGGCCCGTCCGTGCGGAGGAATGGTTGGTGCCGTATAAAGGTCTCCAGCACGGTTGGATACCTTACGGTCCATATCAGCGTTAATCGAAGCAATTTGCGCCGAAGTTCGCGCTTGGGCAGCTGCATAATCTTCCGCTGAAGGCGGGGTCGTAATCGTCCCGCTGATGGTGCCCGATGTATTGGCTGTGCCATAACCTCGTGTTGAAGAGTAGGACGTAGTGGAAGCGTAATTGCCGTTAACTGTTGACGTCTGCGGCGTTGGCTGGTTGGCGAGCGCCACCGCAACCCTGGAAAAGGTACTGTTCAGTTCCTCCTCGTTAGAAACTTCCCGTTCGTATTCACCAGAGCTGTATGTGGCGATGAATGTCTGTTGGCCTGATTTCGGATCGACCTTCGCTATAACGATGTCCTTCGACGTGATGAGTGATGGCTGGTCCGTTCCATTGATGAACGCGACGTAGGCCACTGGGCCACCATCACGGCGGAACAGGCGGAAAAAAATCTCGGCACGCCCGCACAGGCAATGCGTAAACTCAGCCCTGCCCCGTGTTCCGACTTCACAGGTCACTTCACCGTCCGTATACACTTCAGGGGCATGATATGGCCGCGTCAATTCCACATGCACTGATGTGCTGCATCCCGCAATTGTGGCCGCGCAAAGGCCGATGAGCGCGATAGAACGAACTGTCATGGTCGCCACAATAGATTTTGCAATGGTGGACGTAGCATGCGCCCAATTCGGCCGACGTAGCAAAGGCGGTAAGCGACCTCGAAATGGGGGTACATTTGGGGGTATGTATTTTTCGTATTTACATTAAATACAATAATATCAATATGATATATCGCATGTTCGAGTCCTCTCCCGGCACCATTTTCCCCCTAGTACATCCCCCTACGTTAGTCCGTGGCGTCCGCTGCCATCCCTCGCCGGCCGATCAGAACAAGCCCTAAGTTAAGAAAGGTGCTTGTTGCGTACATGACTATGTCATCAAGAATGCTATTGACTCAAATAGCGCGTCACATCCCCGGCAGCGGCAGACATTCCATGACCTGGACCATACCGCCTGAGCTATTTGCTACCTGGACATTCCGGGCGCATGCTTACAACCGTTTGGGGTGATCTTGCCCCTGTTTCACGGACACCCGGATAAGCGATTCTATATCGCAATCCGAGGTGAGAGAGATGAAGCAGAAGAAGGCAGAGACGAAGAGAGAGCGCAAGCACTACAGCACGGAGTTCAAGCAGCAGGCGTT
>JBBRTT010000029.1:0-50551 GCA_038244165.1 Lysobacterales bacterium | reverse complement strand
GTCGGATCACGCTTAATATCGCCACGTCTATCACTCCCGTTGCTCCTGCTCGTACTTAGAACAGGACGGTGATTACACGTGGCTCAATATTCGATGCAAATCCCTACGAAAACTGGCTCAACTTTGGGTGCAAATCAACACTCTGCGCACCTTGAGCAGAAAGAAGCGCCGGCCTGGGGAACGGGAGCCGGCGCGCGCGTTTTGTCGTTGCCTGAGTGGCCTCCGTGGCCGTGTCTTCAGCTTCGACTCGCGGCGCTCACGCGCGGCGGTTCTGAACGTTTCGCAGATCTGTGGCTGCGGGCGGATTATGGCATCAGTGGATGGGGGCGCCACAGCCGGAGAACCCCTAGGAGCAAAGACTGCAAGATAAAAGGGTGGGTTCCGCGTTGCATCGAAACTGAGGCGGCGCAAGGCATTTCGCGGAACCGCCAATGCGGCGGCGGTTCCGCGCCACGCGCAAAACGGCGGACCTGTGCGGTTTACAGCGGAACCGCGATCGCAAGCTGTTGATTTCACTAGATCGACTTTCGGCCGCTTCGCGCACCGCGAGAAGCGTTCTCAGAGCGGCGCAGCGGCGAATCTCGACAGGCATCATGCCGCGACGGTGAAGCACGCCAAGACCGCTTGTCGTCGCACCGGCGAACTGGCGTCTTCGGGTTGCCCCGAGAGTCGTTCTCGGAGCTGCGCGAGATTGATCCTCGCGTGTGTGCGAGATCGGTTCTCGCGCTGCCGCCAATCAAAGCGGCAGTGCTTGCGGGAACAGTGTTTTGAAGCTTGCGAGTTCTTCGTCGAGCCAGGGCATATAGACGATATCCGTGGCGTAACCGGACTGGTCGATCGTCGTTACGTGATCGATTTTCGTCCAGGCGGCAAGCACCGGGCCGCGATGGCGCAACGGTATCAGCTTGGTGGCGAGGTGAATCGTGATCGACCCGAGCGATAGCGCATTGTCGCGCAGCAGGATGGCGACGGCCTTATTACCGATCACAGCGTCGATGACACCGCGCAGATTGCCCTTCGCTGGCACGGCGATCGTGATATTGGGATGCTGACCGGCAGTCGCCAATTCACCGCACTTCTGAAAGGCGAGCTTGAGCGCTTCTGGATCGGGGCCGGCTTTCGAAGCGTAGAAGGATGTCACGCGGTTCTCAGAAGGGCATCAGGTTCGCTTAGGCTCGATGCTTTCACGAGATTCGGCCAATCCGTCAGCACCCGATGAGGTGCTGCCATCGGAACGTCACTGTCGCGGGCTACTCGTAGGTGGTATCGGGGACCAGGGAGCTTACTTCGACACGTCGCTCAGCTCAGGTTCTCGGCCCGGCCTCACGAAGAGATTCACTTGCAAGTTTGCCGGGCCCGGATCAGCCGCGGGATCAACAACGTCATTCTTGTCCACAACGAACCAGGCGTTATAGATCATCTGCATCACGCTGAGTTCGTAGCGCTGCTTGGCCACCCGTTCAAGAATCTCCGAAACGAAAATCTCGGCAGCGGCCTCCCACGACTTGCACTGCGCAAGTAGCGGTTACGAGGATAGCTGTGCCTGGCCGTAGCGTTGACATTGTGCTGGTCGAACAACACGCCACTGCGAACAAAAAATTCTCGATCAATCGACATGACCAATCATCCGACGTGCCACACTCAAAGGATCGATATATTGATAGTTTATTTGATAGTTGCAAAAACTACATATACGCAAGTTATTGAATTAAAAAGCGAGAATTGCTATATATGGCGGAGAGGGTGGGATTCGAACCCACGTTACGGCATAACCGTAAACCGGATTTCGAATCCGGCGCATTCGACCACTCTGCCACCTCTCCGTTCTGTTCCATGAACGCGTCAACCACCGTGACACCCGCGGGTGCGCACTTTGCGTGGAAGGGCGCGAATGATACGGGCAGGGCGCGGAAGAAACAACCACAGTCGGTTCGACAAATCGGCAGGACAGCCAATTTGTGCAGGAAAACTACCTGCAGGGCTGGCGTGCACCCAGATTCAGTTCGCGCCCACGCCCAACATATCGCGGCGCATCCAGCGCGCGCGCCTTGCGCGGCTGGTCACTGCGGCAACCAGGTGACGGGGTCGAATCGGTTTCAGCAAAAAGTCGTCGCCGCCGATATGCAATGCGTCGAAGCGTTTTTCGGTATCCGAATCGCCCGACAGCAGAACCACCGGAGTAAAAGCCGTCCGCGGATGCGCGCGGAATAGCGCGAGAAGCTCAAATCCGGACAACTGCGGCATATACAGGTCGACGAGGATGACATCCGGGCTGAAATCATGCAGTGCAAGCAGCGCTTCTTCAGGCGTCGCCACGGCGCGCGCCTGCAGGTTGTTGTGGCGCAATACCGAAGCGCAGAAAATGCGCATCGATTTGTCGTCGTCCACGATCAGGACACGATGAGGTTCCGTGCGATCGGCGATCAGACCCGCCAGTCGCGGCGCGATACGACCCAGATCCTCGGGCACGATAAACACCACTTCCGCAGCGCAGCGCATCGCCGCCAGTCGTACTTCAAGCAAGTCGTGTGCGCTTATCACCGCCAGCGGCACCCGTGCGGAACCGCTGCCGCCGTCGCTGGTGTGATGCTCGGCGAGCCACTCCGTCAGCGCATCCTCGCCGAGAACTATCGCCAGCGCCGCGTCCGTGGCGAGCGCTGCTTCCACGTCAGCAACTGCCGTGTACGCATATACCTGGTATCCCAGCGGGGCCACACTCTTTTCCAGGATCGCCAGGTGCTCGGCGTTGCGACCGAGGAAGACAATCGCCGGATGAGACGGCAAGCTGGCGCGCGGTGGCGGCGCCAGCGCTGCCACCTCGACTCGTCCTACGTAGCGCTCCAACGCTTCTTCGATCGCTTCGACCAGTACTTCCACTTGCTGCAGTTGCTCGCGCTGGGGCGTGGGGCCTTCGTCTGCGAATGAACTGACGTAGACGCTGAAACCGAGCAGCGCTTCCGACAGATCGTTGAACCCGGTCGCCTGTGTCCGCTCAGCCAGCCTGTCGGCTTCCTCGCACAAGTACTGACATTCGTCCGCTCTCCATGCATCGCGAACAAGTTGCCGGCACTGGTTCGCGATGGCACGTAGCCGCAACCTCAATTCCGGATCGATATGAGCAGATCCCATGGCGAACGAACTCCAAATCTTGATCCAGAATAAATGGAACGCAGGCGTGGCGGCAGACAGCGTCGGCGAACGCATTCGTCGGCGCCTGCTTACAAACCGGCGCCCTTCGATTCCCGCCGCGCCGGGACCAGTGCCTGCGGTGACGGCGGCGGTACGCCAATGCGCTTGTCGCTATGCGGCTGTTTACCCTTTCCGCTGCTTGATTGGCGCTTGCGAAATGCGTCGCGTATTTGCGTCCGCAGTTCCTCGTCATCCCACGGTTTGGTAAGAAATTTGTAGATGGCCCCCTGATTGATCGCGTCGGTGATGGCATCAAGATCGGTATAGCCGCTCAACACGATGCGCACGATCTCCGGATGCATTTCCTTTACCTTGCTCAACAGTTCCGTACCGGTCATGCCCGGCATGCGCTGATCCGAGACAATGACGTCAATGGCATCGCGCCCGAGAATCTCCAGCGCCTCTTCCGCGCAAGTCGCGGTAAGTATCCGGTAGCCATCTCGACGCAGGGTACGACTCAGGGCACTCAAGATGTTCGCTTCGTCGTCTACCAGCAACAGCGTTTGCACTTGCTGCTTATCGCTTATGTCATCACGTGAAAGATAGCGGTGGCGCAACATTTCCAGGGCCTTTTCCGCAATGACCGGTTGGCTGAAGTAATAGCCCTGAAATAGGTCGCAGTCGTTGCGCTTGAGGTAACCAACCTGCGCGGCCGTCTCGACCCCTTCGGCCATGACGCGCATGCCCAGCTGGTGCCCAAGCGTGATGACGGCGCGGCAAATACCGGCCGCGCCCGCATCCGTGGTGACGTCATGCACGAAGGACTGGTCTATTTTCAGGCAGTCAATGGGAAACCGGCGCAGATAGTTCAGGCTGGAATACCCCGTACCAAAATCGTCGAGCGCAAGACGCACACCCAAGGCCTTCAAGGCCCGCATGGTGCCGATCATCCGCTCGATATTTTCCGCCATCACGCTTTCGGTCAGTTCCATCTCGATGTAACCGGGCGGAATCTTGAATTGCGCCATCGCCGAGCGCACGTCTTCGGAAAATTCAGGCCGGTGCAATTGCAACGGCGAAATGTTGACTGCGATCGAAAAATCACTGGCGCCGGCGTCGATCCAGACACGCGCCTGGCGACAGGCTTCCTTGAGAACGAAACGACCCAGATCTACGATGAGTCCCAGTTCTTCGGCGGCCTTGATGAAAATCTTTGGCGACACGACACCAAGTTCTGGATCGCACCAGCGCGCCAAAGCCTCAAAGCCGAGGACCTGCCAGTCCAGACCGCTGATTTGCGGCTGAAAATGCAGCTGCAATTGCTCGTCGCGAATCGCGATGCGCAGGCGCGAGCCCAATGCGAGGCGGACCCGCAGCTCTTCACTTTGATCGTTGGAAAAGGCGCTTACTGCATTTCGACCCTCACGCTTTGAACGCATCATCGCCGCTTCGGCTTGACGCAGCAGGTCCTGCGGAGTGGTGGCGTTGTCTGGAAAACAACTGACGCCGATGCTGCAGGTAACGTAGATTTGCTGTTCGGCAATGACCATCGGCTCGGCGATGGCTGCGCGCACGCGCTCGCCAAGGACAATTTGATCCGGATTTCCTTTCGTGTTGGCCTGGTTCGTGTCGACTTGGATCACCGCGAACTCGTCACCGGCCACATGCGCCACTTTTCCACCCGCGCCCACGGCCGCGGACAGGCGTTCGGCAATCACGCGCAACACCTCGTCGCCGATTGCACGACCACGCGTTTCATTTACGGAGTGGAAGTAGTCGATATCCACGTAGAGCACAACCAGACGGCCATCGCGTCCGGCAGCCGCCGCCAGGGCAGTTTGCAGGTAATCTTCGATCAGCTCGAAGCGAGGAAGCCCAGTGACCATGTCGTGCGTGAGGTGATGGGTCAGTTCTGCCGCTGCGCGTTTGCGTTCGGTGACGTCTGCCATGGCGCCGATCATGCGAATCGGGACACCTTGCGCATCGCGTATGACGAAACCACGATCGTGGATGTCCAGGTAATTGCCGTTGCTGCGGCGAAAACGGTATTCGTCGCTCCATGTGTTTGCATGCGAGGCGATCGCCGCGCGAACTCCAGTGGCCACCCGTTCCCTATCGTCCGGGTGGATGCCCCAGTACGCAGCGCCCTGGGCCAGTGCCGCCTGGTTGTAGCCCATCAACAACGTCATGTTCTGGTTCCACCAGCGCTTGTCGGTGATCAAATCCCAATCCCAGACGATATCGTTGGTAGCACGGGCGACGAGTTCGAAACGATCGTTGCTCGTGCGTAGCTCAGCCTCCGCGGCCAGTCTGACGGTTACGTCGTTTGCCTGGACCAGCTTCGCCGCGCGTCCGGCAAAATTCACCCGGTGCGATGTAATCTCGACATCGATGCTGGTTCCCTTCTTCGTGCGATGACGCCAGAGACCGGCATGATCGAAGTCGGCGCCTCCAGTCGGCATGACCGCCAACAGCCGGTTCAAGTCTTCCGCGGGGCGAATGTCCCTGATCGTCATGGCGAAAAATTCGGCACGGGTAAAACCGTACTGGTTGATGGCGGCTTGATTGACCGCCAGAAAGGCGAGCGTCGCAAGGTCATAAACCCACATCGGCGACGGGTTCAAATCGAATATGGCCTGGTAGCGCAGTTCGCATTGCGCCATTTTTCGCACGGCGCGCCTGGCTTCGGAAATGTCGCGTGCGACACAGATCATGTGCCACTTGCCATCGGATCGAAATGGACGCCGGCTCAATTCAACGGGTACCCGCGAACGGTCCCTGCATGTCAAGCGCAATTCGATGGTCTCGATCTTGCGGCGCGTAGAAATCAGGGCGTTGTATTTGGCCTGCAGTCTTGTCCGCGATTGTTTGGACAGATCTGCGGGGCCCATGGCGAGCAATTCTTCACGGGTATAGCCGAGCATGTGCGTGGCGGCAAGATTCGTGTCCGCGAACTGCATTGTCGCCACTTCGACGAGAAAGATGGCATCGCTGCTCGCATCAAGCGCAGCGCGAAAGCGGAGCAAATCCCGTCCCGCGTGAGGAGGCAGGGCGTCGGCCTCGGCCACAGAAGGGTCGGCGACTTCCAAATAGCTGCGCAGACTCGCGAGGCAGCGGCGAAGCATCGTGGCGCTCGACCGATGCATGTTCTCACCTTATGCGTACTGACACGGTCAGACGATGTCGCATCCAAGCGCTGGCGTCGGTGCGCTGGCAGACATAGATCGCAAAAGCGGGAAAATTGGCTCGCAACGATCAATCAACATGCCGATGGCCGCTCGAGCAAACCGCACACCTCATGCTTGGCGTGACCCGATTGCGGGCTGTCAGCGCCAGGCAACCGGTACTTATTTGATGGCGGCCAGCGCTCCGGCCTGGATCTGGTACGCGCCAATGTCCACCATTCCATTGGCTGTGCGGGAGAATCCACGCTGGTCAGTGGTTTGCAGGGCCGAATTGTTTCCCCGATTCCGTGCCGAACTGAATGCCGACAGACTGTGAGTCCGGGTCGGACCACCATTGCTGGCCAGCGGCATCAGCATCGGATCGCTCCTGACCGTAATGACGCCGCGACCTGTCGCCTCTAGGTTCGTCTCCATGATGAGGTTGTCGGCGCCATTGAGCCCAGTCGCAAAAAGATCCGAGACCGTGCTGTCGCCGTTTCCGTTCTTGGCGATGATCGAGCTTTGCGCGCTGACGCTGCCGTTGGTGTTGAGGCCGTCGCCATAGGAAGTCGGTGAGGAATTGAATACCAGGGTGCTGTTCAGGATCTGAACCGGCTGCGCGGCGCAATCGTTGCAAAAAACTTCAATGCCGGCGGACGTCAATGTTGCCGTGTTTCCGGAAATGGTGCTGTTCTGAATTCTCGTGATCGGGGTGTATCCGGCGAACTCCATCTGCATGATGCCACCGCCCTGGCCTGCGACGTTGGTGTCGACCGTGCATCGCGAGAGATCCACATCGCCGTTGGCAATCATGGCGCCACCACCCTGGCCGTATCCATTGCTCGCATCAGCAGCGACGGCATTGCCGCTCAGTGTGCCGTCGATGCAGGAAAGGCCCGTCGCATAGACTCCACCGCCGCGCGCAACTTGATAGTAGCCAGAAGACAATGCCGAGCTGCCGCTGATGCGGCTGTTGACCATGGACACGTGCTGCGCGCTGATGGCGCCGCCGCGAGCCGAGGAGTTCGTCGAGCTGGCTGTGCAGCCATCGACGACGGAGCCGGTCAGGGACACGTTGCCCGATGCGAGGATGCAACCACCCTCCGCGTCGCCGCTCGTGGTGTAAACGCTGCCGCCGCTGACCGTAAGATTGACCACGGAAAGGTTGTTCGAGGTACTGTGAAAGACGCGGCCACTTCTGCTCGTGATCGTCAGCTTGCGTGTGGCCCCGCCGGAAATCACGACATCGTGCGCAATGACGACCTCACCCTGGGTGAGGGTAATCATGTTGTTGGCGCACACCAACCCGCCCAAATCGACTTGAGCGCCGCTCACCGCATGGCCAATGACATTTCGCAACGTACCGCGCGTGTTGTCGTCGGCGCAGCTGGTAACTGCAGTGACGCTGGCGAAAGCGTGCGCTTGCACACCGATCAGAGCGATGGCCACGGACAAACCAGCGGCCAGCTTCTTCATGCGCAGGTTGGGAGTATTGACTGACATGGCACTCACCTTTCTTGTGGAATGGTTGCCTCGCTTTCATCCGTTCAAGTGCATTTGGCTCAGCAGGTGAGTGCATCCTATGCATCCGGGTCGCCTGAGGTAATTCGTACGAGTACGTATAAGTAGGACTACGTATGCGCGGAGGGTTCGATTCGGCAGCACACCTGGGCGTATTCATGCCTATAAGTAGGCGTACGGGTTACGTGCAGCGGCGCCTCTCAGTAGGATGCATTCACCCGCGCGCTCCACCCGACACAATCGCAACCAGGTGAATTCGCACCAGCCTTTCAGGAATGAGCACTCGGGTATGCGCCATGCGCCTTACTTGAGGACACGAACATGCACTCTTTTGACTTGAATACCGATGGCAAAATCAGGTCGTTTGCCGTGAGCCGTCAATGCACGCTCGAACAAGTCAAGCGCGCGATCGAACTGGTCGGCGCGGACATGTCGGCAGTCAACAAATATCTGCTGCAACGCGGCTTGACCCACGGGCAGCACCATCAGGCTACTCGCAAATCGGTCGGCTGCGGCTAGACTGTGCACAGCCAAGTCTCACCGCTCGCCTGAACATTCAGGCTCGAGTCTACGTATCCCGGACCTTGACAGTCGCGTTTGCGTGGCTGTATAGAAAGTCAGGGGTGTCACGATTCATGCGCATCATGCGGCGGCAAAACTGTGGACGCGGTATTTCACCGTCTTTTGCTCGACGAATACCCTGCCGAGGTTTTCCCGGCCTCCCATCGGGCGAGATTGTTTCCCGCAACGACAGCGCGGAATCCATTCCTGGATTCTTCAGCGCCAGCTGCCGGTAAATCGCCACTCGACACCATCATTCCCGGGAGCGCCGCGCCGATCCGGGACACAAGAAAAACTCAAGGTCGTCGATGAACACGGTTCCGCTCGAGCGCGACAGGATGCCGCTTGGCGCGGAGGACCTCGAAGCTCTGCTGGATTGCGTGCCGCATCCTGTCTTGCTCATAGGCGCAGACGGTGCGCTCATCCATGGCAATGACAGCAGTCGCGAACTGCACGCGTGGATGAAACAGGAAGGGCGCGCGCGCGATCTGGCGGCAGAGCTATGTGCCATGGCGGGCATAGCCGGACCAGTGGACTCACCGTTGCCGATGATTGCGCTCAAATCCGCGGCAGAAGTTCGCCGCTATCGTGTGACGTCGCAAACTGTTGGCAAGTCAGGAGCAAAAATGATATCGCTTGCGCCAGAGCTCGACAAAGATCTTCCGCATCCATTGGTGGACGCGGAAATAGCCAGGGCGCGCCTGGAAAACGTGCAACAACAGCTACTGCAGGCGGATCGAATGTCCTCGATTGGCCAGCTCGCGGCGGGCGTGGCGCATGAAATCAACAATCCGATTGGCTATATCCAGTCGAATCTGGGAACTCTCTCGGAGTATGTTTCCAATCTTTTTCGACTGCTTTCCGCTCAGGATTCCGCCCTGCGCATGGGCACCGCCCGGCCAGAGCAGCTGATACAGATCGAAGAAATCCGACAGCAGATTGATTTCGAATTCTTGTCCAAGGACTTACCCGCACTGCTGAGCGAATCCCAGGAAGGCATCAGCAGGGTGCGCAAGATTGTCCAGGATTTGCGCGAGTTTTCGCGCGCCGGTCACTCGGAAGCCTGGGTAGCGGCCGATATCCATGTGGGCCTTGAGAGCACGATAAACATCGTCTGGAACGACCTGAAGTACAAGGTCGAGCTGATCAAACACTACGGCGAGCTGCCCTTGATCGAGTGCTTGCCTTCGCAACTGAATCAGGTGTTCATGAACATTCTGGTCAATGCCGGACATGCGATCGAGGAGCGCGGACAGATAACCATCAGTACCCGAGCCGCTGCACAGCAAGTCTTCGTTGAAATATCAGACACCGGCAAAGGTATTGCTCGCGAACATCTTGAACGCATTTTTGAACCGTTCTTCACCACCAAACCGGTCGGAAAAGGTACCGGACTCGGCTTGTCCATTTCCTATGGCATCGTGAAAAAGCACGGCGGCGAAATCGACGTGCGCAGCGAAGTGGGTGTCGGCACCACCTTTTTGATCAGATTGCCCGTCCGGCAATTGGAGAATAAGGTAGCGGCGGCAAATGAGCTCCACACTACCTAGATCAGCCTGCCGGATCTTGTGCCCATTCCTGCTCGCCGGCGACGATGCGGCTGTACGGCCGCAAGCGGCGCCAACTAGGGCAAACGGCCGGCAATTGCGAACTCGACGCAACCGCGAAGACTTCAGCCCTTGCCTTCGGTGCGCACCGCATGCACGGCGCGCGAGCGGTTGCGTGTATACACGTATACCGACGCCGGCGGCATGTTCCACCAGGCGAAACCGCCACGCCTTACCGACAGGCCGAGTTCGGCAAGCAGTTCGCGCGATACCGGCGATTTCGGCCCGTAGGTGAACTGGATAAAGCGGCCTTCAGGCTTCAGCGTGCTGAATGCGGCCTGCAGAATCTCGGCCTGCGTACGCTTGGTCATCGACAGCAGGCCCAAACCGCTAATCACCGCATCGGCCGGACCTTGATCAAGAAATCCGTCTGCGCTGGCGATCGCTTTCAGTTCGCGCGCATCGCCACAGACCACGTGGGCATCGACAAAGCGCGTACGCAAATGTTGATACAGCGCTTCGTTAAGCTCGAGCACCAGCAGATTTTTCTGCGTTATCCCATGCCCGACCAGAGCGCGAGTGAAAACCCCAGTACCACCGCCCAGCTCGATCACTCGCGTGGCTTCGTGCGGCAACTCCGCGATCATCTGCCGCGCCAACTGGCGCCCGGACGGCGACAACGCGGCAATGGCGAGTGGGTTCTTCAGCCATTGGCGGAAAAACGTCCAAGCAGCCGGTGGACCCGAATCCAAGTCGTGGTTTTCTGGCCGGGTCGGCTGGGTCATGCGCAAATCCGTAAGTCGAAGCGTCCGCCATGATAGTGCCGCAACGCTTCAGCCGCCAGCAAAACGCGGGGGTTGCCTCCCAGCCGCTCTGGCTTTACGCAAAAAGAAAGCCCCGCTGCAGCAGGGCTGGCAGCGGGGCTGACGGCGCTCGGTCTACGCGTCGATCAGAGACTGGTCAATGATGATGATCGTGATTGTAGTACCCGTGATCGCGATTGTAGTACCCGTGATCGCGATTGTAGTACCCGTGATTGTAGTAGCCATGATCGCGATTGTAGTAACCGCCACGGTAGTGGTGATGCGGATAGTAGCCGCCGCTGCTGTAAACGACTCCATACGCCGGGTACGGCGCGCTGTAGTAATCATTCGCGTAGTAGTCATCATAGTAGGCGGGGGCGTAATAGGTTGGCGCGTAGTAGCCGCCGTAGTAGCCACCCACACCGACATAGCCATGGCCGTGGTGGCCACCGTTATAACCCAAGCTCACGCCCGGCAAACCTATGCCGATACTGACGTGGCCGCGGGCGAACGCGGCCGGCGCCAGTGCCAGGCCCGCTGCAACCAGCAGTCCAAGAACCATCGCGCGAAAACCACGCTTGGAGAATCTCATGTCATTACTCCCGATCAGGTTGGCGACTCTTTCGTCGCAGGCAAATGATGGAGTCGCGCGGCTGAATCGCCACTGACCTGAAATGGGCTGATGTCGGCCATTCAGAATCAATTCTGAACAGACTGAATGAAGTGCATGTGAAAGTGCGAACTGCTTCCGCTTGCTGCGGCGAACAGTTCACTTTCCTATGCAGGTTTTGAGACGAGCTGTCGTATCAGCGCAAGCGCAATTCCCAGCACCTGTGAATGCGCGGGCTGCGCTCGAAATCGAACGGAATCGTCGCCACCGAAATGTCGCGTATCGCAAATTGCGTCAGTGCAGCTTCATCCAGCTTGAAACGGCGGAAGTTGTTCGAGAACAAAATCGTGCCGCCCGGAAACAGGCGCTCGCCGCACATCGTCAGCAGTCGCACATGATCGCGCTGCACGTCAAAATCGTCGGCGCGCTTGGAATTGGAGAACGTCGGTGGATCGACGAAGATGAGGTCGTACATCGCCGAGTGCGATTGCAGATAACTCATAGCGTCGGCCCATACGAGCTTGTGTTGCGGCTCGCCGAATCCGTTCACGGCAAGGTTCTGCTGGGCCCAGTCCAGATACGTCTGCGACAAATCCACGCTCGTGGTTTCGGCCGCACCGCCCGCCGCAGCGTAGACACTGACGCTGCCCGTATAGCAAAACAGGTTGAGGAAGCGTTTGCCGCGGCTGATTTCGCGCACGCGTCCCCGCAACGGTCGGTGATCCAGGAACAATCCCGTGTCCAGATAGTCGTGCAGGTTGACGAAGAATTTCAGTCCGCCCTCGATCACCTCGAGAAATTCGCCGCGTTGATCCATGCGCCCGTACTTCTCGCCGCCCTTGCCGCGTCGGCGCGTTTTCAGCGCAACGCGCTCGCGCGGCACGCCCAGCACTTCGCCGGCGACACGCCCGAGTTCGCGCATGCGCGTACGCGCCAGGTTTTCGTCGATGCTTGCCGGCGCCTGATACTCCTGGATGTGCAGATGATTGCCGTCGTCCGTGCGATAGATGTCGATCGCGGCGGCGTACTCGGGCAAGTCTGCGTCGTACACGCGCCAGCACTGGATGCCTTCGCGCTCGGCGCGCTTGCGCAGATGCTTGAAGCTTTTCTCGATGCGGTTCTTCAGCATCTGCGCGCCGTCGGACAACGGCTTGGGCGCGTACGCTTCCTCGCTGCGCGGTGCCAGATCGAAGTTCAGCAGTACGCATTCGAGCGCACCGTTGTAGAGGCGATACTTCTTGTCCGCGCGCAAGTTGATCGCGCGCCCGAGTTCCTCGTCGGAGGTAATCACACTGGCGTGCCAGTTCGGGAATTCGGCCTTGAGCTTTTCGCCGAGCAAGCGATACAGCGACACGACGCCGGAGTTCGCGCCCATGCGTTCTCCATACGGCGGGTTGCAGATCACCAGCCCCGGCTGATCCAGCTCGTGCGGGCGATGCAGGTGCTCCAGCGATTGCCGGCCCAGGTGGATAAAGCCAGACAGCAGCGCAAACTGCGCGTTGCGCTTGGCCTCGTTGATAACTGCCGGATCCTGGTCAAAACCGAAGAATGCCGACCGCAGCGCCTGCAAGCCAATGCTTGCCCGTGCCTGCGCCGCATCATGCAGCGTTTTCCACAATGCCGCGTCGTGACCGCGCCAGCCGCTGAAACCGAAGTAGTCACGGCGCAGACCCGGGGCGACATCAGCGGCCATCAACGCCGCCTCGACCAGTAACGTGCCGGAACCGCACAGCGGATCGACGATGCCGCCGCCGGCCGCATACACGCCTGGCCAGCCTGCGCGCAACAACATCGCCGCAGCGAGGTTTTCCTTCAGCGGCGCCTGACCTGCACCCTGGCGGTAGCCGCGCTGGTGCAGCGGCGATCCGGACAGATCGATGCTGACGATCGCCCTGCCCCGGCGCAGGACCAGATTCACGCGCAGTGCGGGACGCTCCGTATCCACATTGGGGCGTTCGCCGGTTTTGTTGCGGAATTGATCGACTATCGCATCTTTGATCCGCAGCGCGGCGTATTGGCTGTTCGTGATTTCCTTGGATGCACCGACCGCGTCGACTGCAAAGCTGGCGTCGACATCCAAGTGTGCGCTCCAGTCGATGTCGAGCGCGCCGGCGTATAGCGCATCGCCATCCTCTACCGGAAATTCCGCGACCGGCGTCAGGATACGGCTGGCCAGACGCGACCACAAACACGCACTGTAGCTCGCCTCAAGTTCGCCGCGAAAATAAACTCCGGCCAGTGCTTCGCGTACGTCGCTGGCGCCGAGCGCCTTCAACTCGTCGACCAGCAGGTATTCCAGGCCCTTGGGGCAGGTCGCAAAGAAATCGCGCATGTCAGACGAATTGTTCAAGAAAATCCTGGAACTGGCGCGCGACGAAATCCACATGCGCGCTGAGCCGGTGATCGTCGCGCACTAGCGTGATCGCGTCGCCGCGGGCGCGCGCGAATGCGATCACCTCGGTGACGGGACACAGTTCATCGTCCCAGCCGTGCACGAGCGCCGTCGGCGCCGGTTTCGCATCGAATCGCCGCGGATAGCCCGGAATCTCCATCGGCAAGGCGATCAGGAACAACCCGATACAGTCGTTCATTTCAATTGAGGCAAAGCCTGAGATGAAGGCTCCCAGACTCGATCCGGCAAGAACGACTGGCGCACCGGCAGGCACATGCTGCCTGAGCCGCGCGATGCGCGCATCGATGCGGCCGGCGTCGCGTCCAGCATCCAGGTCGCGGTAATCCGGACGCACGCTGCGCAATCCCATCGCATCGGCGATTTTGGCCAGCGCGCTGACCTTGGTCGCATCCGGACCACTTTCCAGGCCGTGCGAGAGAATAAGAAAGGGTTTCATTCGTGCATTATCGCATGGCGTTGGCTTGACTTAAGCGCTCATGCGAAACTGCGCGCATGCCTATCGACCTTGCAAACGAGCTTTCCATTCGTGACTGGCCGCTGCCCTACGAAGCGCGTCTGCCGGCACGTCCCCTGGACGCAATCGATCTGGTAGTGATCCACTGCACCGAGTTGCCGGACATGCAGATGACCCGCGAATTCGGCGAGCGCGTCCGCTACGCCGCAAACCAGACCGGCAATAGCGGCCACTACTACATCGACACTGACGGCACGGTCTATCGCTTCGTCGCCGATGCGCGCGTAGCCAATCACACGTTCGGCTACAACACGCGCTCGATCGGTATCGAAATTGCCAATATCGGGCGCTTTCCGCATTGGGGCGACAGCCGCCATCAGGCGTTCACGGTGGAGTATACAAAGCAACAAATCGATTCCCTGCTGGCCTTGCTGCGGCAATTGCGCGAGCATATTCCGAGCTTGCACTACATCGCTGGCCACGAGGATTTGGATCGCCGCCTGGAACCGGCCAGTGACGATCCCGCGATCATGCTGCCGCGCAGGCAGGATCCCGGACCGTTGTTTCCCTGGGCACAGGTGACTGCGCCGAGCGGCCTGCAGCGTCTTACCCCGTAGAATTGGCACTTTCGGAGACACCACTTGTCCAGCCCCATCGTTGGCGAACTGATCGATCTGTTGCAACTGGAACGCATCGAGGAAAACCTGTTCCGCGGCCAGAGTCGCGACATCGGCACGCGTTTCGTTTTCGGCGGCCAGGTGCTGGGTCAGGCACTTTCAGCGGCGCAGCGCACAGTCGATCCGGATCGACAAGTGCATTCGCTGCATGCGTATTTCCTGCGTGCCGGCGACATCGAAGCGCCCATCGTTTACGAAGTCGACCGCGCGCGCGACGGCAAGAGTTTCTCCGTGCGTCGCGTGGTTGCGATCCAGCACGGCCAGACGATCTTCAATTTTGCGGCGTCGTTCCAGGTAACCGAACCGGGTGTGGATCATCAAATGGACATGCCGCAGGTTCCGCCGCCTGAGGAGATCGCACCGCGCGAACCCCTATCGGCGTCGGAGCTGGCGAATATGCCGGCGAAGCTGCAGCGCTGGCTAAATCGCAAGGGGCCGTTCGAATTCCGCCACGTCAATCCGCGCAACGAGCTCAACCCGGAAAAGCGTCCGCCGTTCCAGCAAGTATGGTTCCGTCTGATCGACCGCGCCTCGGACGACCCGGCTCTGCATCGCGCAATGCTTGCCTACGCTTCGGATTTTCATCTGATCGGCACGGCGACACTGCCCCACGGGATTTCCTACCTGCAGCACAATGTGCAGATGGCAAGCCTGGATCACGCGATGTGGTTCCACCGTCCGTTTCGCGTCGACGACTGGCTGCTGTATTCCTGCGACAGCCCAAGTGCCCAGGGTGCGCGCGGCCTCACCCGCGGCATGATCTTCAGCCGCAACGGCACCCTGGTTGCTTCCACCGCGCAGGAAGGCATGATCAGGATTCTGGCAGAGAGCTGAACAATCAAGTTCACAGATATACTGCGTCGAAACTGGCGCGATGACCATTTGGTAAACCAACACCATGCGACAAATCTATACTTCTCCACGAGTGGAAAATGTCGAGCGCGTCGTCGCCATGCTCGGCGAGGCCGGGATTGCCACCAGCGTGACCAACCGGCGCTCCTGGGGCGGGCACGAATTCAAGCGTCATAGTTACAGCGCGCGCCAGGATTCGGCAGAATGGCCGCAGGTCTGGGTGGTCAACGCCGAAGACCAGCCGCGCGCGCGCGCGCTGTTGCGTGAAGCCGGCGTCGAGCCCGCCACGCGCCACGCCGAGGAACTGGCGCGATCGCGCCAGGTGGCAGCCCCTGATCTGCGGCGCTCACTGGCGATCTATTTGCGATTGGCACTGATTGGGATCATTGCGATCCTGGTCGTGCTGCATTGGTCCGGCATTTACTAGCAGTTCACAGCGTGTCGCAAATTCGGCGCTAGAATGCGGGCATGAAGTCCGACCTCGTCCGGCTGTTCCAGACGTTGCCGCATCCTTGTGGCTACTTCGCCGAACGCGTGGCGCGCAACCTGGTGATCGATCCGGCGTCGCCGCATCTTCCACAAATATACGATGCGGCACTCACGCGTGGTTTCCGCCGCGCCGGCGGCCACGTCTATCGACCGCAATGTGGCAGCTGCCACGCCTGCATTGCCGCGCGCATTCCGGTGAAGCAATTCCAGCCCGACCGCAGCCAGCGCCGCTGCCTGCAGCACAACACCGATCTGCAATTGCGCATCGAGCCCGCACGCCACACCGACGAATATTTCCAGCTGTACCGGCGCTACCTGGATGCGCGTCACGCCGGTGGCGGCATGGACGACCCGGATCCCGAGGACTTCGCGCGCTTCCTCTACACCGCGTGGAGCCCGACATCGTTCATAGAATTGCGCCTGCGCAGCCGGCTGCTGGGCGTTGCCATTACCGATGTCGCGTCCACCGGCCTGTCGGCCGTGTATACATTTTACGATCCCGACGAAGACGTGCGCGGCCTGGGTACGTATGCAATCCTGCGCCAGATTGAATTGACTCAGGAACGGGGCCTGCCGCATCTGTATCTGGGTTTCTGGATCAAGGACCATCCGAAGATGGACTATAAAGCGCGCTTCCGCCCGTTGGAAATACTCGGCGCGGAGGGCTGGCGCGAGCTGTAGCGTGCGCTCAATCCTTGACGAAACCGAACCCACGGCCGTTGTGCAGCGACATGATCAGTTTCACCATCGCGTGCGGGATCATCAATTCCAGTTGCGACTCCTCGCCCTCCGCGTTGGTACCCTGCATGACCATCTGGAAGAACGGACCGGATGAATCGATACTCGCACAGATGATGTGCTGACCCGCGGGCGCGTCGCTCAGGTATGGCCTGATCGCATCGCCGAGCGCTTCCTGCGCCTGCGGGAACAGAAACACGGCGTAGCTGGGAGTGTCCGTCATCGGTGTCGCCTGCGTCTTGCGTATGCAACGATTGTAGCCAATCCACGCTAGGCTATGCTTGCCCCGCTCTCGTGGCTACATGGATTGCCGAATGCCAGCGCACCGTATTCTTGTCATCGTTTTCCTATTGCTGCCGGCGTACACCGCACTCGCCGCGCCCGCCGACGACACCTGGATGAGGGTCCTACTGGACGGCCGCAAGATCGGCTCCATGCATACGACACGCAAGGTCGAAGGCGATCGCGTTGTTACCACGCAGGCGCTGAATGTGCAGCTGGACCGTGCCGGCACCAAGATCGCACTGACGACCAGCGAAACCGATACGGAAACCGGCGATGGCAAGCCGCTGGAGTTCGCATCGCGCACCATGATTTCGGGCACAGCCAGCGCCCTGCACGGCAGCGTACGCGCGGATGGCAAGTTTGATGTGGTCAGCGAAGTCGGCGGTGCGAAACAAATGCGGGTCCTGGTTTGGCCCACGGGTGCGCTGCTCGCCGAAGGCCAGCGTCTGGCGGCGCTGCGCAGTGGCCTGGCGCCGGGAACCAGGATCCGCGAATTGGCCTTCCAGCCCGAAAGCCTTGATGCCGTCGAAGTCGAATCGACCTTCGGCGCCAGTGAAAATGTCGATCTGCCGGACGGCGCGCGCGCACTGACCAGGATTGAACAAATTATACATTTACCCGATGCCGCGACGAGCACCGTCAGCTGGGTCGACGCCGATCAAACTGTGCTGAAGATGGCGATGCCGCTGATGGGCTACGACTTGACCATGCTGGCCTGTTCACAGACCTGCGCACAGGCGCCCAATCAATCGTCCGACATTCTTACGCATGCGCTGGTGCGCGCGCCGGTCGCGTTGAGCGCGACCGATCTGCAGCGCGGGGTAATCCTGAAACTGAGCGCAACCAAGGCCGGCACGCCGCTGCAATTTGCCGACACCGACGAGCAGCAAGCCAGCGCAACCGACCATGGCGTGGAATTGCGCGTCGAGCCGCTCAGCACGCGCAACGCGCATGCGGGTGCGCCAACCGGTCGCGAGGTGAAACCGGCTGCCGCTGATTCGCAGCCGAACGCCTGGCTGCAAAGCGATGCAGCGGAAATCCGCAAGCTTGCCCACGACGGCGCTGGGGCGGCAAAGGCACCGCGCGAGCAGATGCAGCAGCTGGAACAATTTGTGCGCAGCTACATTCGCACCAAGAATCTGAGTGTCGGCTACGCGTCAGCGCTGGAAGTGGCAAGGAAACCGGAAGGCGACTGCACCGAACATGCCGTACTGCTCGCCGCGCTCGGCCGCTCACTGGGAATTCCCACACGCGTCGTCGATGGCCTTGCCTATACCGAACGTTACGCCGGCGTCGAGCACGTGTTCGTGCCGCACGCCTGGGTGCAGGCTTTCATCGATGGCCAATGGCACAGCTATGATGCCGCCCTGCACGGTTTCGACGCCGGTCATATCGCGCTGTCGTTTGGCGATGGCGATCCGTGGCGCTTCTTTTCCGGCTTCGACACTCTGGGGCGGATGCGCGTCGATGCCGTCGTGCCGCTGACTGCTCAATAGCGACAGGCAGAACACCAGCCAGGCGGCGCCACGCTCGAAATAGCGCGTCACCGGTGTGCGCGCCATATTGGATGGGTCGTAGTTGAATCGCTCGCGCAGCAGGGTCAGTGTTTTCTGATCGATCGGCTCGTCAACACCAAGATCGCTGTTGAGGCGTTCGCTGCGTTTTTGCGCGTCGAAATATTCAGCGAATGTCCTGATGCCAAGTCGAACCACACCCTGCTGGGCGACAAATGTAAGCGAAGGCCAATCAAATGTAGATTTTTGTGTAGCCGCTGTAGTACCTCTATTCGCAGGGTCGAGATTGACTATGTGATATCAATATGATATCAATCTGTCGCACACTTACCGCTGTGGAGATTTCCGATGAACGAACTTCGCTATTCCGCGCCTTCAGGTATCCCGGCCCTGGTCGGTCTCGTCGCACTGTTATTGGCAGACGGTGCCTGGTTGGTCAATTCGATCCAGCATGAAACCGTTTGGGCAGTGATCGTGGCCGTGCTCGCCGGAATCGTGGTGCTGATCTCGCTCGGCGGTTTTTTTACCGTCGCGCCGAACGAGGGCAAGGTGTTGCAGTTCTTCGGGCGCTACATCGGTACCGTGCGCGACGCCGGTCCGCGCTGGACCAATCCGTTCTACAGCAAGCGCGGAGTGTCCCTGCGCGTGCGCAACTTCGAGTCGAGCAAACTGAAAGTCAACGACCTGGACGGCAATCCGATCGAGATTGCCGCGGTCGTGGTCTGGCAGGTGGTCGATACCGCCGAAGCGCTGTTCAAGGTCAACGACTATGAAGACTTCGTCCATATCCAGAGCGAATCTGCACTGCGCGCGATGGCAACGAGCTACCCCTACGATTCGCACGATACGGGTGCCCTTTCGCTGCGCAGCCATGGCAAGGAAATCTCTGATCACCTGCGCAAGGAAATCCAGGAACGCCTCGCCAGCGCCGGCGTCGATGTGGTCGAAGCGCGCATCACGCATCTGGCCTTCGCCCCGGAAATCGCACAGGCGATGCTGCAACGTCAGCAGGCCAGCGCGATCATCGCTGCGCGCACGCGCATCGTCGAAGGTGCAGTGACGATGGTCGAGATGGCACTGGAACAGCTGCAGGCGCGTGGCGTGGTGCATCTGGACGAAGAACGCAAAGCGGCGATGGTGTCGAACCTGCTGGTCGTGCTGTGCGGCGAACGCGGCACTCAGCCAATCGTCAACACCGGCACGTTGTACTGAAGGCCGGTCCGTTGGCAGAGAAAAAAGCCTACCCACTGCGCATCGGCAGCGACGTGCTCGACGCCGTGCAGCATTGGGCCGACGATGAATTGCGCAGCGTCAACGCACAGATCGAATACGTGCTGCGCGATGCGTTGCGCAAGGCCGGACGGCTCAAGTCTGAGGCTGCGCCATCGACGGCTCATCGAGCGAAAAAACCATGAATATGTCGCCTAGTTCTCCACCCTCAATCGGGCATTTTCGCATTGCCCTGCTGCTCGCTGCGGCGGGCGCAATTTCGACGTTGCTGCTGTTGCCGTACCTGTTTGTGCTCATGCCGCAACTGACTGCGAGAATCCCCGTTCCGCTGCCGATGTTTGCGATCATACAAACCCTGCAGGCCGGCGTCGTGTTTCTGCTGCTCGCATGGGCCGGACTGCGACTCGGCTACGCACACGGCCTCGATGCGCCGCTGCTGCGGCAATGGGTCAATGCAGGCCCGACGCGCTCGTCTCCCACGCGCTGGCTGTCATCGATCAGTCTCGGGGTTGCGGTTGCGTGCGTTTGTTTACTCGCCGACAGAGCAATCGGCGCGTGGCTGCCTGCCGCGTTGGCAACAGCTGCGCCGGTTCCGGATTGGTGGAAAGGATTTCTCGCTTCGTTCTACGGCGGCATCGGCGAAGAAGTCGTTTGCCGATTATTCCTTGTTTCCTTGCTGGTATGGCTGGGCGCGCGAACACTGCACGCCTCGCCACCACACACCAGCATCTATTGGATCGCTATTGTCGCGGCAGCCGTCCTGTTTGGAATCGCCCACTTGCCGGCGCTCGCCCAAACCACGACGCTGGATGCCGCGAACATCTCTCGCGTCATGGGATTGAATGGTTTGGCCGGGGTGGCATTCGGCTGGTTGTACTGGCGCCGCGGTCTGGAACACGCCGTGGCCGCGCACTTCAGTGCGGATCTGGTCGTGCACGTCGGCGCACCGCTGTTTGCCTAGCCTGTTCTACGCAATCGCGCGCCACGTGGCCGCGCACGAAGCAATGACGCCGCGCTGAATTGTTCTATCTCAATGGCAGGAGGTGTGTCATGGCATCGGTAAAAACCTACGTCACAATCAGCGCAATGGTGTTTGCAGTTATCTCCATCGCGCATCTGACTCGCGCAATCGCCCAATGGACGATTGTCATCGACCACTGGACGATCCCCATCGCTGTATCGTGGATTGGCGCGGCAGCGGCTGCAGGTCTGAGCTTCTGGGCATTTTCGCTGGCGCGCAAAAATTGACCGGACTGATTGACTGGACTTACGGCGAAGCCAGGTCTTGGTTAAGCTCGCGCACATGACCGACAGATCTGCATCAGCGCGATCTTCATCAGGCCGAACTGCGCCAGCGCGAACCGCTGACCCGCGCGCGTGCATCGCAACCGCGCATGCGCTTGGCGTACCGCGCGACTATGCGAGCACGCGCAAGCTGCGGCGCGTGCGCGAACCGGTGCACCTGGTCTTTGTCGGTCAGGACACGCAGGACCGTCCGCAATGGCTCAGCGCGCGCGCAGCCCGCGCCTGGATGCGCATGCGCGATGCGGCGGCGCAAGCCGCAGTGGAACTGCAGATCGTTTCGGCGTTCCGCAGCACGGAATATCAGCTCGGCATCCTCACGCGCAAACTCGAACGCGGCCAAAGTATCGGCGACATCCTGCGCGTCAGCGCGGCGCCCGGCTACAGCGAGCATCACTCCGGCCGGGCACTCGACCTGACTACTCCGGGTTCTGCGGCGCTCGAAGAAGCGTTCGAGGGTTCGCCCGCATTTGCGTGGTTATCCACAAATGCACAAAGCTACGGTTTCCGGCTCAGCTATCCGCGCGGCAACGCGCATGGCATTGCCTACGAGCCATGGCATTGGTGCTGGCACGCGCGGAGCAGGAACCCAAGTGCCTCGGAGGCCATGGATGGCCGAGAGAGGCCGCCGCGCGCCGCGCGGCGGCCTCTCCCGCAAAGGAGAGGCGAATAGCATCAACCCCCAGGGGTAAAATTCAGTGTCGTCTGCGCGCCCTGCCCTGCCGCATTCGGGTCGACCACCAGCGGGTGATAGTTGCCGGTGAGCCACAGCAGCAACTGGCTGGCGTAGTTCGGATCGCCGAGCACCGCACTCTCGCCACCGGGGATCACTTCGACCGCATTGATCGGCGTACCCATCTCGCCGACGAAACGGCGCCCGGGCGCGCTCGCACCGCTGAACATGAAATCGTTCACGCCGCTCACGCGCAGCGAGCCGCCACCCGGATTCACCGTCTCGTAGGCGCTGTCGCGCGCCAGGCCCGGCAGGTTTGGCGCCAGATCGGTAAACCCGTAAGGATTGGGTCCGGGCAAGTTGAATGGCCCACCCAGCGGATGCTCAAGCACGAAACGATGCAGCGCGCCCCAGTGATAATTGGCTTGCGCGGTCGAGTTGCCAAACGCTGGCGCAAACGCGTCGCTTGCGAGCTGGTTCAAACCGTCCTTCAGGCTCTTCAAAAGGACGTAGTCGCGCGCGGAGGCGGCATCCGGCGCGCCGGGCACAGTGAAGAAGTTGATGCCGGAGGCACCGTGGCCACCGAGGACCGGAAACGCATCCAGCAAGAATTTCAGGCTCGTATACGCGCTGTCGTCGCCGGGCAGATAGTTGCCCAGTCCGTAGCCCGTCAGAGTCGCATCGACGACATTCTTGATCGCATTGCTGCGCCACATGAAGAACTCGGTCGCGGCGACGCTGTTGTCGAGCTGCGCCGCGGTCGGCGCTGTGCCCGGCGCCCTGCCTGCATCAAATCCCTGCGGAAGTCCCGTAGGCGTTGATTGATCCCACTGCTCGAGCCGGTTGATTGCTGCCGCGATCGCAGGATCCGCCGCCAGCTGCGCCAACGGCGCCCACGCGCCGGGCTTTTCCCCGTTCTTGTCGGCGGTCACCAGATACGGCAGCACAAGTTGCGCATCGACTGGCTGCGTGTTGAGTTGCACCTGCTCAATATCGGTCATCGTGATCTTGTGCCCGCCCGCGATCATCGATGCCAGCAGGCGATCGATGCGGCCCATGCGATAGGCGTCGTAACCGAAATTAAGATAGTAGATGCCGCCGCCCGGCCGCAGCTGGTTGAACGGGTTGTTGTCCAGGGTCACGCCGATCGGATCGTTGTTCGCATTGGCGACATAGCCTTTCGCCGGATTGATCACGTGCGGCATTTCCGCTGCCGGCATGATTTCGTTCGGCGTTGCCTGATTCGGCTGCGGGTGTTGCACGCCGAGCCAGTCGTGATGCAACGCGCCAGTGCCATCGCGAATGAAAAGTGGCGGAACGCCGCCGCCCGGACCGCCATCTTGCTGCAGATCCTGACGAATCGGATTTTCCGCGCTGGTGAAGTAGGCAATGTTGCCGGCAGTATCGGCGTAAGCGAAGTTCTGCGAACCAAAGTCGAAATAGGTCAAGGCATTCTGGAAATCGCCGATGTTCTGCGCGCGGTTGATCAGCCTGAACGCCTTGAGCTCGAACGTCGCGCCCCAGCCGGTATAGGCGATCGACAGACCACAGGCGTACCCGGGGCCGAAATGCTGGCCGGCCTCGGAGACGCATTGCCCCGCCGTACCCAATTGCACCATCGGCCCATTGTTCCGTCGCGGCACGATCACGTTCAAGGCACCATTGGTGTAGCCGATGGAATTGGTGCGCGCGATGCTGTCGGTCTGGCCGGCGGTCATCTGGTTGACGTAGAAACTCTGGAACACCCACTGTACCGGTTCAATTGTATCATTGTGCACAATTCCCACCGGCAACCCGTAGCTGTTGAGTGCGAAGGTTTCCTGGAACGTGTCGGTGACGTCCATCGGATTGACCGTGCTGCCCCAGCACAGATTGCTGTTGCAGCCCTGGATGATGCCGGGCGCGCCGGGAACGCTCACCCCGGTCGCATTCAGCCCATCGTTAGAGATCAGATGCATCTCGATGAAGATCGGCGGCAAGGCCAGGCTCAGATGCGGATCGTTCGCGATGAGCGGCTTGCCCGAGGAGGTAAACGCGCCGCTGACCGCGAACTCGTTGCTGCCACCGCGGCCCATGCGTGGATTCAGCGTCGACGCGATAAACGGATTGCCCGCGATCGCATCGCGATAGGCCTGCGCGAGCTGCAATGTTTCTGGAGCAACATGCAGACCGACCAGGGACGTGGAGAGCGACTTGGCTTGGCTGACCAGATCGCTGCTGACCAGATCGGCACTGGCGTCATCGGCCGCGCTGGCGCCCGGCTGGAATCCGCTGATGGTCACATGATTGTCCGGCGGCGCCAGACGATGCGTGTCGCCGAAAAACAGCGCCTGCGCATCGACGTGCGCTGCTGCCGCTGCCTGTTGGTAGGCACCGAAGTTGATCGTGTTCTGGATATCCAGGTCGAACGACAACTGGAATGCGAGGCCCTTGCCGACGGTGATCGTATCCACCGGCGACCACGGCTCGGCGCGGGTCAGCTTGAGCGCGCCATACTCCGGCGGCAATGCCTGCGTCTGCAGCCAGAAATTCACCCCGTCGGTGTAGGCCTTGAGCCAGCCGCGGGTGCCGTCATCGAGCGCGGTCCAGGTTGCCCACGCGGCGCGGCGCAAACCCAGCGTGCGCGTCTGCACGTCGTTGGCCAGCGCCGCGGCTCCCACCAGTTCAGCCAGGCTGCCGCTCGCAGCGCGGCGGTCGAAGTCCATCTCGAAAAAACGCGCCTTGGCGTGAGCGTAGCCTTGCAGGAACGCAACATCATTGTCGGTCGTCGCGCGAATCGTCGGCGTGCCGAGCGCATCGTAGGAAATCGTGCCGGGAGCCGACAGTCCGGGAGCGCTGATGGATTGCGCCGCCAGCGGCAACGGTATAATTATACAAATGCACAAAACAAGGAATGCGCGGCCGTAGCGGCCGTTACCAGCGCGCGAAGCATTCATGGCTTTTCCCTCCCGGGGAGGCGTTGTGGGTTTTGGACAAACGCTTGTTTGAGCGGGATTATGCGCCGCCGCGGGAAATCCGCAACCAGTCGCCTAAGTCGGCGAGGAACTACGTCCAAACGCGATCGCCAGAGCGATCCAGCCAGCAATCAGGGCCAGGCCACCGATCGGGGTGATCGCACCGATCCAGGCGGGTGCGCCGAGCGCCAGCGCGTAAAGGCTTCCACAGAAAGCGACGCTGCCACCGACAAAGGCCGTGCCGGCGACGCGCCACCAACGCCGGTGATGCGCCGGCGCACATGCAGCAACCGCAAGCAAAGCCAGGGCGTGCCAGAACTGATACTCGACCGCGGTGTGCCAGATTTGCAGCGACGCCGCGTCGAACTGGCTGCGCAGCGCATGAGCACCAAATGCGCCGAGCACCACGGCGGCAGCGCCTGACGCCGCGGCCGTGATACCGAATGCGCGATGCATGTCTGTTCTCTTCTGCTTTCTAGCCCGAGCCTGATTGCCGGGCCTACTTGCCCGGGGGCTTGATCGCCGGCTTCGGCGCGGCCGGCTTGGCGGCGTCCTTGGCAATGGGCTTCTTCTGCTCCAGCGGCTTGAGCATGTCGTCCATGGTCTTGGTGAGGTTGCTGTACTTGAAGCTCGGCAAGACAAAGGTCCAGCCGGAGAAAGTCTTGTTCAGCGCTTCCACTTCCTTGTCCAGCGCATTCAGACGCCGCTGGCGATCCTTCTCTGAACCGCTCACTTCCTCTGGCTTAAGCGCCTGCGCTGGCGTTGCGGTGGATTTGCTCTCGGCGGTCTTGTTGCTCGCGGCTTGCGCGGCGGCATCAGATTCGGCCTTGGCCTTGGCCTGATCAGCGGCAATCTGTGCCTCCACTGCTGCGGTGTCGAGTCGGGCCGAGAACTGCGCATAGTCCTTGCCGTCCTTCTCCCAGGCGCTGACGTCGACGACAAGGCCATCAAATGTGGAATATTCGGCCTTGTATACTTTTTCGCCCGGCGCGACGTCTTTGGCAGCGAACGCGTCTTCAGCCTTGAGCCCGGCCAGGGTCGAACCCAGAGTGTTGGCGGCGAATTCGGAACTGGTCTCGCGACCCTTCGGCACGTCGGCGACCTTGAAATTGGCGTCACCCGCATGCTCCTTGAAGATCTTCAGCACCTTTGCGTCCGCAGCAGTTAGCACAACCGACATCAGGCGCGCGTCAGCGATGTCGGTCAGATCGCGCTTTTCCCAGTCGACAGCATTCTTGTCGACGCTGAGGTTGCCTTTCGTCAGCCAGCTTTGATCCTGTCCCGGCAGACGCACGAACGTACCGCCGCCGCCAGCGCCGTTGTAGTTGCCGATGATCAACTTGAGCGGCGCCGACAGACCCGCTATGTCCACCAGCAAGCCCTTTGCATCCTTGGCGGCGACGTCATCGACGCCCAGATCCGCGTAGTGCTTCGGGTTGCTGGTCTTGGCCTCGATCAGCGTCGCGGCGTCGAGCTTGAGCAGGAACTCGCGGACCTTGGCCAGATCGGCCGGATATCCGGATTTCTCGGCCACGCTCCAGCCGTCCCCGCCGCGCTTGAGCGTCACCAGCACTTTGTTGTCCGCCCCGGTGAGCGTGATCCCACTGACGTCGTTGACGTGGCCATGCAGCGCCGGCAGCAGCGGCTTGGCCTGGTCGCTGACATCGCTCTGCGGCTTATTCGACGAGTTGATGACGATGGCCACGATCAAGGCCATCACGGCGACCGCAATCAGGGTGTAAAGCGTCTTCGCGTTCATTTGAAATCTCCTCAAACCGCACGCCGGCGGCGTCGCCAGATGGCAAACGCGAGCGCGGCCAGCGTGATCAGTACGGGCATCAGCACGATGTTTACTACCTTCAGGCGCGCGCCGAGCGACTCGATGCGTTCGTCCAGTCCCCGGCGTACCTGGCGCAGCTGTTTGCGGATATCAACTTTGGTCTGCTGGAAGCTGGTCAGCTCGGCTTGCTGCTCGGGCGACAGGATCATCTCGCTGCCCTTGCTCTTGCCGCTTTGCAGCTCGGTGAGCTTGCGCTCGGTGTCGCTGAGCTGTTTTTGCAACTCCTGCTCGGCACCGCGGAAGTTTTCCTCGGCCGCGCGCTTCATGTCTTCCACCGTCGTGAACGGCCGCTGCGACGTCGCGCGGCCACGGATCGAGATCAGATCCGACGAGCCGGTCAGGTTGTCGACCGCGTTGACGAAGAAATCCCCGTTGTTCGCGAAAGCATTCATGATCTTCTGGCCGAAGAACGGCTGGATCTGCACCCACAGGCGATTGGTCAAGAGGTCCGTATCGCCGACCAGGATGATCGCGCCGTCGTCCTTCGCTGCGGCCAGGTGGCCGTCGTCCTTGCGCTCGGGGAACGCGGTCGTGAACTTGCCTTGCAGGCGTCCGGCGATGACGTAGTTTTCCTTGCTCGGCTGGTAACCGGCGAGCAACTGACTCGGGTCCGGCAGAAACTTGATGCGATCGGTCGGCACCGCCATCGCGTCGTTGCTGGTCTGGATCAGCGGCACGAGTTTGTTCTTTGAATCCTTCGCCAACTGGAAGAATCCAGTGGTGGAAATATTGATGCTGCCCAGGTTTGCAGTGGTCACATCGTCGTTGTTCAGATCGCGCTTGGCAAAGCCGAGAATTGCCGCGTCGCGCACCCGTGGCGCGCCCTGGGCAATGCTGATTTCCAGCGCATGCTCGCGATCCAGCGCCACTTTGCGCGGGTCATATTCCACGCCCCAGGCCTTAAACAGCTTCGGCAGATCCGAGGACTTGTCGGCAAACATCGCGGCCTGCGGATTGTTCGGGTCGGCACCGGAGTCGTCCGTCTCGGCGTTCGGGTCGACAAACACCAAAAGGTGGCCGCCACGCATGACGAACTGGTCGATCGCATACAGCGCGTCGTCCGGCAGCGCCTTCGGATGCACCAGCACCAGCACGCTGATTTCCTTGTCGATCGTCTTGACCGACGCCGCGTTCAACTGGCGCACGTCGAACAGTTGTTCCAGCTGCTGCTCGACCGCCCAGGGTTCACGCATCTGCCGCGTCTGCGGATCGAACCCGGTTCCCATCTGCAGGCTGGAAATGAGACCGACCGCGGGTTTCTTCGGGTTTCTCAGTTCGTGGATCAGCTTGGCCACGTCATATTCGAGGAACGCTTCCTTGTCCGGTTGCAGGAACGGGATCACTGCCTTGCCGTTGGTGGAATTCGTGCCGGCCAGACCGAAGAAGATATTCTCGCCACCCTGCCCGCTCGGCACCGGCTGCAGGCCATAGCCGGTCGCGCGATCTTCGTCTTCGGAGAATGCCTGCGGATCAATCACATCGAGCTTGAGCTTGCCACCGGAACGCGCGGCCATCTCCTGGACCATCTCGCGCACCCGCGTCGCGTATGTACGCAGCTGCGGCAGATCCTGGGTCGCTTTGTCAGAGAAAAACAGGTACAGGTGCACCGGCTCGTCGATGGAGGAAAGTATATTTTTTGTACCTTGCGACAAGGTATACAAGTTGTTCTGGGTCAGATCAAGGCGCGCGCCGCGGAACAACGCGTTGCTGATCAGGATCACCGCCACGAACAGCACGGCGAGGACGGCGAGTGCGCCGCCAGTCATGAGTTTACGATTGGATGTCATGGCAGTTAGTCAGCTTTTTTAAGATCAATCACCACCGCGCTGGCATACAGCCAGAAAGCGATGGTGAGCAGGAAGTAGATAAGGTCGCGCAGGTCGATCACGCCCTTGCTGATCGAGCCGAAGTGACTCAGGAAGCTCAGGCCGGAAATCGCATCTACCATGCCCTGCGGTGCCCAGCCGCTGAAGAAATTCAGCACCAGTGGGAACCCGGCGAGCAGGAACAGGAAACACACAACGACAGTCAGGATAAACGCTATCACCTGGCTGCGCGTGCACGCCGAGATGCAGGAACCGATCGCGAGGAAGGCACCGGCCATGAGGAAGCTGCCGAGGTAACTCGCGAAGATCACGCCGTTGTCCGGCGAGCCGAGATAATTGACCGTGATCCAGATCGGAAACGTCAGCACCAGGGCGATGCCGATGAAGGCCCATGCGGCGAGGAATTTTCCCACCACCGCCTGCCACATCGTTATCGGCAGGGTCAGCAACATCTCGATGGTGCCGCTCTTGCGCTCTTCCGACCACAGGCGCATGCCGACGGCCGGAACCAGGAACAGGTACAGCCACGGGTGGAAATTGAAGAATGGCAACAGATCGGCCTGGCCGCGTTCGTAAAAATTGCCGAGGTAAAACGTGAACGTTCCCGCAAGCAGCAGGAAGATTACGATGAATACATACGCCACGGGGGTGGCGAAATAACTCGACAGTTCGCGCTTGAAGATGGTGCGGATCATGTTCATGCGCGCGCCTCCTTCGCTTCACCTTGCGTGATCGTACGGAACACCTCGTCCATGCGCCCACTTTCCAGCTGCAGTTCACTCACTTGTATGCCCTGGGTCCTCAGCAACTCGCTGATCGGCGCGAATATCTGCTTGCCGGGTTTCGGGAACGCAGTGATGCGATGGTCCTGCGGATCGATCTCGACCGCGGCGACATCGGCCACGCGCGAAAGCGCTTCCTTTGCAGCGGCAATGTTTGTCGTCGTCAGTGACACTGCCTGGTGGTAGCGCGAACGCGCTTCGAGTTCAGCCGGCGTCGCGTCGGCGAGAATCTTGCCGTTGGCAATGATGATCGCGCGACTGCATACGGCATGGACTTCTTCCAGGATATGCGTCGACACAACGATGGTCTTGTCCCTGGACATGGCATTGATCAGCGCGCGCACTTCGTGTTTCTGATTCGGGTCCAGGCCGTCGGTCGGCTCATCCAGAATCAGCACGGCCGGGTCGTGGACGATCGCCTGGGCCAGACCGACACGCCGCTTGAAACCTTTCGATAGGGTTTCGATCGGCTGCTCCATCACGCCGTTGAGATGCAGGCGCTCGATCACGTCATCCAGGCGTTGCGTGCGCCGCGCGCCGGTCAGGCCGCGCACGTCGGCAACGAAACCGAGGAACTGGCGCGGCGTCATTTCGCCGTAGCTCGGCGCGCCTTCGGGCAGATAGCCCACCACGCGCTTGGCAGCGAGCGCATCGTCGACCACGTCATGCCCGCAGACTTTCGCACTACCCGAAGTCGGCGCGAGAAAACCCGCAAGCATTTTCATCGTGGTGGATTTGCCGGCGCCGTTGGGGCCGAGGAACCCGAGTACGCGCCCGGGTTCAAGCTTGAAAGAGATGTTGTCGACGGCGGTCAGGTCGCCGTAGTGCTTGGTCAGGTTCTGAGTTTCGATCATCGTCAGGTCACCGTGGATTGCTTCGATAAATCGTGGGCGTCGGACCCATGGATTAGTTTCTCCGTCCGACACGCGTTTTCATCTGGATCGCGACAGGCAAAACAGCGCTCGCCGCGCAAAATACCGCAAAGCGCGAAAAAAGTTCCTTACACGAAAACGGGCGACTCGCGCCGCCCGTTCGAGAACCAAAACTCTGGCGTTACTGCGACTGGATCGGCAGGAAAACGCTGTAGGACTCCGTGCCGGCCTCGGCTTTCGGATCCGCCACCATCAATTGATCGTAGAAGCGGCCGCTGCCTTCGGAACTCTCGTCGAACACATATCCGTGCGTGTATGCGTAGGCCTTCAGGACCAGACGCATCAGCGGCAGCTGTGCCGCCGTGCCGGTGAATGAGACAACCAGGGCCTTGCCGCCGTAGCTCTGCCCGGTCTTGACCGGATCAGTGACTTGCGCATCGGCACGGTCCACCGACAGGGCGATATCGAAATCATAGTTCTCATCACCCCAGTTCGTGGTGATGGTGGTGCGCGGACCGACAACCGTCAGCTTGTCTTTCTTGATTGCGGCCTGCAACAGCACCATCGCCTTTTCGGTTGCGTCGCTGACATCGTCCAGAGTGCGCTTGGCAGTGGTGGAGACGAACAGGGTCGGTTTTGAAATCTCGTCCTGCAAGTCGATCTTCTGGTCTTTGTAGTCCACGTTCGGGAACGTGGCGATCATGCTCTGCAGCGCGGTCAGCTGGTACTGAATCTGGGTTGCCGGATCGCCTTCCAGATACAGGCCGGAATAGCGCGCGACCAGATCCCAGTGGTAATCGACGTCGTAGCCCATCGTGATCTTGGCGGTCTTGCCATTGGCCGCCTGCTCGATGTCGATGGTGAATTTCTTGTTGTCGCCCTTCCAATTGTTGACCACCGTCCAGGTGACTTGCTTGTCCTGTTGCGGCGGCGGATCAGTCGCCACAGTCAGATTGCCGCTGCCGATGCGTTCGTCGGCACTGGTCCAATTGAGCTTGGCGCCCGGTCCCGCGGTCGGGCCTTCGAAATTCAACTGCACCTTGGGATCGTAGGCGCGCAGCGCATTCCAGGAGGGATACGTATGGAAGGCATTGACGACGTCGAAGACCTGCCGCACCGGTGAACTGACCTCGACCGAGCGTTCGATATGGGCATGGCTGGGCAAGGCGACGGCGAACAGCACCGCCAGCACAAAGACGATGGCGATGGCGACGAGTATTTCGAGCAGGCGGGTCATTCCAAACATCTCCCTAAAACAGGGGGCAAATGGTACTTGCTCCGGGGCGGAATGGCTACGGCTGTTGCGGAGGGCTGAGGGCCGAGGGCTGAGGGCTGAGAAACCAGCGCGGCCAGCGCTCTGGTTGTCTCCCAGCCCGCGGCCCTCAGCCCTCAGCCCTGATGGCTCAGACTATTCCCAATTCAAACGCCTTCAGCACCGCCCTTGTGCGGTCGCGGACGCCAAGTTTGGACAGGATATTGGACACGTGATTTTTCACTGTGCCTTCGGCCACACCCAGCGAATTGGCGATTTCCTTGTTGCTGTAGCCGCCGGCCATCAGGCGCAGGATTTCGGTTTCACGCTCGGTCAGTGGATCCGGGCGATCCAGGCTGGTGAAATCGTTGTGCATGCGCTCCAGCCCGGCGAGCAGGCGCTGGGTGACGACGGGCGCCACCAGCGAACCGCCGTCTGCAACCGTCTTTACCGCATCGACGAGTTGATCAAGCGACACGTCCTTGAGCAGATACCCGCGCGCCCCGGCCTTGAGTCCGCCAAGCACGAGTTGGTCGTCGTCGAACGTGGTCAGGATGATCGTCGGCGGCAGCGCATTCTTGGCCGATAACGCGTTGAGCACATCAAGGCCTGACATACCGGGCATGCGCATATCGAGCAGGACCACGTCGGGATTGGCCTTGGGAATGATCTCGACCGCCTGCATGCCGTCGGCGGCTTCGGCCACGACGCGGATATCGTCGGACAATTCCAGCAGCGAACGAATTCCCTGCCGCACCAGGGTTTGATCGTCCACCAGACACACCGTGATCATCCTTGCCGTTACCGGTTGTGCAGATGTCATCTTGAAGCCTCCAGCGGCAGCCATGCGTCAAGCGCGAAACCCTGGTCGCGCGCCGTGGTGATATCCAGGCGCCCGCCGATTTGCGCCAGGCGCTCGCGCATTCCGGTCAGGCCATTGCCCTGGCGCAATTCGCCAGTCCCACGGCCGTCATCGTGAGCATGGATCGCCAATTCGTTCGCCTCGGTGCGTTCGCAGCGCAACCACAGGTTGTGCGCAGCCGCGTGGCGTACGGTATTGGTGATGATTTCCTGTGCGCAGCGCAACAATACTTGCGCGCGCCGCGGATCGTCGACCGAAAAGCGTGGCGGCAAATCCAGGTGTATGGCCAACCCCGGCACGCCTTCGACCAGCGTGCGCAGCGCCTCGGTCAGATCGATCGCATCGTCATCGCGCAACTGGCTCACAACTTCGCGCACATCGGACAACAGTAGCTTGGCGACGGATTGCGCCTGGCGCACATGCTCCTGCGCGCCGCCGGTAACCAGGTGGCTGGCGACTTCCAGGTTCAAACTCAGCGCAGTCAGGTGGTGGCCGACCAGATCATGCAGTTCACGCGAGATGCGCATACGCTCGGCAATGCGGCTGGACTCGGTGAGCAAGGTACGCGTAGCGCGCAATTCCGAATTCAGGCGGCGCTGTTCCTCGCGCGAATCGGTCTGTTGCTTGGCGACCAGCGAAGTGACGTAGGTGAATGCCGAAAAGCCAAGATACAGCGAGCACTGCACGATCGCAGTGAACGCGCTCCATTCGTTGAAGACGACGAAAATCGGCGCCAGCGAAAAACTCTGCAGGAATACCCAGGCCATGCCGGGCCGCAACGGCAGCGTCCACGGCACGACGCCGGCGATCAGCATGGTCAAAACGCCAGAGAGACCGCTGTGGCTGAACCAACCGATCGCAAATGCAGCAACGTTCATGACAATCAGCAGGGGGATTTGCTCAAACCCGGGATGGCGCCGCCCGAGATCACGCGTCGCAAACAAATAAGCCAAGCCGAATATCGCGTAGGCAACGCACCAGCCAATATAGTCGGGCGAGCCGGTGGGTACGTCCTCGGCGCGCCAGGTGATGCTCAGCAACGGAACGCCGACGCAGGCATAGGTGAATAGCCCTGCGTAGCGCAGAAGCTGGATGTGATTGAACGTGGACAAGCGCATTCGCGCATCATAGACCGCAGCGGGCTCGCTGCAACCTGCCCGAAGTCATTACGAAGCAATTCTTTTGTCACGCCGCCTCGACGTTGCGTTAACGAAAAAGCCAGACAGCCGACATGACCGGCGCTCCTGTGCATGCGATAATCCGCCCCCATCAAGACCGCACGGATGCCCAAATCCGTGCCAGTGGAGTGAAACACGCATGACCATAGCGATCCGCGACGTACACGAGCATGAACTGGACTCGGTGCTCGCGCTGAACAATGCCGCGGGTTCCACGATTCTGCCCCTGGACATGGCGCGCCTGCGCGCGCTGGCCGAGCAGTCGGTGTATTTCCGCGTGGCCGAAGCCGACGGGCATCTGGCCGGATTCCTCATCGCGCTGCGCGAGAATGCGGCCTACGCCAGCCCAAACTTTCTGTGGTTTCGCGAGCGCTATCCGGAATTCCTGTATATCGATCGCATCGTCATTGCGCGCCCCTATCGCGGCCTGGGCCTGGGCCGCGTGTTCTACGCCGATGTGACCAGCTTTGCCGAAGTGCGCGTGCCGCTGCTGACATGCGAAGTGTTCCTGGAACCGCGCGACGACGTTTCCGTGCTGTTCCACGGCACCTACGGTTTTCATGAGGTCGGCCAGCAGATGATGCCGACGGTGAACCGCCGCGTTGCCCTGTTGGTAAAGGAATTGTGCAGTTACGCTTTTGTGCGCGATACGTATCTGCGCGGCCCAACCGCTGCGTTGCCGAGCCAGCCGTGGCTGGCCGAACGCGCGCATGCGCCGAGTCCACTGGCGGCACGTGCCGCCGGCGGCAACTGACGGATGCGGTCCAACCCCGCGGCGGCGGAGCCGCTGTTCGAACTGAAATTCGGCCAGGTCGGCATCGCCAACCTGAGATTGCGCGAGTGCGATCCCGCGGCGCTGCACACTGAACTTGCCGCCAAGGTGGCCGCGGCGCCGCAACTGTTCGGCCGCGCGCCACTGGTGCTGGATCTGGGCCACCTGGCGCAATTGCCCGATGCCTATGCTGTCCAGGCGCTGCTCGAGGCGATTCGCGCCGCCGGCATGCTGCCGGTCGGCCTCGCCTATGGCACCACGGAAAACGAGCAATTGGCGCAAATGCTGCAATTGCCGCTTTTTGCAAAATTCCGCAATGCGTATGAGCGCGCGACGGCGGACACAACGCCAGGCAAACCGGCGCCGGCGCATGTCGAGCCTGCGCCAGCTTCAGATCCGGTCCTGATCGGAATGCGCCACGACAAGCCAGTGCGCTCTGGGCAGCAGGTCTATGCGCGCGGTCGCGACCTGATCCTCGGCGCTACTGTCGGCAACGGTGCCGAAGTAATTGCCGACGGCTCGATCCATGTCTACGGTCGTCTCAGCGGCCGCGCCCTGGCCGGGGCACAAGGCGATACCAGCGCGCGCATCTATTGCATGGATTTTCAGGCCGAACTGGTTTCGATCGCCGGCCAGTATCGGGTGTTCGAGGAATTCCCGGCCGAGTTGCGCGGCAAGCCCGCGCAGGCCTGGTTGCAAGACGACAAGCTGCTGCTAGCTAAATTGTAAACATTGTATATTTTTCTGCAAATATTTGAATGGAGATTGCACCTTGACTGAATTCATCGTTGTTACATCCGGCAAGGGCGGCGTCGGCAAGACCACCAGCAGCGCCAGCATTGCCGTCGGCCTGGCCAAGCAAGGCAAGAAAGTGGCAGTCATCGACTTCGATGTCGGCCTGCGCAATCTGGACCTGATCATGGGCTGCGAGCGCCGCGTGGTTTACGATTTCGTCAACGTCATCCACAGCGAATGCACGCTCAAGCAGGCACTGATCAAGGACAAGCGCCACGACAATCTGTACGTGCTCGCGGCCTCGCAGACACGCGACAAGGATGCGCTGACCAAGGAAGGCGTCGAGCGCGTGCTCAACGAACTGCGCGACGACGGCTTCGACTATGTCGTCTGCGACTCGCCTGCCGGCATCGAGAAAGGCGCCTACCTGGCGATGTACTTTGCCGACCGCGCGATCGTCGTGGTCAATCCGGAAGTGTCATCGGTGCGTGATTCAGACCGCATCCTCGGCCTGCTCGCGAGCAAGACCCGGCGTGCAGAACTCGGCGCCGCGCCGATCGAGCAGCACCTGCTGCTGACCCGCTACAACCCGGCGCGTGTGGTCAACGGCGACATGCTCAGCATCGACGACGTCAAGGACATCCTCGGCATCGAGGTCGTCGGCGTCGTGCCCGAATCCGAAGGCGTGTTGGCGGCATCCAATGCCGGCGTGCCGGTGATTCTGGACGACGACTCCGATGCCGGCCAAGCCTATGAGGACGCGGTCGCGCGCCTGCTCGGCGAGCAGCGGCCGATGCGCTTTCTCGACGCGCCGAAGAAAGGTTTCTTCACGCGCATGTTCGGAGGCTGACATGGGCATCTTCGATTTTCTGCGCGCACGCCAGAAGAACACCGCGTCCATCGCCAAGGAGCGCCTGCGCATCATCGTCGCGCAGGAACGCAGCCAGCGCGGCGCGCCGGATTACCTGCCGCTGCTGCGCCGCGAGTTGCTCGAAGTGATCCGCAAGTACGTGAACGTCGATCAGGACGCGGTCGAAGTGCATGTCGAGCGCGACGGCGATCACGAAGTGCTGGAACTCAGCGTCGCGCTGCCGGAAAAGGCCAACGCAGCCAACGTGGCCTAGTCCTTGTTGACTCTGGCGGACATTGCGCTCGACGACGCCGTTGCGCTGCTGGCCCGCAATGACCTGACACTTGTGCATGTCGCTGACGGCGCGCCGATTCCGGGCTGCTATTGGGGCGAACCCGAAGCCGGCGTAATCGGTGCGAACGTGTATGCGCGCGGTGATACGCCGGTGCATTCGCTGCTGCACGAGGCCTGCCACTTGATCGTCGTGACGCTGGAGCGACGTATACAAATCCACACTGACGCTTCCGAGTCGCAGGCCGAGGAAGATGCGACCTGCTATTTGCAGATCGTCCTTGGCGATCACCTGCCTGGCGTCGGCCGCGAGCGCGTGATGGCCGACATGGATGCCTGGGGCTACACGTTTCGCCTGGGTTCGGCGCGTGCCTGGTTCGAGCAGGACGCCGAAGATGCACGTGCATGGCTGGCGGTGCGTGGCTTGTTGCCTGTCGTCATCAAGCCTGCAGTTTTGTAGCGACCCGAGAGGCCGCAATCGGCCACAACCAGCCACACAGATACTTGATTTGATTTCTGGAAAGGAGACGCTCACGGCGCACGCGAGTTGCGATCATGTTCGGGTTCGCCTGGAAGTGCTGACCGCGCAACGCGAGGCAGAAGCTGGCGCTATCACTGCCAGACACTCACAACATCCTTGCACTCCTCTGATTCGCTCAGCGTCTCAAGCATGTTGATCGGACTTTTGGCGTGAATGTCGACTTGAAACAGCAGGCGGTCGGTGCGGAAGCTGCGGTTATCCCTGATTCGCCCCTTTCGTCAAACCGCCCCTACCTGCTTGCGAGTATCATCGGTTGCTTAGGTGGCGAATTGCGGTTCAAATCAATCGGGTTTTGCCCGTACACCACAAAAGTGGAACTGCGGCCCGTGAATGAGGGAGCTATGTGCAACCTCTTTTTTCTCCTGGCAACCAATTTTCTTGCACTCGTTTGTTTGGCGTCGGCATTTGCCAAGACGATTCAAAAGCCCGACCCGTTTAGTTCGAACCAGCACTGGGTCTTGGCGATCGCGCATGCACGCTGGTTTCCCCTGATCGAGTTCGGCATCGGGACAATGCTTATTTTCCCGCTACCGATGATCCTTCAGGCATGCGCCGCGATTGCCGTAGCAAGCGTCGTCGGGGCGGGTCTGTACTTGCGTGTAGTGCATGCGGAGGAGGAATACGAAGGCTTTGGCTCGATAACACCCAGCAGCCAGGGCCAATATTTCGCGTTGGGTGTCGCTGTAATCGGCGCGACAGCCCTTGTTACCTTCAAGGCTCTGCAAACACCATTTGTGGAATCGCCAGTCAACTGGTGGGTGACGGGGACGGCAATTGCACTCCTGATACTCATCGCTGGAAAACTACGGCATGACCAAACCTCCGGGAAGGGCTACGCGAAAAAGTGTATCGATCTTGCGAAGGTCAGCGAGTTGCCACGAAACCTTTTTCTCGGCGCGGACAATCGCGGCGCCTTGACTGCCGGCGAACTCGTTGCGAATGGCAAGCCTTCAGTCATTCTCGCTGTTTCCCCACATTGCACCGAATGCCGCGATGCCTATGCGGTTCTGGCCAACCATGCCAAGTTGCTCAGCAAGACGTTGACCATCGTCGTGATCGCGCAGAATGACGAACTCTTTCGAACCACTCCGGAGGCGCCGATGCGCCAGCTGATAGATCCAGCCAGCCATCTGAACCGCTTTCTCGGTCTGCGCACACTACCCTACGCGATCTTAGTCAACGACGACCTCACCCTGCTGGCGCCTCCGTCGCAGACCTCGCACACCGTACAACGCTTGATCACGCTTTTGGTCGTCATGATAGAGAATGCGCCGGACACCTACCTGACATAGCCACACACGTCACGCGAAGACTGGGTAGGCCACCACTCCCAGGCGAAAGACAAAGACAAGCAAGTCAAGTCGTCGAATTCACCTGCACGCACTGGAACTGATGCTACCCGCACATATCTGAGAGGGACCGACACACCGGTTACCCTGGCACAATTGACCGGCGGACTTGGCGAGACACGCGCAGCGGCCGGCATCTATTCGGCTTTGCAGTATCGGCGGCAAAGCGCCGCAACCTTCGTTCCCGGGATTCCGGCTGCCTCAGGAATGTAGTCGGCTCAGATCGCGCGTCACGCATGCGATGATCCACTCCGTGCCGTGTCTTACGGCCTGCCGTTGAATTTCGGCCGGGAACTGCGAGCCATCCTTGCGTTGTAGCTGACTCTGGCAGAATGTGATCTTGCCGGGGTCAGCAATGGCAGAATCGTAGACGCTCTCCAGGTCCCCACGTGCCATCGCGTACAACTCGCCGGGGCCGATGGCGAGTAATTCTTCGCGCGTATAGCCAAACATATGCGTGGCAGTTGTATTGACCTCGATATTACGCATGCTGGAGCGCTTGATCAGAAAAATCGCATCGGCGCTGGAATCCATCGCCTTGCGGAACAGATTCAGATCGGCCGTGCGCGCGTCAACCTGCTGCTCCAGGATCAAATTGTGGTTCTTTAGAAAATCGGCAGCTTCCTTCAAACGCAACAGATTGCGCACCCGTATGCACAATTCGGTGCGGTCGACGGGTTTGGTCAGAAATTCTTCAACCCCCGTCTCCAACCCAACCATGCGAGCGCTCCGACCGCTATGCGCTGTCACCATGACAATCGGAATATTCGAGGTCGCGACGTCGCCTTTGAGCAAGGTGGCTACCTGGTATCCGTCCATGTCCGGCATCATGATGTCGAGCAGGATCAAGTCCGGTGGGCACTCCGCGATCAGGGCAAGGGCCTCTGTGCCATTGGCGGCGGTGCGCGTGAGATACCCTTCCGGGCGCAGCATCGCTTCGAGCAGCTTGCGATTCTTGATTTCGTCATCGACGATGAGGATGGTGGCGTTTGGATTAGTCATGTTGTGTGCTGGCATTGGTTGGCGTTAAGGAGCTGGCGACGTTTTTCCGGCCAGAAGCGTATCGATCATTGTGTACAATTCCTGATAGCGCAGCGGTTTGGCGATATAGGCATCGCAACCAGCAGTATGGCTTTTTTCCTCATCGGCCTTCATCGCCATTGCGGTCAGCGCGATGATGGGGATCGAGGCGGTTTTCGCATCCTGTTTCAGCAGCGCCGTCGCCGCCAATCCGTCCATGCCTGGCAGCTGGATGTCCATCAGGATCAGATCCGGCTTTTCGGTACGCGCCAGCGTCAAACCGGCCTCTGCGTCGGCCGCGCGCAGAACGGTGTGACCGACATTGCCCAGCAGCAGCGATGCCAGTTTCATGTTCGCCGGGTTGTCCTCAATGACCAGGATGATGGGCATTCGAAACCTCTGAAATATTCATTGCACGCCCTACCTCGCCGACAAATGCGACCTGGGTTGCTTGCAGCCCCAGATTGGACAGGCAGGTCTGCAACTGGAGGCGGCTGATCGGTTTTTGCAGCACGGCGGCGGCCCCGCCTGCCAGCGCAATATTCTGGTCCGTCATGCCCGAGACGATCACGACGGGCACGCGCGCCAGGCTGCTGTTCTCGCGTATTTTCAGGAGGAATTCCTGGCCTCCAATGCCCGGCAATTGCAGGTCCAGCGTGATCAGACTCAGAGGCTGTTGCGGCGCCAGCAGGAGCCCGGTCTCGGCATTGGCGGCGACAATGACGCTGAATCCCTCCGCTTCGAGCAGCAGGCGAACCAGGTCGGATGCCTGCTCGTCGTCCTCGATCACCAACGCGGTGCGTTTCACTGTCGCGCCCACAGTCGCCGCCGGCGTGAGCACAGTGCCCGCGCCATTGTGCTGCCCGATGATGGATTGAGCCGTCGTGCGCAGCGGCAGCCAGACCGCGAACCGCGTGCCCTCGCCTTCTGCGCTGGCCACGGCCACCGTGCCGCCGTGCAGTTCTGCCAGCTGCTTGACCATCGCCAAACCAAGCCCGGTCCCTTCGAATTTGCGCGCCAGACTGCTGTCGATCTGAGTAAAGGCCTGGAACAATTTCGCCATGTTTTCCCGTGAAATGCCGATGCCGCTGTCGCTGACGGTTATTTCCAGAAATTCGCTGTACTCATTCACTGCCAACGGGAAGCTTTGCAGCGGCCAGGCGCCGGACAGCGTACCCACGGTGCCGCGCGAGACACGGCGCGCACTCAAGGTCACGCGCCCGCCGTTGGCGCCGAATTTGACTGCGTTCGACAGCAGGTTGTAGACGATTTGCTTGGTCTTGCGCGCGTCCAGCATGAGCGCATCCAGGCCCTCGTCGATTTCCAGCTTCAGGCTCAGGTGCTGGGCCAACGCCTTTTCGCGAACGATTGACAGGCTGTTCGAGAGCAGGCCGTTGAAGTCCGTCGGCTCCAGTTCGAGCGCCATCATGCCCGCTTCGACTTTCGATAGATCCAGGATGTCGTTGATCAGGGACAGCAGGTGCTGTCCGCTGCTGAAGATATCGCCGATGTATTCGTGCTGGCTGTCGCTCATCGGACCCATCAAACCGTCATTGAGGGCCTCGGAAAATCCGATGATGGCGTTCAGCGGCGTGCGCAATTCATGCGACATGGTCGCCAGAAACTCCGATTTCATCCGGCTGGCATGCTCCAATTCGATGTTTTTCTCCTGCAAAGTGCGATCGAAGCGCTTGCGCTCCGTCACGTCGCGCGCGGCCGCGAATACGCCTTGCAGCTTGCGCTCGCGGTCGTGAAAAGTCGCGGCGTTGTACGACACCACCGTCTCTTCGCCGTTCAGTGCGCGCACGGTCAGTTCGTAGTTGCTCACTTTGTTCTCGGTGAGAACGCGCTTGATCGCAGCGTCAGCGCGAATCGGATCGGTAAAGAAATTCCGGCACGGCGCACCGATCAATTCGTCACGCGTGCGCCCCGTAAGCGCGATCATCTGCTGGTTCACATCCGAGATGATTCCCTGCGGGTTGGTCGTCATCAGCGCATCAATATTGGATTCGATCAACGACCGCGTATAGAACTGTTGATCGCGCAGGCGTTGATCGAGCAACGCCTGGGCGGCCTCGACCTGCTTGCGCGCCGTGTTGTCGGTACCGATCAACAGATAGCCGATGATGGCGTCCTGCGCATCGCGCAGCGCCGTCACGGAAACCACGGCGGGGAAGCGGCTGCCGTCCTTGCGAAAGTAGGTCAGCTCATAGATGTCCTCGATGCCGCGCGAGGCCTTGAACACCAGCGCTTCGAAACCTGGCGTGATGGTTGTGTCCAGTTCCAGGCTCAAAGCCGCTGCGCGGATGATCAATTCCTGCGGATCTGAAATGTCCGCTGGGGTGATCTTGTTCATCACATCGGCGGCCGTATAGCCCAGCATCCGCTCTGCACCGACGTTGAAGATCTGGATGACGCCTTTTGCATCGGTGGCGATGCTAGAGAAATTGGCGCTGTTGAAAATGGCGTTCTGCAGAGCCCCCGCCTTGAGCAGCGCCTCTTCGGCGTGTTTGCGCGCCGTATTGTCGGTGCCGATCAGCAAATAGCCGATGATGTTTTCCTGCGCGTCACGCAGTGCAGTGACCGAGACGATAGCGGGGAAGCGACTGCCATCCTTGCGGATGTAGGTTAGATCGTAAATGTCTTCGATCCCGCGGGAAGCCTTGAATACTAGCGCTTCGAAACCCGGCGTTATCGGAGTATCCAGTTCCAGGCTCAACGCGGTTGCCCGCGCGATCAATTCTTGCGGGTCCGAGATATCGGCTGGCGTTATCTTGTTGACAACATCCAGTGCCGCGTAGCCGAGCATGCGTTCAGCGCCGACATTGAATATCTGGATCACGCCTTTTTCATCTGTGGCGATGCTCGAGAAATAGGCGCTATTGAAAATGGCATCTTGCAGAGCACCCGTCTTGAGCAATTTTTTCTGGCGCCGAAACTCTATGATGCCGTCCGGCATACCCGGTCTTTCACCAACACCATCAGTAGAACGGCGGTTCGACATAGCCTCTTCCAAATCAAAAACCAATCAATACGCGGAGCAAAACGGCATATTGCCGCGTGCGCCACCCTGACAGCGCGTTGCACAGCGTGGAAATGAACGTATCAGCAGACTGCACGCTTGCTGGAAGGGTGTCGGTGCGTTGACGCACCAAGCAAGGGACTATTGCGGATGCGGTCCAGGGAGCAAGCGCGGGCCGAGTTGCCTAGGAAACCTCTGAAGAGGCGGCGAGCAAAGGAATACCGAGCGAACATGGAGCGCAGGAAGGGTATGTGAGGATTCCCAGCACCGGCTTTTCGCTCAATGCCCTAAAGTTGCTAATTCAGAGGTTTCCCAGGAAATCGCTAATCGGCAAATTACCCGAAACCTGCCGTCCAACACGGGCAGCTTTGGGTCGAAAGCAGATAGGTACGCGCACCCATGTCCCCGTGTGTCCAACGCAGCCTTTACGCCCCCGCTTGCGCCCCGCCTCGACCCGCACTAGCCTGCACACTTCACGATCAGGAATCTTCCCATGCAACGCTGGCTGAAACTTCCCGATGGGCGCTATCTGGACGCCAACACCATCATGTATGTTGGCAAGGTGGAAACTTATCCGCGCCTGGACGACGATGGCAACGATGCCGGAGCCGGCTACTCGGTATACATCGGCACCGGCATGCAGCGCGAGCAGCAGATCGCGGTGATGGGCTCCAAGGAAGAAGTGCTGGCCTTGCTCAAGTCCCTGCTCGGCGGCGGCGCGCCCACCAGCTGAGCACGCTGCGCGGTTACGCAGGATCTTCCAGAAGTTCACGTTCGAGGCTGCCGGCGGGCGGCTCGCGTTTGGCGACCGTGCGATACCAGCGCCAGGAAACGAAACCGAACACGTAAAGTGCCAGCGCCGCCAGCGCAAAACGCGACGCGCTCGCGCCGAGCCAGGGACCCAGCGCGCCGGCGAGTACGGCATAGCAGCTCAGCGTAACGAACGCTTGCACCGACGACGCCGCGCCGCGATGCCGCGGAAAGCGATCGAGCACGAGCAGATTGATCGTCGGTGCGATCAGGTTGATGCCGATGCCGCCCAACGCCAATGGCAGCACGGCCCAAGGCACGCGTGCCGGCACCACCTGCCAGGCGATCAGCACGCCGGTCACGGCAGCCGTGAGCATGATTGTGTAGCCCACACCGAGCAGCACGCGCGCGTTGACGCGCCCGGCGAGGCGCGCCGCCAATGTCGAGCCGATTACCAGGCCGCTGATCGCCGGTACGAACAGCCACGGAAAATCATTCGTAGTCAGACCCAGCACGCCAAGCACGAAAGCCGGCGCGTTGGTCACATACAGGAGCAGCCCGCTGACGCTGAACGTGAGCGTCAGCGCCAGCGGCAGAAACTGGGGATCGGTTAGAATCTCGCGGTACGTTGTGAACAGTCCGCGCGGTGACAACGGCATGCGGCGGTCCGGCGGATGGGTTTCCGGCAGCACCACCATGCACAGCGCCAGCAGCATCGCAGTGAATGCCGACAGTGCCCAGAACAAGGCATGCCATCCGCCAAGCGCGACCAGCCACGCGCCAACGACGGGCGCGGCCGCCGGAGCCACGCCGAAGATCATGCTCACCTGCGCCATGAGTCTCTGCGCAGCCGCGCCCTCATAGCAATCGCGCACGACGGCACGACCGACGATGAGGCCGACGCCAGCACAGGCGCCCTGCAATGCGCGAAATGCGAGCAGCATTGGCATCGATTGCGCCAGCGCGCAGCCGATGCTGGCGACCAGGAACACGGCGACCCCGCCGAGGATCACGACGCGCCTGCCCCAGGCGTCGGACAACGCACCGAGCAGGAGCGACATCGCCGCATACGCAATCAGATAGACACTGATCGTCTGCTGCATGGTCAACGGACTGGCGTTGAACTGCGCAGCGATCGGCGGAAATCCGGGAAAAATCGCATCGATGCAGAACGGACCGAACATGGCCAGGGCGGCGAGCAGGCCCGCGAGCAGCGAGCGGCGTGGAACTGCAATGTCGGTCATGTCGGCGGCGTGTCGGCGGCAGCGCACAGGCGCAATGGCCGTTCCATCTTAACCGGACGAATGCCGCGCTGCTTGACGCCATGCAGGTTTGTCGCGCTAACATGATCGGGTTGTCGGGAGATGGCATTCCTCCTGATGTCGATCTGCAACTCGCTTCAACGCAGATCGCACTCGAACCGCCGCAAGGCTGATGATGCCTGCATGAGTGGCCTGTCACAGGTCATGAATCCCGGACGCCGGGACGCGCAGGTATCGCTACGAGTCGCCCTCGCAACGACCCGCGCTTCCCGAGCGTTCACACACGCGACGGAGAGGTCATGGGAATCTTATCGGTATTCGCTGTCGGCATCGGCGCTTTCGCCGGCGCACTGTTGCGCTGGCTGTTCGGCATCGCACTCAATCCGCTCGTGCCGGCGCTGCCGCTCGGCACGCTCGCCGCGAACCTGCTCGGCGGCTTCATCGTCGGCGCCGCGCTCGGTCTGTTCAATCAATTCCAGAGCCTGCCGCCGGAGCTGCGCCTGTTCGTGACCACGGGATTTTGCGGTGGCCTTACCACATTTTCCACTTTTTCCGCGGAAACCGTGACCCTGATGTTGCGCCAGCAATACGCCTGGACCGCCGCCATCATCTCGGCGCACCTGGTGGGTTCGCTGCTGATGACGCTGGCGGGAATCGGCCTCATGCGCGTCATCTTCAGCGCTCATTCCTGATTGGAGCTCTCGCAAGGAGAACATCGTGAAAGGTATACATCTGCGTTTTTATACTTACGAGAATCGCCGCCACGGCAGTGCGCTACTGTACGAATGGCTGCTCGAATTCGCCAAGCAACGCGGCATCCAGGGCGGCTCAGCGTTCCGCGCCCTCGCCGGCTACGGACGTCATGGACACCTGCACGAGCAGCATTTCTTCGAGCTTGCCGGCGATGTCCCGGTGCTGGTCGAGTTCATCGCCGCTGAATTCGAGGCCGACAGCCTGATCGCTGCCCTGGGTGAGGAAAACGTGCATCTGTTTTACGCGCGCCTGGCGACCGACTTCCAAGTAATCGAGCCTGCCGGCTGACCCACACTGGCGCGACTGCATGCAGCGTTCAGGGCGGGCAATCGACAAACGCCTTGTCGAAGCCGTTGCCGAAAATGACGTCGCTGAACTCATATTCGTAGGCGCCGATATCCGCCTGCGCTCCGGAAGCACGTGGATAACCGGGACCGCGTTGATCGACAGTGAATCCGCCGGCGTTGTTGCCCTCGTCGATGCCACGGCTCTGTGGCAACAAGGCGTGCGTCTGGGTTGGTCCGCCGTTGTGGCGCAGCGGGCCCAACAACGGGCAGACGCCGGTGATCGTGCCCGCGGGCAGGCTTCCGATTGCGTTCGCGTTGGGTGCACGCACCAGATTGTTCGTACCGGCAATCGTCACGGCATGGACCGAATCGATCCTGCTCAGATCATTGTTGTGGGAAAAACCGCCGCTGTAGTCGGTGTTGTTCGCGATCATGTTGCTCTGCAGGTTGACCGTAATCGACTGCTGAATGGCGCTGAGGGTCAGCGCGCCTGAGGCGGCCGGAGCCTGCGCCGGAGAGTTGTTGAACGCGATCGTGCTGTTGCGGATCGTGCTCGGGAGATTCAGGAAAGCGCCAGCAGCCTGGCGTGCATGGTTGCCGGAAATCGTGCTGTTCGTGATCGTCGCGGTCGCGGCACCGCCGGAGCCGATCGTGTAGATGCCGCCGCCGGTGCCATAAGCGTTGTTCGCGGAGATCGTCGAATTCGTGATGGTCACGTTGGCGCCAAGCGCCAGCCCACCGCCGCCCTGTTGATTGGGCGTACCACGCGCACTGTTGTTGCTTATCGTGCTGTATTTGGCGATGAAGTCGCCCGCGACAACGGCCCCGCCGCCGAGGGCATTGCCACCGGAATCCAGGGCGTCGGCGTCGTTGCCGGTAATACTGCTGTAAAACAAGAACAATTTTCCGTTAGCGGCGATGGCACCTCCGAAGGCATTCGCCCCGCTGTTCGCCGGCGCATGGGCCCGGCACTTCGTCACCGTGGCGTGGCTCAAGGTCACGTTCGCGGCGGAGTAGATGCAGCCGCCTCCCACGTCGCCGCCCATGGCGGCATGCCCGTAATAGCCGCGCGCGATTTTCAACCCGTCGATGAACAGCGTTCCGGTGCCCGCGTGCAGGAGTACGCTGTCGGAAAGCGCGCTGCCTTCGATCGCTAGTTTGCTGTCGCCGGGGCCGTGCAGGGTCAGGCCGTTTTGCGCGATATAGAGTGAGCCCGTAGTCAGCGAGATCGTGCTGCATGCCAGTGTGCTCATGTCCACGGTGTCGCCGGACAAGGTCGTCGGCGCCGCCACAACATTACGCAAAGTTCCCGCCCCGCTGTCGCCGCAAGAGCTGACAAGCCAGGTGCTCGACGCCATCGCCGCCGGCGCTGCCAGCGCGAATATCGTCGCAACGCAGACCGCAAGCGGTCTAAGTCGCGATGTGGGTGCAACACACTTGCTCAAGGTCGTCATGGATTTCACTTGAATGCTTCCGCGCATAGGCGTGCGGGCACACATCAAACTCACTCATCACAGCCGGATTCGAAGCCGCTCTTGAACATACGATCGTCGGTTATGCCGATCTGTCGTTCGTACGCTCCAATGTCAGCCGTGCCGCCCGCGACGCGTGGGAAACCATTTCCACGCTGATCGATAGTGTTCCCCGGCGCGCTGCTGCCATGGTCGAGCGCGGGGCTTGTGAGCAGTAGAGCGTGGGTGCGGGTCGGGCCGCCGTTGTTGACCAGCGGGCCCAACCGCGGGCAGGAGCCGATCGTATCCGGCGGTGGCGCTGGTGACGACAAGATGATCAGGTTGTTGGCGCCGGTGAACGTCCCTGCGGATTCAGAAATATCGAATGGGAGATTCCCTGCTTGGTTGTCGGCGACGATCGAACTTTGCAGGGTCAGCATGGCGTTGAATGCGGTTATCGCGCCGAAGTTACTCGACGATGCCCGATTGAATGCGATCGTGCTGTTGCTGATTGTCGTGGGATGCTGTGTATAGATGGCGGCAACCTGGGACGACGCGATGTTTCCTGAAATCGTGCTGTTGGTAATCTTCATCACCCGGGTACTGGCGATGCCTGCGTGTATTGCCGCTGCGAACTGCGCCTGGTTTCCGGAGATCGTGGAATCGAGGATAGTAATGTCCCGCCGTGGCGCGGACACGCCTCCACCCCAAGCGGTGTGCGATCCCGGGAACGGCGCTTCGGCGATGTTGTCGCTGATCGTGCTGTACTTGGCCAGAAAATTGTAATTGACCGAGACGCCACCGCCGACCGCAGTGGAACCGGCCAGAGTGCCCTGCGCAAGGTTTCCGGTAATGGTGCTGCGCACGAGTGTCAGATCGCCATACACATAGATCCCACCGCCGGCAGACCTCTGCGTATTCTGACCCACGACCGCGCAGAACGAGACAGTCGAATTGACCAGCGTGACGCTGCCTCCGGAGTGAATGCAGCCACCTTGCGGCTCATTGCCCTGAACGCGGCCGTGCGTGATCGTCAAATCGGAGATCGACAGCGTTCCGCCGTCCTGCAAAAAGTGCGCAAACACGCGATCGTTATTGCCGCCATCGATGGCCAGCACGTTTGCGCCGGGGCCGGTCAATCCAAGATTGAGTTGCGGAATATTGATGTGACTGGCCAGCGTGATCGTGCTGCAGGCCAGCGTGCTCAAGTCCACGGTATCGCCGCTGTTGGCGCACGCCACCGTATTGCGCAACGTGCCAGGGCCACTGTCAGCGCAGCTGGTAACTGTCAGGCTGGCACAGGTCGCTATCGCGTGGGTCGAAACCAGCCCGAGTGCTGTCGCCAGGCATGCACCAAGCGATGTCTTGCGCAGAACACCTGGGGAAAGTGGTCGTCTGATCGGCATGGGGAGCCTCCGGAGTTGATGGTGAGCGCTCCACATGGAGCGCTGCCTTATAAGAATGTCGATGCAAGAAAAACCGAACACCTATTCCACGCGTTTTATTCGAAATCGTCCTCGAAGATCACATCGAACGCCGATGAGAGTTCGCTGCTGTGGCCAGTGGCGTCAGTCGCCGTCGTCACAAACGTGGCGCCTGGTGCCAAAGCGAAACTGATCATTTTCGGCAGCTGGGCGTTGCCCGCCGGATAGCTGTCTTGCGCAAGTAGCGCACCGCTGCCGCCACGGACGTTGGCATGAAAATCCACACGCAACGGATAGGCCGCGTTCGCAGCCGAGGCATCGACGAGATAAGTGACCGTCACCTGATTGCCGTTGCGGCTGATTGAAATTATTTGCGGCGTGTTCTGCAGGTTGTTCGTGCCGGTGTCGGCATCACCCGAATCGTTCGGCGTCGGCCCAGGCAAGCCGATGTCGATATTGGCGTAGCCGACACCGCGGTTGCGATAAATCCAATTGCCCCGGTTGTCGAAACTCGCGCCCACCTGGTTCGCATTGGCAACGATCCCGCCGCCATCGTTGTAGGCGATCAAATTCGCTTCGCCCGTGCCGAAGCCGCCAATGATCGCTGGCGTTGAATCCGTCGAACCACCCTGCAGTTGAATGCCGCCACCGAATTGGGTGAACTGGGAAGCGGCATAGCCATTGGGCAGCGGCTGGTTTCCGCTCCAATCGGTGCCGATGTAATTGCCCTTGATCTGAAGACCGGCATATGGCGAGCCTGCCCACAGACCGATGCCCCACACGTGGTTGCCAGAGATCACGTTGCGCGATGCCCCACTGGCACAACCGGCGCCGGTGCAGCCAATCCGAACGTTCGCGGTATTCGTCGCTACGTAGATACCGGGCCAATTGGTCGCAGTACCATTCGCAATCGCCAGTGTGCCGGCGGCATCAGTGCCGATCAGGTTGCCCTCGATGATCGCCGGACCGCTTACCAGGACCCCCGCACCGCCGCCACCGGAAAGCAGGTTGCGTTGCCACGCCTGCGCGCCGCCGATCTGCGAACTGCCCAAGCCCGTGCGCACAGCGCTGTCGCTGTTGCCAAGGGTCGGCAGCGCGGTTCCAGCGAGCGTCGTACCGATGAAGTTACCGTAGACGTTCAGTTGCGACGTGCCCGGCGTTCCATTGTTGCCCACGATCGGATAGGCAAACCCGTGCAGGCACAGACCCTGCACTGTCAACGTGATAAAGCCCGCGCTGCCAGGCAGATAAAAGCCATAGCTGGCGTTACCGACGACCTGGATCATCAGTACGCTATTCAGCCCGCCCTGATCCGGCGCATTCGTGTTCATCATGCTGCCCGGCTGGCTGTAGCCGTTAACCGTCAAACTGCTGGTGATGCCGGGAAGCTGACTCGCCAGTGCGATTGTGAACGGGCCGCTTCCGGGAATACTGAAATTAATCGTGTTCGCGCCGCCAGCGGTATTCGCATCGGTCATCGCCTGGCGCAATGAACCCGTGCCGCTATCGTCCGTATTGATCACGGTAAACGTGGCGGCTTGTGCAAGGGTTGCGCTGGCCATGGCCAAAATCACACTTAGTATAGTTGTGTGCTTTTTCATGGTCTTTCCAAAATAGATGCCATGGAGAAGGTTCAGGGAAATTTTTCGCCGATCGTAGTGGCCATGCTGTTGCGAAATATCACGCCGCGCAGGTACGGCGTGCTGTGGGAGAATTCCGAAGTATTGCCAGCGGCGTCGATTGCGGCCAGCGCAAACGAGCGCCCACGGGCTGGCGCCGCGTACGCAAGCACGACTGCCGTCCCCCATGAACGCTGGAAATTTCAACGTACTTTCTCCCGGATCGATGCCGCCATATCCGAGGAAACGTAACTGGACAGAAAATCCGACAATCGACTACTGAAAACCGTCGCGAAAGAACACGTCGCTTTCGTAGGCACCGATATCGACATGTTTGCCAACGAAGCGGGAACCTCCCGCAAGATCACTGGTGCCGGCGCCGCCGTAAGGGGTGTCGAGGCCGGCGTTGACCAGCGGCGAGCCGGGCGCCGGGCGCACGCTCAACACCCCATTGAATTGTGGGTCGACACTCAAAGCGTTGGACTCGCCGGCCGGCGCAAAACCATCCCTGACGCCGATATCGTTGTTGTAGAAATACGCGGTCCCGTTCTGATCGTACAAATCGTTGCCCTCGTTGTTCCAGAGGATGTTGTTGCTGATGTAGTACTGGCCGGTGCCGGCCAGATCCAGCGCCCCTAGGCCCACATGGTTGGCCAGCTGGTTGCCGACGAACGTGTTGTTGTTGATATCGGTTATGGCATTGTTGTCGATCAGCACGGTGGTGCCGCCCGTGTTCGCGAATACAAGATTGTTGCGCAAGATCATGGTGCCCGGCGACGACAGATAGATGGCGCCACCGCTCGTCGTCGCGCTCTGATTGTTGACGAAGAGGCTGGAATCGATTGCGATTACGCTGCCGGCCGTGCTGCTCACGTTCAATGCGCCGCCGGCGTATAG
>JBBRTT010000028.1:0-51565 GCA_038244165.1 Lysobacterales bacterium | reverse complement strand
GAGCAGGTCGCTATTGGCATTGGTAAATTCGAGCTGAAACCCCTGGCCGCCGCCTTGGGTGGGCATGAACCAGTTGCCGCTCAGGTAGCCGCCCAGATTGATCGTGGGCGTCACCGCCTTGACGATGATGCTGCCAGCCATACCGCTACCGTTGGATGAGCCATGGGCTTCGCAGAAATAACCGACCGTCCCCGCAGTAGTGAAGGTTTTGCCGAAACTCCAGTTGGTACCGCTGAGGCTGCCGTTGCCGGTACCGACGCCGTCGCAACCGCGGGCGCAGCGGAAGGAGCCGTCATTGGCCTTCACATTGTGCACGCCGCCGGCATTGGTAAACATGACGGTGTCACCGACGTTGATCGTCAATGTGGCGGGGGTGAAGCTGTTCCCGGCTCCTCCTACGGTCACGGTATGTGTAGTAGGTGCAGCCATGACAGTCCCATTGGCCGCAAACAAGAATACCAACAAGCTGACGAGTGATCGGAAATTCATGATTTATTCTCCACAAAGACTAGCGTTTCATTCAGATGACTGGCACACAGGAAAACCTGTCAACGTTGCATCGATGTTCCGCAGACCGCGGTCCGTGTCAAAATCTTTCATACGCGCTACCTGCGCCGTGATCCGGTTCACATTTGCTGCGCCACGTGCTTGGCGCAATTCAATTGCCGATCTTGAGCACCAGTAGCGTCTGATCGTCGCTACCGATGGTATTTTCCTGATGCACGTGCACGGCGCTGACGATACTGTCGCACAAAATCTGTGGTGACGTTGAGCCCGCACAAACCAGTTCGTGCAGGCGCGTCGTGCCAAACATCTCGCCCTTGCGATTGCGCGCCTCGGTGATGCCGTCGGTATACAGGATCAGCAAGTCGCCGGGGTCCAGACTGACTTCGCTGTTGCGATACTCGTAGTCGTGCAGAACGCCGAGCGGAATCTGGTCGCTTTCGCCAAGCAGCTGTACAAAACTGTCGCGCCGATGCAGCAGGGCCGGGTGCCCGGCGCTGAGGAAACTTAAGGTGCGTGTGTCGGGTCGATACAGTACGGCGAACACGGTCATGAAATGGCCGCGGCTGCGACGCGAGAAGAAATAGCGGTTCGCGTAGGTCACCGCGCCCGCGGGCGGCGGTGCGCCATCGCCCTTGTACGTGCGCAGAATCGCATCGAATTGCACGGCTTCCATCGCTGCGGCTGCGCCGTGGCCGGAGACATCGGCGATGATCACGCCCCACATATCCGATCCGTCGCGCGGAAAATCCGCTGGCGCGAATTCCGTGAGCCGGCTCATCTCGTAGTAATCGCCGGCGGCAGTCGCCGCGGGCTGCCAATGCACGGCGTATTCCAAACCGAGAATCTGCGGATTGTCCGGCAACAGCAATTTCTGGATATCGGCCAGGCTCTCGATCTCCTGGCGCTGGCGCGCGCTCTCGCGCGTCAGCGCATGCAACGCGATCGGACGCACGATCAGGCTTGCAGCGAGGTTGACGTGCAGCAAGACATGCTCCAGATCCGCGCCGTCGAAGCGGCGCGCCAGGGTGCTACCGAACACCAGCCAATGTGTGGGCTCGCCGCCGTTGGCGAGCGGAATCGCAAGTACCGCGGCCGGCGCGAACAGAGCCTGCGCCAGCGGCAGCGCGCGGTCGACCGGCGCGACCGCAATGACATGCGGCCCCGCAATTTCCACAATGCGGCATGCCAGTGTGTCGTCAAACGGCGGCAGGTGCGTGTGTTCGCTGTTCGGGTCCAGGTTCGGCACATGCTCGGTGCCGTCCGGCCCGATGAGGCCCGCGAGGCGACAGCGTCCTGGCGGTTGGCCGCGCACCAGCAGCAGCGCCAGCGAGCAATCGGGGAAATCCACGGCGAAATGCGCCTGCAGGGTACGCAAGGCAGCGCGTGAATCGCCGTCGAAGGCGCTGAGCGAAAGGATGCGTTCGAATGACGACGCCGGCATCCGCACATTGTGGCCGAGAGCCGCAGCGCTTGCCACCTCGGAAGGCTGTCGCTTCAGGCCTCCGATTCCATTTCGTTCACGACATCGCTTGACGGTTCGCCACGCAGCAGGCGGGTTTTCGCCGCCCATTCGGCGGCCGCATCCATCGGTTCGAGTGCAGTGAACGCTCCGGCAACGATACTGGCAATCGGCGCGCCATCGCGATACAGCACGCGCGCACCGGTCAAGCTCGGCACTTTCGCGCCCGCAACGATTGCGCCGACCAGATTCAGCGGATCGGCGCCGCAGACACTGACCAGTGTGCCGTTGTGCGTCTTCTGGCGCACGCTGCGCAACAGCGCGACCGCTTCAGGCAACGCGAATTGTTCGCCGGACAAGCCGGCGATGAAACGTCCGCCACGAAGCTCGCCGCGCGCTTCCAGGCGCTGGCAGACTCGCAGCAGGTCCCGCCATGGCGGCAGCCACTGCGCTTCGCGGCCAAGCAAGCGCCAGCACAGCACACCGTAGCGCTTGAGCAAGGTGCGCACGGCATGCTCCACGATCTCGACGTCGATCTTCTGTCGCGTTCCGGCTTTCTGTGTGGATGCCGGGCGCCGGCGCAGCAGCGCCCAGCGTCCGGCATCGGCGATGCCTAGCAATGCTGTTCGGCGGCCGCGCCGGCGACCGGGAAGCGGACGCCGCGACGCCGGCACCAGCAGCGCGCGCAGGCCGGCAAAGCTGTCGGAATTGATCAGGCCGGCGGCGACGAGTTCCGCCATCGCCGATTCCAGTTCGGTATGCAGCAGGTGCGTGCCGGTTGCCAGTTCATCGAAAAACGACGCACCGTGATCGCGCAGATGATCGGCGACGGCCTGTGCGCGCGATGACAGTGAAGGAGTTGCGTCGTCACTCAGCCCGCCCAGCTTTGTCCACATTTGCATATTGCGGCGTTGTAGCAAAACTATCGGCGTGGTGCGCACCGGGCCGCTGGCGTGTTCGCGCGATGTCACCGGTTCGCGCAGGCGCACCCAGACCAGACGACCTGCGAGGCACAGATCGTCCAGCCATGAAATCTCGTATCCGGCGACGCGCGCCGGCAGAATTTCCGATTCCCACGCCGCTGCCGGGGCTTCGAAACCTTCCAGCTGCGCGAGAACACCGGCGAGCGCATCCGGCCCGCTGACCTGCGCGCCGGGGGCAACGCGCTGCCATTCGAACAGGAAGCGCATGAAATCGCGCGGCTCGACGGGCTCGATCTCGCGACGCAGACGTTTGACGGTGTACCGATGGATACGCGCCAGCAGATGCCGTTCGCACCATTCCTCGGCGTCGCTGCCGGGCGTGAAGCGGCCGCGCATGACGAAACCTTCGGTCTCTAGCGCGAGTAGCGCCAGATCGACATCGGTCTGCGCTAGATGCAGCGACGCGGCAACGTCCGCCGCGCGCACAGGTCCCAGTCCGGTCAGGCGGCCGCGTACCACTTCCGCGAGCGCGGATTCGCGCGACCATTCCATTTCGGCGAATTCCGCGGGCGACTGGATCGCCGGTTCCGGCGCGGAATCGGCAAAAATCGATTGAAACTGCGGCAGGCGTTCGGCCGGCACCCACAGATCGCCGAGCCAGCGAGTGGCGCGCCGCTGCAGGATCAATTCGTCCCGCCACGCCGTCCAGCCGGGATTGACGAGCATTTCGGCATCGGTGATGAACCCCAGGCCCATCAGCGCCTCATGCAGTTCATCCGCACTGCGTGCTTGCGGCCACGCTTCTTCGCGCACTGCCTCGATCGCCTCCGGATCGAGGCGGCCAAAATCCTCGGTGGTTTCGGCATCGCCCCAGCGCCGGCTCTGCACGGCTTGAGTGCGGCGTTCCTCCAGCGGCGCGTCGTCCAGATACGCATATGGCCGCGCATTGAGGATTTCTGCGGCCAGCGGCGATGGCGCAGTCAGGTCGCGTGCGACAATGTGGATTTCTCCACTTTCCAGCATCTTCAGCAGGCGCTCCAGGCCGTCGATGTCCATTGCTTCGTGCAGGCAGTCGTGCAGAGTCTGAGCGACCAGTGGGTGTTCCGGAATCTGGCGTTCGCCGACCAGATTTTCGGCGCAGGCGACCTGATCCGGGAAGACCGAGGCGAGCAAATCCTCGGACTTCATTCGCTGCAATTGCGGCGGCACCTTGGCGCCGCCGAGGAAGCGCGGCAGGGCCAGCGACGTGGTCGCGTTCCAGCGCCAGCGCACACCGAACATTGGCGCGTCGAGCAGCGCCTGAATCAGCACGTCGCGCACGGAGTTGGAGTGCAGGTAGTGACCGACATCGGCCAGCGGAAAACTGTGGCTCGTGGACAAGGACAGAATGATCGCGTCTTCCGTGGCCGCGGCCTGCAGCTCGAAATTGAACTTGCGGCAGAAGCGCTTGCGCAGGGCCAGGCCCCAGGCGCGGTTGATGTGGCTGCCGAACGGCGAATGGATGATGAGCTGGGTGCCGCCGGATTCATCGAAGAAGCGTTCCATCGCCAGGGTGTGCTGCGTCGGCAGCAGCCCGAGCGCGGCCTTGGCGGGCCCGAGATACTCCACCAGCTGGCGCGCAGCGGACTCGACCACGCCGATCTCGCCGGTCAGCCAAGCCAGCGCTGCATCTGATCCATTTTCCACTTTTGCCGAAAACTCGTCGCGCAGGCGCGAGACGGCGAACGACAATTCGTCGCTGCGCCCCGGTGCCTCGCCGAGCCAGAACGGAATCGTCGGCGGCGCACCCTGTGCATCTTCGACTCGCACCTTGCCACGCTCCACGCGCAGGATGCGGTAGGCAGTATTGCCAAGCTGGAATATGTCGCCCGCCAGGCTCTCGACGGCGAAATCCTCGTGCACGGTGCCGACCTTGTGCGCTTGCGGTTCGAGCACGACGTCGTAGTCGGCGGTATCCGGAATTGCGCCGCCGGAAGTGATCGCGGTCAGGCGCGCGCCGCGCCGGGCGCGCAGTACGCCGTTGACCGCATCGCGGTGCAGGTAGGCCGATCTGGGTCCTCGGCGCGTGGTAAAGCCTTCGGCGAGCATGCGGATGACATCGCGGAAAGTATTTGTGGACAAATCCACAAAGGGATATGCGCGCGTGACCAGCGCGAACAATGCGTTTTCGTCCCACTCGCGGCAGGCGACCTCGGCGACGATTTGCTGGGCGAGCACATCCAGCGCATTGCGTTCGACGTGCAGGGTGTCGAGCTCGCCGCGGCGGATGGAATCGAGCAGGGCGGTGCATTCGACCAGGTCGTCGCGCGACAACGGGAACAGGCGCCCCTTCGGCGTACCGCCGACGGAATGGCCCGAGCGTCCGGCGCGTTGCAGGAACGCGGAAATCGAACGCGGCGAGGCAATCTGGCAGACCAGGTCGACATCGCCGATGTCGATGCCCAGTTCCAGCGACGAGGTCGCGACCAACGCGCGCAGTTCGCCGCGCTTGAGCCGCTGTTCGGCGGCAAGGCGCGTTTCGCGCGCGAGGCTGCCGTGGTGCGACGTCACCGCATCTTTGCCGAGCAGTTCGCTCAGATGCCGCGCCATGCGTTCGGCCATGCGCCGAGTATTGACGAATACAAGCGTGGTGCGATGCTGCTGGATCAATTCGGCCAGACGCGTGTAGACCTGCTGCCAGACGTCGCCAGACATCACCGCGGCGAGCGGCGCCTGCGGCAATTCGATCGCCAGATCGCGTTCGCGCGAATAGCCGACATCGACGATTTCACAATCCGGCGCGCAGCCGGCGGCTACCGGTCCGGTGAGGAATTTAGCCACTTCAAGGATGGGTTTTTGCGTCGCCGACAAGCCAATGCGGATCAGGCGCCGTCCACAAAGTGCTTCCAGGCGTTCCAGCGAAAGCGCCAGATGCACGCCGCGCTTGCTCGGCGCCACGGCATGGATTTCGTCGACGATCACGCTGCGAGTTGACGCGAGCATTGTGCGTCCGGATTCCGAACCCAGCAGGATGTACAGCGATTCCGGCGTCGTCACCACGATATGCGGCGGCCGCTTGCGCATTTGCGTGCGCTCGGCCTGCGGCGTATCGCCGGTGCGCACGCAGGTGCGGATTTCCACATCGGGTAGGCCGAGTTTCATCAATTCGTCGCGGATACCCGCGAGCGGCGCTTCCAGGTTGATGCGCACATCGTTCGACAGCGCCTTCAACGGCGAGACGTAGACGACAAAGGTTTCATCCGGCAGCGGCATCTCCACGCCACGGCGCACCAGTTCGTCGATGGCGGCAAGGAAGGCGGCCAGCGTTTTGCCTGAACCAGTGGGCGCGGCGATCAGCGCGTGGCGCCCGGACTGGATCGCCGGCCACGCGCGCGTCTGCGCCGGCGTCGGCGCGGCAAAAGCGCCGCGGAACCAGGCCGCGACTGCGGGATGAAAATTGTCGAGCGGCATGGTTCCATTGTCCTCCGATTGCACGCGGGACACTACATTGCGCCTGTCTCAGGCACCGAGACAGACACGCAAACGACGTCAGCCGGAAGTCCTACTTTCTGGCACAATGCGCGCCCTCGTTCTCCGGCCGGAAAACCCATGAGCCACCACGACATCCGTTCGGCCAAGCGGCCGGATCCCGACCAGCCGATGGTCGATATCGCCGATTACGTCGTCGACTACCAGATCGATTCGACCGAAGCCTACGATACCGCGCGCTACATGCTGATGGATTCGCTGGGCTGCGCGATGCTGGCGATGAAGTTTCCCGAATGCCTAAAGCACCTGGGGCCGCTCGTCGCAGGCGCCACACTGCCGGGCGGCGCCCGCGTGCCGGGCACGACCTTTGAGCTGGACCCCGTGCAGGCTGCCTACAACATTGGCGTGCAGGTGCGCTGGCTCGATTTCAACGACACCTGGCTCGCGGCCGAGTGGGGTCATCCGTCCGACAATCTGGGCGCGATCCTTGCCGTCGCCGACTACATCTCGCGTCGGAATATCCGCGAAGGCGGCAAGCCGCTGCTGGTCCGCGACGTGCTGACGGCCGCGATCAAGGCCCACGAAATCCAGGGCTGCTATGCGCTGAAGAATTCATTCAACCGGGTGGGCCTGGATCACGTGATCCTGGTGCGCCTGGCCTCCACCGCGGTGGCGACGCACATGCTCGGCGGCAGCCGTAGCGATGTCATCAACGCCATTTCGCACAGCTGGATCGACAACGGCGCGTTGCGCACGTATCGCCACGCACCGAATGCCGGCCCGCGCAAGAGCTGGGCGGCGGGGGACGCCTGCCGCCGCGCGGTGACGCATGCGCTGAACGCGGTCAAGGGTTGCGTGGGCTATCCGTCGGCGCTCACTGCCAAGACCTGGGGTTTCTACGACGTCGCGTTCAAGGGCAAGGCGTTCGAATTCGAGCGCGGCTTTGGCAGCTACGTGATGGAAAATGTCCTGTTCAAGATTTCGTTCCCGGCCGAGTTTCATGCGCAAACCGCGGTGGAATGTGCGTTGAAACTGCACACCCAGGTGGCCAGCAAGCTCGATCAGATCGAACGCATAGAAATCGAAACGCAGGAAGCCGGCGTGCGCATCATCGACAAGACCGGGCCGCTGGCCAATTACGCCGACCGTGACCATTGCATCCAGTACATGGTTGCGGTACCTCTCATCTTCGGCCGCCTGACCGCGGACGACTACGGCGATGCGGTCGCCGCCGATCCGCGCATCGATGCGCTGCGCGAGAAAATGACGGTCAAGGAAAACCCGCAGTTCACCAAGGATTACTTCGATCCGGCCAGACGCTACATCGGCAATAGCCTGCAGATCTTCTTCAAGGATGGCAGCAAGACGGAAAAGATTTCGATCGACTACCCGATTGGCCACCGCAAGCGGCGCGCAGAAGGCATTCCGGTGCTCATTGAGAAGTTCAAGCACGCGTTGGGCGGGCATTTGCCAGCACCCCAGGTCGATCAGATCATGCAAATAGCCGGCGATCCGGTGCGTTTCGACACCTTGCCCGTCGATCAACTGATGCAGTTGTTTGCGCACGGTTGAGATGCGAAAAAGCTTGAGCCTTGAACGAAAATTTCTGCGCTTAAATAACGGCTTACTTACGAAGGATGGTGGCCTGACTCCAACCTGAACAGGGGTGGCCGCAACGGTTTGATTTTGCTAGACTGCCTGCGCTCGCGTTGCTGCTGTGCTAACATATAATTAACGCGACGCAAACTTTTGCCATTGAACGGCTAGTGTGTCGTGTGCGCCGCGTAGCGGACGCCAAAAAAACTCAAGCAGAGGAGATTTCAATGAAACGTAATGCATTATTCGCGCTTATTGCCCTGGGACTGGGCGGCGTCGGCGTGGCGCACGCCCAAGACTACAGCAGCTGGTACCTGGCCCCGCGTATTGGCGTCGTGGCGCCAGATAGCAACCGTGAAACCGATACGTCGCTGTTCGGCGGTATCGGTGCCGGCGTATGGGTCAACCCCAATTTCGCCGTTGATTTCGAATACGGCATCAACAACGGTGACTTCAAGAGCGGCTCGCCGCGTGACGGTCACCAGTGGGAAAGCGTGCAGCTTGACGTTGCCGGTCGCTGGTTCTTCGGCGAACTCGGTGCGGGCTGGCGTCCGTATGTGATGGGCGGCCTCGGCGCCGTGCGTCACAAGGCGTATTCAGGCTTCCTGCTGCATGCCAACGGCAACACCGTGAGCGGCGGCTGGGATCCGATGGCCACCGTTGGCGTGGGCGTGCAGTACAACATGAACGATCGTCTGGCGTTCCGTGGCGAAATCGCGGCCCGTTACGATCATGACGACAACTCGCTGAACAGCGTGCTGTCCGATCACGCCGGTTTCTCGCGTCACAGCGACGGCTTCACCGATGCGCTCTTGACTGTTGGTCTGACCTACAGCTTCGGCGGCGGTCATGCCGTTGAGACTGTTGAACAGCGCCGTACCGAAGACCACACTCCGCCGCCGCCGGCACAGCCGCGTGACGAAGCCGTGCCGCCGAAGTCGGTTTCGATCGACCTGCGTGGCGTCGAGTTCAAGTTCGACCACCCGCGTGTTGGCGAAAAGCTGGTGCCGTCGTTGAAGGCCCCAACTGCCGCGTCCGTGCAGATCCTGGACGAAGCCATCGATACCTTGAAGCGCAATCCGAGCATCCATGTTGAAGTGGATGGTCATACCGACTCCAAGGGCACTGATGCGTACAACCAGAGGCTGTCCGAGCGTCGCGCCAAGGGCGTGTACGACTACCTGACCGCGCATGGCATTGAAGCCAGCCGTCTGGATGGTCCGAAGGGCTTTGGCGAAAGCGCGCCGATCGACACCAACGAGACCGACGAAGGCCGTCAGCGCAACCGCCGTACCGAGCTGAAAGTCGAGAATTGATCGACCTCGCTCGATAGCTGCAAGCAGTACAAGAAAGCCCGGCGAAAGCCGGGCTTTTTCATTATTTGATGATTGAAAACCTGGGCATCCTGCCGCAACGTTCAATCAAGCGGGCGCGGCATAGCCGCACCACGCTTGTCGAATCGGCTGATCGAAGCGCCAATTCGCAGCACCTCCGTGTGCCGTACATGGCTCGCCGAGGCGCTGGTGCCATCTCTCTTCATTACGCTCAACGCTTGGCAAAAAGATAATGTCCTACCAGCCACTCGTTGCCGCCGCGATAGCCGAACAATTCCGCGCAGGCCATCCAGAACATGCGCCAACGCTGATTCCACAGCGGCGCCTGGCCGCCATACGCTGATTCGAGCACACGCAACACCTCGTCGCGGTTTGCGTCCTGATTGGCCAGCCACAAGTTCGCGGTCTTTTCGTAGTGCGTACCGCACAGGCGCCATTGCTGCTCGATGCACAAGTCGCGCTGGAACCACAGCAGTGTATCGGCCGAAGGCATCAGGCCGCCGGTGAAGAAGTAGCGTCCGAGCCAGTTGTCGTCGCCTTCGGTTTCGAATGGATACATCAGTTCGCGATGACAGAAAATATGTACGAAGAGTTTTCCGCCCGGACGCATCCATGAGGCAATGCGCGCGAGCAAGGTGTCGTAGTTGCGCATGTGCTCGAACATCTCGATTGAGACGACGCGGTCAAATTGTGCGGACGCCAGTTCCAGACGATTCACGTCCTGGGTAATGACGCGCACGTTGCTCAGGCCCCGTTGTTTGCAGCGCGCCTGGATAAACTCGCGCTGTGGACTTGAATTGGAGACTGCGGTGATGCGGCTTTGTGGAAAATGCTCGGCCATCCACAGGGTCAGCGAGCCCCAGCCGCAGCCCAGTTCCAATATGTCTTGAGCGTCGGCGAGTTGTGCACGATCGGCGTACAGCGCGAGCATCGCCTCTTCCGCAAGCTCCAGCGATTCGTTGCCGTTGAGAAAATAGCAGCTCGAATACTTCAGGCGCTTGCCCAGGCACAGCTCGAAGAACCGCGGCGGCAGTTCGTAATGCTGCGCGTTCGCCGCGTCGGTATGTATTGCGACCGGGCTCTTTTGCAGTTCTTCAAGACAATGGCGAAAACCTGCCCACGCTACGGCGGCGTCGCGCACACCTTCCTCGCGCAGGCGCTGCGCACACATGCGCCGGATTCCGCACCGGGTCAGCCAGTCGGGCACCAGTCCGCGCTCGCACAATCCGACCAGGCCGGACGACGTTGGCGCGTCCGTAGTGTGTACGCCAGAGGAAAGGGTCTGGTTCATTGATCAGGCCTTCTTGGGAAACCAGGGAATCAACATGCTCGTCGTGCGCTGGTACTCGCGATAGTCGTCGCCTCGCGAGCGCAGTGCCTGCGCCTCGGTGAACGGAATGCCGCTGATCCAGCACAGCGAAGCCAGCATCAGGGTCGGACCCAGAAAGCTCAGCAGCCACGCCGGAAACGGCGCTCCGATGGACAGGAATACGTAGGTGAACCAATGCAGCCATTCGAAAAAGTAGTTCGGATGCCGCGAATAGCGCCACAGGCCGACGCGACAGGTCTTGCCGCGATTTTGTGGATTTTTGCGAAAATGGGACAATTGCACGTCGGCGATGGATTCGCCGGCGATACTGACCAGCCAGATCGTCAATCCGCATACGCACCAGATCGACAAGGCATCGCGCGGATTTTCTGCGACCGCGTAAAACGGCAGCGAGAACAGCGCCGTCAGCAACGCCTGGGCCATGAAGAAGCCGAAGAATTTGCGTTGATCGTCGCGCCAGTACTCGCGCAAATAACGATAACGACCATCTTCGGGTTCGTTGAGCACGCGCGAAAGAATGTGCATGCACAGGCGAAAACCCCACACGCCGCCGAGCATTGCCACGGCCAGTCGCGACACCAGGCCGCCGCTGCCCACCCAGGCGTAGAACAGCGCGGCGGCACCCATGCATGCAGACCAGATCGCGTCGACGATGCCGGCGTTACGCGTGCGCCGCTGGATCAGCCAGCCGGCGAACATGGCCACGCTCGCGGCGGCCCACACATACAGGATGTACCAGGGCGTCATCGCGGGCCTCCATGGAAGGCGAGGGTCGCAGGCGCACGCCGGCTTAGCGTCTTCGCAAGGCTGCATAAGGCCGGCGTGATCACCGCCCAGCCGACCGCAAGGATCAGCAACGCCGGTGTGGATGCGGCAGGGAATGCAAGTGCACCCCAGTGTGCCGCGGCCACATAGGCCACGGGCGCGCCGATGGCGCCGAGCGTTGCCGCGAAAACGACATGCGTCTTCAGATACGACAGCGAATGGTTGAGGGTCAGCGCAAAACTCATCCACAACGCCACGATCCAGCCGGGCGCAAAGTCTGGCCACGGCATGGCCGCGGAATAGTTGATCAGGTGGGTCTGCGCGAACGCGGAATCGATGACAAAGCCGATCGCCGCCGAATACGCCAGCAGCAGCGCATCGGCGCGCCTGTGCGCCGACACCGCGAGTTGCCAGGCGGCAAAAACGCCGAGCGCTGCCGGACCTGCCCACCACCAGCCGCGCGCCGCACCGGCGATTGCGATCAGCCAGGTCGTCTGGTAAAAAATGGCATTAATCCACAAATTCACAACACTTTGTCCATGTTGGCCGCGTCAGGATCAAGACACTGCGGGCGGCGGCAGCCGGGCCGCGTCAGCAGCATCTGCACACTGCCGGTAGATCGCTCGCGGAAGCCGCCTTCGCAGTAGCCAAGATAAAAATCCCACATGCGAATGAAGCGGTCGTCGTAGCCTTGCGCCCGCACTTCCGGCAAATGCCGGTGGAAGCGCTCGCGCCAGGCGGCCAGAGTAAGTGCGTAGCTCGGGCCGATGTCCTCAAGGTGAAACAGCTTCAGGTCGCTGGATCGCGCCATCGCGTCAAGCATCACGCTGATCGACGGGATGAAGCTGCCGGGAAAGATATGGCGCTTGATGAAATCCACGGCGCGCAGGGCCTGTGCATAGCGGTGATCCTCGATCGTGATCGCCTGGACAAGGGCCATGCCATCGTCTTTCAGCAGACTGCCGACCTTGCTGAAGTACTCGTCCAGGTATTGATGACCGATCGCTTCAATCATCTCGATCGATACCAGCTTGTCGTAGCGCCCGGATAGGTCGCGATAATCCTCCAGCAATACCTGGACGCGGCCGTCGAGCCCGGCCTCGTGCACGCGCTCACGCGCCAGTTCGAATTGCTCGCGCGAGATCGTCGTGGTGGTTACATGACAACCATAATTGCGTGCCGCGTGGATCGCGAAGCCGCCCCAGCCGCTGCCGATCTCGACGATGCGATCATTCGCCGACAGCGCGAGCTTGCGGCAGATGCGGTCGAGCTTGCGCAGAGACGCGACTTCCAGCGACTCGTCAGCATCGGCAAAGATGGCCGAGGAATACATCATGTTGTCGTCGAGAAACAGGTGGAAGAAGTCGTTGCCCAGATCGTAATGCGCGGCGATATTGCGCCGGCTGCCCATGCGTGTGTTGCGTTTGAACGCATGCCAGGCCCTCATGGCGATACCGCCGAGACGCGCTATCCCACTTTCCAGTGCATCAAGAAGATTGCGATTGCGCACGAGCATGCGCATGAGCGCCACCAGGTCGTCGCAGTGCCACATGCCATCGATGTAGGATTCGCCGGCGCCGACACTGCCGTTGCCGGCGACTTGGCGGTAAAATGCTGCATCGTATACACGCACCGTCGCGTGCAGCGTATCGGCCGGATTGGCCGCTTGCGTACCGAGCAGGGTTTCGCCGAGCGCGTCGATGAGACGCAACTGACTGTCGCGCAGCGCGCTCATCTGTGCGAGCAGGCGGGTGCGCAAGGCGCGATCCAGGACGCCATAGGCCAGGGTGGCATAGGAGTTGGGTGCGGAAACCTCGATGGCCCGGGCGGATTCTGGATTCATGCCTCAGCTCGCTTTGGATTTCGGATGAGAATTCGGGTGAGAGTTCGGGTGAGAATAGACCGGGTTACGTCTAAGAAAGATCAAGAAAGCCTGCCAATGGATGGCCGCGACCACGCGCAGGCTCATTGCCGGAAAGCGCATCAGTGCGCGCGCCATGTTCAAGCCGGTCAACGGACGCCGCTCCAGCACCAGGGTGGCGTCGAAATCGCGGGCGGCGCCATCGAGCACGTCCATATGCACGCGCAGTGCAGCGTCCGGGGCGGTGAAGCGCCAGGCGTAGTCGCGCTGCATCGGCAGGAACGGCGAAACGTGAAAAGCCTTGTGAAAGTCCCAGCGCAGCGCCGCGCCATGGCGCTGCGCGCCGGCGATGGGCAGCACATAGCTGTGGCGCTCCTTCCATGGCGTATTGGTGATCTCGGCGACGATGGTGTCGAGCGTCACCCCGTCATCGGCGTAGCAATAGTAAAAGCTGACGGGATTGAAACAATGTCCACATGTGCGCAAATGGGTCAGCAGCCGGATCGGGCCAGTCGGCGCGCGTCCGCTGACTTGACGGATGCGCGCACGCACCGCTTCGTCCAGTGGCACGGCCGCGTCGCCGAGATAGTCGCTGCGGCGAAATTCCGCGACATTGCGCCGGTTCGCCGACCACAGCCAGCGCCGGGCGAAAACGCGGTCGAGTTCGGCCAGATCCAGATACAGAAAATACATGCGATAGCGGAACGCGTGCGCATGCGGTGCGTGGCGCCGGTGCCGTATCCAGCCTTCATAGATGCAGCTGGATGGCGCCGCGGTCATGGCCAGCGAACGCCGAGCGCATTGGCGACATTGACGGCGCTGCGCATGCCATCTTCGTGAAAACCCCAACCCCAATATGCGCCTGCGAACCACGTGTTGTTGACACCCTGGATCTCGCCTTTGCGCGCCTGCGCTGCGACTGATTCCCGGGTATACACGGGATGGTGGTAGCGCAAGCGCTTGAGGATTTTTTCCGGGGCGATGTGCGGCGTGCGATTGAGCGTCACGACGATCGGCTCCGGCGCATCCAGCGATTGCAGCAGATTCATGCAATAGCTGACGGTGCATTGTTCGCTTGCATCCTTCGGCACCAGCGCGTTCCATGCCGCCCACGCGCGACGCCGGCGCGGCAGCAGGGTCGCATCGGTGTGCAGCACGGTGTCGTTTTCCTGGAACGTCATCGCGCCGAGAATGTCGCGTTCGCGCTCGCTGGCGTCGGCGAGCAATGCCAACGCCTGATCGCTGTGACAGGCGAGCACGGCGTGGTCGTAGCGCTCGCTGGCATCACAGCTGTCGACGCGCACATCGGCGCCTTCCCGCGCGACTTTCGTCACCGCGCAGCCAATGCGCTCCTGAACTTTCCAGTTACGGCGCAAGGCGCGCACGTAGCTTTGCGAACCGCCCTTGACCACGCGCCACTGCGTTCGATCGCGGGTTTGCAGCATCTGATGGTTGGCCATGAACTGCGTCAGATACTTCGCCGGAAAATGCAGGACCTGCGCAGAAGCAGACGACCACAGGGCAGACGCCATCGGCACCAGATGATCGTCGCGAAAGGCCTCGGAATAGCCGTTTGCCGCCAGATAGTTGCCAAGTGTGGGACCAGCGTCGGCAAGCTCGAGCAGCGCCGGCGCCTCGCGGTAAAAGCGAACGATGTCGCGCAGCATGCGCAGGAAGCGCGGCGATACCAGGTTGCGTCGCTGGCAAAACAGGCCAGCCAGATCCGTGGCGTTGTATTCCAGGCCGCTGCGTTCGTTCTTCAATGCAAAGCTCATCGTCGTCGGTTGCGACTCGACACCGAGTTCGACAAACATCTTTGACAGCAACGGGTAGTTGGGTGGATTGAACACGATAAACCCCGTGTCCACGGCGTAGTTGCTGCCGGCGATTTCAACGTCGTGCGTGTGCGTGTGTCCACCCAGGTAATCGTTGGCTTCGTACAGCGTCACTTCATGCTCCCGCGAAAGCAGCCACGCACTCCCCAGGCCGGCAATACCCGATCCGACTACAGCGATCCGCATGTTCCTAGCGCGTCCTGCGCAAGCCGGCGGGCACTGGTTTCAGGTCCCACACCAGTCCGCACGCAGCCAGGGCGCGCAGCAGATAGTAGGTGAAATCCAGTTCCCACCAGCGGAACCCCTGGCGCGCGGCGCCCGGAAAATGATGGTGATTGTTGTGCCAGCCCTCGCCGAACGTGATGAGCGCCAGCAGCCAGTTGTTGCGGCTGTTGTCGGCGGTGTCGTAGCGGCGCGAACCGAAGCGATGCGCAAGCGAATTGATCGTGACCGTGGCGTGGAACAGCACCACAGTCGACACGAAAAATCCCCAGATCAACATTTGCCCGCCGCTCGTGCCCAGGGCCGGATGCGCGTGCTGCAGCCAGCGGCCGAAGAAGAACAGGCCGACGGCCAGCGCAATCGGCACGGCGATATCGAAGCGGTCGAGCACGCGCAGTTCCGGAAAGCGGCGCAGGTCAGGGATCGATTCCCAATCGGTGCGGAATCCGCGTGGGGTCAGGAACCAGCCCATGTGGCTCCATAGGAACCCACGCAGCACCGGCGAATGGATGTCGCGCGCGGTATCGGCGTGGCGATGATGGTTGCGATGGTGCGCCGCCCACCACAACGGCCCGCGCTGCACGCACATGGCGCCGATCAGGGCAAACAGGAACTGCACGGCGCGCGAGGTCTTGAACGCCTTGTGGGAGAAATAGCGATGATAGAAACCGGTCAGGGCAAACATGCGTAATGTATACAATGCGCCAGCCACGCCGAGCGCGACCCAGGAAAAACCGACCCAGAAGACGCCAATGCAGGTCAGATGCATGCCGATGAAGGGGAGAACGCGCAGCCAGTCGATGCGTTCGCTGTCGTCCGCCGCCACGGCGTCACTGTCGAACCACCGCGCAATCGCGCCGGCCGCGGAATGGCGCGGTGACGATGAACTGGAAGCGGGTGGCTTGGTGCTCATGCGTGCTCAGGTTCGTGCAGCGATGGGGCAGTATCGTGATCGAGCAGTGAGATCATGGTGAAGGAACTCCCCGTTGCGTCTTCATGCCATATGCACGCGGCCGACGCGGCACGCTGCTCCGATGCTTCAGAGGCGTAGCTCGACCGTCGTCTTGACCGAATTGGCGATGAAGCAGCCGGTGTGCGCGCGTTCGTGCAGCTTGGCGTACTCCTCGGTGCTGGGCTGTTTGTCTGCGGAAAACACGACTTTCGGCGCCAGGATCGCCTTGGCGACGGCCATCTTGCCGTCGGCATTCTTTTCGAGCAGCGCCACGGCGTCGTCGCTGTAGCTGTCCACGACATAGCCGCGGTTGGCGGCGACCGCAAGAAACGTGAGCATATGGCAGGCCGACAACGCGGACAGCAGCAGTTGCTCCGGGTCAGCATAGGCCTCGTTGCCGCCAAATGCCTTTGCTGGCGAACCGTGCAAGGTCTGTCCGCCGGCGTAACGAATCACATGATCCGGCGAATAGTTCCCGCGAGCGAACGGACCGCCGTTGCGCGACCATTGCAGGCCAATACGGTGTTCTGACATGGTCCCCTCCCCAGGGCTTTTGACGGCGCGCGCCCATTGCGGCAACGTGCGCAGATGAATCGCAAGCCTAACCCAACATCGGCGCGGCGTCATCGTGGCGCCCAACCGGCACCGCGGCATGGTTTGGCGCGCGTCTTGAGCAAGCTCGGTATCTGTTCGCGCACCCAAGCGCAGGCGCTGGTACGCGCCGGGCGCGTGCGCGTAAACGGCCGCATCGAGCACGATCCGGAAGCGCCGACGGATGCGCAGCACGATCGCATCACGCTGGACGACAGCGCGATCGCCGCCGTCGAAAAAGTATACGTCATGCTCAACAAGCCGCGCGGGTATGTCACCACGGCCAGCGACGAAAAGGGCCGCGATACCGTGTATACTTTGTTGCAAGATGGAAACTTCCCCTGGCTGGCGCCGGTCGGCCGTCTCGACAAAGCCAGCGAAGGCGTGCTGCTGTTTAGCAACGACAGCGTGTGGGCGGCGCGATTGACCGATCCAGAATCGCATCTGGACAAGACCTATCACGTGCAGATCGACGCCTTGCCTGAAGCTGGCTTGCTAGAGCGGATGCGCGCCGGAATTGACGACGACGGTGAAAGGATCGCGGCGAAATCCGCAGTCGAACTGCGCCGCGGCGAAAAGAACGCCTGGCTTGAAGTCGTTCTCGACGAAGGCCGTAATCGGCAGATCAGGCGTTTGCTCGCCGCATTCGATATCCAGGTACTGCGCTTGGTGCGTGTAGCCGTCGGTGCGCTTGCGCTGGGCGACATGGCAAAAGGCAAATGGCGGGTGTTGACCGGTGCTGAGGCACAAATGCTCTGTGGCGTTGCCGAGTTGGATCAGCATACAGTGCAGCCATGACCAAGAAAGCCCACATCCGCGGGACAGATATTCGCGGTTACGGCCGGCTCGCGATCGACGCGACGCTCGGCTTGACCAGCCTGGTGGAGACTATGCACCACAATATCCTGCGCACGCCGGGTATTCTGGGAAAATCCACCCAGGAGCCGGCAAAGGGAATTACCGGATTTGTATACAAATCCATTCGCGGCGTGACCCGGCTGGTCGGCGGCGGCATCGACAAGTTGCTCGGGCAGCTTTCGCCTTTGATCGGCCGCGGCGCATCCTCGCCCGAGCGCGAGGCAGTGCTGGCAGCATTGAACGGGGTACTCGGCGATCACCTTGCCGACAATGCCAATCCATTGGCGATCCCGATGCAGTTTCGTCGCGATGGCCAGCCGCTCGAACTGACGCGCAAGTCGATGGCCGAAACGATTCCCGATGCCACCGGCAAGATTGTGCTGCTCGTACACGGTCTGTGCATGAGCGACCTGCAATGGCGGCGGCATGGACACGATCATGGCGCCGCGTTGTCTGCGGACGCCGGATTCACTCCCGTGTATCTGCATTACAACAGTGGCCTGCACGTTTCCAGCAACGGGCGTGCGTTCGCGCAGATGATCCAGGCGCTACTGAGCGCGTGGCCGGTCGCTGTGCAAGAACTTGTAATCCTGGGACATAGCATGGGTGGCCTGGTGACGCGCAGCGCCTGCGCGTTTGCCGAACAATCAGACCACGCGTGGCTGCAGCGCCTGAGCAAGATCATTTTCCTCGGCACGCCCCACCATGGCGCGCCCTTGGAACGCGGTGGTCACTGGATCGATGCGACCCTGGACGCCAGTCCGTACACGACCGCATTCGCGCGGCTCGGGAAAATTCGCAGCGCCGGCATCACCGATCTGCGTCACGGCAATATGTCGGACGAGGACTGGCAGCAGCATGACCGATTCGAACCTTCCCGGCGCAAACCACTTGCGTTGCCGCTGCCGCAAGGCATTGCCTGCTATGCCATAGCCGCGTCGCTCGCAAAAAAAACCGGCGGGCTCAAGGAAAGACTGCTCGGAGACGGTCTGGTGCCGCTGGCCAGCGCGCTCGGACAAGGCGCCCAGACCAATCGAAACCTCAATTTTCCGAAGACCCGGCAATGGGTCGGCTATGCCATGAACCATCTGGACCTGCTGGACAACAAGCAGGCCTACGAACGCATCCGGCGCTGGACATTGCCCCCAACCGAATGATGCGGCGTATGCTTGGCCGGTCGGTTCGCTCGCGGCGGGCGCCGCGTCCCGCGCACACCGACGCCGGGAAGGAGCGAGCCATGAAACATTCCAGCGTATTGGCAGCCGCTACCCTGGGTCTGATCGTAGCCTCCGGGTGGGTCTGGGCAAATCAAGAAGAAAAAGGCGAGGGCAAGGACGAAGTCGCGCTCAAGCATCGCAACCATGCGCCGAAAGACGCAGATATCGATGCGGCAGTGAGCCTGCAGGGGTTGCTCGACAAGAGCGGCAAGGACGCTTGGTCGACACAGAAGGCTGCGCACGTTGAAGGATTCGTGGTGCAGGTCGAGCGTGAGCCCGACAACGATGTGAAGGTTGTGCTCGCCAGCACCCAGGGAGAAACCGACACACGGCATTGGGTCATCGTCGAGGTCTGTCCGGAATTGATGAAAAAAACCGCAGCCCTGGCTGAGCCAAAACTGCGTGCGATGGTCGGCAAGAAGGTTGCCGTCACCGGATGGCTATATCGCGAGCCGGAAGGCGAGTCGGATGACCCGCGCGGAACCCTGTGGGAAATTCATCCGGTGACCGCGATCCAGGCGCACTAGGCATTTCACAGCAGTAGTCAGATCAATTGAACGGCGGCGCAACTGCGACCGCCGCTTGGGGCTGCGGTCGTAGTCGGTCAAACGATCACTTCGCGGAATAGCCTGGCAAAGTTGCCGCCTAGAATTTTTTCGATGCGCGCGTCGGAATGGCCGCGTTGCGACAGCAGCAGCGCAATGCGTTCGAAGCGCTGCGGTGTGTTCAAGTCCGGAGCAAAAGTATACGAATCGGCGCGTTCGCCCGGTGCGGAAATGCCGCGCTTCTGCCTTTCGGCAATCTGGTCGGCAAAGTCCTTCTTGAATTCCGGCGTGAGATCGACCGCTGAAATCGTGCCGTCGGTACCGATGCCGACGTGATCCTCGCCACAGACCTTGAGCGCATATTCGATATGTCGCAGCACGTCGTCCGCCACGACCTGGCCGGCGCTGCGCAGGTACGGCATGATGTAGATGCCGACGACGCCGCCGCGTTGCGCGAGCAGGCGCAATTCCTCGTCGCGCTTGTTGCGCGGCATGTCGGCAAGCGTCGCGCAACCCGAATGGGTGATTGCCACTGGTTTTTTCGAACCTTCGATGCCTTCCTGCGTGGTACGTTGTCCACAATGGCTTAAATCCACAAGTACACCACGTTCGTTCATCTTCGCGATCATGTCGCGGCCAAGCTTGCTCAGGCCGGCATTGCCGGGTTCCAGGCAGCCGTCTCCCATCAGGTTGCGGCGGTTGTAGGTCAGCTGCACGATGCGAATGCCGAAGTCGTGAAACAGGTCGAAGCGGTCGAGGTTCTCGCCATACATCGTCGTATCCTGGAATCCGTAGATGATGCCGAGGCGCTTGTCGCGCTTGGCCTGGTCCAGTTGCGTGCCGCTCGTCACCTTGGTCAGCAGCCCTGGATTCGCGGCGATCTGCGAATCCCAGTAGGCGATATTCTCGATGGTGTCGTTGAAATCGTTCGCATACCTGCCGACTGTGCCGACGGTGAAATTCAGCGCAGTGACTCCGGAGTTGCGGATGTCGGCAAGTTCACCGGCGTCCAGCGGCTGGCGTGCCGACTCGCTTCCGGTAGAATCGGTCCGGCCCGGAGAGCCGCAGGAATCGATCACCATGGCGGCGGCATAAATGGCCCAATGCGCTGGTAGCGGGGCGGTTGCAGCGCGCGCTGCAGCCGGCAACATGGCAAGGCCCGCGATGGCGCCAGCGGCCACGAGAAATTCGCGGCGAGCGTAGTCGTTCGACATTGAAAGCTCCTTAAAACCTCAGGGACAGACAACTCAGCGCACCATCCATTTTCTGGAACTCAGACATGTCCAGCGCAATCAGCGGATAACCAAACTTGCGCACTGCGGCTTCGAATTGCGGATGGCCGGAAGACAAGATCACGCGGTCATTAATGCGCAGAAAATTCGCAGCGTAATTTTCTTCCGGTTCCACGACCACGATCTCATAGCCGCTGAACGCAGCCTGGCCGACAAACGCATCGATCAGCACCAGACGGTTGTCGCCGAGGTAGGAAATGCCGCTTTTCAAATGCAAGATGCCGTCGATGCCGCGAATGTCGACGAGCGCCGAGGTGAATCCTTCTCGTTGCAGAAAGGCTGAAAGCTGACGCGCGCCGTGTTCGTTGGTGCGCTCGGACAAGCCGATGAAAAAGTGCCCGTCTGCTTCGCAGACATCGCCGCCGTCGACCGTGCCGGGCGCAGTAATTGCGTGAAACCGCGAATACACCCGGCGCAGTGCGCGCTCGATGCCGACGACTTCACCTTCGCGGCTGCGCGCCCCGGGGCGCGTCAGGATTGCTGCCTTGTGGGTGAGGACGGCGGTGTCTTCGACGAAAGTCGAATCGGGAAAGTCCGCGTCGGCTTCGAGACGTATCAATTCCAGTCCACACTGCTGCAGCGCTTGGCAATAGTGCGCGTGTTGATCACGCGCTTTCTCGAAATCTGGTTTGCCCAGGTCGACGCTGGTCAGGCCGTCAGCAAAATTGGCCGCAGGGGGACGAACGATGGCGTGCTTGAGCATTCTGATCCCGAAGGTGTGGGCGTGAGCAACAGGTGCGAGCGTACCGCAAACCTTCGGATTGCGGCACTGCGGGACGCTGCTTCAGCGCGTCTTGCCTCGCCGCCGCCGTGGCGCCGCAATGCGTCGACCACGCTGTCATGCTGCGCCGCGACGATGCACCGGCATTTGCTGCGGCGTATAGTCGTCGTGCCATCGCAAAAGGGAGCAAGGCCATGCATGCCATACAGCGTTTTTTGGCCGTCGCAATCACCATCGCACCGCTCGCGGCCATTGCTCAGCAACCGCAGGCGCCGCTCGCCAGCCAGCCGACGAACTGGCAGGGCGTCACTGCCGACATCACCGAATTCAAGCGCAAGGGCAACACCCTGACTGTGCGCGTGCGCTTGCACGACGATGGCGGCAAAGATAGCTTTGTCACCTTCAACTATGACAAGTGCTACCTGCTGGATGCCGGAGCCGGCAAGAAGTACCAGGTGCTCAAGGACGATACCGGCGCTGCGATTGCTGCGGTCAATTCCGGCAATGAGCAATGGCACGAAACGGTCAAAGCCGGGCAGAGCCAGACGATCTGGATGAAGTTCCCGGCGCCGCCGGCGACGGTCAAGTCGATAGCACTAAGTATCGACAGTACGCCACCGTTCGACGACCTGGCGATCCAGGACGTGCCGTGATCCGCGGGCTGGCTTCCTGGCCGGCCCGACTGCTGGCCGGCCTGACCTTCTGCGCGGCCGCCGCTGCTGCGACGTACGACGATCCGTGGTCGCCCGCGACCGAACAAGCAGCGCAGGCTGCCGTCGCACAACTCGGCGCCAATACGTCGCGTGCACTCGTGTCGCAGACGCACGAAATCGTTGCGAGCACGCATGCGATCGTCGGCTTGGTCGGCGGTTTGGCCAATGCGACGCACGAGGTGCAAGGCAAGGTACAGGATCTGGCTGTCGCCAAGCGCGATCTCGGAGCGCAGGAAACCCAGATTGAAGTGCGCATCGAATTGCCGGCGGATGTCCTGTTCGATTTCGACAAGGCCGACATTCGCGCGGACGCGGCACACGCGCTGGCGCAACTGGCGACTGTGATTCGTGGCTACAAAGGCGCCGTGCGTCTGGAAGGTCACACCGACGGCAAAGGCGCGGCGCAGTACAACCAGAAACTTTCCGAGCAGCGTGCCGCTTCGGTCATGCAGTGGCTGATCGAGCGCGAGAAGATTCCCGCTGGTCGCATGACGACGCAGGGTTTCGGCAAGACCAAACCTGTGGCAAGCAACGACACCGATACCGGGCGTCAGAAAAATCGCCGAGTTGAAGTGGTGATTCGCAAGACCTAGGAGATGCACACGTGTTGTTGCCAAGCCTGATTCTCGCTGCTGCATTTGCCGCAGACGATCCGTGTGCGATGCCGAGCGGACGCGACGCCAGGGTTTGCAGCGCGCGCGTCGGCTACTGTTTCGACGCGGACATCGACGGCCAGCGCGCGCAGCCGCTGAAGGATTCCGCGTTGCGCGCGAAGTTGACCGAACAGGTCGGCTCCAAGGCCGTGTGCTGGATGTTGTCCAAGCCGACGGCCGGCGCCATCGATGTGGTGTTGCACGCGAACCAACACACGCCGGAGCTGGGCACTTTGCGCAAAGGATTCGAGATTGTGGTCACCGGGCTGGAGGGCCAGGAAGTTCCCACGCACAAAGGCCTGCGCACCGACCCCACCGTCCGCATCGGCGGTTTGCCGATGCAGACCGCCGTCGATGTCATCGACACCAAATCATTGCCGCCTGGTGCCTACGTCGTGAGGTTGCGCGTCGTGGGCAGCCAGGGTTACGAGGACAAGAGTGTGTACTTGCGCGTTGAACGAGCGGACAAGGGTAAGAATCCGTAAGGCGCGTGTCTATTTCGGCACGCCAAGCCGCTTGCCTACTTTTACAAACGCGTCGACCGCGCGATCGATATGCGCTCGCGTGTGCGCGGCGCTCATCTGCGTGCGGATGCGTGCCTGACCTTGCGGCACGACCGGGAAGAAAAAGCCGATCACGTAGATGCCTTCGTCGAGCAGATCCTTGGCGAACTGCTGGGCGAGCTTGGCGTCGTACAGCATCACCGGCGCAATCGGATGCGTGCCAGGGCGGATATCGAAGCCCGCGTCGGTCATGCGTTTGCGGAAGTACAGCGCGTTGTCGTTGACCTTGTCGCGCAGCGCAGTGCTGGCGCTGAGCATTTCGAAGACCTTGATCGAGGCGGCGACGAGCGGCGGCGGCAAGGTATTGGAAAACAGGTATGGGCGCGAGCGCTGGCGCAGCAGGTCGATGATTTCCTTGCGCCCGGTGCTGAAGCCGCCGGAACCGCCACCGAGCGCCTTGCCGAGGGTAGAAGTGAAAATATCCACTTTGTCCATAACGTTGTGCAGCTCGGCCGAACCGCGCCCGGTCGGGCCGACGAAGCCCGTCGCATGCGAATCGTCAACCATCAGCATCGCGCCGTATTTGTCCTTGAGCCTGACGATCTCATCGAGCTTGGCGATGTAACCATCCATCGAGAACACGCCGTCAGTTGCAATCAGGCGCGTGCGCTTGCCCTGCGTTTCCTTGAGTTGCTGTTCCAGATCGGCCATGTCGCCGTTCGCGTAGCGGCGGCGCTCGGCCTTGCACAGGCGGATGCCGTCGATGATCGAGGCATGATTGAGCCCGTCCGAGATCACTGCATCGGGTTCGCCGAGGATGGTCTCGAACAGTCCGCCGTTCGCATCGAAGCAGCTGGTATACAAAATCGTGTCGTCGGTACCGAAAAATCTTGAAATAACCGCTTCAAGCTGCTTGTGCAGATCCTGCGTGCCGCAGATGAAGCGCACCGAGGCCAGACCGAATCCATGCGTGTCGAGCGCATCCTTGGCCGCCTGGACAATCTCGGGATTGTCGGCAAGGCCAAGATAATTGTTCGCGCAGAAGTTCAGCACTTCACGGCCTTCCGTCGTCTTGATAGCCGCCGACTGCGGCGTGGTGATGATGCGCTCGGTCTTGTACAGGCCTTGATCGCGAATCGAGTCGAGTTCAGCAGTGAGGCGTTCGCGGGCGGTGTAGTCCATGGCGGTGTCCGAGTGGGTGAGGCGGGTGGGCGAGGGGGTATTGTCCGCGATTGGCGCGCGCAAGCAAATTGTGCTGTCGCTACAATACCTGCGATTGCCGGGAAACTGTCATGGCGGGCCAGGATCCAAAGCACAAACGAAGCTCGCATGACGCCGGAGCAAAGCCGCGCGCGCCGACCAATCGTTGGCGAGAATTGATCCTCGGCAATCTGGCGATTGTCGTTGCGGGTCCCTTTATCGGCATGATCGCCGGGTTCCTGCTGCTTTTCGGCGGAATTTTCCTTGCCGTCGCCTGGCAGGTTGGTCCGCAACCGCTGATCGATACCGTGCGCTACGCCAAGTTCACCGGCAACGCGTCCGGGCACATTGTCGAAAGCTGGGTTGCGCTGGATTTCGATCCGGACACGATGCGCAAGACTGCCGTCTACTGGCAACCTTCAGCTAGGATTTCTGCTTGTGCCGTGATCGAATACGGCGGCGACTGGGGTGCGCCATTGCGGCGCGCGTTCTGCGGCAACCGCTTTTCCTTTCGCGAAGATTTTCGGCTGGATGACTGGGACACCCTGGCCCCGGGAATTCCATTCGCCTTCACCCGCGATGCCAGCGGCTTCGCAGTGGAAGAAATCCGCTTGAGCAAGATCGCGACGGATTGGCTGAACTCGCACCCGCCATCCAGCACGTTCATGCTGAGCAAGCCGCCGCCGACCACGGCTTTGGGTGCGATGAAGGAACAATTCGATCGTCCGGTCGATGTGGCAGTGGCGAGTTGGTCGGCGCGAATCCCGGAATTTGCATTGGCTTTCGATCCGACGAGTCCGGCCCAGGCGATGCCGGCGAAATACGTTGATGATCGCCGCCAGCCTTGGCTCGGTGGGTTGGTGTTCGCCGTGTTTATTTGTATACCTGGACTGCTGGTCTGGCGATTGGGCATGACTTTTCTGTTCGGCGGACAATCGCGCAGTGTGTTCTGGTTGGTGACGCTGCTGCCATTGCTGGCGCTGCCCTGGTGGAGCGACGCGTTACCGACGCTGCTCAAGCACGTGAACAAGGACTGGGCCAGCGTTGGCGCGGATATGCTCGACGACATCAATCGCATGACACTGCTGGTCGCCAGCGACCCCAATGATGCGCTGCTGGCCGACGCCGAGCGTATCGTCTGGCACGTCGGCGAAGGCGCCTACGCGCCGACGTTCGGGCGCCTTCATTTTGTGTTGCCCACACCGCCGCCGACATCGGGCAAGACAGCGCTGGCAGCATTGGAAACACAGACGGCGGAGCAAGTGCGCGCGCTTGACGCGCAGACTCAGGCTGCTCTGTTCACGCAGCTACGCAGCGAAAAGGAAGCAGGGCTCGACAAGGTCCAGACGCTATTCGCACCCGCGGCCGAACAAACGCTGCGCGACGCGAATGCCGATCCGGCTGCGCGCAAAGCAGCGCGATCGTTTTTGCTATTTGCCGCGGGCCGCACCTACTACGAAGACCAGCTCGATGCGATGGAGGCAAAACCACCTCAATAGGAATTGCCGCTGCCGACGGTGCGCGTCGCCGGAGCAGAATTGAACTCACCACTTTGAGCATATGCGGGCGCGCCATCGAACGGCGCACGCGACACCAGGTTCCAGCCGCGCTCGGTCAGGCGGCGCTGAGCCAGCATCGAGGCTTCGCCACCGATCAGTGCGGTCTTGCCGCTAACGGAAAATACCCGTTGATCGAAGAAGGCATCGATGTCGTGGCTCCACGTCAGGTAGTCGACGGGAAGCGGCAACAGCAGCCTTCCCGATGGCGTGTGCCACGCGAGCGCAGCGCCATTGATGAGTAAGGTGCCGCCCGTCGCGTCTGCCTGACGTTCAATCAGCTTGAGTGCGTCGACCAGATAGCGCGCCTCGACTTCGCCGCGCGTGGTTGCGCCGAGTTCGACCAGTTCATTGCAACCGTCCACGGGTTTGAGTTTTTCCAAAGACGCGGAGAGTGCGGTGCGCAGGCTGTCGGTGAAGCCGCCGCGACGCAAGAACTGGCGCACGGCGAAATCGTCGCTGCAGAATTTCAGCAGGCGGGTGCGATTGACCTCGCGCAGCTGTTCCGGCGCCTTGGTCAGCACGTATTGATTGAGCTTGCCGCTCCAGGAAATCACGTCCGCCGCCATGCCGACCACTTCGCCGAGCGCTGCGCCGGCAGAGAAGTTGCCCGCTACTGCGGCCCAGGCCAATTCGTCGAGCTTTTCGTTCAAGAGGCGGTTGGTGGAATTCGGATCGACGCCGAGCGCCTTGGCCATCTCACGCTTGGCCTGGCTGTATTTTAGATAACGCTTGGCTTGGCGTTCAGTCTCGTTGCCGGCGCGCGCATACCAGGCGCGGTTTTTCTTCGGCGGCGCGTCCTCGTCTGGCGTCGCGTCGCGCCCGGCGGTCATCGGTCCGGCCGGTGCGCGATACGGATCGCCCTTGTTCTGAAATTCCTTCGCCGAGCGATCCGCGATCGATTGCGCGCGATTTGTCCACAAATCCCATTTTGCGCCGAAGTAGCGGGCGACGCCTGCGGGGAGGCCGGTGATGCTGTCCAGCGGATGTTCGGCCACGTGCACGATCGCCTCACTGGTTTTCCTGCCGCGCTCGGCCAGTGCATGCGCGAACGCGCCTGTCTTGCTGGCCCGATCGAGCGCTTCCAGTGCCGGAATCTCGCCGACGCGGACTTCCAGCAATTCCACGCTATCTGCGTGCAACGGTCCGAATCGCGTATCGATCAGGAAATGCGCCATGTAGCCGCGCACCTGCACCTCCGGTACGACGTGAAAGTTCGGGCCGTTCAGCAGCGAGGTCTGCACCAGCGCCGTGGCCTGCAGGAAGGGTTCGGATTCGTAAGCGCAAGCCTGCGTGCAATCCACTGGCGCGGCGTGCGCAAACGCGGCGCTGACGGTCAGAATGACAATCGCGGTGAATTTCATCCCGGCAATCTGCTGGAGCCGCATGCAATCGCAACTGAATGCGGACGCGCGGAAGCTGTCTCAAAAACGTAGCGAGCGAAGGCAGTTCGCGTGTGGGCGGCGCGCAGGAACCGGAGTGTACTCAAATGTACATGAGAATTCCGAGCACCGCCCGCGCGCGAAATGTCGAGCGCAGTAGTTTTTGGGATAGCTTCTAATTCCAGGAGCAGACCACCTTTCCGCAATTGCCTGAATCCATCAGGTCGAAGCCTTTCTGGAAATCGTCGATGTGGATCTGGTGAGTGAGTACTTTGCCGAGCGGAAAGCCGGTGAGTACCATTTGCGTCATTTTGTACCAGGTCTCATACATGCGCCGGCCGTAGATACCCTGCACGGTCAGGCCCTTGAAGATGATGCGGTCCCAGTCGATGCCGGCGCCTTTCGGCAGCAGCCCCAAGAGTGCGACCTTGCCGCCGTGGTACATGCAATCGAGCATGTCGTTGAACGCGCGCGGATTGCCCGACATTTCCAGGCCGACATCGAAGCCTTCCATGTGCAGGTCCTTGACCACTTCCTTGAGAGACTGCTTGGAGACGTTGACCACGCGCGTCGCGCCCATGTCCGCAGCAAGCTTGAGACGGTAGTCGTTGATGTCGGTGACGACGACGTTGCGCGCGCCGACGTGTTTGGCGATGCCGGCGGCGATGATGCCGATCGGGCCGGCACCGGTGATGAGGACGTCCTCGCCGATCAGGTCGAATTCCAGCGCGCAGTGCGCCGCGTTGCCGTAAGGATCGAAAAATGCGGCCAGTTCCGACGGAATCTGATCCGGGATTGGCCACAGGTTCGACGACGGCATGGCGATGTATTCGGCAAACGCGCCGTTGCGATTCACGCCGATGCCGACGGTGTATGGACACAGGTGCTGCTTGCCCGCGCGGCAGTTGCGGCAGACGCCGCAGACGATATGGCCCTCGGCGCTGACGCGCTGGCCGATCGTGTAGCCGCGCACGCCAGGGCCCATGTCGACGATGCGGCCGACGAACTCGTGACCTATCACCAGGCCCGGCTTGATCACGCGCTGCGACCACTCGTCCCATTTATAAATGTGTAAATCTGTACCGCAGATCGCGGTCTTTTCGAGCTTGACCAGGACATCGTTGGGACCGATCTCCGGCAGCGGCACCTGTTCCATCCAGATGCCCTTGGCGGCTTCGCGCTTGACCAGGGCTTTCATCGTTTGCGGCATGGGAAATCCTCGACTCGTCCCGCCAGCGCAGGCTTCTGATTGCAATTATAGGCTGCGCGGCCCGTTGGCGTCCTACAATCGCACCATGCCCTATTCCGATCAGTGCCCAGCCGATCAGCGCCCACCCGATCAGCGCCCACCCGCGATCTTCCTGATGGGCCCGACGGCTTCGGGCAAGACTGCGCTGGCGCTCAGGCTGGCCGAACACTTTCCCGTCGAGCTGGTCAGCGTGGATTCCGCGCTCGTCTATCGTGGTCTGGACATCGGTGCAGCAAAACCCGACGCCGAAACCCTGGCGAAGTTTCCACACCGGCTGATCGACATCCGCGATCCTGCGCAGCCGTACTCCGCGGCGGAGTTCCGCACGGACGCATTGCGTGAAATGGCGACGATCGTTGCTGCCGGCAGGATTCCCCTGTTGGCCGGCGGCACGGGACTGTATTTTCGCGCGTTGCAGTACGGGTTATCGGATTTGCCGGAGGCCGATCCGGTTGTCCGCGCGCAGATCGCCGACGAAGCGCGCGTGCTGGGCTGGTCGGCCTTGCATGCGCGCCTGGCCGAGCTTGATCCCGTGGCGGCCACGCGCATTGGCGCCAGCGACGCGCAACGCATCCAGCGCGCGCTCGAAGTAATCGCGCTCAGCGGCAATCCGCTGTCGATGCAGCAGGGTGCGCTGCCGCAGCGGTTCGGCTATCGCGTCCTCAAGCTGGCGCTGGTGCCGGCCGATCGCGCCGCGCTGCACGCGCGCATCGCATTGCGCATGGACGCGATGCTGGCGCAGGGATTCCTTGCGGAAGTCGAAAAATTGCGCGCGCGCGGCGATCTGCATATGGATTTGCCCGCGTTGCGCGCGGTGGGTTACCGCCAGGCCTGGCAGCACCTGAACGGCGAATTCGACGCGGCCCAATTGCGCGATCGCGCAATTTTTGCGACACGACAGCTCGCCAAACGCCAGCTCACCTGGCTGCGCTCGGAGCTTGATGCCCGTGCCCTGGACCCACTGGCGACGGGCCATTCGGCACTGGCGCAGGGCGCGGTTACGGCGTTTCTCAATAAATTCGCTTGATCTGTGCGCTACGGCTACAAAAGTGCACGGAAAACGCGTAGTATTTCAACACCTTGAATCGGAGCGTAACGGCCATATCAAGTTCTGGCCGCGCTGCTTTTTCCGATTCGCATAACAACAAGTTTTTGTCCGGAGAAGAACCATGTCAAAAGGTCAGTCCTTGCAGGATCCGTTTTTGAACGCCTTGCGCCGCGAGCGCGTGCCGGTTTCGATCTATCTGGTCAACGGCATCAAGCTGCAGGGTACGGTCGAGTCTTTCGACCAGTTTGTGGTGCTGCTGCGCAACACCGTTAGTCAGATGGTATACAAACACGCCATTTCCACAATTGTTCCCAGCCGCAACGTTCGCGTCACCGGCGAGAATGGCCACGCCGACACTGCGCATGTCGAACCCGCCGAAAGCACGGGAGCTTAGGACCTGTTCACACAAATCCAGGCGGATCGCGTTGCCCTTGAGCGGCTGCCAGTCAAGGTGGGCACCGCAGGTCATAGTGGTTCTATGGCCAAGGTGCGCGCCGCAGGATGGTCGCCGCTCAAGGGCAACCCTTCGGGACTAGACCCTTTGCCCGCATCGCCGCAGCGCCGCTCGCTCATGTACACCGGGTACACTTCGCTCACGGCACCTTGCGCTGCAGGCAAAGGGCCGGCGTCGCGACCGTCTGGATTTGTGTGAACAGGCCCTGGTAGACCTAAGTGTTCGAACGTTCCCGCAAAGGCGAACGCGCGCTGCTGCTGCAGCCGCAATGGGTTGGCGACAACGATCCGGAGGCGTTGGCCGAATTCGGCGAACTGGCACGTTCGGCCGGCGCCGGCGTGGTCGGCACGCTAGGTGCGCGCATCGACAGGCCCAATCCGAAGTACTTCATCGGCACTGGCAAGGCCGAGGAGCTCAAGACACTGAAGCAGGCGCTGTCCGCAGACCTGATCCTGGTCAATCATGCACTGTCGCCGGCGCAGGAAAAGAATCTGGAACAATTTACGGAGTGCCGCGTGGTTGATCGCACCGGTCTCATCCTGGATATCTTTGCCCAGCGCGCGCGCTCGCACGAAGGCAAGTTGCAGGTCGAACTTGCCCAGCTCAAGCATATGGCCACACGCCTGGTGCGTGGCTGGACTCATCTTGAGCGCCAGCGCGGCGGTTCGATCGGCCTGCGCGGTCCGGGCGAAACTCAGCTCGAACTGGATCGCCGCCTGCTTGCGGGGCGGGTAAAGCAGTTGACTCAGCGTTTGGAAAAAGTGCAGGTGCAGCGAAGCACGTCCCGACGCGCGCGTCAGCGCAATTCCGTGCCGCTGGTCTCGCTGGTGGGTTACACGAACGCCGGCAAGTCGACGTTGTTCAACGCGCTGACCGGCGCCGGCGTCTACGCGGCCGATCTGTTGTTCGCAACGCTCGATCCGACTTTGCGAAAAATCGACGGTTTGTCCTGCGGACCGCTGGTGCTGGCCGATACGGTCGGATTTATCCGCGATCTGCCGCATGATCTGGTCGCGGCTTTCAAGTCGACTCTGGCCGAAACCCGCGATGCCGACCTGCTGCTGCATGTGGTAGATGCGGCCGATCCCGAACACGATCAGCGCATCGCCGATGTGCAACGCGTGCTTGAGGAAATCGGCGCGCAGGACGTGCCGCAGATTCTGGTCTTCAACAAGATCGACAAGCTCGAAAATGGCGACAAGCCGCCCGCACCGCGCATGGAAATGATCGATGGCGGGCGTACTGCTCGCGTGTGGTGTTCGGCCGTAAGCGGCCAGGGACTGGATCTGTTGCGCCAGTCGCTGGCGCAGACCATGCAGCTGGATCGCATTCACTGCTGGCTGCGCGTGCCCGATGCCGAGGGACGCCTGCGTGCGCGCCTGTTCGAGCAAGGGATGGTCGCCAGCGAGCGGCCGGCCGACAGCGGCTGGGACCTGGAAATTGACGCGCCGCGAGCTTTGCTGGAGCCGCTATTCGGCTTGCCGGACGGCGTGGGCGAATGGCTGAAGTCAAACTTACTTGCCGCTGTCGATGCGGCTCCCTACAATCCTGCGGCAACCCTGAACTGAATTTATCGGCGGTTGCGTTGTGCAACATGCCGCGGCCGCACTGCGTCCGCGCGCTGAGATGGAGATGACGATGGCTTGGAATGAACCCGGTGGTGGCAAGCGCGATCCATGGCAAGGCAAGAAGCCGCAGCCCGACATGGAAGACATGCTGCGTCGCTTGCGCGAAGGCGTTGGCCGCTTGTTCGGTGGTGGCAGTGGCGGAGGTGGTCCCGCAGGATCGGGCGGGTTTCTGCTGATCATCGCGGCCGCGGTGCTGGTGTGGATTGCATTCGATTGCTGGATTTCGGTCGATGCACAGCGCGTGGGTGTCGTCCTGCGCTTCGGCAAGTTCGATCGCATCATGCACAACGGATTGAACCTGAAATGGCCGGGGCCGATCGAGCACGTGATCCGGGTCGAAACGACCAGCCGTCAGACGACCGACGAAGTGCGCATGCTGACCAAGGACGAGAACATCGTGGAGATCAATTTCACCGTGCAGTATGCGGTCGTCGATGCGCAGCAGTATCTGTTCGCCGCGACCCAGCCTGATGAAACCCTGAAGCAGGCAGCCGAGAGCGCGGTGCGCCAGGTCATCGGGCGCAGCGACATGGGTACTATCTTGTCGGGCCTGGGTACCGAGGTTGTCGGCGAGACGAAGAAACTACTGCAGCAGACGCTGGACGGTTACAAAGTAGGCATCTTCGTCAAAGACATCAATTTCCAAAAAATCCAGCCGCCGGCCGAGGTGAAGCAAGCGTTTGACGATGCGAGCAATGCCGGCAACAACCAAACCCAGTTCATCAACGAGGCGAAGGCGTATTCCGCGCAAGTCGTGCCGATCGCGCGCGGTGAAGCGGCGCGCATCCGCGCGGAAGCCGCTGGCTACAAAGCCGTGCGTATCGCTGCCGCGGATGGCGATGCGCAGCGCTTCAATTTGATCGAGACGCAATTCAAAGCCGCACCGGACGTAACCCGCAAGCGTCTGTATATCGAGACCATGCAGACCGTGCTCGGCAGCGCGCTCAAGGTTTTCGACCAGAGTAACGGCAAGAGTCTGCTCTACCTGCCGCTCGACAAGATGCGTACGGACGCTACAGCGACAAGCGCCGCGGCGGCGGTGGCAGCCGGTGAAGATGCACGTACCGGCAATCGCGGGAGTGGCCAATGAAAATGCTCATTCCGGTTCTCGCACTGATTCTGGTCGTCATCGTGGCCAACAGCGTATTTGTTGTCCGCGAGGGTGAGAGCGCGCTGCTGCTGCAATTCGGCCGTATCGAAGGCGTCGACGGGCCCGATGGTGGCGCGTACAAGCCCGGCCTGCATTTCAAGCTGCCACTGATGCAGCAGGTTGTGCGCTTTGATCGCCGCATCCTCAATCTGGAAGCACCAGCGGCCAGCTACCTGACTTCCGAGAAGAAAGCGGTTAAGGTCGATTTCTTCGTCAAATGGCATATCGAAAACACCGCGGCATATTACCGGTCGTTCGGCGGCGACGACCTGCAGACACTCGCCAACCAACGGGTTGCACCGATCATCAAGGATGCACTGCAGTTCGAGTTCAACTCGCGCAAGCTCAACGATCTGATCGCGAGCGCGCGCTCCGACATTACCGAACACGTGCGCGATCTGGCGAACAAAGCGACACAGGGGTCGTTCGGCATTGAAATCGTCGACGTGCGTATCAAGCGCATCGAGTTTCCCGACGAAGTCGTGGATTCGGTTTACAAGCGCATGAGCGCGGAACGCAGCCTGCTCGCCAACGAGCAGCGTTCCAATGGCAAGGAAGAGTCCGCCAAGATCAAGGCTGATGCCGACCGTCAGGTTCAGGTGCTCAAGGCTGAGGCCGAACGCGACGCGCAACAGATGCGCGGCGAGGGTGACGCGAAAGCTGCAGAAATCTACGCCGCGGCATATTCCAAGGATCCCGAATTCTATGCGTTCTATCGCAGCCTCAGCGCATACCGCGAGGCGTTCAAGAGCGGCGACGTGATGGTGCTCGATCCGAAATCCGAGTTCATGCGTTACTTCTCCGAAAGCAAGGAAGAAAAAAACCTGAGTCGATGATGGCGCACCAACTCGCCGCCGCGCTGTGCCTGGTGTTGGTTTTGGAAGGCCTGTTCCTGTTCGCTGCGCCGCGTGCCTGGCAACGCATGGCCGAGCAGATGCGCCAACTCGAACCGCGGCAGCTGCGCGTGATCGGTGGAGTGATGATCGGCATCGGGGTGCTGGCGTTGAAGTTGGTGAACTGAGTTGCGTGTCCCTTAGCCTTTCGCAAACGAATGAGATAATCATGGGCAAGTCAGTCGTAATTCTCGGCGCGCAATGGGGGCGAGCCGGAAACTTTGGCGAGATGCGTTGAAGCGCATCTCGCGCCGGCGAGCGCCGGAGGCAGGATGCCGAAGGCTGGGTGACTTGATGAGCGATGGAGCGCGAATCTAGTCACCGACGTCGCCCTGCGGGGCCATAACCAAACGAACGAGATAATCATGGGCAAGTCAGTCGTAATTCTCGGCGCGCAATGGGGGCGAGCCGGAAACTTTGACGAGATGCGTTGAAGCGCATCTCGCGCCGGCGCGCGCCGGAGGCAGGATGCCGAAGGCTGGGTGAATTGATGAGCGATGGAGCGCGAATCTAGTCACCGACGTCGCCCTGCGGGGCCATAAACAAACGAACGAGATAATCATGGGCAAGTCAGTCGTAATTCTCGGCGCGCAATGGGGCGACGAAGGCAAGGGCAAGATCGTCGACCTGCTCACCGAACGCGTCGGTGCGGTGGTGCGCTTTCAGGGTGGTCACAACGCCGGCCACACGCTGGTTATCGGCGGCAAGAAGACCGTGCTGCATCTGATCCCGTCGGGAATCTTGCGCGAAGGTGTGCTTTGCCTTATCGGTAACGGCGTTGTCCTTTCTCCAGCCGCGTTGCAGCAGGAAATCGGCGAGCTGGAAGGAAATGGCGTGGAAGTCCGCTCGCGGCTGAAGATCAGCCCGGCGACGCCTCTGATCATGCCGTACCACATCGCGCTGGATCAGGGACGCGAGAAGGCCAGCGGCAAGAATGCGATCGGCACGACAGGCCGCGGTATCGGCCCGGCTTACGAAGACAAGGCAGCCCGGCGCGGCGTGCGCGTTGCGGATCTTATGTATCCGAACGAGTTGCCGGACAAATTGCGCGGCGTTGTCGATTACCACAATTTCGTTCTGAAGAACTGGCTCAAGGCCGACGAGGTCGACTACCAGAAGGTCCTCGATGAAGCGCTCGCGTTCGGCGACTACGTCAAGCCGATGATCGACGACGTGTCGACCACGTTGCACACGTTGCGCCGCAGTGGCGCAAGTATACTTTTCGAGGGCGCGCAGGGTGCACTGCTGGATATCGATCACGGCACGTATCCTTACGTGACTTCGTCTAACACCACGGTTGGTGGCGCCTATGCCGGCACTGGCGTTGGCGCAAGCGACATCGATTACGTGCTCGGCATCTGCAAGGCCTACGCGACACGCGTCGGCGGCGGACCGTTCCCGACCGAACTCGACGATGCCACCGGCGAAGCGCTGCGCAAGCGCGGCAACGAATACGGCGCCACTACCGGTCGCCCGCGCCGCTGCGGATGGATCGATCTTGTCGCGCTCAAGCGCGCCGTGCAGATCAACGGCATCAACGGCCTGGCGATCACCAAGCTTGACGTGCTCGACGGCCTGCCCTCGATCAAGGTCTGCGTCGCCTATGAATACCGTGGCAAACGCCGCGAGCTGGCGCCGCTGGATGCGGCCGGATGGGACGAATGCAAACCAGTGTACCTTGAATTCCCCGGCTGGGAAGAATCCACTTGTGGAATTCGGGAATTTTCCAAATTGCCGCCGGCCGCACGTGCCTATCTGCGCTCGGTCGAGGAACTGGCCGAATGCAGCATTGCCCTGGTCGCCACCGGTGCAGATCGTGACGACACGATTGCGCTCAAGGATCCTTTCGCCTAGGCGCAGCGCTGGTGGCGTGTCGCGCAGGTTCAATCAACGTAGCGAGTGAAGCCCAATGACTGCACGATCCGGAATCTGCAAGCTCGGTGTTGTCGCGATCGCTTTGATCTCGGTGATCGGTCTGCGCGTCAACGCCCAGACCGGATCGGAAGACGCCTTGCGCTGGCGCCTGCTCGGCCCATTCCGCGCCGGCTGGAGCACGATGGCCCAAGGCATCGCCGATCAGCCGGACGTGTACTACTTCGGTGCTGCCGGCGGCGGCGTGTGGAAGACGCAGGACTCCGGTCAGACATGGCATTCGCTAGGTGATACCTTGCCGGCTGCGTCGATAGGTGCCTTGGCGATTGCGCCATCCAATCCGAAAGTGATCTATGTCGGCACCGGCGAAGTCGCTTCGCGCTACGACATCAGTGGCGGCAACGGCGTATACAAATCCACCGATGGCGGCGCAACGTGGACTTCCGCGGGCCTCGTAGCGACGCGCCATGTCGGTGCGATCCTGGTGAATCCGCACAATCCCGATACTGTGCTGGTTGGCGCGCTCGGTCACTATTTCGGGCCGAACCATGAGCGCGGCGTGTTCCGTTCCGGCGACGGCGGCAAGACCTGGCAACAGACGCTGTTCATCGATGCCGACACCGGCGTCGTCGATCTGGCGGCCGATCCGGAAAATCCTGACATTGTCTATGCGGCCGCGTGGCAGGTACGCAACTATCCGTGGCTGTCGTATTTCCAGCCGAATGCCGGGCCGGGCAGCGGTGTATACAAATCCACGGATGGTGGCAAGAGTTTCAAGCGCCTTGGCGGCAATGGCTGGCCAACGTCAACTCTCGGACGTATCGGCCTGGCCACGGCGGGCGGCGCTCGCGTCTATGCCGTCGTCAATGCCGCACCGAACAGCGGCAACATTGCGCATGCCGCGTCGAAGAATGACAGCGGGCTGTATCGTTCCGACGACGCGGGCGCGAACTGGCATCAGGTCAGCCATGAAGATTGGCTGGGCAACGATTATTTCAGCCGCATCACGACTGAACCGGGCAACCGCGATCGGATTTATTCGGCGGGCCAGTCGATCCGGCGCTCCGATGATGGTGGCGAGCATTGGGCGGTTTTCAAAGGCGCGCCAGGTGGCGATGACTACCACTACATGTGGATCAATCCTCAGCATCCCGACCACATCGTTGCTGCGAGCGACCAGGGCACCGCGGTCACCGTCGATGCCGGCAAGACCTGGAGCGACTGGTACAACCAGCCGACCGGGCAATTTTATCATCTGGCGACCGACAACCGTTTTCCGTACTGGGTGTATTCGGGGCAGCAGGATTCCGGCACCGTGGGTATCGCCAGCCGCAGCGATTACGGCGCGCTGAGTTTCCGCGACTGGCATCCGGTCGGAGGCGACGAGCGCGACTACGATGTGCCGGACGCGCAGGATCCGAACATTGTCTACGGCTCCGGACTTGGAGGTCGCCTGTCGCGCTGGGACGCGCGCACTGGCGAAGTACAGAATATTTCGCCGTGGCCGGCGTCCAGTTATGGCGCGCGGCCGACCACAGTCAAATACCGCTACACCTGGATCACGCCGATCGCGGTTTCGCAAAAGTCGCCTTTTCCACTTTATCAAGGTGCGCAGGTGCTGTTCCGCTCACTTGACAAGGGCAGGTCGTGGAGCACGATCAGCCCCGACCTGTCGGCGAAATCGCCACAGGCAAAAAATTGCGTGGGTAACCTGGCGGCGGCGCAGGCGCGCGAGTGCGGCTACGGCGTGATCTACTCGATTGGGCTGTCTGCGCGCGACAACGATGAAATCTGGATCGGCACTGACGATGGCCTCATCCAGCGTACGCGCGATGGCGGCAAGCATTGGGACAACGTCACTCCCAAGATCGTGCCGGCGTGGGCAAAGGTCGCCAGCGTCGAGGTGTCTGCGCTTGAACCGGGCACCGTTTATGCCGCGATCGACAATCATCGTCAGGACGACTACCGCCCGCGTGTCCTGCGCACTCATGACGATGGCAAGACCTGGAGCGAGATTGACACGGGCCTGCCGCCGAACAGTTTCGTCGGTGTAGTGCGCGCCGATCCGGTAAAAAGTGGATTGTTATACGCGGGCACCGATGCGGGCGTGTTCGTCTCGTTCGATGATGGCGCGCACTGGCAATCGCTGCAGCGCAATCTGCCGACCGCGTGGGTGCGTGACCTGGTTGTGCATGGCAACGATCTGATCGCAGCGACTCAGGGCCGCGCCCTCTGGGTGTTGGACGATGTGTCGCCGCTGCGCCAGCACGAGCGGCTGGCCGCTGCCAATGCGCCGGCAGTTCTATTCGACCCGGCCACCGCAGTTCGTGTGCGCGGCAGTCAGAACAAGGACACGCCGCCGCCCGCCGATACGGCGCTCGGCCAGAACCCGCCAACCGGCGCGACGATCGACTACGTTCTTGCGAACGCGGCGCAACATGTCGCGTTGGAAATCCGCGACGGCGCGGGCAAGGTCGTTCGCCATTTCGCCAGCGACATGCCGGAACAAGCGCCGGATGCAGAGAGCTACTTTGCCGAAACGTGGATCAAACCGCCGGCACAGTTGTCAGCTGCGGCAGGCGCGCACCGCTTTATCTGGAATCTGCGCATGCCGCGGCCACGCGCCGTGCATTTCGACTTCAGCATCGCTGCCGTGTTCGATGCCGGCACGCCGATCGTGCCCGAAGGCATGCTGGTAGCTCCAGGCGACTACGAGGTCGTGCTGACGGTTGATGGCAAGCAATCGCATGCGCCGCTGAAAGTCGTCGCCGATCCGCGCGTCGCGCTCGACGCGGCCGAGTTGCGCGCTGCGCAGGAATTCGCGCAGGAAATAAACCAGGCGCTCGACCGTGACTACATCGGCTACGGCCAACTGCACGCGGTCGACGCGCAGGTCGAGAAAATCGAACAGGGCAAGGCGGCTCAGGCGCTGCTTGCGGCAACTACCCGGTTCAACGAAGCCAGCAAGGCACTGCGTTCCGGTGAAGGCGAAAGCAGCGAAAACCTCGGCGCCATTGCAGAGGCGCTGTCGGGTCTGGCGACCGATATCGAAGGCAGCGACCGCGCACCGACGCAGCCGCAGCACGAATTGTTTGTTGCGACCAAGGCTCGCCTGGACCGCGGCATCGAGCAGTGGGATCGAGTTCAAGCAGAGCAGTTGCTGCAGCTCAGCACGCAACTCAAGGCGGCGGGACTCAATCCGATCCAGGTGCCGGCAGCGGATCAGATTCGGCTAGGCGACGCGCCGCCATCGAAGGATTTACCGTGACGCATGGCGTGATCGGCTATTGGCTGAGGCCGCGGATGTCGAATGCGTTGCGAAAAATACCGTCGGTCGTGCTTACTGGCGCGCCGGCGGCGATCCAGTCGTAGATCAGCGCCTGCTGCTCGACGCTCAAACTGCCGTTAAACGGCATGCGCGAGCCGACCGGGGGAATATCGCAGTTGACCTTCTGAAACAGCAGGCTCTGTTCGGGGTGATTGGGTATGACGTAGGTCAGGCGAGGGTCTTCGTCGCTGCGTTGATCGATCAGCTGCAAATACGAATAGCCGTCCACCAGGCTGAGGTTGCCGGCCGGGCCCTCATCGGGCGCAACGTGGCAATCGACACAGCCGGAATTCATTCCGCTGAAGTTGGTAAATATCCCCTGGATCGCAGCGCCGAACGTGATCGTGTATTGCACCGGGACGGCCGAGATGTCGGTACAGCCGCTTGGCGGTGATGCGGCGCTGGACCACGAAGCCATCGCCGCCGTCGTCGCGCTCCCCACGCTGACGAGCAGACACAAGAACTTCAGCCGGCGCAGGGAGTCGAAAAATCCACGGGCCGGCATGACGCGCAGTACACGCTCAGACGAAGCCGAGATTCTTTGTGGGGAAATTCGGCAGATTCGGGAAAATCGCATTGAGGTCCGTCATGCTGGTTACGCCCATCCACTGCGCCAGCGTAGCAGCATACTGCTCCACGCCGATGCCGGGGATCATCTGGCCGCGTGAGAAATTGTTCGGCGCCGTCAGGTCCTGATTCGGGAAGCCGGTGAGCAGGTCACCGTTGGAATACAACTTGCCCCCATTGACTGCACCGCCCATTACCATCTGCACGCCGCCCCAGCCGTGATCGGAACCCGAGCCGTTGGACTGCAACGTGCGCGCGAATTCCGACGCCGTGAAAGTGGTCACTTCGTTCTGCGCACCAGGCGCAGCGCCGAAATCCGCACCAAGGCATTTGTAGAAAGAGTTCATCGCTTGCGACACAGCCGTCAACAACTGTCCGTGATTGCCGTTGCCGCTCATCATTCCGGCATGCAGGTCAAAGCCGCCGTAGCGCACGTAGTAGATCTGACGTTGCGCCAGGCCTTGTGCCTTGGACAGTTTGATCATCTTCGCCACCATCTGCAATTGCGACGCCAGCGAATTGTTTGCAGGCAGGAACGTTGTCGTCAACGTGGTGGCGGTCAAACCGGCGCTGAGCAGATTGTACAGATCGCGGCCGCGCTGAAAGACAGCGCCATATTCGTCGGCGAAATCGTTTGCGTATGTGTCGCCGAGCAGGTTGTTGAGCGCGCCATTGCGGATACTCGTCGTCGATACGCCCGCGCACGGCGTGGGATTGCAGACGCCACTAAGCGCGGTCAATCCGCCCGAGGACATCTGGTACGGCACCGTGTTCATGCCGACTTCGAAACGGTTGGCGCCGGCAATGGATATGCACGACGACAATTGCGCATTGCCAGTGCTCTGAGGTTGCAGCACGTCGCCGCAGAGTCCGCCCCAACCTTGTACAGCACTGCCATTTGTATTGGCCTGATGCCAGAGGTCTTCCTGGTCCGAATGCGAGAACAACTGCGGCGGACGATTCGCCGCACTCTGGTTGTACATGGTTTTGTTGATTGGTTTGACCAGCGTACCGACGTTGACGACCAACGCCAGCTTCTTGCTGATGCTCAGGGTCGCATTTGGCTGGAACAGTTTGGCCAGCTCTGGCGCGTTGGGATGCATGAAGTACTGATTGGTCGACGGACTCGCGTCGTTGCCATCGGTTATGCCCTGGATGGCGATCTGCCCACCGGTCGGTTGAGCCAAGCCGAGGCCACCCGGATTGGGGTTGGCTCCGCCAACCGTGTACACGCCGCTGCGTGCTGCGGCGTAGACGTTGTAGCGTGGGGTGTCGAAAGGTACGACCAAATTCCAGCCGTCGTTGCCGCCGGAAAGGTATATGCAGACCAGCGCCTTGTAGCCGGTCAACGCCTTGGTATTGGCCAGGGCGCTGCCGATCATGCGCAGTTGCGGGATCATCGCTGCGCTGCCGCCGCTGCAGGCAACGCAGGCGAGTTTGCGCAGGAATTCGCGACGTGAATTGCGGTTATAGCTCATGGTCGGGTCCTCAGCGCTGAGTCGCGTATTCGGGCGATAACATGGTCACGTAGATGGCTGACCAGGCGATTTCTGCAGTGGATGCGCCGGCCAGGCCATCGACGAGGCTGGTCATTCTGGATTGCATGGTCGGCGACATGCTTCCGTAAAGCATGTTGGCATTGATCGTTGCCACAAGCGCCACGGAGTTGGCAGCGTTGACAGTCAACGCAGACAGATTGATCAACGGCCGGTCGGTCGGTGGATTGGCCATGCCCTGATACGCGCCCTGGGTAAACCGGTAATAGTTGTTGCCGACGGAGTAGACGGACGATTCGTTGGTGATCTGGAACTCGGGCGCAACCATGTTGGCGGTTGCCAAAGCGCCTTCCTGCAGATAGTCGGGAGAATAGAAATTGAACACGGTCGGCGCTTCCAGCGGAGCCTGTCCGTAGGACGATTGGAAGTTGGTGCCACCGGTCATCGCAATCTCGCCATAGACATCGGCCGCTGGCGCCACGGCATTGAACGCACGCCACATTGCGGTGAGGCGCAACAACGGTTCGCGCAGCTTGCCGTAGGTGTCGCCGTTGACCAGTGCCGGCGGATTGCGTGCTTCGGTGTCGAGCAGAATGGCCTTGATCACGTCGCCAAGATCGCCGCCACTGCTCTCGAAAACTGTGGCCACGCGGGCAGTGTAGCCAGGCGACGGATTGACGCCCTTCGACGGGTTACTGGTAACGAAACGCTGGATCAGCTGGCGCGAAATAAACGGGGCAACGTTGGGATGCTGATTGATGATATGCAGCTCGTCGCTGACGTCTTTTGCGCAACTCTGATTGGGTGCGATCAAGCCGCCGTCCAGAACCGTCTTGTTCGAGGCTGCGGTGCCATCGTCGCCAGTTATGTCGTGGCGCATATTGTTGCTGCTGAGGGCGAATAGCTCGCTGCCCCAGCACGCCATGGGATTGTATTGGCCCGCAAATGTCAGGCCGCCGCCGAAAAAGTTGGCCGGATTGGTCGGCGCGTCGCTGTAGGTGAAACCTGTGAACACCTTGGCGGTGTGCGTGATCACGGTCTGATCGTAGGTGGGGGTGATCACGCCGCCCATCGGAGTATTGTCCATGTCGAGCCGGATCAAGCCGACCGAAAACAATTGCATGATCTCGCGCGCATAGTTCTCGTCGGCATTGGTCGAACAGACATTGGGTGCCGTGCAGTTGGCCTTCTGATTGTGGAAGGACGACAGAAACTTGCCCATTGTCGGACTGAAGGTCACGTCGCTGAGCAAACTGAGATAGCTTCCGAACGCATCGCGCGCCAACAGATCCTGATACGCCGCCATCGGCACAATGTCACCGCCGATTGCGCCGTTTTGATCGGAGACGACAAAGATCTGGCTCAGGGCAAACGCCATACGCTGACGCAATTGGTCTGGTGCGTAGGTTGCCTGCCACAACCAGCGGTCGATTCGGGTCGTCTGGCTCGTGCCTTGGCCGCCGGCGATGCGCGCATTGATAACGGCTTCGACGTTCGGCTCACTCAAGGTCGCCGTCTTGGCAAGCTGTTCGTCGATCCATTCGCCATAACCGACGGCCATCACGCGGGTGATATCTGCCTGGGTCGGACCGAACGTCGCCTGGGTGAGGAAGCGCGCCGCAGCGCCGGCACTGGCCGGCGCATCGGCCGGAATATCGAAAGCGTTGGCGAACAGATGGTCGTGGACGGTTGCATGGGCGACCGATACAAACGTGCACGAGGTCAACAAAACGGCTACTGCCTTGCCAAGAGCTCTCATGGATTGGTCCTCGATTTTTCCCGCTATCGCTGCCCGCGGCGCAACCCGCCATGCGGCGAGACGGCTCGCGCTGGCTATGTCGCCCAACTATCGCCGTCATCGACTATCGCGGCAGGGAACTTTCCCAGCGCGAAAACTAAACGTGATAGATGTCCATCCGTTGACAGTGCTCGACCTAATCCCCAAACCGCAACTGCGATTTGTCTTCGGCCAAAGCGGCATGGTACCGGCAATGTCGACCCGATACTGTGGCGGTGATCAAGGTTCGCGTACGTCTGGCTGCCGGACGCTACCGTCCATCCCCTGGTGCACACGCCGGCCGTGGACGGCGCTACGAACGCTTAGCCGCCCATGTTATCGGCAAAGATCGTATCGAGCCTGCAGCTGGTGACGTCGATGTCCAGCGCCAGGAAATTCACAACATATCCGGTGCTCATGCACACCTGGATCGAATTGTCAGGGAAATGCAGAGTGACGGCGTATTGCGCTCCCGCCGCCGGTGAAACAAGCAACAAACAGGTAAGCAGGCGTTTTCGTAAGGTCAATATGCTTCCTCGTGCGGCCGATTCGCAAAATCGCTTCGGCACCATACCCGACACTATCCAGTTAAAGCATTCAATGGATGTTAGCCGCAGCGGAGTTTTTTGTTGGATCGCGGGCCTTTGCCCGCCCTACTGGCGATGGCTCCGGCTGGGAGTATACTTTTACCCGCGGTCTGAAATCGCTACACAGCGACACCGCGCGGTTGCATTGGGTCGGGGCATATCGTTGCTCGAAGGTGGGGATGATTTTGAAATCCTTAATGCGCCATCATCGAGAATTGCGCTGGACGAAATACTTGTCGGGTAAACGCAATGCTGTTCTCGAATGCGCGCGGAGTTCCAGCTGATTCCGGCGCCAGTGGCAGACTTCCGTGCAAGGGGATTTTCCGGATTCTCGTGTGCCGTACCAGTCATAGCCTGGGCAACACATTGTTCATGACGCCGCTGTTGCAGGAAATCGAGTCGCAGTGGCCCGGTGCCGAAGTCGACTTGATTACGCGATACGCATCGGCGCAGCACATATTCTGCGCGTATTCATCGGTGCGGAAAGTCATGGTCCTGCCCAAGCAATGGACGCGGCATCCGATCCGCTGCACCGAGACGTTGCTGGAAATGCGCCGCACGAACTACGACCTGGCCATCGATACGGATCGGCGATCACGAACGGGACGTCTGTTGTTACGCTTTGCCCGCGCGCGACACAAGTTGGGATTTGCCGGTCGCGCATCATTGACTGTTGAAGTGAGTGCAGCAGATGCGCCCAGGCATGCTGCGCACTTCCCGGTATATCTGTTGCGCAAGGCATTGGGCCAGGAAAGCGGCCCCTATCCCTGGCTATCGACAAAATTGACTCGGCTCGAACTGAACCAGGGCCGCGCGCAGCTCTTGCGCGTTGCCGGGCCCGGCTCGAAAAACAAACGCGGAGTCGTGGGGATTTTTGCCAACGCCACCGGGCCCAAGGCGATGTCGCGGCAATGGTGGCAGGAGTTCATGCCGGTAGTTGAAGCGCATCTGGCGGACTTTGCCATTGTCGAGATCATCCCCGCTTTTGGCGAGTCGATGCTCGAGTCTGCCTACCCGACATACTTTTCGAGCGATATCAGAAGCCTGTCGAAATTCATGTCCGCGCTCACAATGCTCGTCAGCCTGGACTGTGGAATCATGCATCTCGCGCGCGCCAGTGGAACGGCTGTTGGTGCGGTTTTCACCACAACGGATGTCGAACAATGGGGTCCCTACGGGGCCGGCGCATATTTCGTTGCGGGCGATCGTCAGCACCCCCGTGAGGCGGCGCAACGACTCATGCATGCTATTCCACTTGCGTCGACCGCAGCCGCCTGAAGGTATCTCTGGCGGGCCGCATGAGGGTCGCGGTACTCCTGTCAAGGCATGCCGGTTCCAGGTATGCAACCAAGAAGCGCCATTGCGCGTCTAACGTACCAATGGGCTGGCGATATACGTAGAACTTCGTATATAGTATGGCCGAATCGCACCCTGTCCCGAAATGAGTGCCGATGAACGCCGCAAGCAATATTTTTACTCTTCACACGTCACCTAGAATGCGCGTCGGCCAGTGCCTGGTTGAACTGGACACTCATCGAATCGTTCGCGGGGAACACATTACCCGCATGTCGCCGAAATCGGTTGCGCTGTTGCGCTGCCTGCTCACGCACATAGGGCAGACTGTTTCGCGCGACCAGCTGATCGAAGAAGTCTGGAATTCCCAGCACGCATCAGACGAACTGCTCACTCAGGCGATCAAGGAATTGCGCCGCGCTTTCAAGGACGACCCGAAGACGCCGCAATACATAGAAACGATCCCGAAAGGCGGGTATCGACTGATCGCGAGTATCGAAAACGCAGCGCTGACTCCGCGTGCGGGTGCTCCTGTTGCCGGACTGGTCACTGCTACAACACGTGAAGCAATGCCTGACCCGGCAAACGATCAGGACCAAAAACCCAGGCGCCCTGACGTGTCCCTGGCAGCGTATGTCTTTGCCACGGCCGCGTTATTGGTCGCCGTCGCCGCAATTCTGGTTGCGACCCGGCCAGCCGCCAGGGATGCCACGAAAATCGATTTGCGCACGCAGTCGATTACTTCGGGCCACGAACGCGTGGAGTTTCCATCGATCTCGCCCGACGGGACGCGCGTAGTCTATGCGGCGCAGCGTCCCGGCGAAACAGATTCGCATCTGTACGTGCAGACCGCGAACGGGTCCACGCCGATGGCGCTGGAAGTCAAACCGAATTCTTCCGACACTTATCCGGTGTGGGCGCCGAATGGCACATCCATCGCCTTCATGCGCTTCAACGACAATGACTGCGTGATTCATATTGTCGCAGCCACCGGCGGCGCAAGCCGACCCGTCACCAGTTGCTACAAGGACACTTTGGCCTATTTCGACTGGTCGCCGGACAGTCAATACCTGATTACGCAGAACATGCCCGCGGGCGCGGCTTCCGACTACTGGGTATTGATGACGGTAAGAATCGCCGATGGCTATTGGCATGAAATCGACTATGCCCACGACGCGAACAACGATGACCTGAACCCGCACTATTCGCCGGATGGGCGCTGGATCGCTTTCAGGCGCGGTCAGAATCCGGTCAGCGACTTGTTTGTGATGAACGCGAACGGAAAAGATTTGCGGCGGCTGACGAATATCCGCTCCACGATCACGGGATTTGCCTGGACTTCGGACAGTCGGAATATTGTTTTTTCCTCGAACTACCAGGATACCTCGCGGTTGTATCTGCTCAATCTGGAAACCGGCAACATCGCGCCGACGGATCAGGACAACACGGCTTTCCCATCGATCGGCGCAAGATCCAGCAACCTGGCGGCGATCCGCGACCATACCGTTGTAAACCTCGCGGAATACTCGCTGGATGCGGCACAGCAGACGGCAAAACTGCTGCCTGTGCGCTCGCCCAGCAATGCGCTCGACACGTGGCCGGCCTATTCTCCGCGCGAAAACTACCTATGTTTCGTTTCCGACCGATCCGGATCATCGCAATTGTGGCTGAGCAAGTCCGGCACGGATGAAGCCGTGGTGCTGACCGAATTCAGTCTCGGCGAAACGCTTTCCAATCCAAAATGGGCCCCGGATGGAGAGCACGTTCTTTTCATTTCCCAAAGCAAAGGGCGCAGCCGGCTGTTTTCGATAGACATCGTTTCGCATCAGGTTCACGAAATGATTCCGACCGGCGAAAACATACGCGTCGCCAGCTATGCGCCTGGGGGCAAGGCGCTGGACATCGCCTCGGATCGTTCCGGCTCATTGCAGCTGGGCCGCTTTGATCTGGATTCCGGAAAATACACACTGCTTCTGGACCAGCCTGTGATTGCCTTTGGATATGGCCCGAACGACGAAATTTACTACACGCTCGCTTCAACGGCCGGACTGTTCCGAATCAACGCAAATGGGTCCGAGCTTGTTACCGACAAGATAAACCCCGCCAATCGGCTGGCGTGGCAGACGTCCAAGAGCGGAATTTTTTTCATCCGGTCTGAAGGCCGCAGTGGGGCGGCGCTGCATCTGCTCCCATGGTCCGATAAGACCTCGTCCATGCTCGCGACAGTGGAGAACTTTGGCGCGAACATGACGGTAGCCGTGGCGCCGGATGAATCTCGCTGGACGGTGCCGCTGGCGTCTCACAGCGCTAGTTCGATCATCGTCTCCCGCCTTGCCGAACCGGTGCGGTGACCCGGCAGTCTGGCGAAGCGCCAACGCCAAAGGCGGACTAGCCGGCCTTGCGAGCGGATTTCGATACCAGGTCGGCGATGATTTTCTTCAATCCGATATTGTCCTTCAGGATGCGCCTTATCCCGAATAGGATGGTGTCGGGTACATCGTCGTAGTCCTGCTTAATCTGTTTCAATCTGGCCTCGTCCAGTTCGAATCTCTTGGCCAGCGCCGGCATCGATGCCCCTGCGCGTACAGCGGCAACCAGTTCAACTTGAGTTGGATCAATGGTTCTGATGGCCATCCAAGCATCCTTCGTTGAGGCACCGTTCGCTTGTTTCAGCAGGTGATGTTCAGGCCGCTTCAGGTTTACCTGGGACGCCCAGGGCTCGAAACTGGGTCGCGCAGATTCCCATGGTTTGTTTCATGGTCCGGGTAAATGTCGAGCGGCTGGAAAAACCTGCGGCGCGCGCCACTTCGAACACGCCCATCATTTTTCTGTGTTTCAAAAGGTTCTTGGCAACCTCGACGCGGTATTGGGACAGATACGCATAAGGTGTCTTGCCGAAAACCTGATTGAATATTTTTATGAATTGCCAGGGTGAATAGCTGGCGATATTGGCAAGCATGGAGACGTCCACGTCTTCGGCGTTGTGCAACATGATGTAGAAGCGCGCGCGTTGCAGACGCAGGAAAACGCTTCTGCGACGTGCAACGGTTCGTCCCGGACATCGATCTATCTGCTCATCGAAGCATCGCTGCAGTTGGCACACTACCGCCGATACCATCGATATCTGGCGTGCCACGCCTTGGCGCTTTGCATCGGCAAGACATTCGCGGGCAAACCCAATGAGCGCTCTGCGCTGGGTAGGGGAAAGGCCATGAATGGCGGGAAACACCGCCGGCCCATCGACCTGTCCTTCGCTGCTGAAGGCGTTGATCGCCGACCAGGTGCGTTGCGATCCGACAATCGCCAGACAGGCGCCTGACGGCGACACCGCAGCTTCGTAACGTCGGTTCGTGTCGGCAATATGGGCAAAACCCTTGGAGACGCTGAGCCGGGAACCGCCTTCGGATATCGAAAGGTCGCCGCGCAAGGGACACCACAGACCGCACATCCCCGGCGCAATGCCAATCGTGCTCGCCCGATCGCAATACAGGACGACCAGGCTGTCGTTCGCGGTCACCCGCGAGGTCTTGGTGATTTCAAAATACTCGTCGACCGCGACCTTTTGTGTCTCTATCGAGAAATCAAATGTTTTCAGTGGCGTGCGCGCCACCACGCTGACGCTGGCTGCGAATTCCTGCGCGAAGGGTAGCGAGCCTGGTGGAACGACCGTCGCATATTCCATTGAGAACAGACTCCACAGACAGGCTGAAGGTGGCTCGATTATTTGGTGCAGCAGAAGTTTTCGCCTGAAGGATTTACGATAAAGAAGTGAAAATTACTCTTAAAATGGAATTTCACATTTTTTCAGCCTGCGCTATCGAGCATTTGCGCCCGATCGGACTCGGGCTGAAGTCGCAGAAGGCAAAGCCGGGACAAATCGCCGGCCGAAAATAGCTCCTGCATTTTCGACCCACAGGGATGTGGGAAGTGTCCGCAGGTGCCGGGAGCACCGCCGGACCGACCCACAGGGATGTGGGAAGTGTCCGCAGGTGCCGGGAGCACCGCCGGACCGACCCACAGGGATGTGGGAAGTGTCCGCAGGTGCCGGGAGCACCGCCGGACCGGCATACCGGCCATCCGGGGCGATCAGAAATTGCTCCTGCGCTCCATGCCGGCAATTGCTCCTGCATTGCCGGCATACCGGCCATCCAGTGCGATTGGAAATTGCTCCTGCGCTCCATGCCAGCAATTGCTCCTGCATGCCGGCATACCGGCCATCCGGGGCGATCAGAAATTGCTCCTGCGCTCCATTCCGGCAATTGCTCCTGCATTGCCGGCATACCGGCCATCCATGGCCATAAAAAAGCCGCGCAGATTGCGCTGCGCGGCTGAATACCCGAGGGTGCTGTACTTTCTAGAACTTTACCGTTACCCGTGCCCAATAGAACCGGCCGATGGTGTCGAACGTATTCGGATCGACGTTGCCATTCAGTGTGTTGTTCTGATAGACCAGCGAAGGCTGCTTGTCGGACACGTTGTCGATACCTACATCGACGCGCGTGTTGATCGGCTCGATGTTATAGCCGGCGGTGACGTTGTGGTACACCGACGCACCGTACTTGAGCTCGCAACCCGCGGGCGCGTTGGACTGGCAAGCCGAGGCATTCTCACGCAGGTCGGCATAGCCGACCGTCCACTTGCCGATATACTTCGCCGTCCACGCCGCGCTGAAGGGACCCATGTTCCAGTTCACCCCAGCCAGGGCTTTCCAGCGCGAGAAGTTCGCGTAGGGGATGGCCGAAGCGCCGGTCGAGAAGTGACCGGCATACTGCTGGGTGAAGTCACCCGGTGCCGGCTGATCGCTGAACTTGTTCAAGTACGTGGTCTGGAAGTTGACCGTGAAGTTGCCAAACGCGGTTTCCGGTACGCGGTAGTGCGCCTGGAAATCCACGCCCTTCGCATCCAGACGACCCAGGTTGAAGGTGGGCGCCTGCACGAAGGAAATTTGACCATTCGACGGGCCACCGACGGTGCGATGAATCAACTGGCAGGTCGGGCCGCCGTTTTGCTGGAAGCACAAGGTCAATGCTTCCTGCGGGGTGAGATTGCTGATCTGGTCATTCAGGTACACGCGCCAGACGTCGGAACTGACCGACAGGCCCGGGAGCCAATGCGGATCGTAGACGAAGCCAAAGTCGAATGACTTGCCGAATTCCGGCGTCAGGTTGACACCGGCGGCAGAAGCGCCGGAAGCGATGCCGTTGATTTGCGTGGTCTGCCCGGTCAGTCTATGGAAGCTGCCGTCACCCGGCACGCCGGCGCAGGCTGCGTTGGTGCCGACCAGACCGAAGCAGGGATCCACCGCCTGCGCTGCAGAACTTGCCGCGCCGGCAAACAGGTTGGATACGGTCGGTGCACGGAACACCTTGGACACGGTGCCGCGCAGCAGCAGGTCCTCGATCGGGCGGTATTCCAGTGCGAACTTCGTGTTGTTGGTGCTGCCGAAGTTGCTGTACTTGGAATAGCGGTCGCCGACCGTCAGGTTCAACGCGCTGGCGAACGGCATGTCCTTGAGGATCGGAATCAGCAGTTCCGCGTAGATTTCCTTGGTGTTGAACGAGCCGTTCAGCGCCGACACACAACCGGTACCGATGTCGCAGATAAAATCGTTGGACGGCACGGGCACTTCGATCGCATCCGGAATGGTCTGGCTGAAATCCTTGCGATGGCTGACGCCGGCCGCCAACTGCACGGTGCCGGCCGGCAGATCCCACAGGCTGCCGTTGATTTCAAATACTTCTGACTTCTCCCAGACGACGATCTTGGTAAACGTATTGCCGGAAGCGGCATTGAACGCGGCGATCGTGTTCGGATCGGTGACGTTGAAGAAGTCGAACGGCACGCAACCGGCGATGACATTGCCCGGTGTCCCGCAGACGATGTTGCCGTTGGCATCGCGGAACGACGGGCCGGATCCGGGACCGATTTTTTTCAGATTGATATAGCCGGAGGTATGGTTGAGGCGGTCGAAATGTCCATAGTTGAAATAGGCGTTCCACTGCCAACTGGTGTCACCGATCGTGCCCTTGAAGCCGGTAACAATCTGGTCGCTGACGCTCGAGTTGTTGTTGACGCGGTTGCCGTTGCCGACTGAACGCGTCTTGAAACGATTGGCCGTGTTGCTGAAGTCCACACCGAACGGGTTGTAGAAGCTCTGCGCAGAAACCACCAGCGAGCTGCCCAGGCTGTCCATTGGTTGCGGCGCAATCAGCGAAGCGGACTGGGTCTTGTTGTGATAGACCTCAAGGTACGTCTCGATACTGTCGGTCAGCTTGTAGTTGCCGAGCACGAACGCATTGGTGCGCTCCTGCGGGGTCAACTCAACGTTGCCGACACCTTGGAAGTTGAATGAGTCGCGGCCTGCGTTGTAGCAGCGGTAGTCGGCGAGTGACGTGCCCGGCGAGGTCAGCGAAATCTTGCTCACCGAGGAGCACCCGAACTGCGCTTTCAGGTTCGCTGGCAGCTGGACCTGGCCGAGCGGCGTGCGGCTGGAGCCGGCGGGGTGCGGCGTGCCGTAGTAGTAGTAGATCGCGGTCTTGGAAAACTCACGTGCCGATGCCAGCACCGAGTCGAACTTGTTGTAGTCGACGCCGGCCATGATGCTGCCTTTGTCGGTGGTCTGGCCGAACACGAAGTGATAGCCCTGACGCTGGCCATCGTCACGATCGGAAATACCATAGTCCGCCGAGAACTCGGCACCCTGGTAATTGCTGCGCAGGATGAAGTTGACGACGCCGCCG
>JBBRTT010000027.1:0-53571 GCA_038244165.1 Lysobacterales bacterium | reverse complement strand
GATATGCAATTCCGCGCCATCGGCCAGGGTCAGCGGCACCTCCATCACGCGCACGATTTTCTCGGCGATGCGCATGACGTCGTCGCGCTGAACGATGTGGCGCAAAATCATGGTGAACTCGTCGCCGGCATAGCGGGCCACCGTGTCCGACGCGCGCACGCTGGCACGCAGACGCTTGGAAACAGCAATCAGAACCTGATCGCCCACGCCGTGGCCGAGCGAGTCGTTGATGTTCTTGAAGCGATCCAGATCCACGAACAGCACCGCGAACATTTCGCCAGTGCGATGCCCTTCCTTGATCGTGGTTTCCAGGCGATCGTTGAACAGCAGCCGGTTCGGCAAACCCGTCAGGGCATCCTGCAAACCTTTGGCGCGTCCCTGCTCTCGGGCGCGGCGCAATTCCAGGTCCAGTGCCAGGCGCGCGGCGATCACGCGCAGGGTATCGATCACCAGCGTGTTGGTCGGCAGTGGACGCTGGCGCGCCAACAGCAGCGCGCCGAGCGTGTTCTGGCGTTCGTCGCGCAGCGGCAAACCGACAAAAGTCTCAAAATGACAAAAAGCAAGAAATTTGTCCTGGTCGATCAGTTTCCACGCCTGCTCGCCATGGATCAGCGTTTCGCCATCCAGCACGCGCTTGAGCGTCGTCTGCTTGAGCGGATCGGGCGCTTCGGGCGGCAGGCTCGTGCGCTGGTACGTCAGCAGTGGCTGTGCGTCTTCAGTCTGCTCGGGGCGTGCCGAGACCAGGGTGAGGAAATCAAGATCCAGCCAGTCGCTCAGAAGCTTGACGACACGTCCCAGACCTTCGTCGCCGCCACCACATTCTGCGGTCGCGGCCACGAGTCCGAGTGCGGCCTGATAGCGCGCCGTGTCCACCGGCTCGCGAAAGGTGGTCACGTGGACCAATCGCCCATGCTGCACAGCCAGACGCATATGCGCATCCACCGCGTACGAGCCGCCGTCCCCGCGCGGCCTGCGGCAGCGATAACGCACGCTGCCCTCGCGCGCCAACTGGGTGAGCAGAGCAGCACGTTGTTCGCGATTGTGGGTCAGATCCAGCGAATCCAGCGGCTGGCCAGCCAATTGCGCGCGCGATACGCCCGAGCGCTGCTCAAAGGTCGTGTTCGCATCGATGATGCCGCCGGTTTTCGGGTCGGAGACAACGATTTCGTCGAGATTGCCTTCAAACGCGAACTGGTAGCGTTCCGCGGCGGCGCCCGTAGCCGGCGCTACGCTGCCGCGTTGATGTTGGGCCAGCACGGAACGCACCCGCGCCAGCACTTCGCCGGCATCGACGGGACTGCGCATCCACTCGACCACGCCCGCCGGTTCGCGATTCCAGTCCCACTGGCGTTGCGCCGGATCGGCTGCGGCAATGCCGATGACTGGAACCTTTGCCAGACGCACGTCACCCTTGAGCTGGGTGCAGAACGCGACCGCCTCGGTCGCGGCACCGGCAAATTCCATCACCACGACGTCGATCTGCGGATCCTGCTCCAGAAACGACAACGCCTCGGGAAGGTCCTTGGCGGTATAGACCGCGTCGAAATTTTCCGCGTCCAGGGTATCGAACAGGACGCGACGGTCGTCGCGCTGCGTAGTGACGATGAGAACAGAACTTTGCTGGCTGGTCTCCTCGCGCATCAAGTCACCCAACGCCCGTCACGCAGCCGCGGATGCACGCTGTCGACCGAGTGATGCGCGATGCGCTCGACCAGTTCATCCAGGCCCTCCGGAAGGTGCACGTCCTCGCCAATGAACACCACTTTGCGACCGTTGCCGGAGCGGATGCGCGAGATTTGCCGCAGCAGGCCGAGGTTCGGCTGGCGCAGATGTTCGGCAAAGTCGGTGAACAGGTAAACGCCGAATTGCATGCTTTGCAGAATGTAACGCAACGCTTCGGTCGCGCGCTTGGAACCAGGAACACGTACATCGCGTTCACGCAGGCTGGCGATGCCGGTGTCCGGCTGCCAGTAGTAGACCGACTGGCCGGTACGCAAGGCGAGCAAGCGAAACTGAGCCAGCACGTCCACCGCATTCGGCGTATCGATCGCAATCAGGTTCTGCGGCGATTGCACAATGCGATCGAATAGCTTGGGAGTAACGAATACTTCGGCGACGTTGGTGGTCACGTTGACGACTTTTCCCCATTGCGCGCACGCAATCGCATCCGGCGATTGACCAAAGGCGCAGCTTGCCCGGATTATAGCCATCCTGCCAGCCCGGGTCTGCCGGGACCAACGCCGAGGCCGCCATGTTCGAAGGACTGCGCTTTACCCACTGGAAGGCCGAAACCGATGCCGAGGGCATCCTGGTGCTGACGCTGGATCGTGCCGACGCCTCGGTCAATGCCCTCAACCGCGTTGTCCTGGACGAGCTTGCACAGATTGTCGAGCGTCTGTCGTTCGAGCCACCCAAAGGCGTCGTGATTCGCTCCGGCAAGGCCGGCGGCTTTATTGCCGGCGCCGATATCAAGGAATTTGAAACTTACGAAAAACAGGGTGGCGTGCTGGCCAGCATCGAAAACGGCCAACGCGTATTCCAGAGCCTGGCGCGTTTGCGCTGTCCAACGGTTGCCGCGATTCACGGCTACTGCATGGGTGGCGGCACCGAGCTGGCGCTGGCCTGCCGCTATCGGGTTGCCACGCGCGACCCAAGCACCAAGATTGGCCTGCCCGAAGTCAACCTCGGAATCCATCCCGGCTGGGGCGGCAGCGCACGCCTGCCACGCCTGATCGGCGCGCTCGAAGCCATGCCGATCATGCTGACCGGACGCGCGGTCGGCGCCGAGCCGGCGAAATCCCTGGGACTCGTCGATGCGTTGTCTTCGCCTGAGTTGCTCCTGGATAGCGCGAAGGAACTGATCCGCCATCCGCGCGCGCGTCCGCTGCTGCAACGCGCGACGGCCTGGGCGACGAACTTGTGGCCGGTGCGACAGATTCTCGCCCCGATCATGCGCAAGCAGACTGCGGCCAAGGCGCGGCCTGACCAATACCCCGCCCCATTCGCGCTGATCGAAGTCTGGCGCCGCGGCGGATCGAGCATTACCCAGCGCTTGAAACTGGAAGCGCGGTCCGTGGCCAAGCTTGCGCAGACATCGACCTGCCGCAACCTCGTCCGCGTGTATTTTTTGCAGGAACGGCTCAAGGGTCTGGGAGCAGGAAGTGAGGCGAATATCCAGCGCGTGCATGTCGTTGGCGCTGGCGTGATGGGCGGCGACATCGCTGCCTGGTGCGCGTTGCGCGGCTTCGATGTGACCCTGCAGGATCGCGAGATGAAATTCATCCAGCCGGCGCTGGATCGCGCCCAGGATCTGTTCACCAAGCGCCTGAAAACACCCGAGCGCATCGCGCCGGTGGCAGCCAGGCTCAAAGCCGACGTCGAAGGCAAGGGCATCGCCGACGCCGACCTCGTGATCGAAGCGATCTTCGAAAACCTGCAGGCAAAACAGGAGCTCTACCGCAAGACCGAACCGGCGATGAAGCCCGGCGCCCTGCTCGCGACGAACACCTCGAGCATTCCGCTGGATGAGTTGCGCACAGCCGTGACTGCGCCCGGACGATTTCTCGGCCTGCACTATTTCAATCCCGTTGCACAAATGCCACTTGTGGAAATTGTGCGCCAGGATCACCTGGACCCTGCCAACGAAAAGCACGCGCTCGCGTTCTGCAAGGCGATCGACAAGCTGCCGGTGCCGGTCAAGGGCACACCCGGGGTCCTGGTCAACCGCATTCTCATGCCCTACCTGCTCGAAGCGATGCGCCTGTTCAAGGAAGGCGTGCCCGGCCCGGTGCTGGACAAGGCGGCAAAGAAATTTGGCATGCCAATGGGGCCGATCGAACTGGCCGACACCGTAGGTCTGGATGTGTGCGCCTCGGTCGGCAAGGAAGTCGGTGAGTTCCTCGGCCTGGAAATTCCGGATGGTCTGGATGCGCTGATCGCCGAGGGCAAGCGCGGCAAGAAGACCGGCGAAGGTTTATACAAGTGGGAAAATGGCAAGCCGGTGAAGCCAGCGGTCGATCCGAACTATCAGGCGCCGGCCGACATTACCGAACGCATGATCCTGCCCATGCTCAATGAAGCGGCCGCCTGCCTGCACGATGGTGTCGTCGATGACGCGGACCTGCTCGATGCCGGCGTGATTTTCGGCACAGGATTCGCGCCGTTCCGCGGCGGCCCGATTCAGCACATCCGCAGCGACGGCGCGGACAAGATCAAGGCGCAGCTCGAAACACTCGCGGGTAAGTACGGTAAGCGGTTCGCACCGAAGACGGGCTGGGACAATCCCGCACTGAAGTGAACGCGACGACGATAATATCTACAGCGATCCACGAGCGGCAACGATTGAGCTTCTTCTATGACGGCCATGCGCGCATCGTCGAGCCGCATACATTTGGTGTCGACAAGCACAATCGCGAAATGTTGTGCGGTTACCAGACCGCTGGAACGAGCACGTCGGGCAAGCTGGTCGGCTGGAAATTCTTCCTCGTCGCAAAGATTTCCAGATTGCAGCCTGCCGATGAGCGCTTCGCCACGCCACGCCCCGAGTACGTGCACAACGACGGTGCATTCTTAAAGATCGTCGCCCAGTTGTAGCGCGCGCAGTTGCTGCTAGTCGTCGTCGCCGAAACGCTGTGACCCGAACGGTTTGCTGGCCTTCGCACGCAGTGGCGCATTCGCAGCCACGCCGTGCCACACAGCAAGCGCGTCGCGCGTTGCCGCGACATCGTGCACGCGCACGATCATGGCGCCGCGTTGCACCGCAATGAGAGCTGCCGCTGCCGAACCTGCAGCCCGATCGGAGTGATTTGTCCGCCCCGTCAGTGCTCCGATCATACCTTTGCGCGACAGCCCCACCAGCAGCGGAACGCCAAGCGCAGCCAATTGATCGAGCCCGCGCAACAGGGTGAGATTGTGTTCAAGAGTCTTGCCGAAACCAAAGCCGGGATCGACGACGATGCGCTTCTTGTCGATGCCCGACATCTCGCAGGCAAAGATGCGCTCGGCGAGAAACCGGCGCACGTCGGAAACCACATCGTCGTAGTGCGGATCGTCCTGCATCGTGCTCGGGTCGCCCTGCATGTGCATGAGGCAGACCGGCACCTTTAGTTCAGCCGCGGCATCCAGCGCGCCGTCGCGGCGCAGGGCAAAAACATCGTTGATGAATCCGGCGCCGGCGGCAATCGCAGCGCGCATCACTTCAGGTTTGCTGGTGTCGATCGCGATCGGTACGGAAACCTGTTTTGCCAGCGCAGCGACAACCGGGACGACGCGCGCGATTTCGTCTTCCGCCGATATTTCTTGCGCTCCGGGACGTGTGGATTGCCCACCGACATCGAGCAGGTCGGCGCCCTCATCCACCAGTTTCAGACCGTGTGCGATGGCCGCGGCCGGATCGAGAAATTTTCCGCCGTCCGAGAACGAGTCCGGCGTGACGTTGACGATTCCGGCGATGCGCGGGACATCAAGCACGAGGGATTTGCCGCCGCAATCCAGCGTTCGGGTCAGGTCGAACATGCTGGCCACCGAATCCTCATGTTCCTTCCGGGACGCTGCCCGGAAGGACTCAGTGCTGAGTCGCGGCGCCGCCGATAGGCGACGTTGGCTTGCCCACGCCCGGCGGCGTGCCGGTGCCGGCGTCGGTGGGTTTCTGCCAGTCCTTCGGCGGCCCCGGTACGCGGTTTTCCATGATCGCAGTGATTTGCTCGCCATCGATAGTTTCGTACTGCAGCAGCGCTTCAGCCATCTTGTGCAGCTTGTCGATGTTCGTGGTGAGCAGAGCGCGCGCACGGTGGTACGCATTGTCGATCACTGAACGCACGACCTCGTCGATCTTGCGCGCAGTCTCTTCCGACACATGCTTGTGCTGGGTCACCGAACGGCCGAGGAAGACCTCGTCTTCTTCGTCGCTGTAGGTCATCGGTCCGAGTTCCACAGACAGGCCGTACTTGGTGACCATGTCGCGCGCAAGCGTCGTCGCGCGCTGGATATCGTTCGATGCGCCGGTCGTCACCTTGTCGTCGCCGAAAATGATTTCCTCGGCCACGCGTCCACCGTACAGACTGCACAGGCGGCTTTCCAGGAACGTCTTGCTATGGCTGTAGCGGTCTGCCTCGGGCAGGACCAGGGTCACGCCGAGTGCACGTCCGCGCGGTATAATTGTGACTTTGTGCACAGGATCGTGATCCGGCACCAGGCGGCCGACGATGGCGTGGCCAGCCTCGTGATACGCGGTGAGTTTCTTCTCGTCCTCGCTCATCAGCATCGAGCGGCGCTCGCTGCCCATCATGATCTTGTCCTTGGCTCGCTCGAAGTGATCCATGTTCACGTCGCGACAATTGCTGCGCGCAGCAAACAGGGCAGCCTCGTTGACCAGATTGGCCAGATCCGCGCCGGAAAAGCCCGGCGTGCCGCGTGCGATCACGGTCGGATTCACATCCGTACCGAGCGGCACCTTGCGCATATGCACTTTCAGGATCTGTTCGCGGCCGCGCAAATCGGGCAGCGGTACGACGACCTGGCGGTCGAAGCGGCCCGGACGCAGCAGCGCCGGATCGAGCACGTCGGGCCGATTGGTCGCAGCGATGATGATGACGCCTTCATTGCCCTCAAAACCGTCCATCTCGACCAGCAATTGATTGAGCGTCTGTTCGCGCTCGTCGTGACCGCCGCCGAGGCCAGCTCCGCGATGGCGGCCGACCGCGTCGATTTCATCGATGAAGATGATGCACGGCGCGTGTTTCTTCGCCTGTTCGAACATGTCGCGAACGCGCGAGGCGCCGACGCCGACGAACATTTCCACAAAGTCAGAACCAGAAATTGTAAAGAAAGGTACTTTTGCTTCGCCGGCGATCGCCTTGGCGAGCAGGGTTTTGCCGGTACCCGGCGAACCGACCATCAGCACGCCGCGCGGAATACGGCCGCCAAGTTTCTGGAACTTCGCCGGGTCGCGCAGGAACTCAACCAGCTCCTGAACGTCGTCCTTGGCCTCGTCGACGCCAGCGACATCGGCAAACGTGATCTTGACCTGATCCTCGCCCTGCAGGCGCGCACGCGAACGTCCGAAGCTCATGGCCCCGCGCCCGCCGGAACCGGCCTGCATCTGACGCATGAAGTAGATCAGTAGCCCGATAAAGATCAGGAAAGGGACCCAGTCGAGCAGGATGCGCCACAACGCACCGCTGTTGTCTGCCGCCTCCTGGCTCACCTGAACGTTGTGCGAGCGCAACGTTGTGATCATGTCCTTGTCTTCAGGCGGCGCCGTCGTCGTCAGCAAGGTTCCGTCCTTGCGCTTGCCGGCGATGTTCGACGGCAAGGTCGCACTGATGGTGACGCTGGCGACAGCGTTGTTTTCCACCTGCTGCATGAAATCCGAGTACGACACATTGCTCGACGCTGTAGTGCGCGGATTGAAGCTCTGGAATACCGCGATCAGGACGACCGCGATAACCACCCAGAGCAACAGATTCTTGGCCATATCGTTCATGCGCACTACCTTCTCTCTAGTCAGCGCTTGCCCGTGGCAAGAGCGTATGTTGTCTTATACCCGCTTGCCTGTGGCAAGCGCGTAAACCTCAGCGCTGCGAGCCCGCGACGCCTTGGGTTTGCGAATGCTGACGCGCTCATAGGCTGCGCGCAAGCATTTCAAGTATTCATCCGAGCCGCGACCCTGGAACAATTTGACCAGAAACGCGCCACCGGGTTTCAAGTGGGTCAAACAAAATTCCTGTGCCAGTTCAGCCAGATCCATGGCCCGTGCCTGATCAGCAGATTCCACACCGCTGATATTGGGCGCCATATCCGACAGCACAAGGTCGACCACGGCACCGTCGAGTATCGTCTCAAGTTGCTGAACGACAGCATCCTCGCGGAAATCGCCTTCGAGGACTTCCACGCCGGCAATGCCCTGCATCGGCAGGATGTCCAGTGCCACGACGCGTCCTTTGTCGCCCAGTCGCTGCCGCACCATCTGCGACCAGCCGCCCGGAGCGGCGCCCAGATCGACGACGACCATGCCCGGTTTCAGCAGGCGGTCGCGCTCGAGCAGTTCTTCCAGCTTGAACACGGCACGCGAGCGCCAGCCTTCGCTCTGCGCGCGCTTGACGAAGGGGTCGCTGAAATGCTCTTTGAGCCAGCGGTGACTGGATTTGCTGCGCGCCACGGCTGCGTTACACCATCCAGCGGCGCGGGGAGAAGGAATGCTGCATGGCGGCATGATACCCTTTAGCGTCCCGCAATGCCGCGATCCGCACGATTCCCATGAGCTTAACTCCCAGCCAGAAACGCTATCTGCGTGGCCTCGCCCACGATCTCAGCGCGGTCATCCTGACCGGCAACAAGGGCATTACGCCTGCCGTGATCAATGAATTTGCGATTGCGCTGGATCACCACGAACTGGTCAAGGTCAAGCTCGGCAGCGACGATCGCGCTGTACGCGGTGCGCAGATCGACGCCATGGCCAGCGCCAGCGGCGCCGAGGTCGTGCAACGCATCGGTCGCGTCGCCTGTTTCTATCGGCGCAATGTCACGCAGCCACGGCTGGCACTTCCGAAATAAGCTTGCCCGATGCAACTGACCGAACATCGCAATGAGCGTGAGTTGTTCGTGCGTCATGCAGATTCCGAGGCTGTAACCGTCGTCGATCGAAAATTCGATCGCAGCTTGATCGTCAGTGTCGATCGCGTGGTCGAGAATTTTCCGGCGTGCAACGTCGCTGGACTCGACGCCAACGCAATTGCGGATATTCTGGCCCTGCAGCCGGAGGTCGTACTGCTCGGCACCGGCGCGCGCGCAACGTTTCCTGCGCAGGCGGTGCTCGGCGAATTCCTCAAGCGTGGCATCGGCTTGGAAACCATGGACAACGCTGCAGCTGCGCGTACGTTCAACGTGCTGGTTGGCGAGGGCCGGCGGGCAGTGGCGGTGTTTCTGCTTTCCAACCACTGAACATCAGTGACGCCCGCTTTCCGCATTGACCAGCGCGCGCAACCGGGTCAACGCCTCGCTCTGGATCTGGCGCACACGCTCGCGCGTCAAGCCCAACTCGGCAGCGATTTCCGCCAACGTCTGCGTACCGTGATCGTTGAGGCCGTAGCGACGTTCAAGTACCAGCCTCTGACGCGCGGGTAGCTGGCCGATCCATGCGCCGATGCGGCGGCCCGCGCCTTCATCGACGGCGCTCGACGCCCCGCCCTCCACGGCCAGATGTTCGATCAGGGCGCGGTCGTCGTTGTCCGACAACGGGGCGTCCAGCGAGCTGATGCGCTCGGTGACACAGAACAGTTCTGCGACATCGGTTCCGGATTTCCCCACCAACTGGGCCAATTCATCGATGCTGGGCATGCGCGCGTTCGCAGCGACGAACTGGCGCCGCGCGCGCAGCACCTGCGCGAATTCGCGCAAGACGTGCACCGGCACGCGCACCGTCCGACCCTGGTGCATCAGCGCACGCTGCACGGCCTGGCGGATCCACCACACGGCATACGTGGAAAAGCGCAACTTGCGCTCCGGATCGAATTTTTCCACCGCACGCATGAGCCCGATATTGCCCTCTTCGATCAGATCGAGCAGGGGCACGCCGCGACCGACATAGCCTCGAGCGACCGTCACGACCAGACGCAGATTGGCCTCGATCATCTGCCGACGCGCGTCAGCATCGCCGCCACGCAGGCGCTCGGCCAAGCGCCATTCGTCCTGCGCAGCCAGCAACGGAATCAGGCCGATTTCGTTCAGATAGGCGCTGGTGGAGTTGCGGACTTCTTCGTCCTGCGGCTCGACCGCATCGACCAGTTCGAGCAGCTCTTCAGGATCAAGCTCGTCGTCAGGTACGCGCGCGTTCATGTCCAGAGCATACTCCGCCACCAGACGTGATTCACATGCGCTCCTGTGTAAGGATTCGGCTCCGCCCGACGCTGTTCAATCATCGCACCGGCAAGTAGTCCAGTGGATTGACTGGCTTGCCGTTCTTGCGAATCTCGAAATGCAGCTCTTCCCGCGAGCTCGCGCTGGAACCCATCTCGGCAATTTGCTGGCCCGCCTTGACCTTGTCGCCTTCCTGCACCAGACGCTTGCGGTTATGCCCGTAGGCGGACAGAAAGCTCGCGTTGTGCTTGACGATAATCAGCTCGCCATAGCCCAAAAGACCATTGCCGCTGTAGACGACCTCGCCATCGGCAGCTGCTTGCACCGGATCGCCAGCGCTGCCGGCAATGTCGACGCCCTGGCGCGTCTGATCGCCGCTGATGTACGTGCCCACGACTTTTCCTTTGCCCGGCCAGCGCCAGCTCACACCACCGGCGTTGAGCTGAGGCGTGCTTTCGGCGGGTCTGATTGGCGCAATTTCAATCGCCGCCGGAGCAGGCTTGGGCGCCGGCGCAACCGGAGGCGCGACCGGCGGCGCGGGAGCAACGACCGCCCTTTCGGCAACGACCGGTGGCGGCGCGGACGCAGCAGCTTCCTGCGCCGGTGACAATGGCTCAACATCCTGGAAGCCCATCGACGCCGGCGCTGCCGGTTTTTCCACTTGTGGATTCTGGCGCATCACCGGCGGCTCGCTCGGAGCGGCAGCGATGGTGCGATCCGGCGCGGCCTGCGTCGCTGCAGCGCGCGGCGCACGTTCGCCGGCGCCGTTCGCAGCGCTCAGGCGCAGTTCCTGTCCAGGGTAGATGCGGTACGGCGCAGCGACACCGTTCCACGACGCCAGATCGCGGAAGTCCACGCCGTGCTTGAAGGCGATGGCGTAAAGCGTATCCCCGCGCTGCACGCGATAGCCGCCGGCGAGCGCGCTTGCCTGCGGCGCAAATTCTTGCGTCCGTGTGGTGCCCGGCATGCCGTCGCCAAGTGAGCGGTCTTCCACAGGCGCGGGGTTGGAAGCGCAACCGGCCAACAAGATCGCGCCGGCCGCGCAGACCGGAAGGCTGTGTCCGGCTCGATGTGGAAGCAAGCTCGTCTTCATCGCATCAGCGCAGGAAGCGGAAATAGACGACGATCAGCACGATCAGCGCGATCACAGTCCAGCCGATCCACTCGATCCAGCGATGCAGCGCCGCTTCAGCCTTGGCACCGCCGAAGCGGATCGCGCCCGCCACCGCGAAGACGCGCTTGCCGCGTCCGATCAGCATGCCGGGGATAAAAGCGATCATCGGTACGCCTACGATGCCGCAGGCCCACGTCGCAATCTTCAACGGAATCGGCAAGAACCCCGCCGCAACCAGCAGCCAGAATGCCTTGAACGGGTTTTCGCTCATCGCCGTACGCAAATTGTTCACCTGCGCATCAAGAGTAGGTAGCCAGCCGATATCGGCCAATGCCGGGCGCAGCATATCGAATGCAAAATGACCCAGCGCATAACCGACGAAGGAACCGAGCAGCGATCCGGCCAGACTGATCGTGGCGAAACGCGCCCAGCGCTGCGGTTTCGCCAGGGTCATCGGTGCCAGCATGATTTCCGGTGCGATCGGAAAGATGAACGCCTCGATGAAACTTAAGCCGGCCAGGTACCACGGCGCGCGCGGCTTGGCGGCCCAGCGCAAGGCAAATTCGTATAAAGGTTTAAAAAGCCGCATCAGCGATCATCCCTGCAAGCGCCGGCACTTTGTTTTGAGCAAATCCATCGTCAACCCAAACCTCCGAGCAGCGGGACGAAACTGACGTCGCCGAGGGATTGCCCCACCCAGCCCTTCTCCCCATGACGGTAGCGCATCAAGCGCTGCAGTCCAGGCGTGCCGACCGGCGCCACCAGCACACCATCAGGCGCCACCTGTTCGAACAGGGAAGCGTCCACTGCCTCGCCCGCGGCGGTCAGGATGATCGCGTCGAACGGAGCATGCTCGGCCCAACCGAGTTTGCCGTCGTCATGCTTGGAGCGCACGTTTTCGATCCCGAGTTTGCGGAAACGCCGGCGCGCGTTGCGCAGCAGTTCTTCTATGCGCTCGACCGTGTATACATTTGCCACGAGTGCCGCCAGCACGGCGGCTTGGTAGCCCGAGCCGGTGCCGACTTCGAGCACTTTCGCCGGCAACTTGTGTTCGATCAGCGCTTCGGTCATGCGCGCCACGACCCACGGCTGCGAAATCGTCTGCGCCTGGCCGATCGGCAAGGCGGTGTCCTCGTAGGCGCGTGAGGCGAGCGCTTCCTCGATGAACAAATGCCGCGGCAGGCGGCGCATCACATCGAGCACACGGCGATCAGCGATGCCATTGGCCTTGAGACGGTCGATCAGACGGTCGCGCGCGCGCTGCGAGGTCATGCCGAGACCGCGTGCCTCCGCGGTCGGGCGCGAGAACAGGCTCATGCGCCTGAGCCTAGTTCCAAGGTCAACGACTCGACCCAGCCGCTGACTTTTTCCAGTGCCTGGAAACGGGTCAAGTCGACCTGAATCGGCGTGATCGAAATATAGCCTTCGCGTACCGCATGAAAATCAGTGCCGGGACCATCGTCTTCGGCTTCGCCCGGGGGCCCGATCCAGTACATCGGCCGCCCGCGCGGATCGCGCTGGGCGATGCACGGTGCGGAACGATGCCGCTTGCCCAGACGCGTCACCGCGAAGCCGCGGATTTCCGCGAGCGGCAAGTCCGGCACATTGACGTTGAGGATGGTGTCTGCTGGCAGCGGATCCACGAGCAGGCGCTGCATGATCGCCAACGCCGCCTGTGCTGCAGTATGGAAATGTTCGCCCTGGTGATCCTTGCTCGCGAGCGAGACGGCGATCGCGGGCAAGCCGAGGAAACGACCTTCCATCGCCGCCGACACCGTGCCGGAATAAATCACGTCATCGCCGAGGTTCGCCGAATTGTTGATCCCGGAAACGACGATATCGGGTTCATGGTCGAGCAACCCGGCCAAGGCCAGATGCACGCAATCAGTCGGTGTGCCGAAGACGCGGTAGCGGCCGTCATCCATGCGCGTAACCCGGATCGGCTGATCCAGTGTCAACGAATTGCTGGCCCCGGAGCGGTCGCGGTCCGGTGCGACCACAGTGACTTCGCCTACCACGGAAAGCCGGTTTGCCAATACCCGGATACCGGGCGCGTCCACGCCATCGTCGTTGCTTACCAGTACGCGCATGGATTCTTGCGGGCGGCCTTGAATGCGTCGGGAATTGTCAGGTCGAACGAGTAATTGTACCGGAGCGCCGGGCTGAACTGAACGCTTGCGCCGCTCTGCTAAGCTGCAGCGGCCATGGCAAAGCAGCGAAAGATAGCGGTCAGCGACGAGGATGTGCGCCTTTTCGAGCAGGCGATCGGCCCGGTGCGCAAGATCGCCGGCGCCAGTACCACCGTGGCGCGTCCGCAGCCAACGCCGGAACCGCGGCAATCGCAAATGGACGAGGCGCGCGTCGCCGGCGAATTGATCCGCTCGGTGATCGATCCTGCGGAAATCGAAGTTGGCGAGGAATTGAGCTATCTGAAGTCCGGACTCTCACCGCGTCTGCTGCGCCGATTGAAACGCGGCCATTTCTCCATCGCCGACGAAATCGACCTGCATCAGATGACGCTCGCTGTTGCGCGAATCGCGGTCAAGCAGTTTCTCGACGAAAACAAACGCGAGGGACGCCTGTGCGTGAAGATCATCCACGGCAAGGGACTGCGCTCGCGTGCCGAGGGGCCGGTGGTCAAACGCCTGGTCGACGGCATGCTGCGTCAGCGCGCCGACGTGCTGGCCTTCGCCTCGGCCAAGCCGGCCGAAGGCGGCACGGGTGCGGTCATCGTGCTGCTGCGGCAGACGTGAATCCGCCGCGCCCGCATCAATGCCCGCGATCGACATCTCCGACGAACAGCTTCTGCGGATAGTTGATCCAGATCAGCTTGTGGCCATGGTTGTAGGCCCAGCGATTGACGGTGGCGACCTTGTCCATGTCGAGTTCGCGACTGGTCAGGGACGTCTTCGACGCTGAGTCCGGCCTCACGTTGCCCGTCCCGGAGCAGGCCGAGAGTCCCATAGTCAAAACTACCGCGATAACGAAAACTGCCTTGCTCATGGCAACCTCCGCAGAGTGAAGCGCGAGCGGCGACTGCGCTCAGTTTCAGTATAGACGGCACGACAAGCGTCGCCGTTGCGGAAATGGCGAGATCCGTTGCCAGATGAATCCCGCGCAGCAACTACCAGCGGCACAGCTCCCGCAGTACGGCCGTGGCGTAGGACCCGGAACCCAGGTTAAAACGCAGTTCCAGTTGCGTTTCATCCGTCCAGCGCGCCGCCAGATCGCCGGGACGCAATGCCAGCGCGCGCCGCTCCTGGCGCAGGCCGTTCGCCACCAGGCCAGCAGCCAGTACGCTGTGCCGCACTGCAATCGCGCGCTCCAGTTCGGCGACCTCGGCTACGCAACGCAGGTCGCCCTCGCCCCACAACGGCCCGGTCGGATCGATATCGCCGCGCGCGTGGCGCTCGATCAGGTCTGGGGTCAGGGCTTCCGGGCCAAAGATGCTGTGGCTGCCGGCGAGCATCCACACTTCGCCGTCGAGTGGCCGGTTCCATTGATTGCGTTCGACCCGCGCAGAAAGTACACAATTAAACAAATGCGAACGTGCCGCCGACAGCAGCAGCGAGCGCTCGTGACGCGGCACGCGCCTGCCTGCGAACATGCTCAGCGCGCGCTCGATGTTCGCGCCGCCACGACCGAAGCGCTGCTCGCCGAAATAGTTTGGTACGCCACGCGACGCAATTGCCTGAATCAAGCGATCTGCCACAGCGCGGTCACCACTGACATCGCGCAGAACGATCTGGAAAGCATTGCCCTTGAGCGCGCCGCGTTTGAGCTTGCGGCTATGCCGCGCGCTCTCAAGCACGCGAAATTCGGGATGCGCCAGCGTTACCCATTCCGGGTCGCGCTTGCCCGGCAAGTGCAGCGAGAATGTCTGCCGGGTGACAGCGTGGCGATCCTTCAGCCCCGCGTAGCTCACCGCCTCGACGCCGACGCCGGCGAAACGCGCAAGTTCGCGCGCTACGAAATCGGTGTTCGCACCGCGCTTTTCCACGCGCAGGAAAACGTGCTCGCCGGCGCCGTCTGCGACAAAACCCAGATCTTCGTCGACAGCAAAATCTTCCGGCGTTGCGCGCAGGGTCGCCGTGAGAGGCGGCGCACCGTAGGCGTAAGGCAGATCGTTCGGCGCGCCGCTCACCGTCAAGGTGCGTCGACGAGCAAGGCGACAGCCATCGCGGCAATGCCTTCGCCCCGGCCGGTAAAACCCAGGCGTTCGCTGGTCGTGGCTTTCACGCTGATTTGCGCCAGGTCGCAGGCAAGATCGGCCGCCAGGTTCGCGCGCATCGCCGACGCGTGCGGCGCAACTTTCGGTGACTCACAGATTATCGTGATATCCGCGTTGCCGAGGACAAATCCACTTTTGCGCATCAGCCCAGCGCAATGGCGCAGGAACAGGCGGCTGTCCGCACCGCGCCAGCGTTCGTCCGACGGCGGGAAATGCGTGCCGATATCGCCCAGCGCCAGCGCACCCAGGATCGCATCGCACAATGCATGGATGACGACATCGCCATCCGAATGCGCGATGATCCCCTGCGTATGCGCCACGCGCAAACCGCCCAGGACGACATGATCGCCGCTAGCGAACGCGTGGACATCAAACCCCTGGCCGATGCGCATCACGACGTCGCCAAGCGCACGTGACGGTGCCGGTCAGCCCAATAAGCCCAGAGCGGCATCAGCCACAGCAACAAGGCAGACCACGCCACCACCTCCGCGCTCGGCGGTGGTCCGCTGAACAAAGAACACACGTAAACGAGGACCAGAAAAGCGATGATGCCGGCGAGGGCCCAACGGCCGATGCGGTCGCGCGGCCGCGTGAGGGTCAGGTAGAGCGTCAACCCGCCACCGAGCAGGGCGAATTCGCAGGTCAGCGTAAGCGGCAGAGATTGCCAGATACCCAGACCATGCCGATCCGCGTCTCCGGGAGTCAGAGGAAGATCAGGTACGTGCACCAACCAGTCCAGCAGCCAGTGACTCGGAACAAGCAAGCCTACGATCAGTGCTTCGCGCCGCCGCCGCGTTGCGACAAAATATACAATTCCCAGAAATGCACCGAGCACGAACTGGGTCAACAGGCTGTGCGAATAAGGATACGCGGTAAATACCAGATTGAGCAGCGGCGTAGTTCCATGTGTCACCTGCAAGTGTTCGACGCCGGCAAGCAGCAACAGTGGCCACAACAGATCAGCCAGTTGCGCCGCCAGCACCAACGCACCCAGCGACGCCGCCGGTGCGGCGCGTTTTGCCGCAAGCGCAAGTCCGTAGTGACCAAGAAACATCAGGCCTCCGGCGTGGCGCGATGGATCAGGAATTCCGCCAGCGCAAAATCAGCCGGCGTGGTCACCTTGATATTGCTCTCGGCACCTTCGATCAGCAAAGGCCGATGGCCATTGCGTTCCATCGCCATCGCCTCGTCAGTCACGGCGGCACCAGCCACGGCGGCCGCGTTCAGCGCGGCGACCAGTTCGCCATAGCGGAACACCTGCGGGGTCAACGCGCGCCAGCGCGCATCGCGCGACTCGGTCATGACGACACGCTGATCGGTGCCCGCACGCTTGAGGGTGTCGCGCAGCGGTGCAGCGAGTAGCGCGCCGCCCGCGGGAACACCCAGATCAAGCAGGCGCGAAATGTCATCAGGCGCGATGCATGGCCGCGCCGCATCGTGCACAAGTATGAAATCGGAATCCGTGACTGCGTCGCGCAACGCACGCAGGCCGGCAAGCACGGAATCAACGCGTTCCTCGCCGCCGATCGCCGTACGCACCGGCTTGGTGCGCAGGCGCTCAAGACCTGCCCAGTAAACATCGCGTTCGGCCAGTACCACCATCAGGCCGGCGATACGCGGATGCATGGCCAACCGCGTCAGCGTCTGCATCAGCATCGGCTTGCCGCCGATGGGCAAATATTGCTTCGGCACGTCGCCGCCAACGCGCGTGCTGCGTCCCGCGGCTGGTACCACGCACCAAAATGTCGTCTCAGTTGCCGCCATTAGTCGCCTTCTTGTCGCCGGGTTGTGGACCCACTACCTGATAGAAAATTTCGCCCGGCTTGATCAGGCTCAATTCGGAGCGCGCGCGCTCCTCGATTGCGTCCTTGCCGGTTTTCAGATCCTGCACTTCTGCGGACAGCGCTTCGTTGCGCTGCTTCAACTTTTGATTCTCCAGTTTCTGCTCCGCCAGGCGCTGCTCCAGGCGCCACACATCACGCATGCCGCCCTCGCCCGCCCACAGCTTGATTTCAAGCGCGATCAGCAGTATCAGCAGGATGAGGGCGACGTATCGCAGCACACCCGTTCGCTCAGCCTACCAAGCCGGAAACGTTTGGAAATGCGGCGCGGCCAGCGTATTTTGCGGCGCTGCCGAGTGCTTCCTCGATGCGCAGCAACTGGTTGTACTTGGCCACACGATCCGAACGGCACAGCGATCCGGTCTTGATCTGCGTTGCGGTCGTCGCGACGGAAATATCGGCGATCGTCGTGTCTTCAGTCTCGCCAGAACGATGCGAGACGACGGCGGCATAATTGGCCTTATCGGCCATCGCGATGGTTTCCAGCGTTTCACTCAGCGTGCCGATCTGGTTGACCTTGATCAGGATCGCGTTGGCAATGCCGTCAGCAATGCCGGCACGGAAGATGGCCGGATTGGTGACGAAATTGTCGTCGCCGACGAGTTGGATTTTCTTACCCAATTTCAGCGTCAGCGCTTTCCAGCCGTCGCGATCGCCTTCGGCCAGACCGTCCTCGATGGTGATGATCGGATACTTGGCGCACCAGCCGGCGTAGAAATCGATCAATTCCGCTGACGAAAATTTCTTGCCCTCGCCTGCCAGATCGTAGACACCGTTTTCGTAGAATTCCGAGCTGGCCGCATCCAGACCCAGATAGACATCCTTGCCTGCCTTGTAGCCGGACAAGGCAATGGCTTCGAGGATTGTCTCGACCGCTTCCTCGTTGGATTTCAGATCCGGCGCAAAGCCGCCTTCGTCACCGACTGCCGTGCTGAGACCCTTCTTCTTCAGCACCGATTTCAGGCTGTGGAAAATTTCCACGCCTGCACGCAGCGCTTCGGAAAAATTCGGCAAGCCGACCGGCAGCACCATGAATTCCTGCATGTCGACATTGTTGTCCGCATGCGCGCCGCCGTTGACGATGTTCATCATCGGCACCGGCAACACGGGCTGGCGCGACCCGGCGAGCAATTTCCACAATGGGATTTTTTTCGACGCGGCGAGCGCGTGCGCGTTCGCGAGCGAAACGCCGAGCAGCGCGTTGGCGCCGAGCTTGCCCTTGTTTGGCGTGCCGTCGAGCGCGATGAGTTTCTGGTCGAGTCCGGCCTGATCGGCAGCGTCGAAATTCTTCAGTGCCTGTGCGATCACACCATTGACGTTCGCGACCGCGTTCTTTACGCCCTTGCCGAGATAGCGCGCCTTGTCGCCGTCGCGCAACTCGACCGCTTCGCGCGACCCGGTCGATGCCCCGCTCGGCACCGCGGCGCGGCCCACCGCGCCATCACTCAACGTGACTTCAGCTTCGAGCGTGGGATTGCCGCGAGAGTCAAGGATTTCGCGGCCATGGATTTGGGTAATTGTTGTCATAGTCACAATGTCAATCAGAACGAGGATTCGAGAAAACCGCCGCGCTTGGTTGCGCGATCCAGGTCGAGCAGCGTTTCCAGCAGAGCGGCCATCTTCGGCAACGGCCACGCATTCGGCCCATCGCTCAGCGCCTTGTCCGGATCCGGATGCGTTTCCATAAAGAGGCCGGCAATACCGACAGCAACGGCCGCGCGTGCGAGCACCGGCACGAATTCGCGCTGGCCGCCAGATTTGCCGTCGGCGCCACCGGGTAACTGCACGGAATGCGTGGCGTCGAATACGACCGGGCAACCGGTGTCGCGCATCACCGCAAGGCTGCGCATGTCGGAAACCAGATTGTTGTAGCCGAAGCTCGCGCCGCGTTCGCAGACCATGATCTGTTCGTTGCCGGTCGCCAATGCCTTGGCAGAAACATGCTTCATTTCCCATGGAGACAGGAACTGGCCTTTCTTGATGTTGACCGGCTTGCCGGCCTTGGCGACATTCTGGATGAAGTCGGTCTGGCGGCACAGAAATGCCGGCGTCTGCAGCACGTCGACGACGGCCGCGACTTCATCCAGCGGCGAATACTCATGCACGTCGGTCAGCACCGCCACGCCAACTTGGCGCTTGACCTCGGCGAGGATGCGCAGCCCTTCTTCCATTCCCGGGCCGCGGAAACTCGTCGACGATGTGCGATTGGCCTTGTCGAAACTCGACTTGAAGATGAAGGGGATGCCTAGTTTGTCGGTGATCTGCTTCAGCGTGCCGGCGGTGTCGATCTGCAACTGCTGCGATTCGATTACACAGGGACCGGCAATCAGGAAAAAGGGTTTGTCCAGGCCGACATCGAAACCACAGAGTCTCATGGAGCCCTCCTTGGGCACCTTCCGCTCGACATCCATGTCTCTGCCTCAATCGGCTGTCGCCGATTTCGACCACACAACTTCATGCGATGGCTTCCTTGGCGGCGAAGCGCGGCGCTGTGCGCACGGCCTTGTACTCGCGCGCCGCGCGGACGAAGCCGATAAACAGCGGCTGGCCATCGCGCGGCGTCGAGGTAAATTCCGGATGGAACTGGCAACCGACGAACCACGGATGCTGCTGCGGCGGCAATTCCACAATCTCGACCAGCAGGTCATCCATCGACTTGCCGGCAATGACGAGGCCAAGATCCTCGAATTTCTGCCGATAGCGATTATTGAATTCATAGCGATGACGATGACGCTCGCGGACCACGTCCTGGGCATACAGCTCGCGTGAAATGGAGCCCGCCTTCAAGCGGCATTCCTGCGCGCCCAGGCGCATGGTGCCACCTTTGTCCGAAGCCTCGTCGCGCTTTTCAACGTCGCCAGATCCAGTCGTCCATTCGGTGATCAGCGCGATCACGGGATCTGCGCAATGTTTGTCGTTCTCGCTGGAATTGGCGCCTGGCAAGCCGACAATGCTGCGCGCAAAATCCACCACCGCTGCATGCATGCCATAGCAGATGCCGAAATAGGGAATCTTGTACTCGCGCGCAAATTTCGCCGCGGCGATCTTGCCTTCGAAGCCGCGCTTGCCGAAGCCGCCGGGAACAAGGATGCCGTCGACGTCCTTGAGGCTTTCCGCGCCGCGCGCTTCGATGTCTTCGGATTCGAGCCAGCGCAGATTCACCCGCGTCGACTGTTTCAGGCCACCGTGACGCAGCGCCTCGCCGAGCGACTTGTACGCATCCTTGTGTTCGACGTATTTGCCGATGATGGCGATGGTGACGTCGTCCTTCGGATGCTCGACCGCCTCGACCGTGCGCTCCCATTCACTCAGGTTGGCCGGTTTCGCGTCCAGATGCAGGTGCGATACCACGATGTCGTCCAACCCCTGCGCGTGCAACCACATCGGCAACTTGTAGATCGTGTCGACGTCGATCGCGCTGATGACGGCCTTTTCCGGCACGTTCGTGAACAAGGCGATCTTGCGCTGGTCGGACAGCGGCAACGGCTGCTCGCAGCGGCACAACAGCACGTCGGGCTGGATACCGAGCGCGCGCAGTTCCTTGACCGAGTGCTGGGTCGGCTTGGTCTTGATCTCGCCGGCGGCCTTGATGTACGGCACCAGGGTCAGATGCATGAACAGGCATTTGTCCGCACCGTGCTCGATGCGCAATTGGCGAATCGCTTCCAGGAACGGCTGCGATTCGATGTCGCCAACGGTGCCGCCGATTTCGACCAGGGCAACGTCGTAGCCGCGCGTGGCCTCGTGGATGCAGTGCTTGATCTCGTCGGTGATATGCGGGATCACCTGCACTGTGGCGCCCAGATAATCGCCGCGGCGCTCCTTGCGGATCACCGACTCGTAGATTTTTCCGGTCGTGATCGAATTCTTGCCAGTCAGGCGCGTGCGCACGAAACGTTCGTAGTGCCCCAGATCAAGGTCAGTTTCGGCGCCGTCATCGGTGACGTAAACCTCACCGTGCTGGAACGGGCTCATCGTGCCCGGATCGACGTTGATGTACGGGTCGAGCTTCATCATCGTCACGCGCAGACCGCGCGCTTCGAGGATGGCGGCAAGCGACGCCGCCGCGATGCCCTTGCCCAGGGAAGACACCACGCCGCCGGTTACGAAAATCAGGGGAGTCATGACGCAGCAAAATCCGATGCTGGTAAAGCGATATTGTACCGGCGAACGGTGGCCACCGCGAGTGGCTTGCGTTCCGCGCTTGCTTTTCCCGGCGCCAGCGCCGACCATCGCGCCCCGTTCACCAGCGCCCATTTTTTTAAATGACTGCCAAGTACAACGCCGCCGATATCGAAGTGCTGTCTGGCCTGGAGCCGGTCAAACGCCGACCCGGCATGTACACCGATACCACGCGGCCGAATCACCTGGTGCAGGAAGTCGTTGACAACTCGGTCGACGAAGCACTCGCCGGACATGCGAAAACGGTCGAAGTCATCCTGCATCCGGACGGCTCGGTCGAAGTCAGCGACGACGGGCGCGGCATGCCGGTCGATATCCATCCGGAGGAACGCATTCCCGGCGTGGAACTCATCCTCACGCGCTTGCATGCGGGCGGCAAGTTTTCGAACAAGAACTATGCTTTTTCCGGCGGCCTGCACGGCGTCGGCGTTTCAGTCGTGAATGCGCTGTCGAGCAAGGTCGAAGTGGCGATCCGCCGCGACGGCCAGATCTATCGCATGGATTTCAAGAATGGCGACCGCGCGACTGACCTGACCGTCATCGGCAGCGTGCCGAAGAAACAAACCGGGACCACGCTGCGCTTCTGGCCCGATGCAAAATACTTCGATACTTCAAAGATATCGCTGCCGAAGTTGAAGCATGTTCTACGCGCGAAAGCCGTGCTGTGTGCGGGGCTTACCGTGCGCCTGACCGATGCAGCCACGGGCGAAAAAGACGAGTGGTACTACGAAGACGGCTTGCAGGACTACCTGCGCTCGATGCTCGGTGACAGCGAGTACCTTCCGCGTGAGTTGTACATGGGATCGCTCAAGCGCGAAAACGGCGCCGTCGATTTCGTCCTCGCGTGGCTGCCCGAAGGCGAACTGACCCAGGAAAGATACGTCAACCTCATTCCTACCGCGCAGGGCGGCACCCACGTCAACGGCCTGCGCTCGGGCCTGACCGAAGCGCTGCGCGAATTCTGCGATATCCGCAACCTGCTCCCGCGCGGCGTCAAGCTCGCGCCGGAAGACGTGTGGGATCGGCTGAGTTTCGTGCTGTCGCTGAAGCTGTCCGATCCGCAATTCTCCGGCCAGACCAAGGAGCGTCTGTCCTCGCGCGACGCGGCGGGATTTGTGGAAAATGCCGCACACGACGGGTTTTCGCTGTTCCTGAATCAGCACGTCGATCTTGGCGAACGCATCGCGCAGCTGGCGATCGAGCGCGCGACACTGCGGCTCAAGGCCGAAAAACAAATCGTGCGCAAGAAGATCACGCAGGGCCCTGCCCTGCCCGGCAAGCTGGCCGATTGTGCTTCAAGCGACTTGTCACGTACCGAATTGTTCCTCGTCGAAGGCGATTCGGCGGGCGGCTCGGCGCGCCAGGCGCGCGACAAGGATTTCCAGGCGATCCTGCCGCTGCGCGGCAAGATCCTCAACACCTGGGAAGTCGAATCCGGTTCCGTGCTCGCCTCGCAGGAAGTGCACGATCTGGCGGTTGCCATTGGCTGCGATCCCGGCCGCGACGATATTTCCGGCCTGCGTTACGGCAAGGTCGTGATCCTCGCCGATGCAGACTCGGATGGGTTGCACATCGCGACACTGTTGTGCGCGCTGTTCCTAAAACACTTTCCGAAGCTTGTGCGCGACGGCCATGCGTTCGTCGCCATGCCGCCACTGTTTCGCGTCGATGCCGGCAAGACCGTGTTCTATTGCCTGGACGAAGCTGAGCGCGACGCAACCTTGCACAAGATCGAACGCGAGAAAATCAAGGGCGCCGTGAACGTCACCCGCTTCAAGGGTCTGGGCGAGATGAATCCGTCGCAACTGCGCGAATCCACGATCCATCCCGACACGCGGCGTCTGGTGCAGCTCACCGTCGAGCTGGAAGACGGGACATCGAAACTGATGGACATGCTGCTATCGAAGAAACGCGCCGCCGATCGCAAGGAATGGCTGGAGACGAAGGGCGATCTGGCGTCTTTGGAAGTCTGACCGAAGCGTGGCGGGCATGTGCCGGCCACGCTGATATCAGTGGGACAGATCAGAAATCAGAAATCTGCTTTAACGCGCATATACCAAAATGCGCCATTGATACCAAACGGCGAAGTGAGTGCGTAGCGGTTGCCGAGGAACGCCAATGTCGGATTCAGTTCCTTGTCCGGATAAGTGTTGAAGACGTTGTCGCCGCCAATGGCAACAGAGAAGCGGTCGTTGATCTTGTAGCGCGCCTCCAGGTCCAGCAAAAACTTGCTGCTGTAGCTGACCGCGTCGGACGCATCGCCATTTCCGAACAAGCCGCCCGTGGTGCTCCAGCCGCCGTAGTAGTTGACTCGCGCTACCCCGTCGAACCTGCCTAGCGCATAGTCGAAGCTCAACGTTGCGCGATTTTTCGGCACCTGGTTTTCGAGGTCATACACGCGATCGGCATTGATCGTACCCGACTTGACATCGATCACGTCCTGCTTGTTGTAGTTGTAGCGGAAGTCGACATTGAGCGTACCGTTGCCTACGTTGTGTCGCGTGTCCACCACGAAATCGATGCCATCGACGTCTGAACCAAAGGCATTGGCAAAATAGCTGGCACTGCTGTTCAGCAGCAGCTGGGCGTTCGGGTAGTTTTGGGCGATGAGAGCGTCCACTGTGGCCTGCGAAACTGTCTTGGACACCAGGCCGATGCGGTTGTCGATTTTGATCTTGTAGTAATCCAGCGTGACGGAAACGTTGTCGCGTGGATCCCAGACCACACCCAGAGAGAGATTCTTGGATTTTTCCGTCTCCAATGGCACTGCTCCGAGCGCCAGCGCCACCGGATGACTGACCGGGAACGTTCCGTTCGGGATCAGGTTGCCGCTGGAATCCGCCGTCGTCGTTACATTGAGCGTGAATTGCTGGCCCGGCGTCGGGGTGCGGAACCCGGTGTTGTAAGTACCGCGCACGGCGATCGTATCCGTGAAGGCATAACGCGTGGACAGCTTGTAGACGGTCGCCGAGCCAAAGTTGTCGGCGTGTTCGTAGCGCAGGGCCGCGGCGCCAGACCACTTGTCCGTGAACGACGTTTCAGCGTCGACATAGGCCGAATAGCTGTCCTGCTTGAACGTGCCTGCCGAGTCCGGGAAGAAGCCCTGAAAGCCATCCGAACCGGTACCGAACACCGCAGCGGTCGGGCCCACGGCTGTGGAGCCCACATCGCCGGCGCGGATCTTGTAGGTTTCGTTGCGCCATTGTGCGCCGTAGGCAAGCGTGAGTGGCGAGCTGCCAAACGATTGGACGAAGTCGGCGCCCAGTTCACTTTCCTCCTGGGTCAGCTTGCCGGGATGAAAGCTCGTCGGCGACAGACCGCCCAGGCTCGGGTTGATCGAGTTTTCGAGTCTGTAGTTGATTTCATTGCCTGCAGTGCGTCCGTGAAAATCCCATTTGAAGTTGCTGCCCTCACCGCCACGCACGCCGACAACCGCCTCGTGATCCTGGATATCGGCGCCGAACAACGGGCTGTATCCACCTGGAAACTTCGTGTAGATCGGATTGAGCAATACGAAGCCGCTCGGGCTGTTGGGATCGGCCGTGAGGTAATTCGCCGGGTTGAGTCCTTGCCCAATGATGCTGTTGACCAGCGCTTGCGATGCTGGATCAGGGAGGAAATCGCCGTTGGCATCGACGATCAGCGTGGAGCGGCCGCTGATGCCATATTGGGCTGGTAGGACGGGCCTACGATAGAAGAAGCCTCCCAACGTCTCGTTCTCCATATAGCTGCCGAATCCATACAACTCGACATCGCCAGCCACAGGGATGCCAGCGTTGATGAAGAGTTTGTTCGCGTCGACATCGGGATCGCCCCAGCGCTGGCCAAACCCGTTGTACGGCACATTGCTGGCACCGACTATTGAGGCAATTGCCGCCGCATCCGGGCGCGGGACGCCGCGCGAGGTGATGTCCGCCGTGTCACGCTCAACGCTGACATGCAGGAATCCGGCGGGCCCGAGCGGAAAACCGGCGTCGGCATCCAGGCGCAGACGACCGCCGTCGCCTTTGCCGTATTCGCCGTACTGTGCGCTGACCGTGGCTCCTTCTCGGGCGTCCTTGAGGATTATGTTGACCACGCCAGCAATGGCGTCGGAGCCATAAAGCACCGATGCGCCGTCGCGCAACACTTCCACGCGCTGGATTGCATTGGCCGGGATCGCTGAAAAGTCGACAGCCTGCGCACCCTGATTTGTCGTCCCCAACGGGTCAAGCTGCAGATTCACCAAAGCCGAGCGGTGCCTGCGCACGCCATCAACCAGAACCAGAGTCTGATCGGGGGACAGGTCACGCAGCGATACCGGGCGCACAAACGACGTGCCATCGGCGATCGGGAACCGTTGCGTGTTTAACGCCGGCATGATCTTGGTGAGGGAATCGGTCAAATCGATGACGCCCTGATCTTCAATTTGGGCGCCGCTATACACATCAATGGGCGAGATCGACTCAGTCGGCGACAAGCCCGCTTTATGCGTACCAGTTACCACCAGCGTTTTGAGTTCGGTGACCTCTTTCTTGGAGTCATCCGTGCTTTTTGCGGTACTGCCCTGATCCTGCGCATGCGCACTGAGGGCCACGAGCAGCGCCAGTGCCAAGGTATTTCGAGTCAAATGCGCCATCGCGGCGCGGCGAGACTTTACTGTATTCATGATCCTCTCCCGATCGATAAAAGCAGCCAGAGCGTTAAAAAGCTTTATTGGTCCGAGGTATGCGCCGTCGTTCTCCCCTAGCGACGCGAAGGCGAGACGAAACTTAACAGATTTTTACATCTGCGCGCTATGCGCTGCTTGGGGATTGGCGCGGGTTGTCCTGGCGCTGAAACCGGCCAGTAAGATCGATACGGCGAAAGCTATGCCACCAAGCAGATTTCCAGCATGGCGCGTATCACTTTCTGGACTTCATTGGCCTTTGCTTGCCAATACTCGAAGCTATCCTCGTCCATGTAGTTGCACTGTGCCAGTTCGAGTTGAATCGCATCGACGCCGTTGATCGAGTCACCGTAGTGGCGCGTGATGTAGCCGCCCTTGAAGCGTCCGTTCGCTACGAAAGTGAACTTGCGCTGTGATTCCAGCGCCATGATGAGCTTGCGTTGAAAGCCCGCGGTGCAGCTTGTGCCGTCGGCCGTGCCGAGGTTGAAATCCGGCAGGCGTCCGTCAAATAGAAATGGAACGATGCTGCGGATCGAATGGCCTTCCCAGAGCACGACGCGGCCGTGCACGGACTTGATCCGCTGGATTTCGGCGGCCAGTTCGTCATGATACGGGCGCCAGTAGCGCTTCACGCGAGCGGCGATTTCATCCGGCGCCGGTTCCTCGCCCGGCAGATACACCGGTTCGCCGGAAAACTGTACAAGTGGACAAAGTCCCGTGGTGTTCTGCCCCGGATAAAGCGATACGTCGTCCGGCGGACGGTTCAGATCCACGACATAGCGCGAATAGGTCGGCACGATCATCGATGCACCCAGATCGCGGGCGAACGCGTATAGCTGCGACACATGCCAGTCGGTATCCGGTACGCGGCGCGCCGCGGGCGTCATCCGCCTGGCAAGGTCCTCGGGCAATGCCGTGCCGTCGTGCGGCAGCGACACGAAAAGCGGCGAGGTACCCTGGTGCAACGCATACGTTTGCACGTGTGCCTTCGCTGCAGGAACTGTCTTCGCGTTCAGTGCTTGGTCTCCGGCACCGCTGCCGCGATCGGTACGAACAGCGTACTCGGGTGCTGCTCATCGTGATACAGACTGACTGTCACCGTGCGCGCATCCTTGCCGGTTTCGTCGGCAACTACGCCGCCGGAGTTGTAGTTCTTTTCGCTGAATAGCGAATTCATCGGCGCGATCACCAGTCGCAGCCGGCTACCCTGCTGGATGCGCCGCGCGGCGAAGGTGAAGCGGTCGAAGTCGTAGCGCTCGACTGCGTTCTTCGGCACCGGCTTGGCCGCACGATCGCCGCCCCGATAGCGCGCACGCAGCATGTCATCAGTCAGGAATACGTTGGTGCCGTCCGGCTGGATCTCGAACACGGCAACGTGAAAATCGGTGTCCGGCTGGTCCAGCGAAATATACGCCGACAGCTTGAAGAAGCCGGCAATGTCGACATCGTTCTCGAACGCCGGCGTGTGGTAAACGAGGTATTTTCCACTTTGCTGCAAAATCCAGCGCTGGTCGGTAAGCATGTTCGGCGCTTCAACTGCATCGATCTTCGCCGAGCTCGTGTCCAGCGGATCGTAGACATATCGATCGGGCTTGGAGCCGCCGCCAGCCTTGGCCGGATCCAGCGATCCGGACGCAAACACATCATTGGCGCGACTGTTCTGCGACGCAAGATAAAGCGGTCGCGCTTGCGCAGTGACGGCGTCCAGAGTATCGGCATAGCGCCAGTCTTCCGCGCCGTTGCCGAGGACGTAGTAGCTGACGCTTTTTTTCAGGAATTCGGGCTTGGCCGCGGATTTCATCGTCCAGCCGTACCAATCCTTGTGCAGCTTGTTCATGTCCAAGAGGCTCGCCTTGCCGAACTTGAGCCCGCTGACTTCTTCACGCGGCGTGCGCGTGCCCGGGTGGTCCCACGGCCCGATAATCAGGTAGTGCTGCGCCTTTGCATGCGCGGATGCATGCGTCATGTGCTCGCGATAAAATCGCAGTGCGCCGGGTTGGTCGCCATCGTACTGCCCGGTGATGGTGAGGATCGGCAAGTCCATTTTTGCAAATTGTTCGCTTGTCGGATTGTATTGATCCCAATATGCGTCGACTTGCGGATGCGCGACCCACGACTGGAAGCTGGCCGAGGGATTGCCAATCAGCGTATCCAGCTCCTTGAACGCACGATGATCCATGTAGACCTGCTTGAACTTCGCGATCCAGAAACCGCCGTCTTCGAAGATCTTTTCCTGACTGGCGTGGCCGCTGGTGAATGTGAGCCACTGCATGTCGTAGGGATAAGCGATATTGTTTCGCCTCGGGAAATCCACCCCGGCAAAAGGAGACGCCACCGGCACGATTGTCGCCAGGTGCGGCGGGAATTCCTTCGCCGTCGCCCATTGGTCATAGCCGGCGTACGAGCCGCCCCACATCGTGATCTTGCCGTTGCAATATTTCTGCTGTGCCAGCCATTCAACGATGTCGTGGCCGTCTTTGGCCTCCTGCAGCATCGGCGTGAACTCGCCCTCGGAATTGCCGCGCCCGCGAACATCCACGGTCAGGAACACGAACCCATGACCGGCGAAGTACATGCCGCGCTCGTGGTAGCTCTGCGCGATGTAGGGCGTGAGCGTGAATACGCAAGGCAAGGCGTCCTTCTGCGCTTGCGGCCGATACAGCGTCGCATTCAGCTTGACCCCGTCGCGCAGCGGGATTTTCACCCCCCATTGGAAATCGACCGGATCGGGTTTGTCCGCCGCCGGCGTCGTATCGGCAAGGCAGGAGCCAGACAAAGTGGAAAATGCAACAAAAGCCAAAAGGTGTTTCAACAGCATCGAAGCATCCTCAAAGATTGAATCTGCCGGGACTGAACGGCGCCAGATTCAGCGACAGGGGCTGCGCGCAGATCAATTCGCTGACTAGCAAGCCGGTGGCGGCCGACATGGTCACTCCGAGCATACCGTGTCCGGTTGCCAGCACCAGATTCTGCACTCGCTGCGCCCGGCCGAGAATGGGCAGGTCGTCATAGGTCATAGGCCGCCAGCCATACCATTCCTCCATGACCCGGGGGCCTTCCGGTTCGTGCAGATACTCGGCCGCACCAAGCTTTAGCGCGTCCAGCCGCGTGCGATTGAGCGATTCGTCGTAGCCGGCAAATTCCATCGTGCTCCCCAGTCGGTAGCCGGAGTTCCACGCGGTGACGCACACCGCGCGCTCTTTCAGCGCCAGCGGAATGCGTGGGCAGTTCTGCGGACGCGAATAAGTAATGGAATAACCCTTGCCGGGCTGGATCGGGATGCGCAAATCCAATTGGCGCGCCATCAGTGGCGACCAGGCACCAAGCGCCAGAACAACATCGCGGCCAGCGTACTCGCCGCGATCCGTGGCGATCGCGGCAATGCGGTCCTTGTCGAGGCGCATGCCGGATATTTTTGTGGATTCGACTATTTGTCCGCCTTTTGCCCGCACCGCTCGCGCAAGTTCCGCCGCATAACTATCCGGGCGCAGGTAGGCATCCAGCGGATTGCGATAACCGCCGACGATACTGTCGTTCAACGCCGGTTCCAGCTGGCGGCACTGCGCGCCATCGAGGATTTCGACCGGGAGCCCGCATTCAGTCAAGGCCTGTGGCAGCCAGCGTGACTTCTCGAAGGCACGCGCATCGCGATAGACATTGAGCGTGCCGGTGGCCTGGAATTCACACTCGAGGTTTTCGTCGCGGATGAGCTCTTCCAATGCCTGCCGCGACAGACGCAACAGCGGCGCCTTGATCGCGGTGATGCGCTTGAAGTCGGCCCAGTTGCAGCGATGCGCAAATTGCAGCAGCCATTCGAACAGGGCGAAGTCCAGGCGCGGCGCGATACGGAATGGCGCGTCGGGTTTGAGCAGCCAGCGCAAGCCCTGCGCAATCATTCCCGGCATCGCCAACGGCATCGCGTGGCTCGGCGTGATCGTGCCGCAATTGCCATGCGATGCAGCGCCGCCCGCCGTGCCCTGCTCGAGCACGGTCACGCTTCGGCCTGCACGCAGCAGGTACAGCGCACAGCTCAAGCCGATGACGCCGCCGCCAAGCACGACGACGTCGCTGTTACGTTGAGAGTCACTCATGCTTGGAATGCCACTCGTGGATTTATCATAATTTGCTAAGAGGGCTAGCGCAGCTCGATCACGATTCGGCCCATGGAGGGGCCGGCGCAGGGCCAGCGGTTTTTCGCTGGCTCTGCGCCAGCCGAGTCCGGACCTGTGCCGGACTCGGCGTGCGAAATCTGCACAAGGATGTGCAGTATTTTGCCATCAGATCGATCACTTCGCTGGTTCGACATAGCCGGGGCCGCGCACGACCTGACCAGACTTCGCACCCGTGTGCTCGCCACTGCGCAGCACCTGCACACCATTGACGAACACGTCGCGCACGCCGGTGGCGAACTGGTGCGGCTTGTCGAACGTGGCGTGATCGGCAATGGTTGCCGGGTCGAAGATCACGATATCGGCATAGGCGCCGCTCTTGAGTTCGCCGCGATCGCGCAGCTTCAGGTTATGCGCAGGCAACGAGCTCAGCCGGCGAACGGCGTCGGCCAGCGTGGTCACATGTTCCTCGCGTACATACTTGCCAAGGAAACGGGCGAAGTTGCCATAGGATCGCGGATGCGGCTGGAATTTGAGGAACGCGCCTTCCGGTGCATAGGAACCTTCATCCGAATCCAGCGCGACCCACGGCTGGGTCAGGCCGAGCTTGACGTTTGCCTCCGACATCAGAAAGTAAACGGTGCCGATGCGGCTGTGGTCTTCGATGACGAGATCTATCGCGGTTTCTTCCGGCGATTTGCCGCGCAGACGTGCGACCTCGGCCAGGGTCTTGCCCGTGAGCGGCTTGAGTTCGGGTTTGTCGAACGCGACCAGCAGTACGTTGTCGGCCTTGCCGGCGGCAAGCAGCAGGTTTTCCCAATTGCCACGCGTGCGCATTTCCGCGATGACGCGCTTGCGTGTGGCCGGATCCTGCAGGCGCTTTACCCAGGCGTCGAGGCCACCTTCCTGCACCCATGGCGGCATCGCCGCATCAAGGCCGGTCGCACCGGCGGTATAGGTGTACATATTCGCGGAAATATCCAGGCCGGATTTGCGCGCGGCATCGATCTTCGCAATTGCTTGGCTCATCTTCGGCCAGTTGCTCTCGCCCGCGGCCTTGAAGTGATAGACCTCGGCGTGAACGTGACCGGCTTGGGAAATCTGGATCAGTTCATCCAGAGATTCGAGCAGGCGATCGCCTTCGCTGCGCATATGCGAGATATAGCTGCCATGGAATTCACCGGCCGCCTGCGCGAGCGCGATCAACTCGTCGGTCCTGGCGTACACACCCGGCGCATAGATCAGTGCCGAGCCGACACCGAGCGCGCCCTCGCGCATCGCCTCGCGTACCAGGTCCTGCATACGCTTGAGTTCTTCCGTGGTCGGCGCCCGATTGATGTAACCCAACTCATGCTCGCGCACGGTAGCCGCGCCAATAAAGGAAGCGATATTGGTCGACACGCCGCGCTTGACCAGGGTGTCCAGGCCTTCGCCCAGCGTTGTCCAGTCGATGGGGTGCTTGAGGTCGCCTTGTGTCGCCAGATTGGCCTTCCTGATTTCGTCGGTGAGCGGACCGAGCGATTCGCCCTCGCCGAAAATCTCCAGGGTCACGCCTTGCTTGATATCCGACATCGAGCGGCCGTCGATGTAGAGCGAGTCCGGCGCCCAGGACAGCATGTTGACGAAGCCCGGCGCCACGGCCATGCCGCTGGCATCGACTTCCTGCCCGGCATGCGCGTGACGCAGATCGCCGATCGCGGCGATGCGCTGGCCGCGCACGCCGATGTCGGCCTGTATCGGCGGGCCGCCACTGCCGTCGTAGACCGTACCGCGACGCACGATGAGATCGAAATTGTCACTTTTTGACCCTGGCCTGACCTGACATCCCGCCACTACCACCAGGCACAGCGCGCACAACAGCGATAAGCGAATCATCGGCTCGTTCCTTGTTCGGCCCAGCGCGAAGCCTGCGGGAAGCACTGGCCGAAAGGCAAGGCCGGAACGATCGTGCGGTCCGGCCGACGGTTGGCACCGAACCTGCATATTTACTTCCGCCGGCAGCGAAGCCGGGTCAAGACTTCCGAGACTGAATATGAAACTGCCCACCAACGAACTTCTGCTGGCCCTGCGCTCACCGAACTCCGGTTGGCTGGCCGCAATGGTTTGTGCTCTGGAAGAAGCGGTGCAGGATCCGGATTTCAGCGAACACCATCGCGAACTGGTTCGGCAGATCTTGGGCGCCGACGCGATTCCCGCGCCGGTCGCAGCTGCCGCCGAAGCACGCCTGGGCCATTTCGAGCAAGTCGTCGCGGAAACCCAAAACACATTGTTCAACTCCATCGTCGAGCCGCTGCAGCAGACGATAGCCGCCAGCCAGCCCGCGCGTCCAAAACTGACGCTGGTGGGCAGCAGCAAAGCAGCCTGAATCGTAAGGGGGATGTCCCGAAAGGCCCGGGTAAAACCGGGCCTTTTGTCTTTTGCCGACACGAATCCCGGCGTTTACGTTTTCAATGCGACGCTAGCCGGCAGACTTACGACAAAGCGGCTATGTCCGCTATCGTCGCCCTCAACGCAGTGCGCATCGCCACCGTGACGCCGTGCGATCTGGCGCACCAGGGCCAGACCGAGTCCGGCACCGACATTTCCACCGGTTTGCGTGCGCCGGTAGAACGGCTCGAATAGTCGCTCGCGCTGCCCCGCCGGAATAGCCGGGCCATTGTCGCTGACGACAACGAGTGCATCGGCATTTTCACGCACGATGCGCACGCGGGTCGGCGCGACACCGTGACGTTCCGCGTTTTCGAGCAGGTTGCGCAGCAGACGCCGCAGCAAACGCGGATCACCACGCACGCTGGCACCCACGCCGTCGAGCTGTGCATTCGGGTAACGCGACACTTCTTCCGCCGCCAGCGCAAGCAGGTCGACGTCTTCAGTGATTTCCAGCTCGGTCACCGCATCAAGGCGGCTGGCGAGCAGGATCTCGTCGATCAGCAAGTCAAGTTCGGCGATGTCCTGATCCAGACCCGCCTTGCGTTTCGGGTCGGCCGATTCCTTCATAAGCTCGACCGCCATGCGGATACGCGCCAGCGGCGTACGCAGCTCGTGCGAGGCGTTGGCCAACAGCGTCTTGTGTGCGCCGACCAGAGTCTCGATGCGGCCGGCCGCGCGATTGAAACTCAACGCCAGCTGCGCGACTTCGTCCTTGCCTTCGACCGCAACCCGAGCCGACAGCTCGCCGGCGCCGAGGGATTCGACGCCACGCTGCAATCGTTCCAGGCGATTGGTCAGGCGGCGCACGATCGGATAAGCGCCGACGCCGACGGCGACCGCCAATACGCTCAGGATCAACAACAGCGCATAGGCCGGATGGCCAATGCCGATCGGCACGCTCACCACGAGTGCGCGGCCATCGGCCAAAGGGATGGTCGACGTCGCAAGCTCCCGGTGCGGGCCGCTCACCGATGGCTTGCCGGCACTGGCGATCAAGGCTCGACTCATCCCCGAACTATCCGGACCCAGCAGCGTCACGCTGGCATCCAGGCCCGCGACGAGCTTTTGCAAGGCGCGCTGCTGATCTGCCGCAGGCGCATCCGCCGGCGGCAGCACATTCTGTACAAATATACCGAACGCTTCGCCGGCATGTTCGGCGGGGCCGCCGACGCGATGCCAGATCAGCGCCGTTGCAATCGCGAATACGACAAGACTGCCGAGCAGGGCCGCGTAGAAGCGCAGATACAAACGCAAGGGATGCTCCGATCAATTCGACGTAGGCGGCATGATGCCCAGAAGGTTCGCAGGGTGTGATGCCTGGTGCAGCCAAGGCTGGCTGCCTTGGCAAGACGGGCGTCGCAGTCTGCGGGCCTTCTGGGTATCACCCCAGCATTCTAATTTTGTTTCGTGGAGCCGGTTCTGTCTGCCCGCATCTCCGCGTTGCACCGGCTTGACAGACGGCCAGTCTGCCTTCGCCAGCGCGCCTTGATCTGCGAGCAGACAGAGTCGGTGACGCCCGCGTTGAATTGGTCGGAGCATCCCTAGTCTTGCACCTTCGCAAAAACATAGCCGGCGCCGCGTACCGTGATGATGCGCCGCGGTGCCTTCGCATCGTCTTCGATTGCGGCGCGGATGCGCGACACGTGCACGTCGATCGAGCGGTCGAACGCCTCAAGCTGTTCGCCCTTGACCATGTCCATCAAGGATTCACGCGACAACACGCGCCCGGCGTTCTGCGCCAGCGCGACAAGCAGGTTGAATTGATAGCTGGTGAGCTCGCACGCCTGGCCGTCGACGCGCACGGCGTGCGCGCCGCGGTCGATTTCGAGCCGGCCAAAGTGCAGCGGTTTGTCGACGGAACCGACGCCGCTGCGACGCAGGATCGCACGCAACCGCGCCAGCAATTCGCGCGGCTGGAAGGGTTTGGGCAAGTAGTCGTCCGCGCCGAGTTCCAGGCCGACGATACGATCGGTCGCGTCGCCACGCGCCGTCAGCATCAGCACCGGCGTAGACGACGTCGCCCGCAGTTGCCGGCAGATATCCAGACCGTCCATATCGGGCAGGGTCAGATCCAGCACGACGGCGGCATATTCGCTGCTCGCGAGCATTTCCATCGCGCTGCCACCCGTTGCGGCGAGGGCGACGCGAAATCCCGCCCCGCCCAAATACTCACTGAGCATCTCGGCCAGGCGGGTGTCGTCTTCCACAAGCAGGATGCGCTCAGTCATGCCAGGGCACTTTAGCTATCCCTATCGCGAAATACAGCACTTCCATGTGCAGATTTCGCACGCCGAGTCCGGCACGGGTCCGGACTCGGCTCCGCAATGCCAGCAGCATTGCGTCGACCCCTCCTTGGGCCGAATGCATAAGTGCCCGTGCGCACACCGAATCAGTCATGCATCTGCGCATGGTGTTCGGCGATGCGCTCCGCGAGCGCCTTGCGTTGCGCCGGCGTCAGCACGTCGGCGACGTCGCCGAGCAGTTGGGCAATCCGCCGCGACGCCTGATCGGCGGCACGCAGGTGGTCCGAGCGCATCGTCTCGATCGCCACGCGATCAACTCTGTCGGCCGTCAACAGAGCCAGTGCCTGGGTGTGGAAATCCTGCGCCTGCGTGCGCAGCGGCATCAGATCTGAAACGGCCTGTTTTACCAGCGGATCGAGCTGTGCCTGCTGTGCGGGCGTCGCGTCGATCTCGATGTAGACGTGCTGCAGGAATTTGTCGATGTGCGTCGACATGTCCTGCGCCGTCATGGCGCCGCCGCCGTGATGCCAGCCGACGAAGCCGGCGTTCTGGGCAACCGCGGCGGCACCTGCCGTGATCGCGATGCCGCCAATCAAGGCGGCGAGTGCAACGCGCTTGAACAAGCGGCCGCGCGGTGCAGTGTCGATGGTGCGTGGGGTTGTGCTCATGGTCCATCCTTTTCAAGGTTGCGGGCGAAAGGCCCGATGAGCAGTTTCCCCAATGTCGGTAAGCGGCGTTTGTGCTTCAGGTAAAGTTATGTGAAGCGATCAGTGCTGATGCCCGCCGGCTCCATGGACATGCCCGTGGGCCAGTTCCTCAGCCGTGGCTTCGCGGACGTCCGTGATCTCGATGGCGAAACTCAGCGTTTTGCCAGCCATCGGATGATTCAGGTCGACGTCGATGACGCTGGAACCCACCTTGATCACGGTGGCCATCTGCTGGCGTCCGTCCTTGGTGTTGAGCACGGTGGCCATGCCCGGTTGTAGATGCTCGGCATCGCGAAAATACTTTTTCGGCACGCGCTGGGTCGCGTCTTCACGGCGTATGCCGTAGCCTTGATCCGGCGGGACGACGACATCGAAGCGGTCGCCGGCAACGTGCCCAGCCATCGCCTGTTCGAGGCCGGCGATGATATTGCCGTGGCCGAACATGATCACCAGCGGCTCGCGCTCGCGCGAATCTTCCACCGGGGCGCCGGACTCGCTCAGCGCGTAGTGAAAACTCACTACCTTGTCTTTCTCGATCTTCATTGCCTATCCTTAAAAAAATCCGCTCAAAAAATCCAGCGCATGGTAGCGGGTTTCAGCGCCCGTCGCATGCCGTCACGGGATTGACAGCGAGGCCGGTTTGTCCGAACGTGATGCCGATGCGCGCATTCCCCTACCTTTGCCGCTGCCTCGCCGTCGTCGGCGCCGTTTTACTGCTGCATGCGTGCGGCGCAGGGCGGCCGAAACCGCAGCCCGTCGCCTTCGCGCCGCACGCGCATCACAAGGGCGATATCAACGCGAACGATATCCTGTTCCGGGCGATCGGCCTGGTCGGCACGCCCTACCGCTACGGCGGCAATACGCCGCAATCCGGTTTCGACTGCAGCGGCCTGGTCGGATACGTGTTTCGCGATGTCGCCGGCATCGACTTGCCGCGCACTGCGCACGAGATCAGCCAGATCGATTCTCCTCAGGTCAAGCGCGATCGGCTCGAATCCGGCGATATCGTTTTCTTCCGCGGCGGCCGCAAAGTGAGCCACGTCGGCATCTACGTCGGCCGTGGCCGCTTTGTGCATGCACCGAACGAAGGCGGTACGGTGCGTCTGGACTTTTTGGATGCGCCCTACTGGAACGAACATTTCAGCGGCGCAGTGCGCGTCGTTCTCTGATTTCCACAACGCTACTTTCTTGCTTTTTCCGCAACTGGCACGGTACGCAAGTTGTCCAGAAGAGACGCCTTCGGGCGCTGGATCACGAGGAAATCATTGCCGGCAACGCGATGGCAACCGGTGCATGCCGCAGAAAGACCGTCGTAGGCCTTGTCGAATTCCGCCCTGCTGCCATGATCAATCGCGTCGCGCACGGCGGTGATCGGCACCTTGGTCATCGCCGGCAGGATGTCGGCGAGCCGCTGCGGCTGGAAAATCGCGTGGTCCGGGTTCTGCTCGACCACCGCATCGAACGCCTCCTTGATTTCTTGAAGCTCGAACGCGGCCAGCAGCCAGTTCTGCGCCTGCCCGGCAAACCACAGGCGGGCATGGCGAATTTGTATACCAAGCATCTGTTCGCCCAATTCCGGGTGATAGGCCGATTTCTTCAGCTCGGCGATTTGCTTTTTCAGAGCTGCGATTTCGGCACGATCGGCGGCGACGGACGCGAGCGGTGCAGTGTCAGCCGCGAATGCACTGGCTGCGGCGCCGATGGCCAAAACCGCTGTGAGTCCGCTCAGAAATCTGCTCATAACCACACCAAATGCGAATAGGAATGATTTTCATATGGTGCCGGAAATGCGCCGGCGACGCCAGCAAGTCACTCGACGGGAACGGGGCTGCCGATCGCCGCCGCACCAAAGCGCTGACCTTTCGCTTCCGGGCCGAGCGAGGTCACAATCGCCAGCGCAATGGCGACGCCCACGATGAAGACCGCCATGGTCAGGCCGTACTGCTTGCCATGCGCTTCCGCGAACATGGGCAAAAGCCATACTGCAGGCGAGGAAATGAAATTGCCTATCTGGTAGGTCAGGCCCGGCATGGTCGCGCGCACGGCATCGGGCGAAAGTTCGTTCAGGTGCACCGGCACCACGCCCCAGGCGCCCTGCACCATGAACTGGATCGCGAACACGCCCACGCCGAGCAGCAACGGCGTGCTGCCGAACGCCCACAGGCTGATCATGGGCAACGACAGCAAAGCAGCGATGACGATCGCGCGCTTGCGGCCGATGTGTTCGGACAGTGCGCCGAACAGGAGGCCGCCGCAGATCGCACCGAGCGGACCGACGATGCTCAGCTTGCCTGCGAGGTCCGTACCGAAGCCGTGCTCGACCTGCAGGAACGTTGTATACAAATCCTGGGTGCCGTGGCTGAAGAAATTGAACAGCGTCATCAACGCGATCATGAACAAGGCGCGTCCCCACAGGCCGCGCATCGAAACCTTGATACTGCGATGCGCGACCGGCTGGCGGCGCGTGTGTTCCCACACCGGCGATTCGGGTACGTTCGCGCGGATGTAGACGACCAGCAAGGCCGGGATGAAACCGACGATGAACATGCCGCGCCAGCCGATGTGGTCGAATAGCGCCCAGAAGAGGAATGCGGCCAGCAGATTGCCGAACGCGTAGCCCTGTTGCAGCAAACCGGAGACGATGCCGCGCGTTCTTTCCGGAATCGTTTCCATCGTCAGCGACGCGCCGAGCCCCCACTCGCCGCCCATGGCGAAACCGAACAATGCGCGCAGGATCAACAGCACCGTCAACGTCGGCGCGAAGGCGGAGGCGAGCTCAAACGCGGAGAACAGCAGGATATCGAGCATCAGGATCGGGCGACGGCCGTACTTGTCGGCGAGCATCCCGAACACAAATGCCCCGAACGGACGCATCGCCAGCGTCAACGTGACCGCGAGCGCAACGTCGGGCACCGCCGCATGAAAATCCGCAGCGATACTCTTCATCACCACGATCAGCACAAAGAAATCGAACGCGTCCAGGGTCCAACCGAGAAAGCTCGCAGTGACGACCTTGCGCTGAACCGACGTCATCGCCCGCAGCTCGGACCAGATGGACGTCGTGTTGTTCAATTCTTCACCGGCTCACGTTCGCGTCGGCGCCGCATGCGCGCACGCAGCGCATCGCGCCGACCCGCCAGTTGCCGCGCATTGGCGTGACGCGCCTCCGGCGAGGCTGGCGCGTCAAGCGAGTCGCAATAGACACGGAAGTCAGCGTAGGCCTGCAACACGTGCCGCTGCCGCCGCACCAGAATCTCCAGCACGATGGCGTCGTCGAGCAGGCCGATCACTTCGATGTCGTCAGGAATGAGGTCTTCTGGATCGGAAAAGTACACCAGGGTTTCCAGCACCTGTCCGCGCTCCGGTTGCGGCAGTGCCCAGGCCTCATCTTCCAGCATCAGGATCAAGCGCTGCACCGCCACGACTCGCTTGCGCACATAGCTCGGCGCATTCCCGATCGGCAGGCTATTCAAAGCCTGTTTCGCCGCCGCGATGACGTCGGTTTCCTCGGCTTCGCGCGCCAAGCGGTGCGAGCGCTCGAGCGCACACAGAAAGCGATCGATGTCGGAGGGTTCCAATTCCAGGGTAATGCGCATTACAGTGGACTCGCTATGCCGCCATGACTCGCGCTTGCAACAAGACGTCTGCAACAATGGCCTTGCCTGCCCCAAGGCGTTCGAACCCGCGGAAAATATCATACGGAGTGCGCAGATGTATCAGCAACTTGGCCGCGGTGCGATCGCCGCCACGATTTTTTCCATCCTGTGCGGCTGCGCCGCAAATACGGCGCCGCGCAACACAGCGGTGGCTGCCGCGCCCGGGGCACACCGGGTGATCATTTTCGTCTGGGACGGCATGCGCCCTGACTCGATCAATGAAACCGATACGCCGCATCTGGCCGCGCTCGCGCATCGCGGCAGCTACTTTGCCGACAATCATTCCAGCTATCCGACCTTTACCATGATGAATGCCGCGGCGTTTGCGACCGGCTCTTTCTCTGGCAAGTCGGGTTTCTATGGCAACGTGCTTTATCGGCCTGGCGCGCCGGCACGCGATGCGAACGGCGAGGCGGTCGACTTCAACGATCCGGTGTTTGCAGAAGACTATGGAATTCTCAAGCAACTGGATGCAAACCAGGACGAACATCTGTTCCTGGTTGGCACCCTGTTTCAGGCGGCGCAGAAAGCCGGTTTGGTGACGGCGGCGGTCGGCAAGTCCGGGCCTGCCTTCATGCAGGATTACAAGAACGGCGGCATGGCAATCGACGAAAAAAGTGCCTTCCCGCTCGAATTTGCGCGCGAGCTGCAAGGGGTGCACATCGCGCTGCCGCCCACGGCACCCTTCGCCTATCGCGGCGGCGAACTCAAACTGGCTGAAGACAATGGCGATCCTGTTTTCCAGCCGCGCGCCGTGGCGCTCGCCGACGGCGTCACCCCGAATCCGGACGATCGCAGCGGGTCACCGCCGGCGGCGTCGAATGCTTATCTGATGTCGGTGTACCTGGACTACATCCTGCCGCACAAGCACCCGGATCTTTCCATCCTCTGGCTGCGCAACCCGGACAGCACCGAGCATCCCTACGGCGTGGGTTCGCCGAACTATCATCTGGCCTTGCGGGCGCAGGATGAACTGCTCGGCAAGCTGCAAACCAGGCTCAGCGAACTCGGTATGGACAGGACGACTGACTTGATCGTCGTCTCCGATCATGCCCACAGCAACGTCTCCGGTCCGCTGGACCTGTTCCCCTTGCGCAAAGTGGAAAATGGGAAAATGGGACAAATTGACCGCGAGCACGGCTATTCCGTATCAGGCGATGTCCGCCTCGCGCACGCAATGAGCATGGCCGGCATTCGCGCCTACGACGGCAGGGGATGCTTCTACGACCCGGTGATGTCGGGGATCAAGGCCGACGGCAGCCAGCTGCATGCGGACAAGCAAGCGCAAGGCAACGCGTGCTCGGAACATGTGAAAAAATTCACTTCGCCCGACTACAGCCTGTTGCATCCGTTCCTGCCGCGCGAGGCGTTCGTCGTGGCCGCAAATGGCGGCAGCGATTACCTGTATCAGCCGGACCATGATCCGGAGCGCATCCGCATGGCCGTGCGCTTTCTGCAAAGCCACGAGGAATTCGGCGCGATCTTCGTCGACACGCGTTACGGCGAGATTCCCGGCACCCTTCCGTTGAGCCGCGTTCGCCTGGAAAATGCTGAAGGCCGCAATCCCGACATCGTCGTCGGCTATACCTTTGACGAACACGCCGTGATCCAGGGCATGCCCGGAATCGAGTTTGAAGGTGTTTCCGACCACCTCAGTCACGGCATGCACGGCAGCTTCAGCCCGATCGATGTGCACAACACCCTGATCGCCTCGGGACCGGATTTCGCCGAACATTTCACCGATACCCTGCCCAGCGGCAATGTCGACGTGGCGCCCACCGTCGCGAAAATTTTTGGCCTGACCCTGGCGCAAGCCGACGGCCGGCCTTTGCTTGAGGCTTTGCGCGGAAGTTCACATGTGGATATTTCCGCATTTCAGGTCGCCCCGCAAACACTCGCTGCGCCCGCGCCTGCCAACGGACTTGAAGTACGCGATGCGCTCGGTGCAACCAACGGCAAAACCAGCTACAGCTTCGACCTCAACATCAAGCAACTCAGCCATCATGGCCAGACATGGATCTACTTCGATTCAGCCAAGGCGACGCGAAAATGAAATTGCTGCGGGGTACGTTTGGCGTTCTCGCGTCACTCCTTGCCAGTGCAACATCGTTGGCCGGCGCCGCTGTTCTGCATGTCGGTCCGGGGCAGCCCTATGCAACGCCCTGCGCGGCCATTGCCGCCGCGCCTGCCGGCAGCACGATTCAGATCGAAGCGGCCGGCAGCTACAATGGCGACGTCTGCGGCTGGTCGACGAACGGGCTGACTCTGCAGGGTATCAACGGGCGTCCTCATATCGATGCCGCGGGCAACAACTTCGGCGGCAAGGCGATTTGGGTGATCGCCGGCGACAACACCACAATCGACAATATCGAGCTATCCGGCTGCACGGTCCCTTCGCACAACGGCGCCGGGATCCGCCAGGAAGGTCATAACCTCACCGTCCTGCACTCGTATTTCCATGACAACCAGGACGGCATCCTCGCCGGCGATGTGAGCGGCAGCACGATCACGATCCAGTACAGCGAATTCGCGAACAACGGCTACGGCGACGGACAGACGCACAATCTTTATATCAATCATGTGGACCAGCTGGTGTTCAAGTACAACTGGTCGCACCAGGCCATCGTCGGCCACCTGCTCAAGACACGCGCGCTGAAAAACTTCATTCTCTACAACCGCCTTACGGGCGAGGCAAACGGTAGCGAGAGTTATGAAATCAACCTGCCCAGCGGCGGCGTGTCATACGTAATCGGCAATCTGATCGAGCAGCCGGCGACGACGCAAAACTCGGCCATGCTCGACTACCTGAGCGAACCTGGAGATGCGAACGCGGACAACCAGCTTTTCGTCGTCAACAACACCTTCGTCAACGACCGCAGCAATGGCACATTCATGCAGATCGGTACAGCGACAACGGTACCCATTGTCGCGCGCAACAATATCTTCTTCGGAACCGGAACGATTTGCAGCCAGTCCAATCCTGCACCGACGCTGGACCACAACTATTCGGGAAACACGCCAATGTTCGTCGATGCGGCGAACTTCAACTACCGTCTGCAGCCGGGTTCGCCGGCGATCAACGCAGGGATAAATCCTGGCACTGGCGCGGGCCAGTCGCTCCTTCCCGTCGAGGAATACCAGCATCCGATGGCCTCCAACCCGCGGACAATCGGCGGCGTCATCGACATCGGTGCCTACGAATTCGACGCCATCTTCAAGGACGGTTTCGGCGGATAATCAGCTGGATAGATCACTATGCTGGCATAATCGGCCCTGTTCGGTTATAGTTCGCGCCGCTTCACCGCGTCGCCCTCCGTTTTTCCCTTCCGGCCGACCTTGTGATTGATCATCCGTGATCAGCAGCCCGTGACTTCGTGTGCGGACTACTCACAAATCGCCAGCACCACTCGGTAACGACGCCCATCGAGAATCCCTGCATTTGCAGCCGGGTTCCGTCTTTTTGCCTGCGGCGCGGTTTGTGGGAACGCTCCGGGTTTTTCGCGCAAGATCACTAAATCATGATCATGCGCACGCACCTTCGGGTGCGGATCGACTGGAGTTTTTCAACATGAGTTTTGAATCCCTCGGGCTTTCGCCCGCCTTGCTGCGCGCGCTTGCCGAACAAGGCTATACCACCCCTACCCCGATCCAGACTGCTGCGATTCCTGCGGCACTGGCCGGTCGCGATTTGCTTGCCGGCGCCCAGACCGGCACTGGCAAAACCGCTGCGTTTGCATTGCCGATGTTGGAGCGCCTGTTCGTTGCTCCGCGGCCGAATGGTTCCTCGCGCAAGCCGCGATGCCTCATTCTTACGCCGACGCGCGAACTTGCCGCCCAGGTACATGAGAGCGTGCGCGATTACGCCAAACATCTGCGCGTGAGCACCGCCGCGATTTTCGGCGGCGTCGGCATGGGTCCGCAGACGCAGACCCTGCGTCGCGGCGTCGACATTCTCGTCGCCACGCCGGGACGTCTGCTCGACCATATGGACCGTCGCGTAGCCGATCTTTCCGGCATCGAGATCCTGGTGCTCGACGAAGGCGACCGCATGCTCGACATGGGCTTCCTGCCGGCGATCAAGCGCATTCTCGGCACGCTGCCGAAGAACCGCCAGACCATGCTGTTCTCGGCCACGTTCGCGCCGGAGATCAAGCAGCTTGCGGCGCAGTTCATGCGCGATCCGGAAGAAATCCAGGTCGCCGCACGCAACAGCGTGGCGACAACGGTCACGCATCGCGTGCATCCGGTGGATGCGGCGCGCAAGCGCGATCTGCTGCTGCACCTGCTGGCGGCCGACAGCCGCCGCCAGAGCCTGGTGTTCGCCCGTACCAAGCACGGCGCGGACAAGCTGTGCACGTTCCTGGAGAAATCCGGGCTGAGCACGGCCGCGATTCACGGCAACAAGAGCCAGGGTGCGCGCACCAAGGCCTTGAAAGAGTTTAAAAATGGAAAAATCACCATCCTGGTGGCAACCGACATCGCTGCACGCGGTCTGGACATCGACCAGCTGCCGATAGTTGTCAATTTCGATCTGCCGATGGTCGCCGAAGACTACGTGCACCGCATCGGCCGTACCGGCCGTGCCGGCGCCGAAGGTCTGGCCATCTCGCTAGTCGCGCCGGAAGAAGGGCGTCTGTTGCGTGACATCAAGCGCATGCTCAAGCAGGAAATCACCCTGGAGAACGTCGCTGGCTACGAGCCAAGCCGTCCGCTGAACATGGATGGCCCGAAGCCGACGAATGGCAAGCCGCGCAATCCGAATCACGCGCGGCGTCCGCATTCGCATTCGCATAGCCAGAACAAGCCGCACGCTGCCGCCAACAAGCAGCCGCGGCCGTGGCGTGGCAGTCGCGACGCGCGTCAAGCCTGAGGTCTGAATCGCTGTGTCCGCGAGAACCGCGGACACAGCGCCTTACCGCTCTTGGTCGGTGGGGCGAATCAGGATTTCATTCACGTTGACATGCGCCGGCTGGCTCACGCAATACAGCACGGCGTTCGCGATGTCCTCGCCCTGCAATTGCCGCATCGCACCTGCCCAGGCGTCCAGCGCCTGCTTCGTCGCAGCGTGCGGAATATGCTCGCGTAATTCAGTATCCACCGCGCCCGGCTCGATCACGCTGACGCGAATATTATCTTTGTATACTTCCTTGCGGAGCGCCTCGGAAAACGCAACGACGCCGAATTTCGTTGCCGCATAACCCGATGCGTTCGCGTTCGAGATGCGTCCGGCCGTCGAGGATATATTGACGATATGTCCGCCGCGGCGCTTGCGCATGCCCGGCAACGCGGCCTGCGACGACACCATCAACGCCAGCACGTTCAACTCAAGCATCCGGCGCCAGTCGGCGCTGTCGGCATCATCGATCGGCGCCAGGTGCATGACGCCAGCATTGTTTACCAGAATATCGAGCTGCCCGAAATGCGCCTCGGTTTCCGCGACGATCCGTCGGCTTTCCTCCTCGTGGACGAGATCCGCGCCAAGCACGAAAACTTGCGTCCCTGACTGTCGAATATCGTTCGCCAGCGCATCCAGGCGATCCTTGCGTCTCGCGGCGAGCGCGATTTTCGCTCCCGCGCTCGCCAGTGCACGCGCCGTGGCTTCGCCGATGCCAGAAGATGCGCCAGTCACCAGAGCCACGCGCCCGACCAGGATTTTCGTCGTCATCAGTATTCTCCGATTCAGTGGCAGCGTAATTGCGCGGCGGCTCACTTAGGTTTTCTGCATCGTCTCCAGCGCCGCGACACAACCTTCGAGCTTTGGGCCGAGATAACAGTGCGAGCCGCACGCGATCAGGCCGGCTTGCGCGAATGTGGATAAATACCATTTTGGCGTTCGTGCAATAAAGCCGTGCTTGTCGCCATCAGGTGCATCACGTGAAGTGAACAGTTCCAGAAACGCGACGCCGCTCAGCATCTCCGCGATGCCGCGCAGACCGCGCTTGAGTTCCGGCGTGCGCACATAGTGCAGCACATCCGAGCACACGATCAGGTCGAAATTCGCATCGAAGCGCAGCTCGCCAAGGTCGCCGAAACTGGCGAGCCGGAGATTGCGCGAACGGCCGTAACGGGCAATGGAATACTCGCTGCTGTCCAGGCCCAGATACTCGATATGCGGCCGCAATTGCCGCAACGGCTTGCGCCACACGCCTTCGCCGCAGCCGACGTCGAGAACGTTGCGCACTTCGTGGCCCAGATAATATTCGGCGACTGCCACTGCCAACGCGACTTTGCGCTGCAGCGCATGACGCGAACTGACGCTGTGCTTGGGATCGCGGTACCACTTGTCGAAATAGTGGCGATCGTAGGTCTTTGGCATCCGGTCAGCGCAGCGATGCGTTGATCTTTTCCAGCGTCGCCACGCCCGGACTCAATTCCTTCGCCGTCAGCCGGTTGAACGGTTGTGCCGCCGTGTTCAGATGCTCGTGCAGATCATGCGATTCGGGATCGACATATAGCAGCCCGGTCACGACTTCGCCTTTTGCATGGCGCTCATGCACGTAGTTCATTGCACTGATGCGATCGTGCGGATTGAAGCTTGCGTTGAGCTTGCGCAGGCGCAACACACTGCCATCGTGCTGGGTGACGTCGATGAGTTCTCCTGCGGCATAGTCAACCGTGATCTCCTCGCGGCCGTCGATGAAATCAAGCCGGTTCACCGCTTCGTTGTGCTCGCGCACGTATTCGTAGCTCTTGGTACTGCCCGCGTGATTGTTGAACGCAACACAGGGACTGATCACATCGATGAACGCGGCGCCCTTGTGCGCAATCGCCGCCTTGATCAATGGCACGAGTTGCGGCTTGTCTCCGGAAAAACTACGCGCGACAAACGTTGCGCCGAGTTGCAGGGCGAGGCCTACCATGTCCAGCGGATTGTCGGCGTTGACGACGCCGCGTTTGGATTTGGAACCCAGGTCTGCGGTTGCGGAGAACTGGCCCTTGGTCAATCCGTACACGCCGTTGTTCTCGACGATGTAGACCATGTTCACGCCGCGGCGGATGGCGTGCACAAACTGGCCGATGCCGATCGAGGCCGAATCGCCGTCGCCGGATACGCCCAAGTACAACAGTTCCTTGTTCGCCAGGTTCGCGCCGGTCAACACCGACGGCATACGCCCGTGCACGGTGTTGAACCCGTGCGACTGGCCGAGAAAATAATCCGGCGTCTTCGAACTGCAGCCGATGCCGGAAAGTTTCGCCACTCGGTGCGGCTCGATATCCAGTTCCCAGCAGGCCTGGATGATCGCCGCCGAAATCGAGTCGTGTCCGCAACCGGCGCACAATGTGGAAATCTTGCCTTCGTAGTCGCGGCGGGTGAATCCGATCGCATTGCAACCCAGGGTCGGATGATGCAGCTTGGGTTTGGTGATGTAGGTCATTGACGAGATTCCTGTGCAACGGCAGCCGATGGCGCCGCGTTTTCAAACCAGGCATGGCCGAGCAAACCCAGAGCGAACAGACACGACGCCAGCGGCCAGACCGCGCGCAACACGGGTACGTCCGAGAGCACCGAAGGCGAAACCGCAAACAACAAACGGCATGACATGGCGACAATCTGGCCGATCAGCGCAATCAACAGCCAAGGTGTTCGCCGGCGCGACCAAAGTACGACGCTGGCGAGTAGTAATGCGATCCCCGCGACCTGGCCGAATGCATTGCTCAATAGTTGCCAGATATCGTTCACGATTGTCCCCCCGCGGCTTTTCCGGTGTCGATGCGCACCACATTTATCGCCTGCATTTCCTCGCCGATATGGCCGACGATGAAGCGCGCGGTGATCGGCGTGCCGTCGTAGTGCAGCACCGCCGTGAGTTTTGCCGGGTCGATGCCGAACTCGGTGACGATCAAGCTGCGCAACTGTGCGTCACGATTCTGCTCGACGACAAATACCTTGTCGTGCACAGCGATGAAGTCGGCCACTGAATCGGGGAATGGAAACGCGCGCAGGCGCAAGGTATCAAGGTGCAGTCCGTCGGCTTCGAGCGCGGCGATTGCCTCATCCATCGCCGGTCCCGTCGAACCGAAATAAATCACGCCGTGACGCGTCTTCTGCTTGGCTGCCGTCAGCACCGGCTGCGGCACGAGCGCCTTGGCGCTGTCGAATTTCTTCAGCAACCGTTCCATGTTGTAGATGTAGTCGGGGCCGCGCTCGGAATAGCGTGCGTACGGATCACGCGATGTGCCGCGGGTGAAGAAACTGCCCTTGCTCGCGTGCGTGCCGGGATACGTGCGATACGGAATGCCGTCGCCGTCCACGTCCTTGTAGCGGCCGAAATCCTTGCCCGCCTCGAGTTCTTCGGCGCTCATCACCTTGCCGCGGTCAAGCTCGCGCGCTTCGTCCCAGACGAACGGTGCCGCGAGGCGCTGGTTCATGCCGATATCCAGGTCCGTCATCACGAAGATCGGCGTTTGCAAGCGGTCGGCAAGGTCCAGCGCCAGCGCGGAGAATTCAAAACACTCGTGCGGATCTTCCGGAAACAGCAGCACATGCTTGGTATCGCCATGTGAAGCGTAGGCGCAGGCAAGCACGTCGGATTGCTGCGTGCGCGTCGGCATACCAGTCGACGGCCCGCCGCGCTGTACGTCGATGATCGTCACCGGAATCTCTGCAAAATAGGCCAGGCCGATGAACTCGTTCATCAGCGAAATCCCAGGTCCCGACGTTGTCGTGAATGCGCGCGCGCCGTTCCAGCCGGCACCGACGACCATGCCGATCGATGCGATCTCGTCTTCCGCCTGCACGATCGCGAACTTGTTTTCGCCGGTTTCCGCATCGACGCGATACTTCATGCAGTATTTCTGGAACGCCTCCGCGAGCGACGACGACGGCGTGATCGGATACCACGCGCACACCGTTGCGCCGCCGTAAACGCAACCGAGCGCCGCCGCGGTATTGCCGTCCACGAAGATGCGATCGCCGACCGCATTGGCACGCTGTATGCGCAGACCGAATGGATGCGGCAGGTGCTCCTTTGCGTAATCGCGTCCCAGATTCAGCGCCTTGATATTGGAGTCGAGCAGTTTTTCCTTGCCCTTGTACTGTTCGGCGAAGAGTTTTTCGATTTCGGCCGCATCGATACCGAGAAGTAACGACAACGCGCCGATATACATGATGTTCTTGAACAGCTGACGCTGGCGCGCATCGGCGTAGGTGCGATTGCAGATCGCCGTCAGCGGCATGCCGATTACGTTGACGTCCTCGCGGAATTTCGACGGCGGCAGCGCCCGCGTGTTGTCGTAGAACAGATAGCCGCCGGGTTCGATCTCCTTCATATCCGCATCCCAGGTTTGCGGATTCATCGCCACCATCAGATCGATACCGCCGCGCCGGCCGAGCCAGCCGCGCTCGGTCACGCGCACTTCGTACCAGGTCGGCAGGCCCTGGATGTTGGACGGGAAGATATTGCGCGGACTGACCGGCACGCCCATACGCAATATCGCTTTCGCGAACAGTTCGTTGGCCGACGCCGACCCCGAGCCGTTGACGTTGGCGAACTTGACGACAAAGTCGTTGACGGACTCGATCGGCTTCATGCCGCCGTCTCCTCAGCTCTTCCCTTCTCCCGCTGGCGGGAGAAGGTGCCGAAGGCGGATGAGGGTGGCACTTCTGCCTGCCTAGGCCACTCGCTCTTCCAGACGCCACCCTCACCCGCGCCTGCGGCGCGGCCTCTCCCGCCGGCGGGAGAGGCGAATACCTTGCCGCGAGATTCCCTCATGCTCATACCGCCGTCCTCGCATGCTTATGGCATCCCGGTCCCGCATGCGTCATCTCAAGCAGGAACTTGCGCATGTCCCAGGCGCCGGTCGGGCAGCGTTCAGCGCACAGGCCGCAGTGCAGGCAGACGTCCTCGTCCTTGACCATCACCCTGCCCGTCTTCAGCAGGTCCGAAACATACAAGTCCTGGGTGAGGTTCAACGCGGGTGCGGTCAGGTGCGTGCGCAGATGCGCCTCGTCGTCGTTGCCGGTGAAGCTGATGCAATCCATCGGACAGATGTCAACGCAGGCGTCGCACTCGATGCAGACGTCCTTGCTGAACACGGTCTGCACGTCGCAGTTCAGACAGCGCTGCGCTTCGTTGAACGCAGTCTGCAGATCGAAGCCGAGCTCAACTTCCAATTTTATACTTTTCAGCGTTTTCTCTTTTTCCCGCCACGGTACGACAAAGCGTTCATCGTTGGTGATGTCGTTGTCGTAGCTCCACTCGTGGATGCCCATCTTTTGCGAGAGCAGGCTCACGCCCGGGTCGGGGCGCTCATGCAGGTTCTCGCCGCTGAGCAGCTTGTCGATCGATATCGCCGCATCGTGGCCGTGCGCGACCGCCCAGATGATATTCTTTGGACCGAACGCGGCGTCGCCGCCGAAAAACACTTTCGGATTCGACGACTGCATGGTGATCTTGTCGACCACGGGCATGTGCCATTCATCGAACGTGATGCCAATATCCTGCTCGATCCACGGAAACGCATTCTCCTGACCGACGGCGATCAGGACGTCGTCGCATTCGTGGAAAACTTCAGGTTCTCCGGTCGGCACAAGCTGGCGCCGTCCCTTCGCATCTTTCTCGGCGCGGACTTTCTCAAACGTCATGCCGGTCAGCTTGCCGTTCTCGTGGATGTAGGCTTTCGGCACCAGATAGTTGAGGATAGGAATGCCTTCGTGTTGCGCATCCTCCTTTTCCCAGGGCGAGGCTTTCATCTCCTCGAAGCCCGAGCGCACGATCACCTTTACTTCTTCGCCGCCCAGACGCCGCGATGAGCGACAGCAATCCATCGCCGTGTTGCCACCGCCGAGCACGATCACGCGCCGGCCGATCTTGGTGACATGTTCGAAATAGACCGAGGCGAGCCAGTCCAGGCCGATATGGATATTCGCTGCGGCTTCCTTGCGGCCGGGCAGATCCAGATCGCGTCCACGCGGCGCACCACTGCCGACGAAGACCGCGTCGAAATCCTGCGTCAGCAGCGATTTCATCGAATCGATGCGGCTGCCGCCGCGAAACTCACCGCCCAACTCCAGGATGTAGTCGACTTCCTCATCGATCACTTCTTCTGGCAAGCGGAAACGCGGCACCTGGGTGCGCATGAAACCGCCGCCTTTCGCGTCTGCTTCGAACACGACCACGTGGTAGCCCAGCGGCGTCAGGTCACGCGCGACCGTGAGCGACGCGGGACCGGCACCGACGCAGGCGATGCGTTTGCCGTTCTTGCGCGTCGCCGGTTTCGGCATGCGCGCGCGGATCGCGTCGTTGTCCTTGAAGTCTGCGGCAACGCGCTTCAGCCGGCAGATTGCGACGGGTTCGGGTTTCGCCCCGTTGTTTTCCTCGACGCGGCCGCGCCGGCAGGCAGGTTCGCAAGGCCGGTCGCAGGTGCGGCCGAGGATTCCAGGAAATACATTCGATTTCCAGTTAACCATGTAGGCGTCGGAATAACGCCCGGCAGCGATCAGGCGGATGTATTCAGGAACCGGAGTATGTGCGGGACAGGCCCATTGGCAATCGACGACTTTGTGGAAATAGTCAGGGACGCGAATATCGGTAGGTTTCAACTCGTTGCTCCGTGGTTCCAGAGAAGCGTTGCCGCCTTGACTTCGATCAGGTTCGCGCACATCCACAACCCCGCTTCCACCGCGTGCGCGGCGGAAGCCGCCCCCTTGACTCAAGGGGGCTCCGAAAAAAGGGCTCCAGAGCACGAGCTTGCCTGCGTTTTGAGTCTACTCGTCAGTGCCACTTCTGAGAAGGTAGGTAGAAGCGGCTTCAGCGCGTTGCGATGCACTCGATTTCTACGCGCGCACCGAGGGCCAGACCACTGGTGCCGAACGCACTGCGCGCCGGTAGATGCTCGCCGAAAACGGTGACGTACTCCGCGTTCATCGCCGCCCACTCGCCGATGTCGGCAAGCATCACGGTGACTTTGACGATGCGATCAAGCGATGAACCGCGGCGCTTCAATACGTCGCGGATGTTCTCCAGGGTCTGCCGCGTCTCGGCGGCAACACCGCCGCGGACCAGAATGCCGCTCGCATCGATGCCGATCTGGCCTGATAGAAACAGCAGGTCGCCGACTTCAACGACTTCTGAAAACGGCAAGCCGGAAATGCCGGTAAAGGGATGATAAATCGCAGTATTTTGGCTCATTGATTGCCTCTACGAGCTAGCCGGCGGCAGGATTGTCGCAATGCAGCAGAAAATCCGCGACAATGCGGCCAGGGAGTCGATTCTACTCCGCCAAGCTTCAGGACTATTGATGCTTTATCAACTGCACGAATTCAACCGCAACCTGTTCAACCCGCTGATTGCCTGGTCGCAGGCCAGCGCCAAGATGTTCTCCTCGCCGGACAGCTGGTTGTCGAAACTGCCTGAAGCGCACCGCGTCGCGGCGAACTATGAACTGCTGTATCGGCTCGGCAAGGACTACGAAAAACCGCAGTTCAACATCGGCAGCGTGCAGGCGCATGGCGCGGAAATTCCGGTGGTTGAACGAACTGCGCTGTCCAAGCCGTTCTGCAACCTCGTCCGCTTCAAGCGCTATGCCGATGACGCCGCGGCGCTGAAAAAACTGAAAGGCGACCCGACCGTGCTCGTCGTGGCGCCCCTGTCCGGTCACCACTCTACCTTGCTGCGCGACACCGTGCGCACTTTGCTACAAGATCACAAAGTATACCTGACCGACTGGGTCGACGCGCGCATGGTGCCGGCCGAAACCGGCGCGTTTCACCTGGACGACTACGTTGCCTACATCCAGGAATTCATCCGCCACATCGGCGCGGAAAACCTGCATGTGATTTCGGTGTGCCAACCCACGGTTCCGGTGCTGGCCGCGATCTCGCTGATGGCATCGGCAAAACAAACCACGCCGCGCACGATGACGATGATGGGCGGGCCGATCGATACGCGGCGCAGCCCGACCCAGGTCAACGATCTGGCTGCAACCAAACCGCTGTCGTGGTTCGAGAACACTGTGATCCAGGAAGTGCCGAAGGGCTACCCGGGGCAAGGCCGCCGTGTATATCCCGGCTTTCTGCAGCACGCGGGCTTCCTCGCCATGAATCCGAGCCGGCATTTCATGTCGCACTGGGATTTTTACGAAAACCTGCGCCGCGGCGATCTGGAAGATGCCGAAGCGCACCGCCAGTTTTACGACGAATACAACGCCGTGCTCGACATGCCGTCCGAGTATTACCTGGACACCATCCGCATAGTGTTCCAAGAACACGCATTGCCGCGCGGCATGTGGGACGTGGCCGGTAAGCGCGTCGCGCCGCAAGCGATCAAGCGCACAGCGCTGTTCACCATCGAGGGCGAACTCGACGACATCTCTGGTCTTGGCCAGACCGAGGCCGCGCACGATTTGTGTACAGGTATAAAAAAGGCCGACAAGCGCCACCTGACAGTCAAGGGCGCCGGTCACTACGGCATCTTCAGCGGCAAGCGCTGGCGCAATGTCGTTTATCCGGAAGTGCGCGAGTTTATTCGCAAACACGCCAAAGGCTAGGCATCAGCCGCGCATCAATACTGCGCGGTCTTGACCAGGAAATGTTTTGCCAGCTGCCCCTGCATGCGGCCGATGCCGCGCGCCATATGCAGGGTCAGGCACAGCCCAAAAATGCCTACAACCAGAGTGAACGGCAGCGCCCACAGCGGCGGCGCATACCCGACCCCGTCGATGTTGACAATGCCGACACCCCAGATCGCGTTCGTGACAGGCGCGACCGTCAACGACAATGACAGCGTCAGGCCCACGATCGCGAAAGTGAAGTAGATGATTCCCAGCGGCAGCTTCAGCACCATGTAGAGCAGGGTCGACCAGGTACGCGGATCCGTGAACATGGCTTTGACGCGCGCAGAAAACGGCTTGCCGCGATCTGCGTACAGCGGTCGGCGCGGCATGCGCACTCCGAGCATCGATTCGACCAGACGCCCTTCGACCAGGGACAGCGCGCGCACGGTGGAAATGAACAACACTGCGAATGGCAATCCGAAAATCAGGATGCTCAAGCCCAGCGACAGGCTCAAGCCGGTGATCGTCCAGGTGAAATAGAAGATCCCCGTCGCCAGCGAAAGGATCATATAGAACAGCGACGAATACGCCAGAGGGTCGGCGAATACGGCGAAAAATCGCCCGAGCACGGTTGCACGCCGCGCCGCCGGCGGCGAGCGCAAGGCATCCTCGACCTGCGTTTCCTTGTCGCGATAAATTTCGGCGACCTCCTCCGGCGCACCATAGCTGGTGGCGACGTTCGCGAGCATCGTCGCTTCGTCCCACTCCGGATGCTCGGCCAGTTCCGAGCGCAGGTATTCCTCGGCGTCGTAGACAGCATCCTGAGTCAACGCCGGGTCCGCACGCTTCAACGCCGTGCGCAATTGGTCCAGGTATTCATCGATGGTTCTTGGCGCGGCGATGGTCATCACACGGCTCCTTTCAATACGGAATCAACAAATCGGCGCGTCGCCGTCCAGGTCTCGGTCCACTCGACAGCGACGGCGCGACCGAGTGCCGTGATGCGGTAATAGCGCCGGGGCGGACCGGTCACGGAAGGCTCGACCAAACTCTTGAGCAAG
>JBBRTT010000026.1:0-58214 GCA_038244165.1 Lysobacterales bacterium | reverse complement strand
CGTATGTCTATGCAGGCGTCGAACACGGCTTCAACAACGACACCACACCGCGCTACGACGAGGCGGCGGCAAAGCTGGCATGGAAGCGTACGGTCGAATTTTTCAACAAGCATTTGCGCGCCTGACTGGCTGCCACCCAAGTTCGATCACGTGCGCCAGCAGTCAATTGGCAGACGCTGGAGAGCCAAGAGCAAACGCCGATCCGGGGTGAATGGATCGGCGTCGCGTTTTGTCACTGCCCCCTAGCCGTCCTGGCTTCGTTGGTGTCCTTACGATGCGGCGCTCACGCGCGGCTTGCTGTTGTTTGCGGTCGCTGAACCGCAACCAGTTGATATCACCCGCCGATACACGACTCCGTGCGGTAGCAGACATAGCGACCAAGCCTGCTGGACGGCAGCGGGGGCTGCTGAAGGGATGCATCAGGCGTATATTTGTCCGGTGTCGAGCGCCGATTCAAGCGCCGTCAAACCTAAGCAACCCCCAGCAGGAGCGCCGCAATGCTGCAGAAAGTGGCTTTCACCATGTATCCGGTGCTAGACGGAGAGCGTGCGCGGAATTTCTACGAGGGCACGCTGGGTTTGACCCGCGGGAAATATTCACCGAATGGCGCATGGACCGAATATGACCTCCCCGGCGGCGGTTGCTTCGCCTTGTTCGCGACCGAGGAAGTCAAACCCAGTTCCGACTCGGGCGGCAGCATCGCCTTCGAAGTCGAAGACCTCGACGCTCTCACCACACGCCTCAAGGATGAAGGCGTGCGCTTCAAAGCCTACATGATCCACTCGCCCGTCTGCAGGATGGCCATCATCCTCGACACTGAAGGCAACTCGATCATTTTGCATCAGCTGAAGAAGGCTTGAGCAACACGGAGCATGTAGCGCTACGGCTTTGCCCTGGCGTAGTTGCCACAAATACGTCCGCCAAAAGAAAGCGCTAGACTCCGCCGCTCAGGGGTAGGCTGTTGTTTCTCAACGGGAGGGGAAATGAACGCAAGAGCGATCTTACTCACTTTGGTACTGAGTCTTTTCGGCGTATCCGTGTGTCACGCCGGCGACGTCAACATGGGTACGTGGAAATTGAATGAAGCCAAGTCTAAGTTGGCTGCTGGAAATCCTAAGAACAACACTGTCGTGTACGCGGCTGCAGGCGACAGCGTGAAAGTAACGGTGGATGGCGTCGACGGAGCCGGCAAGCCTGCGCACAATGAGTGGACCGGCAAGTTCGACGGCAAGGACTATGCAGTCGTGGGCGATCCGACGGGCGACATGCGCGCGTACAAGGTGGTTGACGACCACACTTTGGAGTTGACCACGAAAAAGGACGGCAAGGTCACGTCTACCGGCCGCATTGTCGTCGCCGCCGATGGCAAGAGCCGCACGCTCACGCTGAGCGGAACTGATTCCAAGGGCAAGAAGTTCAACAGCGAAGCGGCATACGACAAGCAGTAAGAATATCTCGCCGACAACAATGGCCCTTCCGAATGGGAGGGCCATTCGCCGTCGCGCATTTTGCGCAGACACGGCTACGATGTCGATCATGATTGCTCAAATGCGTCCACTGGAATTAAAACGCGGTCAGGAGAACAGCAGTGAATAGAACTTGCATAGCGACCGCTATCATTGCCGGTCTTGCTGGTTTCGCCCACCACGCCAGCGCCGTCAACCTGAATCCGAATGGCCTGGGTCAGGTTCTGGTCTATCCGTACTACACGGTCAACGCCGGCCAGCAGACCTTGCTGTCGGTGGCGAACACCACCAACGTTGGCAAAGCGGTCAAGGTACGTTTTCGGGAAGGCTACAACGGCCGCGACGTGCTCGACTTCAATGTATTCCTGTCGCGCTTCGACGTGTGGACAGCTGTGGTGTTCAAACTATCCGACGCCGACATCGCAGGCGACGGTGCCGGTATCTTCACCACTGACAAGACCTGCATGGCTCCCACCTTGGCGCAAGGTCCGCTCAGCAACGGCGCCGGCTATCAGAAGTTCCTGAACTATGCCTACACCGGTGCCGACTCCGATACCGGTCCGACCACTGAGGATCGTACCAACGAAGGTCACTTCGAAATAATCACGATGGCAGACGTCGTTCCGACAAGCACGCTCGATCACGACATTAGCCATGTCAACGGCGTACCATCGCGCTGCACATCGGCCGAAGCGGATTTCGAAGCCAATAGCGCCACTGTTGCGCCGACCTCCGGCCTATTCGGTTCGGTCAGCATCGTGGACGCGGCGGAAGGCACGTTCTACGCGTACAACGCCGATGCGATCGACGGCTTCACTTACACGACGCTCAACACCACGTCAGGCGATCCGCAACCCACACTAGCCTCAGCCAATGACCGCGGTAGTCCACTGACTGCGACATCGCGTGTGTTCGCGGACGGTGAATCGCTCACGTCGACCTTTTCCGGCACGCACAAGATCGACGCAGTAAGTTCCGTGTTCGCTGCCGAGAATATCTACAACGAGTACGTGACCACACCGGACGGCGCGATCGGTACCGATTGGGTGCTGACTTTCCCGACCAAGCGCTTCTATGTCGACCCGCAGTTCGTCACGGATGTTATCCCGCCGTTCGAGCATTTGTTCGGTGCACTTGACAGCAATGGTGCGGGCCTTTCCTGCACCGTCGTGGAGCTCAGCAGCTTCGACCGCGAAGAGAACGTGATCGTTAACCGCACGGACTGCGGTTTTATATGCCCGCCAGGGCCGCGCCCGTCATCGATCTGTCTGGAAACCAACGTGATCCGCTTCGGCGCAACCAGCGTCCTTGGATCGAAACTGCTGACACAGAATTTCCAATCGCTGGGCCAGGGCATGGTAAAGCTGAGTCTGGCTGGGTTGGGGCATGACATGAATCCCGCGAACAACGGCAACGTCTTCCATGGCCTGCCGGTCACCGGGTTCGCGGCAACAAAATTCGTCAACGGCTTCGTCCCTCTCCCCGGCGGTGGCTATGCTCTGGCAAATTACACCGCGGCGTATCACCATCGCGCGACGATCCATTGCACGAACAATGGCCTCTGTTCGTAAACTCAGGTGGAGTAACTGTCGACGCCCAGCTCGCGCAGGATTGCCGTGCGCAATTCCTGCACGGGTGCACTTGAGAGCTTGCGTGGATGCGCAAACGGAACATCGAACGTCGCCTGGATCGTCGTCGGGCGAATCGAAAGAACGATGATGCGATTGGCAACGTGAATCGCTTCCTCGACGTCGTGGGTGATCAGCAGCACGGTGTGACGTTCCTGCTCGAGAATCCTCAATAGCTCATTGCGCATGCGCAGATGCAGCAGCGCGTCGAGCGCGGAGAATGGTTCGTCCATGTAGAGAATCTCGGGCTTTACCACCAGCGCGCGCGCGAGCTCCGCGCGCTTGAGCATGCCGCCGGAAAGCTCGTGCGGATAGCGCGCTTCGAAGCCCTTCAATCCGACCATCTCGGCGTAGTGATCCGCGAGCTGTTTCTTCTCGGCGTGCTCGCTGCCGTTCAATCCGAACATCAGGTTCTGCTGCACGGTGAGCCAGGGAAATACGGAACCGGCTTGCGAGATCAGGATGCCGCGCGAACTCGGCTTGCACTGCACGACGCCATCGACGCTGACCGAGCCGCGGTCGGGGCGATCGAAACCGGCGATGATGTTCATCAACGTGGATTTGCCACAGCCGGAAGGTCCGACGATGGCGACGATCTCGCCGTCGCCCACTTCCAGGCTGATGCTGTCGAGCACGTGCAGCTTGCCCTCTTCCGTCGCGAAGCTCTTGCCGACGCCGTCCACCCTGATTTTCGAGGACATGTCCTTAGTGGGCATAGCGCCACCTGACAACTTTCAAGCCTTCGAGCAGGCGCATCAATCCATCCAGCAGCAAGCCGATGAGTCCGATGATGATCATGCCGGCGATGACAAGGTCGTAACGATTGCCGGCGTTACGCGAATCGATGATCAGGTAACCGAGTCCGGAACGCAGCGCGATCATCTCCGCAGCGACCACGACCAGCCACGCGACGCCCAGGCCAATGCGCATGCCGACGATGATCTGCGGCAGCACGGCGGGAATGACCACCTGACGGAACAGCGTCGCACGCGACACGCCGAAGTTTGCCGCCGCGCGCAGGTAGCGCTTCTCGATCGTGTGCACGCCTGCCGTAGTCTGCACCACCATCGGAAACACCGACGAAAGAAAGATCAAAAAAATCGGCGACACGTTGCCGACGCCGAACCAGAGAATCGCAATCGGAATCCACGCGATCGGCGATATCGGGCGCAGCATCTGGAACAACGGATTAAGCGTGACGTACGCGCCCCTCACCCAGCCCATCCACAAGCCCAGCGGCACGCCGACGATTACGGCGAGTCCGAATCCGACGCCGACGCGGAACAGCGACGCGCCGATGTGCTCGAACAAGGTGCCGTCGCGCACCAGTTCCACGGTGCCGGTCACCACCTGCCAAGGCGTCGGAAACACGACACTTGCAGTCGCAACGACGACGGCCCACCACACTCCGATGATCAGCGCGATGACGGCAATCGACGGCAGTACGCGTTTCGCCGCGATCATGTGACCGCGTTCCACAGGGTGGCAGTCCGCCAGCTCAGGCGCGCCCACGGCGACAACGGCTGCGGGTCGACGACGATGATCATCTGGCCACTCAGATGCGCCGTGCATGCAAAGGAATAACTCGAAGCCACCTCGAACGGCAAGCGGAAACTCTGCCCCGGCATCATGATCGTCGGGCCGAACACTTGTGGCACATCGTCGAGATTGCGCAACAGCAGCACGTCGTGCACGCCGAGAGTCAGGCGAATCTGCGACGGCAGGATCTCGACCTTGTCGCCGGACATCCGCCGCGCCCATGTGCCCTTCGGAATCTCGAACACTTCTTCACGCGAGGCAAACTGTACCGGCGTCAATGCCGCCCACACGACAACGCCCATCACGGCAGCGATAAATGGAATCGCAAGCATGCCAGCCATTTTCAAGCGCGCCATCTTCATGGCGTGGCCAACAGAACGCGCACGTCGTGGACGTAGTCGTCGGCCAGATGTCCAAACGGCATCAGCGCACGCAGGCCGCCTTCTCGATCGATAAGATAGATAAAGGACGAATGCGTGTAGCTGCCATCGGGGCCCGCCACTTTTTCTGCGGCGATGCCGAAGTCCTTGCGCACGGCGGCCAGTTGCGCGTCGGTTCCGGTCCCGCCCACAAATGTCGGGTTGAATGCGGTCAGATATTTTTTCAACCGCGCCTCGTCGTCGCGCTCCGGATCCACCGTGATGTAGACGACCTGCAGTTCGTTCGCCTGCGCGCCGAGTTTCTTGTGCACCTGCGCCAGCGTACCCAGCGTGATCGGGCAGACGGCAGCGCAGGACGTGAATCCGAATCCGAGCAGCACAACCTTGCCGCGATATGCGCTCAATTTCAATTCCGTGCCATTCGAACCGGGCAGCGCGAAATCCGGCGCCGCGCGAGGCGGGTCGAACACGCCGGCTTTCAGCGTCGCGTCGTCGGCGCGCGCGGAAACTGCACTCATGAGCAACGATGCGAGCAGGACGAGTATGCGGTTCACGAGTCTTGCATCCGCATCAGATCGCGATCTGCGCTGCGCTCGAGCGGTGCGCGAACGTTTCGTCGACGTAAGTCTCGTACGCGATCGGGTGCTTGATCGTGCCTGCCTGCACCGACAGCTGCATCAGGTCCTCGAACTCGGCTCGGATCATGCGCAGGTCACCGTAAGTGACGCGGTCGGTGGGATTTTCCATCACGAACTTCAGTATCTTTGGATCCTGATTGAAGAAACCACGGCCGGCCGCGATCGCGACGGCCTTGTCGCGGTTGCCCTGCTGCTGATCCAGCCACACACCTGCGCCAAGCACATGGTTGACCAGATCTTGCACGAGTGCGGGATTCTCGGCGATGAGTTCCTCGCGCACCGTGAGTACACAACAGATGTAGTTGCGCCATTCATCGCGCGACATGCGCAAGGGCCGCGCATAGCCGGCGCTTTGTGCGGCAGCACCGAATGGCTCGCCGGTGCAGTAGGCGTCTACGGCATTGGCATACAGCGCCGCGGGCATGTCCGGTGGCGCCATCTCGATGATCTGCACATCCGCCGGCGTCATGCTCTCTTGCGCGAGCATCTTGCGTAGAAACAGGAAATCGACGGCGAAGCGGCTGGGAATCGCGATGCGCTTGCCCGTCAGTTCTTTGAAGTGCTGATACGACGAATCGGTGCGCACCATGATGACCGCGCCAGAACGATGCCCGAGCGAGACGATCTTCACCGGAATTTTCTTGTCGGCCAGATCCATCACCAGCGGCGCCAGCATGTACGCCGCCTGGATGCGCCCGGTCATCAGCGATTCCTTGATCTCGGGCCAGCCGTTGAATTTGCTGTACTGGTATTCGAAGCCTGGCGCCTGCGCACCCGCGGTCTTGTTGGCTGCATCGCGAGCGACGCACGCCACAGGCAAAGTGAGGTTGCATGTGACCGGCAGGCCGCCGACCTGCAGAGGCTCTTGCTTGCGGCTCGCACACGAGATCAGGCCAAACGGCAGTGCAGCCGCCGCAGCGGCCTGCAGGAACTGCCTGCGTCCTATCGTATTTGCGATCACCGCAGACACCCCACCGTCATCGCCTTCCGGCCTGCGGCCATTCTAGCGGAAGGTGGCGACGGTTTTGCGAGTGCGTTCGGTTCTGTCGCTCAGCGCTTCTCGGCCATGTATACCTTGTTGACGATCTTCCACTCGGTTCCCAGCTTCAACAACGACACATAGTCCGTATAGACCGAAGTCGGATACACCTCTCGCACCTTGACTGACGCCGCGTTTCCGCTGATATCGGTCGCGACAACCGTGAGCTCCCCTTCCTCTTGTTTTCCCGCGCTTGCCGCGAACCCTTTGTACCATTGCTCCTGGGTCAACTGACCGAGCGTTCCGTCCTTCTTCACGAAGAACAGTTTTGCTTCCGGATAGAACGCCTTCTTCAAGCTTGGCACGTCGTTGAACTTCAGGCCGTGCAAATACGTTTCCACGGTTTGTCGGACGAGGGCTTCTTCCGACTGCGGTTTCGCGGCTGCCTCGGTTGCGAACCACAGCATCGTCATGAGTATCGCCACAAGGCTCACGCGCATTGTGCTCATCAACTTGTCTCCATCTAAGAACAAGACCCGACCAGGGGCATGCTGATCGGCATTTGCTCGTCGCGTTGTAGCCCCGCAGGAAATGAGCTTTCAACCCGCTGTCTGGCTGCAGCGATGTATGCCACCGTACGAATCACGGGCACGACCAGCGTCTCATGCACGCTGGCATGTGACACGAAATGTTACTCCGACACGCCACAGTGACACGCTGCGGCGTTTGTGGTCCGCGTTTTTTTACTTGAAGCCTCGTCTATTTCAACGCAGGCATCGCCACCTTGAACTTCAGATCGATGTCGAGCTTCTGGTCGAACAGGGTCGTCGCGGGCTTGGTGAACAGTTCGCCGGAGAGGTCGCCATTGGCGTCTTTGACGTCCTTGATATCGACCATGCCGATGCCGTTGGCGCCGCCGTCCTTCGCCGCTGGATGCGTGAAGTTGCTGCCGATGACGTCGTAGGTCCCCTCGCTATTCTTTTGCAGAGTGACGACGACGGTTCCACCGTATTTGTCGTGCCAGAATAGCGGGTCGTCCTTGGCGTCTGCCGAATCCTTCTCAGACAACGCGACAACGATGGTCGGGCGATCTGCAAACGCTTCGCCTTTCTGCGAGTGCGCAAAACCGAGCTTCACATCCTTGCCATCCACGCGATAAAAACCATCGACCGTACCATTGGCCGACCATTTCGCCGCGGGCGGAGATGCCTGGGCACTTGCCGCAGCCAGTACCACCAATCCGAACAAGAATGCGCGTTTCATATTGGAATCTCCGTTGAGGTGTGATGGCGCACGGATCAAACGAATGCGCCTGGCTAGGGATGCTCTGAACAAGTCCGCACAGGTGTCACCGATCTGTCTGCTCGCAGATCAAGGCGCGTCGGCGAAGGCAGACTGGCTGTCTGTCGAGCCGGCGCAACGCAGAGATGCGGGCAGACAGATCGGCCCCAACCGCTTGATATCCAATGACGGGGTGATGTCCAGAAGGCCCGCAGATCGGCACGCGCGTCTTGCCAAGGCAGCCAGCCTTGGCTGCGCCACGAACTCCAATCTGTGGGCCTTCTGGACATCATGCCACCTGCGTGGACTTGTTCAGAGCATCCCTAGATGAACGTCAGACACTAGACAAAACGAACGCGGTAGTGCCAGCGCTGGATGCAGCCTGCGTGAGTATACGCAGCGACATTGGCAAGAAAGGAGCCTTTCGGCTCCTTTCCTGTTGTTCTCTACTTGTCAGCGCAGTTGCATGTTGCACACTTGCAGCAGCGGCATTCGACGCATTTGCATTCCACGCACTTGCAGCAAGCGCAGGCTTTGTTCTCGACATTGGCAACATTCATGACGTTCTCCTGGATACGGCGGGGTGCCGTTGAGCAAAGACTGAGCCTTGACCCTATGGGAAGGTCAAGCGTCGATGAGATGTTGACCTGTCCATTGTTGGAAGGTTTAGACTGGTGGTTGCAACGGCGGTCGAACGGCCGAGGAAAACGCTGACATGACCAGGCAAGCGCTGCGACCTGAACTGGCTGATGCCAGGCAACGGGGCTTCCACAACATCGGCGATGCCGCTGCCGCAACCGGCGTGAGCGCCAAGATGATCCGGCACTACGAAAGCGTCGGCTTGATTCCGCAGGCAAGCCGCACGTTCGCTGGCTACCGCTTGTATGCCGACGCCGACCTGCACCGACTGCGCTTCATCAAGCGCTCGCGCAACCTGGGGTTTTCGATGAAGCAGATCCAGACCCTGCTTGCACTGTGGGGCGACCAGCACCGCGCAAGTTCGCAAGTGAAAAAGCTCGCGCAAGCGCACGCGACGCAACTCGGTGAGAAGATCCTGCAGATGCAGGCAATGCAACGCACGTTGATCGACCTGTCCAAACACTGTCGCGGAAATCAGCGACCGGACTGTCCGATCCTCGACGATCTTGCCGGTTGAGGGCTCTCAGTCTGCCCAAAAGTTTCCGACACATATACGTAGTCGTCCGTATTACATGGACAAATCCGTGCGCTCACAATCTGACCTTCGAAAGAGGAGCGGGCAAATGTCTAGCAACGCAATCAACGTCGTGGCATATGCGGATTTCGAGAAAGCGAGCAACGAGGCAGGCGCCCTGGCCGAACGGATTGGAAAATACGCCCGCGCCGGCGCGACGAACGCCAAGATGGTCGAGCTGCTGAAGGCATGGCAGGTTGCCAGGCACGAAGCGCGCAGTTCGCATGAACGCGTCCTCTCACTTGAAAGCGTGAAGTTCAGCTCGAATCGGATGGCGAGAGCAAACTGACGCAGCGGACGTCAGTTGCGTCAACCCTGCGGCGGCGCGATCGATTGGATATTATCGTCGGAGCTTTTCATGCTTCTGACCACTTCCGCGATAGCGGCAACCGCGTCTTCCTGTTTGGTGAAATCCCTGGTCAGAAATCCGGGCGCCGGCCATCCGGAGATGTACAGGCGTCCCTCATAGCTGTTCCTGCCGATATTGGACCAGTTTGTGCCCGTGATCATCTTGGCGTTGATATGAAAGCCAGCCCATTCGATGACAATAGCCATGACAACTCCTCTCCATTGCACACCGGCATGGTAGCAGCGACGCGTCGTCGCATCGGTACGCTCGCCCACACAGAACTCGCGATCGAGACTGGAGTTGATCGTCACTTCAGGTTCGGCGGACTCTGCAGCCGGCACAGCGCCCGCTTTTCCTGCGCCGACATTTGCTTGACGCGGTATTCGGCTTTCGAGGCGGTAGATCGGTCCGCGTAGGCAAATGCCGCCAGCAACTGTCTGGGCGGATGCGCGCGCGTGTAGCGGGCGCCCTTGCCGTTGGCGTGCGCTCGATATCGCGCGCCGACGTCGATTGCGATGCCGGTGTAGATGCTGGCATCCGCGCATTCGATCAGATAGACAAACCAGGCCACTGAAAATCCCTTTGCGCGCACAGCCACACCAGGCCATGCTCTCACACGCCGCGTACAATAACCCACTGCGTTTCAGCGAATCTTGTCGCTACGGCCTGCGATTGGGTGCTGGTGGCGCGGGCGCGTTTACGTTTGCGCGCTTGAGAGATTCCGAAAGTTTTTGCAAACGCGTGTTCAGGTGGATAGCACTTACGCTGCTGTCGCCAGATTCTTTCACTGCGGCAAGCGCGATCTCGATCAATTCCGCGAGCGCATTCTGCTGCTGACGCAGTGCCGATTCGATGCGGGTCAACGATGGGTCTTGCATGGTAGCTCCGATCTATAAAAAAGACGGGCCGGCTTGTCTCCGGCCCGTCTTGATCGCAAGAGCTCCAGAGAGCCTTGCGATTGCCGTTTGGCCATGCTGGCCACGTTGTCCTAACTAACTGCGGTGCTCACGCACGGCGTCCTGTCGTTGCGCTCCTTAGGAGAGCTGAGATGGGGGAGGCATCTCGCCCTAGGTATCGCAACTGGCGTGCCAGCGCTTCAGTTGCCGGAACGCAAGTATTTATGCGGCTTGCAGGCCTTCCTGGAGCGCAAATCGCACAGCGGTGGAAAAAGCTCTTTGCAAATTGCACGGGCGCGTCGAGCGCTAGACACATCCGATTCCGCGCACGCCACAACACCTCGGAGAAGATGCGCCAAGGCACGGCTCAACCGATGTTAGATTATCGTTATTGGAGCACGCTTTAGGCACTGACTTCGGCGATGCACCGAGCCGGGATGCCCGCCCAGCGCCAATGTCGTGTATACTTTTGTACTCAGCCAGTTGCACGATCGATCTCGTCCACGTCTCCTTAGGAAGCACAGTGAAAAACAAGCTTACAGATCAGGCCCAGTTCGTTGGTGGAATACTTGATGGGCGCCTTATCAGTTCGAAACTTTCATTCTTCGAAATCTCCGCGGCAGTCGACACGCCCGAGCACCCCACCCAATGGGCCAGGAACTATCGCCGGATCGAGCGGCCATCCGAGGACAAGGCGCAGCCGCAAGCGTATTTCATCGACAAATCGATCGAAGAAGCTCGAATAGCCGAAGAAATCGGACGCTGCAAGACGCAGTTCGCTGCCGGTTCCAAATAGACGGATTGACTCGAGTCGGCCGAAGCTTGACGCCGACTTACCGCCCTGCGACGGCCAACGTCTGGCCACGATCGGACGAAAGACGATCGTGGCAACGCAATTGTTACCCAGGTCGCGCAAACCCTAGACCCGTCCAGCCTGCGATGTCGCCGCACGTTGCATCGAACGCGCTGGAAACGCCGCCACGTTTTTTCTCGCCGACAATCTGACCAGCGGCGCTTACTGGTATGTAGGCGGCAAGAAGTGTGCGGCGAATCACGTACCCCAGCAGCGCTTTGGAATAACTTGGCGAACGGGTGACCGGATCAGAATTCCGGACAAGGCGATCGACATGTTCAGTCTCAACAAAGCGATGCAGGTTCTCGACCAGATATGGAATGCCGGACCTTCCGGCGTCGCGCTTACCTGGAACACACCGGTGCAATTCGATGCGTCCCTGGTGACCAGGCTGATCGACGAGCATCGCGAATTGAGCGCGCGTTTTACCCAGATTGTCAGTCACTTGGATAAGGTGCCGGCCGTGGCCGAACACTCCGTGCGCGAATGCGCGGAGCGCCTGCATGAGCTGCGCCGCACCGAAGCGCTTTGGCTGTATCCGGTGATTGCACGAGGATTTGCCCCCGATCCCATCGCGCGACGCCTGGTTTGGCAATCGCGGCTGGTCATGCTGGGCCTGGCGCGCCGCGTTCTGCGTCGCTTTGACGAACTGGTGCGCGCAATACGCAACGGATCGGAGATCAGCATTGCCGCCGATCACGTGACCAAGGCGTTGGCCGAATACCAACGCCGCAACGAAGAAGAAATGTATCCCCTCTACACCCTGATGGAACGTCTGTGCGTCGCGGCGGACTCGCGCGCAGCGTAAGGCGATCGCCGCGCCACCCGGCGCAGTGAATGCAGGCGCGTCATTCGCCGACGTTTGACTGCTTCGTTCCAACCAACTCCCGACTTTCGCAACGCGGGTGTTCGCGCGAAAAAAGTTGACGAACAGCACTGCTTCCTCTACCCTTTCGGGCTTCTCTCGGGGCCATAGCTCAGCTGGGAGAGCGCTACAATGGCATTGTAGAGGTCGACGGTTCGATCCCGTCTGGCTCCACCAGTTTTTTCCGTCCTGCGGCAAGTTTCCTCCGGCGTCCCCATCGTCTAGAGGCCTAGGACATCGCCCTTTCACGGCGGTAACAGGGGTTCGAATCCCCTTGGGGACGCCATATCAATCAGGGCCAGCCATTGTGCTGGCCTTTTTTGTTTTTGCGCCTTGGCTCGCCCTGCTCTGCCGGCGTCGTCACTTGATCATTCCGCACCGGTCGGATCGTATTCCACGCACGTCGTGGCGGGCGCGAACGCATGGCGAGTCCGGTTACGAGCATCCGTCCAAACTGGTATTGAAGACGACATCGCCCTGATCGACTTCGTAGGCTCCGATGTCGGCGGTTGCGCCGGACACTCGCCCAAACGGCGAGCCGCGCTGATCGTGCGCATACGGCACACTGGTGTTCGGGTCGAGCGCATTGCTTCCCGTGTCGATGCCGGGACTGCGACTCAACAGCGCGTGCGTCTGGGTGGGACCGCCGTTGTCACGAAGCGGCCCCAGGAGCGGACACGAATTCATGTCGGCGGATATACCGGTATGCGTTACCCGTACCAGATTGTGGCCACCGGAAAACGTGAAAGCATCCTGACCTGCGGTACTCAGATCGTACTCGGCGCCCGATCCGTAAGTGTTGTTCGCCGCCAGCGTGCTTTCCAGCGTCACCGCCATCGTGCCGCCCACTCCCGCCAAGGATATGCCGGGCGCATAGTAGCTGAACGGTGCGGTTGTTCCGTAGCGCGCAGCACCCGCACTATTGAAGGCGACGGTGCTGTTCTGCAGGGTGATCGTTCCGGCATTTGAATACAGGCCACCGATGACGTTCGCCGCGCTGTTTCCGGAGATCGTACTGTTGGCGATGGTCACGATCTGGGAAGCGGGACTCCAGCTGAATATGTCGATGCCGCCATGGTTCTTCCCCGACGAATTGCCGGATATCGTAGAGCCCTTGATGATGACGTTGCCACCAAGATTCAGTCCGCCGCCGTAACCGTTGGACCCCAGCGTGGCGCTGCCGGCCAGATTGTTGTTGATCGTGCTGTCGTTCGAATAGAACGTACCGCACACGAACGCGCCGCCACCGCGCGCGAATGAGTTGGCGCCACCGATCACCAGATTCGACTCCAGCGTGCTTTGATTCATCGACAACTGACCAGCGGCAAAAACACCGCCGCCTTGTGCCCAGTGGCCCGCACCAGTCTTTGCGATGCAGCCGTAGACGGTCACATGGTTCAATGCAATGTTTGCGGACGAATTGATGCAGCCGCCATTGGCGTTGCCCACCGCGTTGTATACATATCCCAACCCGATCGACAAATCCTCGAGGTCGAGCGTGCCGTTACCCGTGTGATGGATGATGCGATCGTGTTGTACCGCGCCGTTGTATCGGCCGGTGATCGACAGCCTGTTCATACCGGGACCCTTCAGAGTCAAGCTGTCCTGACCAATCGTCAGGGCGCCGGTTTGCAAACTGATGCTGCTGCAGGTCAAACCCGTCATGTCAATCGTGTCGGCGCTGGCCGCATTGGCAACGGCAAAACGCAGGCTGCCGACGGTGCCGCTGCCGGACATTGCTTCGCTGCACGTATCCACGATCCATGTCGTCGCCGCACGCGCTGCCGGTGCGACCAACGTAAAGGTTACTGCGAGACACGCCGCAAGCGGCGTTCGGCGTGAGGATGGGAATTTCGTCGCGCGGGGAAAATGCTTGCTCATACGCCATCCTTGTCATCGATCGCCTGTTCCTTTTAATTAAGCGGCCTCGGCGCACTTCTTCCCAACCCGCAAAGCACGGGTTGTCGATCCAGCACAAGCATGCGATGTGCCAATCGGCGTGCCTCGAAAATGGCGCGCCAACGCGTACAAACCAGCGAATTTGCAAAGATCGTTTAACCTAAAAACGCAAACTGCACGACGCACAAGCGCATATCTTCAGAAAGCTGAATCCACGATGTCTGACAATTGGCTTGCTGCAGGCACAGCAGACATCACAATCAGTCTGACTAACGCAGCACGGAAAATACCGGCGGATCGACCAGCCATGCGCGCAAAGCGGCTCGCTCGAGCGGCCGGCTGATAAAATAGCCCTGGGCGAAATCGCAACGGTACTGGCGCAGGCGATCCAGCACGTCCTGGCTCTCCACGCCTTCAGCGACGATGGTGCGTCCCAGTTCATGGCACAGGTCGATCGTGGAACGCACGATCGCCGCGTCATGCTCATTCGACAACATCTCGCTGGTGAATGAACGATCGATTTTGAGCTCAGTGAATGGCAGGTGCTTAAGATGCACCAGCGAGGAATAGCCGGTACCGAAGTCGTCGATGGACAAGCCCACGCCAACGTCGCGCAGGCGCTGAAAGGTTCCTGTTGCCAACATAGCATCGGCGAGGATGCCGCTCTCGGTGATCTCGATGGTGACCTGGGCCGGTGCCAGCTGATGCGCGCGCAATGCGGCGCCGACAATGTTGGCCAGATGCGGGTCACGCAGGTTGTGTGGCGAAATGTTCACCGACACGCCGACCGCGAGACCTGCCTGCTGCCATTCGCAGCAGTCGCGAATGGCCTTGTCGAGCACCCAGCGCGAAATGCGGTCGATGATTTCACTGGATTCCACCAGTGGCAGGAACTCGTCCGGCAACAGCTGGCTGCCGTCGGAGCGGTTCCAGCGCAGCAATGCTTCGACACGTGCAACACGCCCGCTGGCGATGTCGATCTCGGGCTGGTAGTGCAGGGTCAAATGCTGGTCGTCGATGCTACTGCGCAGTTCGCTGACGAGCTGGATGCGCGCCGGCGAGTGGACGTCCAGACGCGACTCGTACGTCATCGTGCCGGCGTGGGATGCCTTGGCCGCGTACATCGCAACGTCGGCACGCCGCATCAGCGTCGTCGGATCGGAACCATGCTCCGGGCAATACACGATGCCGACGCTGGCACCGACGACGAGTTTGTGTTCTTCGATGATGAAGGGTTGCTCGAGCGCCTTCAGCAGTTTCACGCCGATACGGCCGGCATCGGTCGTGGCGGTCAAGTCGCCAAGCAGGATGGCGAACTCGTCGCCGCCGAGCCGGGCGATGGTATCGGCCGCACGCAGATGCGCGCGCAAGCGTGCGCCGACATTCGTCAGCAGGATGTCGCCTGTGAAGTGGCCGAAGGTGTCGTTGATTTCCTTGAAGCCATCCAGGTCAAGGAACAACAACGCGAACGGCGTGCCGTGGCGGCGCGTGGCAAGAATGCCCTGTTCGATACGGTCGTGTAATAAAACACGATTAGGCAAACCGGTGAGTGCATCGTGCAGTGCCTGGTGCTGCAGCTCATCCAGATGGGCCTTGCGATCGCTCACGTCGCGCAGGATCGCAATCCAGTGTGCCGGCCGACCGGTATTGCGCACCGGCATGATATGGATTTCCAGCGCATACACCGATCCATCCGGACGCAGCGCCGTGACTTCGCCTTCGAAGGGTTTTTCGCGGCGTACGCTTTCGTACATCGCATCCCACACGTGCATCGTTTCGTCGGAAAGGCGCAGGTGCCGCGGTGACTGACCCACGACATCTTCCGCGACGTATCCGGTGATGCGCACGAAGCCCTGATTGACGAACGTGATGCGCAGCGGATCATCGCCATCTGTGGACTGCATGATGACGAAACCTTCTGCTGCGTTTTCCACCGCTGAGCCGAGCAGGCGCAACTGCTCATATGCCTGTTCCAATTCCTGGGTGCGGATTTTCACCCGTTGTTCGAGTTGCTCGTTTGCTTCCCTGAGTTCCTCTTCCAGGCGCTTGCGCTGGAAGAACTCCGGCACGATGCCAGCCTGGGCGCGTGCGGCAGCGGTGGGCGACACGCCATGCCGGTTCGCGTACTCGGCCAGGTGCGACTCAATGCGCGATGGCGGCGCCATGATAAAGCGGCAGTGCTCGCCACCTGAGGCCAGACATTCGACTTCCGCCGCAACCAGAGGCAGGCCAAAACTTTCTTCGCACCAGCCGGAAGAATATCCGGCATTCATGATGCACACCGGCGTCTCGCTCTTTTTGTCCTTGGCCAGCCAGGAATGGGATTCGAACGAATACGGATGGTCGTACAGCAGGAAATATTTCTCGTCTGGCGAGGGCCGCGATTCGGCGGAAATATCCACGAATGCCCAGCCGGAAAATGCAAAGTGAATGGGTCCGGCCGAGAGATTGTCGATGGGATCGCTGACCGCCATCTTCTGCTGGAAACTGCGCGCGTCGGCCTTGCCGAGCGCGTGCGCTAGATCGAACAATAGATTATTGGCAACACTGCGCGCCTGCTCGGTGCCCTTGTCCTGGTAGAGCTTCATGACCAGCTCGACAAACTCGACCGACAGCGACGCAGCGCGCAGCAACACGTAGCGTTCGCCCGCAATGGAGATGGTCGCCGTATCCGGTTGTTCGATGCGATCGGCGAAATACCGCGTCACGTATTCCTGGGCACGCAGGAACGGCGCTTCGAACTGCGCCGGAACCTTGACCGTGGTGAGAAGCTCTGGCGGCGATGCAACGGCTGCGTCGTCGGCGGGCTTGAGCCGCGCCAGTTCCGCTTCCAGCACATGAATCCTTGCCAGCAATTGTTCGCGCGTCAACGCCGCCGGCTCGGCCGGTTTGGCGCGGCCACCAGAGGGGCGTAGCGGACGCTGGGTTTTCATGCCTGGCCCGACAAGGGGTGTCTGGGAGTGTAGTCCAAAGCCCGCGCCGTCTACCATGACGCCGTATCGGCGTTGCTCGAAGCAGTTATATTCCGGATACCCGGCTCACGCAGAAGCGGAGAAAAGCAGTGTCCAAGCTGGCAAGTGCCTATTTTCCCTGGCGCGGTGGCTGCGCGCTCGTTCTTGCGCTGCTTGCGACGTCCGCACAAGCAGCGCGAACACCATTGGCCGCAGAAGCTGTGAGTTCTGCGCGACACGCTGCCGAAGTCAAAGCTGAACTACTGCACGCGTGGTCAGGCTACAAGCGCTATGCCTGGGGTCACGACGATTTGGCGCCTTTGAGCCTCAAGCCGCACGACTGGTACGCCGGCAGCTTGCTGATGACGCCGGTCGATGCCCTGGACACGCTTATCCTCGTGGGTGCCAAGGACGAAGCCGACGCGACGCGCGAGTTGATCGCCACCAAGCTCGATCTCGATCAGGATATCTACGTCAAGAATTTCGAGATCACGATCCGCTTGCTCGGGGGCTTGCTCTCCGGCTATCAATTGAGCGGCGACGAGCGTCTGCTGAAAAAAGCCGAGGATCTCGGCACGCGTCTGTTGCCGGTGTTCGACTCGCCTACAGGCTTGCCCTATGTCGACATCAATCTGCGCACCGGCAAGACGCGAGGAACGCACACCAATCCCGCGGAAACCGGAACCCTGCTGCTCGAGTTCGGCACGCTTGCCAAACTGAGCGGCCGCAACGAGTTTTACGACAAGGCCAAGCGCGCCCTGGTCGAAACCTGGAAGCGGCGCTCGCCGATTGGGCTGGTCGGATCCTCGATCGATGCTGAAAGCGGGCAATGGCTGGACGCCGAATCGCATATTTCAGGTGGTATCGATTCCTACTACGAATATCTGTGGAAGTGCTGGCGTCTTTTCGGCGACCGGGATTGTCTGGCGATGTGGCAATCAAGCATCCCCGCGGCGAACCAGTATCTGGCGGACGAAGTCGGCGGCGCTTTGTGGTACGGCTACGCTGACATGCGCAGCGGCAAGCGCACGCACAGCTACTACGGCGCACTCGATGCATTCTTCCCTGCGCTGCTTGCCGTATCCGGTGACGTTCCGCGCGCCGCCCGGTTGCAGGATTCGTCGTTCCGCATGTGGAAGACGCATGGCATCGAACCGGAGGTGCTGGACTATCGCACGCAGCGCATCGTCGAGCCGGGCTACGCGTTGCGCCCGGAGATCGTGGAATCGACCTACTATCTGTACCACTTCACCCACGCGCCGAAATATCAGGCGATGGGCACGACGCTATTCGGCGACTTCGTCAAATACTGCCGCACCGACGCCGGCTATGCTGCGCTGACGAACGTGGTGACGAAACAGAAAAAGGATCGGATGGAAAGTTTCGTGTTTGCCGAGACGTTCAAGTACTACTATCTGCTGTTCGCTCCCGCAGCGCTGGATTTCGATGCGGTGACGTTCAACACCGAAGCCCATCCGCTACGCGCCACCTGGCTGAATGCACACACTGCTGCAATCGTGGCACCGGTTGACGCGGCGCCCTGACGTGAACGACGATTGCCAGCCATGCACCTTCACGTGCTCGACCACAGATAACCCACGACGATGAATGAGAGGACCGATCAGGACCAGTGGTGGGTTGCGCCCGCCGGCGATTCCATCGTCTGGGCGCGGCTGCGCGTGCTCGACTCCGGCGTCGTGGAAATCCTCGGCGCGCAAGGCGAGACCTTGCGCTATGAGGATGAGGACAGCGCCCGCGCCGCGTTGCTCGATGCCGACTTTGCAGCATTCGACGGGCTCGATGAAGACGATGCCGCATTCCTCGGCTACGATCTGGACTCACTCGCGCCGCCGGAAGCGGAGAGCGAAGAGGAACTCGTAGCCTTGATGAGCGAAAAAATATTGCGCGGACACGGCCGATGAACCTGGATTTGACTGGCAAGCACGCCCTCGTTTGCGGTGGCTCGCAAGGCATCGGCCGCGCTGCGGCGATCGAACTGGCTAAACTCGGCGCCGACGTGACCCTGCTCGCGCGCTCGCGTGAGGCGCTGGAAGCGGCGCTGTCCACATTGCCGAAAATCCACGCCGCACAATCGCATGCCTGCATCGCGGTCGACATGAGCGATCACGCTGCACTGCGCGTAAAAGTCGAAGCGATGGCGATCGGAAAACCCGTGCAAATCCTGATCAACAATACCGGCGGCCCCCCCGGCGGCCAGGCACAAAGTGCAAAAGTGGAAGAATTCCTAGCCGCGTTCGGCCAGCATCTGATCGCGAACCAGATCGTGCTGCAGGCCGTGCTGCCCGGCATGCGCGGGTCGGGCTATGGACGCGTGATCAATGTGATTTCGACCTCAGTCAAGGAGCCGATCAAGAATCTCGGCGTATCCAACACCATCCGCGGTGCCGTGGCGAGCTGGTCGAAAACCCTGGCGACCGAACTCGGCGCACTCGGCATCACGGTCAACAACGTGCTGCCGGGCTACACCAAGACGCAGCGCCTGGACCAGATTCTCAGCGACCGCGCCAAGGCGAGCGGTCAGAGCGAGGACGCCGTCGCCAAGACGATGCTCGCGACCACGCCGGCGGGGCGCTTCGCCGAAGCCAGCGAAATCGCCGCCGTAATCGCCTTTCTCGCCTCACCCGCCGCCGGCTACGTCAATGGCATCAACGTGCCGGTGGATGGGGGACGCACGCTGTCGTTGTAGTCCATTGCCCTGAAGGCAGGTGTGGAATCGTCGTCATGCGTTTCAGATACCTGCTCCTGCTGATCCCTGTCATGGCGACGTCTGCGTGCACGCAGCAGCTCGCACGCGACACGACCACGTCGTCGTCGCCTGACGTCACCGCCACATTCGCGCAGCTCAATGCACTGCGACGCCAATCGCGCGGACTGAAAACGCCGCTGGCCGAGTACGCGTTTTACCTGGATCACTACGAACACAGCCAGGGCGCCGTGCGCGGATTTCTCGCGCAAGTGCTGGCCGCACTGGAAGCAGAACTCGGCGCGTACGAACAAGCGGTGCGCCGCTATCCGCAGCAACCGTTGTTGCGCGGCACGCCAGCGGCGTTAGCCGACGCGGAGAATTTCCACGCCGTCGATGCCGCGGTCGCGATCGCCGAACTTGCGCGCGAACATCGCATCGTCGTCATCAACGAAGCCCATCACGTCGGCCAGACGCGGCTGCTGACCCTGGCATTGTTACCGCGTCTGCGCGCACTCGGCTTCACTCACTTTGCCGCCGAAGGGCTGGACGAACGCGATCGCGAGCTGAGCGTGCGTGGCTATCCGGTCAAGGCCAGCGGCCCGTACGTGAACGACCCCTTGTACGGCGAGATCATCCGCGCCGCGCTCAAGCTCGGCTTCGTCGTCGTGCCCTACGATTCGACGGCGGCCGACGCCGACGTCGCCACGCGCGAGGAAGATCAGGCAGTACATCTCTCGGATCGCGTATTCCGCGCGCGGCCTGAGGCACGCCTGTTCGTGCACGCCGGCTATGCGCACATACACAAACGCGCGGACTACTTCTACACCGATACGATGGCGATGCGGCTCAAGCGCAAAACCGGCTTCGATCCGCTGAGCATCGACCAGACCGTATTGCGCCCGATCGCGCCGGGGTTGGAGTACAAGGATTACCGCAATCTGGTGCAGCGCTTCGCGCCGAGCATGCCCAGCGTGTTGCTGGCCCGCGACGGACACTCTGCGTGGAGCCTGCAGCCGGAGTTCTACGATGTCAGCGTGATCCTGCCGCCAACACGCTTGGTCAACGGGCGGCCGGACTGGTTGCGCGAGGACGGCCGCATCGAAGTGGCGATCGATGTGGATCTGCAGCCAGCCTCCCTGCCCTGTGTGGTCGAGGCGCGCTATGCCGCGGAGAGCGGCGTCGCGGTGCCGGCCGATCACCTCTTGATCGAGCACGCTGACGATCAGGTCGTGCTTTTTCTGCGCCCGGGCGACTACCGACTTGATGCGCTGCGTGTTGACGGGCACATCTTCTTCACCCAGCGCCTGCATGTGGACCCGGTGCTAGCAACGGGCCCGCGTCTGGCCAAACCGGCTGCACGATGAAGAGTCAAAATCCGTCGCCATCGAAATCGTCGCGGAAGATGGTGTCGTTGAAACAGACCAAGGATGCTGTTTCCAGAATCGCCGACAGCGCAAACGGTCCACCTGCCTGCACGATGGTTGACGCTGCCGGCGCGGCACCGGCTGGCACAAGATAAGCCCGAAGCTGCACATTTCCACTTTTGAGCAGCGGCTGATCCGGTTTCAGCGTGCCCGATCCGGCGAGTTGGAAACGCTGCGCGTCTGGTGTAGCGGCTGCTGCAGTATTGCCGGAGATCAGCAAGACCCCGACCAGCGCAAATATTGCAGTTCGCAGCCAATCGGACCACTTGGAGCTGAGCGGCAAAAGGTAGAGCGATTGCATGTCACTCTCCCTGCTTGTTTTCGAGCCTGTTGCCTTCGAGCTTGCTCAGGCGCACTTGCAGATCATCAAGCCTGCTGCGCAAATCCGCGTTTTCCTTTCTGAGCGTGGTGTTCTGCGACTCCACTTTCTGATTCAGGCCCTGGATCGCAGCGAAAGCGACGCCACTCTCATCGACGCCGGCAATGTAGCGGTGATCATTGCCCAGACCAAAAAGCGCGGCGAAATCTTCTGCAACGGGCCCCATGTGCCGACCTTCGTCGTGGTCGTTCTTGTAAAACCACGTAAGCACCGGCAGTTCAATCACCTTTGCCAAAACGCTGCCTGTATCGATGGCGGTGAATTCTTCCTTGAAAGTACGGCTGGACCCGGCTGTCCAGGCACCGCCATTGGAAAGGAACGCCCCATTGCCGTTTGCCGCACTGGTACCGACGCGCAACGAAACGCCGCTGGGATTGGTTGTGTTGATGCCGACTCCGCCGACGGCGCGGATCAGGAATTGATTTGGCCCGGTCGAAACGACGTTGCTCGCGCTCGAATCATCCGACCAGATAAAGGTGCCCTGGTCGCCGGTCGTATTGGCGCCGCCGATATCGCCGGCACTGCGCACGTGCGCATGGAATCCGCCAGCAAAGCTGAAATCGCCGCCAGCCTGATTGTTCTGCCCACCCGGAACCATCGAGACGAAACCGATGGCGGTGTTGAAATTGCCACCAGAGATCGCCGACAACACCCCGCTGGCAGTGTTCGTATCGCCGCCGGCCACGGTCGCGCCGCCGCCGGTTGCCATATCATGGGTACCGCCACCCACGAACGACCCGCCACCACCCGCCGTGTTCGTATTGCCGCCGGCGACCGTTGCGTCACCGCCGCTGGCGGTATTGTTGTTGCCACCGGAAACTGTCGAATAAGTGGCGTTTGCCAAGTTTGCAAAGCCGCCGGAAATTGTCGCACTAGTTCCGGTGGCGAAATTGTTGAAGCCACCTGCAGCAGTCGCGTACGCCAGTGTTGCGTAGTTGTAGTAACCGCCGCAAACCGCGGAATAACCGCCGCCGGCATAATTTCCGAGTCCGCCACCTATCGTCGAATACTGGCCGATTGCCGTGGCAAGCGCGCCGCCTCCAATCGCGGCAGTGTCGCCGTTCGCCGTGTTGTAAAAACCTCCCGCCACGGTCGAGAACGCGCCGCTCGCCGAGTTCACGCACGGCAGATTTGCGCTTGGCCCGCAATTGCTCAACGCCGCCGATCCGCCTCCGCCAACGGTAGCCCCGCCGATACCGGGCCCAACGAAATTCCCAGGCGACCCGAGCACGACATTGGCCGAATCTGGATGACCCACGTCGGCCGAAGGTGCAAGACGTGCCGCCTGTGCCCCGTTGACAGCGACGACCAGCGGCTGGTTGTCCGCAGTGCCAAGATAGTTCTGTCCACCGCCGGTGCCCGGCACTGTGCCGGCATTGCCGTTGAGCGTCCATGCGCCGGGACAGACGCTGGCTGCGTCTGTGGAAACCTCTGCGCGCGTGGACAATTCCGCAAATCCCCCCTTGCCCGCATTGCGCACTTTTACGCCGAGCCACGCCTGCCCGGTCACCTGTGTCAATGGTCCAAAATCGGCTTCGACGCTGAAATTGCTGCCATGCACCGGCACCTTGAACAGGCTTAGCGGACCGCCAATGAGCTTGCCGCCCACGGGTGCGGAATACAGAGTCAGTTCGAGATCGTAGGATCCCTGGGCGGGTTTGCCTGCGTCTTGGAGGCTGCCGTGATAGGAAAAGCTCGCGGCTGGCGCGACGCCGGGTTGCAAAGCTATCAGCGCGGCAAACGCAGCGGCGGAAGAGGCAAGAAAATGAAAGCGTTTCATTGATGTACTCCTGTTCCCAAAGCGGTGAATGATGGGCCGCAAGCAGTGAGGCGGGTTGACCGATACCCATCAAGACGACAAAACACAGGAAAACCGGGTGTCCCAATTGACGCACCAGAACCGCAACTCCCCAAAATGCCCATGAGCCGCTAAGCTCACGGCATGATCGATTCGCCACAGATGCTTTCCAACTACATCGACGGCCGCCTGTGCGCGCCACGATCGGGTGCGTACCTGGAAGTGTTCGAACCCGCGGTCGGCGCCGTGTATGCGCGTTGTCCGGATTCGGATGCGGCCGATGTCGATGCTGCCGTCGCTGCGGCCAGCCGCGCCTTTCCGGCTTGGTCCGCAGCGCCCGCAGCCGAGCGCGCAATCGTGTTGAATCGCATCGCCGATCTGATCGAAACGCGCGGGGAAGAATTTGCCTCTGCCGAGTCGCGCGACAGCGGCAAACCGATTGCCCTCGCGCGCAGCCTGGACATTCCACGCGCTGTTGCCAACCTGCGTTTTTTTGCCGCGGCGATTACCCAATTCGGCAGCGAATCCCACGCGATGGGTGACGAGGCGATCAACTACACGCTGCGCCAACCGACGGGTGTGGTCGGCTGCATCTCGCCGTGGAACTTGCCGCTGTACCTGTTCACCTGGAAGATTGCACCCGCGCTGGCCGCAGGCAATGCGGTCGTCGCAAAACCTTCCGAGATCACGCCGTACACGGCCTGGATGTTCGCGCAAGTCTGCATCGACGCGGGGTTGCCGGCGGGCGTGCTCAACATCGTTCATGGCGGCGGACCCGGCGCTGGCCAGGCGATGATCGATCACGCGCAAATCAAGGCGATCTCATTCACCGGGTCCACCCGCACGGGCGCCGCCATCGCCGCCGCCGCCGCGCCGAAATTCAAGAAGCTGTCGCTGGAAATGGGCGGCAAGAATCCGACCGTGATCTTTGCCGATTGGGAAGGCAGCGCGGCAAACTGGGACACCGTGGTGCGCTCGGCTTTTTCCAATCAGGGTCAGATCTGCCTGTGCGGCTCACGCCTGTTGATCGAGCGTTCGATCTACGAAAAGTTCAAGATTGCCTTTGTGGAAAAAGTCAGAGCGCTCCGCGTGGGCGATCCGCAGGCCGCCAACAGCGATCTGGGCGCGGTCGTGTCCCACGCGCATTTCGACAAAGTGATGGGACACATCGCTCTGGCGCGCGAGGAAGGCGGCAAGATCTTGTGTGGCGGCGATGCGGTCAAGCTCGATGGACGCTGCGCGGGCGGCTGGTTTATCGCCCCAACGGTGATCGAGGGCCTGGGCCCGGAATGCCGCACGAATCAGGAAGAAATTTTCGGGCCGGTCGTGACCCTTTTGCCGTTCGACGGCGAAACCGATGCAATCGCGCTGGCCAATGCGACGGCGTACGGCCTTGCTGCGTCGGTATGGACGACGAACCTGTCGCGCGCGCATCGGGTTGCCTCGCGGCTGGAATCGGGGATCGTCTGGATCAATTGCTGGATGCGGCGCGATCTGCGCACGCCATTCGGCGGGGTCAAGAACTCCGGTGTGGGCCGCGAAGGCGGTGTCGAGGCGTTACGCTTCTTCACCGAGGCAAAGAATGTCTGTGTCCAACTGAGCTGAGCCGATGACCGCACCGATCCATCTGTTGAAGCGCAACCAGGCCTGGGCCGAGCGCGTGCACAAGCAGGATCCGGAATTTTTCCGGCATCTTTCGCAGCTGCAGACGCCAAAATATCTGTGGATCGGCTGCTCGGATTCGCGGGTGCCGGCCAACCAGATCGTTGACGTCGAGCCGGGCGAGATTTTCGTGCATCGCAATGTCGCGAACGTGGTCGTGCATGCCGACCTCAACTGCCTGTCAGTGATGCAATTCGCCGTCGACGTGCTCAAGGTCGAGCACATCATGGTGGTCGGACACTACGGCTGCGGCGGCGTGCATGCGGCGCTCAGCGGCGCGCGACTGGGACTGGTCGACAACTGGTTGCGCCATGTTGCCGATGTCGCGCAAAAACATGCGCCACTTCTGGCGGAGTTAAACACGGAACCGCAGCGCGAAGCGCGCCTGTGCGAGTTGAATGTGATCGAGCAAGCACTGAACGTCTGCCAGACCACCGTGGTCGAAGATGCCTGGGATCGCGGTCAGGCGTTGTCGGTGCATGGCTGGGTGTACGGTCTGCACGATGGCCGCGTCCGCGATCTGGGTCTGGACGTCAGCGGGCGCAGCATGCTGGCGGATCGCTACCAGGCTGCGCTGGCGGCGCTGGTGCCGGCGAAGGAATGACTTTGGCAACTGGCGCAAATGCGCTCGAAGACGATCATTACATGCTTCATCACTGCACGCCTCATCACTGCACGCTTGATCATTGCACGCTTGCGAATGCATAAGGAATTCACCATGGCCGATCGAATCAACAACGTTGTCCTCGGCATCGCCTTGTGCGCTGCATTGGCAACCGCCTCCGGCCCACTGGCGGCGCGCACCGAGAACAGGACACCCGACAGCAGCGAGATGTCACCATCGCAATGGCGCGCAGCGCAGTTGATCGCGGCAGACAAATCCGACCAGATCATGCGCGACGCGCGCAAGCAGCCGGGCCTGCTCGGTCAGTACATACACATGCAGCTCAATTACGACCTCAATCATGAGCGCGCCTTCCAGGTGATCTTCGGCCAATACCTGAGCTGGTATCAGACCTACATCGCCGACTACAACGGTGCCCGCAACAGCTTCTCGATCGCGCAGCCGCCTCAGGGCGACGACGGTGGTTCGCCACTGGCCGGCAACTACCGCATGCAAGCGGCCGCCGACGTCATTCTGTCCATGAGCAAGGATCGCAAGGCAGTGTTCTTCAACGAGGCTCATAGCGCACCGATCACGCGCACGCTCACGATCGAGCTGCTGGCGAAACTGCGCGCACAGGGATTCAATTACTTCGCCGCCGAAACGCTGTACGACACCGATCACGACTTGCAAACGCGCGGCTATCCAACCGACAAAAGCGGTTTCTACGTCAACGAGCCATTGTATGGCGAGATGATACGCACCGCGATCAAGCTCGGCTTCAATGTCGTAGCCTACGATGTCCAGAATGCCGGCGTCGGCGATGCTCGCGAACGCGCGGGCGCGCAAAAACTGTATTCGCAGGTGTTCAAGAAAGATCCGAACGCACGCCTGATCGTCAACGCCGGTTTTGCCCACGTGCAAAAAACCGGCAAGTATCTCGGTGGCAGCAGCATGGGGGAATTTTTCCACAAGATCGCCGGCATCGATCCGTTGACCATCGAGCAGACAATGATGATCGAGCACGCAAAAGCCGATCAGGACCATCCCTACTACCTGGCCGTGATGCAGGCGCACCCACCGACCGAGCCGAGCGTATTTGTCGGCACCGATGGCAAGCCGTGGACGCTCAAGCCCGGCCAGTACGACATGAGTGTGATTTTTCCGCAGCAGTCTTCTTCAGCAGCGCGCCCGACTTGGCTGGACCTGGATGGCATGCGCGTCCCCTACACGGTCGCCAGCGATCTGTGCAACCAGAAGTTCCCCTGCCTGGTCGAGGCGCGCTATGCGGGCGAAAGCGAGGACGCCGTCGCTGCCGATCGCGTCGTGCTCAACGTCATCGATCCGAATGCACCAGTGGCCAGCCGTTTTCTTTCCGGGCATGGCGAAGCGCAGAGCCGGCTGTTCCTGCGTCCTGGCAAATACCGCTTGACCGCGAGCGACCAGCGCGACCATACCCTGACCGCACGCGACATCACCGTCGCGGCAAATTCGGCACGCCAGTGAGCGACGTCATCCGCGCCACACACGCGCCGAAGCCGGTAGGCGCCTATCCGCACGCGCGCCGTGTCGGCAACTTGCTGTTCCTGTCCGGCGTGGGTCCGCGCGATCCGTCCACAAATGCCATTATCGGCAATGTATACGACGCCGCCGAACGCCTGATCAGCTACGACATCGAGGCGCAATGCCGCGCCGTGTTCGCCAACGTGCGCACGATCCTGGAAGCCAGCGGCGCGCGCTGGGAAGACCTCGTCGACGTGACCGTGTTCCTTACCGACATGACCCACGACTTCGCCGCCTACAATCGCGTCTACGCCGAATACTTCACCGATGCGCAACCCTGTCGCACCACGCTGGGCATCACCGCGCTGCCGACGCCGATCGCGATCGAGCTGAAGTGCATCGCTGCGCTGCCGGAAGAACGCTGAAATGATCTTACCCCCGATCGATTTTCAAAAATGGATTGACGAGCATCGTCACCTACTCAAGCCACCGGTCGGCAATAAATGCATTTATGACGGCGACTTCATCATCATGATCGTCGGCGGGCCGAACTCGCGTACCGACTACCATTGGGACGAAGGTCCGGAGTTCTTCCATCAGCTCGAAGGCGAGATGGTCCTGAAAATCCAGGAAGACGGCAAGGCCCGCGACATTCCGATCCGCGCCGGCGAAATCTTCTATCTGCCGCCACGCGTAGCGCACTCACCACAACGCGCGGCAAACTCGATTGGCCTCGTCATCGAGCGCAAGCGTCTGGCGGGTGAGCAGGATGGCCTGCTGTGGTTCTGCGAGCGCTGCAATCACAAGTTGTACGAAGAGTTTTTCATGCTTGCGAACGTCGAGACGGATTTTCTTGCTGTCTTCGATCGCTTCTATCGATCGCTGGATGCGCGCACTTGCAAAGAGTGTGGGCACGTGAATCCTGCGCCGGATAAATATCGCTAGCGCAATGGTCGTCATTCCTGCGAAGGCAGGAATCCAGTTCTTTCTTGATTTGATTTTTAAAAACAAAGCTTCCACTCTCAGAGCCAAAGCTTCCACTCCTCCTGCGGAGGAGCGGGTAACTTCTTTCTTTACTCGTGTAAAGAAAGAAGTTACCAAGAAAGAAAGCACGCAGGTGACGCCTCCAGAAGGAACTGCTCTGCAAATCTGCACTGACGCGAGCTTCCCGTCCAATAGCTCGGCGCCAGATTGTGCGTTGCCATCAGGCAACTCGCTCGATACGAGAAAGCCTGCTCAGCGCTCCGCATTCCTCGACGAACACGTAAATGCCACCTGCGCAGTCTTCACCAGCCTGCGATCAGTTCCTCCTGGGAAGCAGACCACGTGCTTTCTTTTGGTGACTTTTCTTTGCACGAGCACTGCGCGGCAGAAGCGGCGCGAACAGCGAAGCTGGCTGCGAAGCAGCGGAGGGCAGGCGACGGCATGGATGCCGGAGGTAGAGCAACGCAGGAGCAGTTGCCGGATGCCCGGAGTCAAGAGAAGTTACACGCTCGCCGGTACGGCGAGTGGAAGCTCTGCCGACAAAAACGTAAGCCAGCTGCAGCTAATTCGCTATCATCAGCAAAATGCTCCAAACCCTGCTAAGGCTCAAACCGCGCGACGTCCCCGTCGTCGTCGCGCTGCGCAACACCGTGGCGGTGACACTGCCCCTCGCCCTGGGTGTCGCCACTGGCCATCTCGGCATCGGCCTGGGTATTTGCGTCGGTGCGCTGAATACGATGTTCTCCGATCAACCGGGGCCATACCGGCTGCGCATGACACGCATGCTGCTCGCGGCAACGGCTGCCGGAATTTCCGCGTTCGTCGGCTACACCTTGGGCGACAACGACATCCTGATCACGCTCGCGGCGCTGGTGTGGGGCGTCGCCGGCGGCCTGCTCGTCGCGCTGGGCACCGACGCGGGACGCATCGGGCTTATCAGCATGATCCTGCTCGTGGTCACGGCCGCGTATCCGCGCGCGCCGGCGGACGCGATTGGACCGGCGATTCTTTTCTTCAGCGGTGGATTGCTGTTGACGCTGTTTGCGATTGCGGCGTGGCCGCTGCAACGTTATCGGCCGGAGCGCACCGCGCTGGCGCAGCTATGCCGTGGGCTGGCCGCGAGCGCGCGACGCCATGACGATAGCGGCCAGGCGCTACCGGTGACGGCTGCGTTGAGCGATGTCGAAAACGTGCTGCATGGTTCCTATCGCGCGCGCGGCGCAGCGATGGATGCATTCCGCGTGCTGGCCGAGGTGATCGAACGCATTCGCCTGGAGCTGCTCGCCCTTGGCGGCCTCGACGAGCGCACGCAGGAAAACGAGTTGAAGACGACGCTGACACGCCTGCGCGAATACGCCGCGCGTGCCCTCGACGCGATCGCCGCTGCGCTGGATGCCGGTGCCAGTCCTCTGGCGGCCGCGGCGGCACTGGAAGGTTTCGATGCGGCGATGGCATCGCTCGACGCCATGCATGCCAGCGCGGGCGATGCGCATGGCGGACGCGCGCTGACGATCGCACAGGCACACACGCATGCGCTTAGCGGACAACTGCGTGCGGCTGTGCGCAATGCGGATTTCGCCGGCAGCCGCGGCGAGCTGCGCCTGGACGCGCATGAATCGCGTCTGCCACGCGCGCTGCGTCCGCGCAGCGCGCTGGCAATCCTGCGCGCGAACCTGCGCCTTTCCTCGATCGCCTGTCGTCACGCGATCCGTCTGGGCGTGTGCCTTGCCCTTGCCATCATCGGTTCGCGCTACATCGGCTGGTCGCACGGCTACTGGATCCCCATGACCACAGCGATCGTGTTGAAACCGGATTTCGCCGGCACCTTCAGCTTCGGCCTGCTGCGCGTGATCGGAACCTTGCTCGGACTGGCGTTGACCACCGCGTTGCTGCATTTTGCATTTGGCAGCGATGCCGCGCGCATCGTGCTGTTGGCCGTTTTGTGTTTTGGCTTCCGCGAATTGACCACGATGCACTACGGCATTGGTGTGATGCTGTTGACTAGCCTCATCGTCGTGCTGCTGACCTTCGAAGGCATCGCACCCGGTGAAACGATGCTGGCGCGCGCCGTCGGTACCGGCATCGGCAGCGCGCTCGCGTTATTGGCCTATCTGGCATGGCCGACGTGGGAACGTGGCCGCGTACACGAGGCGCTGGCCGAGATGCTGGATACCTATCGCCGCTATTTTTTGGCTGTGCTCGATGGCGCTCCGCGCGTACGCGACGATATCCGCCGTGCCACGCGCGGCGCGCGCACGAACGCGCAAGCCTCGCTCGACCGGCTGCGCAGCGAACCCCGCCGCGATCCGCGACTGCTTGCCGTCGCTGAAGGCGTGTTTGCGAATGCAAACCGTTTTCTGCGCGCAGCGATGACATTGGAAGCCGTGCGACAGAATTCAGCTGTCGCTCCAGCACCGGCAAGAGTCGGTGCGTTCGTCGAACGCGTCAGCGCGGATCTAGCCGGGCTTGTGCAAAGCCTGCGCGACGGCAGCTCGGCTGCGCACGTCGGTGCCGGGCTGCGTGCCGAACAGCGCACACTCGGCCGCGAGCTCGATGCAGACGTCACCACGGACGATGCGCGCATCCTCGCCGCCGCCTGGATCGACGCCAGTGATCGCATCACCGACAGCGTGAACACGCTGGAGCATCTGCTGCGGCAGGGTCGTCCCCGCTAAGGCCGCACGAAAGTCGCGCCCGAGGCATTTTCCTGGCGCACATGCAGGTAGAATTGGCCGCATGCTGAAGATCGACACGCACGCCCACATCCTGCCTGCCACCTGGCCGAACCTGGCTGAGAAATACGGCGACGACCGCTTCCCGGTGATGGTCCGCACGGAAGGGCGTCATCGCATCTACAAGGACGGCAAGTTTTTCCGCGAAGTGTGGGAAAACGCGTTCGATGCCGACTACCGCATTGCCGACTACGCGAAGTTTGGCGTGCAGACGCAGGTGATCTCGACCGTGCCGGTGCTGTTTTCGTATTGGGCCAAGCCCGGTCAGGCGCTGGAGCTGCACCGCTTCCTGAACGACCACACCGCTGAAATCTGCCGCACGCACCCGCGCCACTATGCCGGCATCGGCACAGTACCGCTGCAGTCGCCCACGCTGGCGATCCAGGAAATGGAACGCTGCGTCGAGCAACTCGGCCTGCAGGGCGTGCAGATCGGTTCACATGTGGATATGTGGAACCTGGATGCACCGGAGCTTTTCCCGTTTTTCGAGGCGGCGGCCGATCTCGGGGCGGCGATTCTGGTGCATCCCTGGGACATGATGGGCCGCGAAACCATGCCCAAGTACTGGATGCCGTGGCTGGTCGGCATGCCAGCGGAACAATCGCGCGCGGCATGCTGTCTGATTTTCGGCGGCATCCTCGAACGCCTGCCGAAGCTGCGCGTCTGTCTGGCCCACGGTGGCGGCGCATTTCCCTACACGATCGGCCGTATCGAGCATGGCTTCCGCATGCGCCCGGACCTGGTCGCCACCGACAACTCACGCAACCCGCGCGAATATTTCGATCGGCTGTATTTCGATTCCTGTGTGCACGACGCCCGCGCCTTGCGCTACCTGCTGGACGTGGCCGGCTCAGGGCATGTCATGCTCGGCACCGACTACCCTTTTCCGCTTGGCGAACAGGAGCCCGGCTCCGGTATCGCCGCGCTGAATCTGGCCGATACCGAACAGCAGCACCTGTACCACGGCACCGCGCTGGAATGGCTCGGCCTGCCGCTCTCACGATTCAACTGACCGTCCGGAGACGATCATGACGCGATTGACATTTGTATACCTTGCATCATTTGCCGCAATTGCTGCACTTGCCGGCGCGAGTGCACAAGCGCAGGAAGCCGGCGACTATGCGCTCGCCCAGGGCTTCGTCACGTTCAAGGCGCCGCCTGAGTGGCCGGCGATCATGCAGAAAACCGAGGGCAATCCGCAATTCATCGCGTTCCATATCAAGGACCCCGCTGACACCGGCACCGGCGAAGCCTCGCGGGTGACCGTCGAAACCAAGTTGCTCGACGATTCAGGTAATTTCCAGTCGATGGTCAACGGCGCTCTCGTCCGGATCAAGCAATCACCCGGATACGAACAACGCAGCGACGGCGTCGACGCTTCGGCGCTTCGCTACTTCGCACTCAACGGCAAGACCCGCTACGAATACCGTGAAACCTGGTATCTGAACGGTCACGTGCTCGTGCATGTGCGCTGTGCGCGGCCGATGCTGCCGGCGACCACGGCAGCATGGACGGCGGACTACGAAAAAGGCTGCGGCCAGATCATGCAGTCGCTCAAGCCGCACTGAAGCCCATGGCAGTTTCCATCGACTTCGCCGCCGACGAAGCCTGGGCGCTGGCACGCGATGCCGCCGATCCGCTGGCATCGTTCCGCGGCGAGTTCCTGATCCCGCCCCATGGCAACGGCGAACAAGTTTACCTGTGCGGCAATTCGCTGGGCCTGCAGCCGCGCGCGACCCGCCAGGCGCTGATCGACGAACTTGACGACTGGGCTGCGCTCGGCGTTGAAGCGCACTTCCGCGGCAAGCACCCGTGGATGCCGTATCACGAGCTGGTTCGCGAAAACCTGGCCGAACTCGTCGGCGCGCATCCGGGCGAAGTCGTGGCGATGAACTCGCTGACCGCGAACCTGCATCTGATGATGGTGAGTTTCTACCGGCCGACGCGCGAACGCCCCGCCATCCTGATAGAGAAGAACACATTTCCCTCCGATCACTACGCGGTCGAATCGCAAATCCGTTTTCACGGCCACGATCCCGCGTCAGCGTTGATCGAACTTGAAGGCGATGAACACAACGGCACGATTTCACTCGCCGCCGTCGAACGTGCGCTGGAAGAACACGGGGCGCGCACCGCGCTGGTGCTGCTTCCGGGCGTGCAATACCTCACCGGCCAGGTGCTGGATCTCAAGCGCATCGTCGGCTTGGCGCAGCGCAAAGGTTGCGTCGTCGGCTTCGATCTGGCCCACGCCGTCGGCAACGTGCCCGTGAACCTACACGACAGCGGTTGCGATTTCGCCGTGTGGTGCAGCTACAAGTACCTCAACTCCGGTCCCGGTGCGGTCGCCGGCTGCTTCGTGCACGAGCGTCACGCGCGCGCCGTGCTGCCGCGTTTCGCCGGCTGGTGGGGCCATGACCAGTCAACGCGCTTCAAGATGGGTCCGGACTTCGTGCCGACGCCGGGCGCCGACGGCTGGCAGTTGTCGAACCCGCCGATCTTCGCGCTGGCACCGCTGCGCGTCTCGCTGGACGTTTTCCATCGCGCCGGGATCGCGCAACTGCGCCAAAAATCCATCGCCCTGACTGGTTACCTCGCCTGGCTGATCGAAACGCAGTTGTCGAACATTGTGGAAATTGTCACCCCGCGCGAAGCCGAGCGCCGCGGCTGCCAGCTCTCGCTGCGCGTCAAGGGCGATCGACACACAGGACGCGCGCTATTCGATCAGCTGAGCGAAGCTGGCATTGTCGGCGACTGGCGCGAGCCCGACGTGATCCGCATTGCACCGACGCCGCTGTACAACCGGTTTATGGATGGTTTGCGGTTTGTCGACGCTGTGAAAGAGTGGGCGAAGAAGAGCTAAGGTAAGTCGCCGTCATCCCAGCGAAAGCTGGGATCCAGTTTTCCCGCCAGAGTGAGAGAAGAACTGGATTCCAGCTTTCGCTGGAATGACAAGCATAAAACAGTCGCCAAATCCCGCATAATTCGCTCATGAATCGCGAAAAAATCACCCTTATCGGCGCCGGCCTCGTAGGTGCGCTGCTCGCCACCCTGCTCGCCCAACGCGGCTTTTCCGTCGAGGTCTTCGAGCGTCGGCCCGATCCGCGCAAGTTTGGTTTTCTCGGCGGGCGCTCGATCAATCTGGCGCTGGCCGAGCGCGGCTGGCATGGCTTGCGCGTAGCCGGATTGCAAAAGCGCATCGAACCGATCGCGGTGATGATGCGCGGGCGCATGGTGCATGCACGCGATGGAAAAACCGAGTTGCTGCGTTATGGCCGCAATGATTCGGAAGTGATCTGGTCGGTCAATCGCGGCAGCCTGAATATGGCCCTGCTCGATGCCGCCGAAGCAGCCGGTGCACGTATCCATTTCGACCAGCGGCTGGCGTCCGTCGATTGGGAAAAATCCACGTTGCAGCTTTGCGACGAAGCAGGCACGACGCGCGAGCACGTCGCACCTGTTGTGATCGGTGCGGATGGCGCGGGCTCGGCGCTGCGCACGGCCATGGCGAGTGCGATCGATCTCGGCGAGCGCTTCGAGCCGCTGGATCATGGCTACAAGGAACTGGAGATTCCTAAACTTCCCGATCTGCCGAGCGCCACCCTCACCCCAGCCCTCTCCCGCCAGCGGGAGAGGGGGGACTTGTTCGCGATGGAGCCGAACGCTCTGCATATCTGGCCGCGCGGCAACTACATGTGCATTGCGCTGCCGAACGCGGAAGGCAGTTTCACGGTCACCCTGTTTCTGCCAAACGAAGGAGATCCGAGTTTCGCCAACGTGCGTACTGCCGCCGAGGCACAGGCGCTGTTCGCGCGCGACTTCGCCGATGCCGTGCCGCTCATCCCTGATCTGGAAAGAGACTACGCCGCCAATCCGGTCGGCCTGCTCGGCACACTGTATCTGGATCGCTGGCATATCGATGGGCGCGCACTGCTGATCGGCGATGCCGCCCACGCGATCGTGCCGTTCCACGGCCAGGGCATGAACTGCGGATTCGAGGACGCGGTCGAGTTTGCGGAAATAATGGACAATGCAGCAAATGACACAAAGGCGGCATTTGCCGAATTCGAGCGCCGGCGCAGACCCAATGCCGATGCGATCGCGGCGATGGCGCTGGAAAATTACGTCGAGATGCGCGACAGCGTCGCCGATGCGCATTTCCTGCTGATGCGCGCACTGGAACGCGAGCTGGCCTATCGCTATCCGGGTCGCTTCGTACCGCGCTACTGGATGGTCACGTTCTCGCGCCTGCCCTATGCCACCGCGCTTGCACGCGGTGAAATACAGTCTGGCATCCTGCGCGAGCTTGCCACGGGCAAGACCGAGCTTGCGCAGATCGATCTTGCGCAAGCGGAAGGCATGATCACGGCGCGTCTGCCGCCACTGCCTGCTTGAATTACTGGCTACAGGCCGGCGAACCTGTCAGCCGCGAGATCGGCTGGTTGATGTTCCATGGACCCGATAGCGGCGCAAGCAGGTTGAAGTTCGTCGAATACGTGCCGCTCGTCGTGCTCGAATAGTTGACCGACATCGAACCGACCTTGTGCGGACTTGCGCCCGTATACGCGCACAGCGGGCAGAAGCCGGTGAGTTGGTACATATCCATTGTTGTGCTGGCAGCAAACGGCGACGCGCTGCCCGCCACCCAGCGCGCAATGCCGAGACTGTCGTAGAGATAGAACGCATTGAATTGCTGGTCGGGCAAGGCGAGCACATCCATGCCATAGCCGGATTGCCCCGGCGCGAACCAGTTGCCGTCGAACCTCGCAGGCGCGCCATTGAAGGTCACGCAGGCATTGGTGCCGAGGAGGGAAAAACGCTCGCTGCCGGTTTGGCCATCCAGATGCCAGGAATACATGAAAGTGGTGGCGTCGATCGGCGTCAGGATCACATCACCCACGATCGCGACGGTATTGATCGAGGAACCATTCCAGTTGACCCGCGCCATCGGCGCCGTCCACGCGCCACTGTTTGCTCCCGGCGCGGCGCCCTGCGCGACATACCAGGTCGGCGTGCCGTCTTCCAGATACGTATACCAATCCACCACCTGCTGGCCGCCCGCCTGGCTGACGAAAATGCCGTGACCGGAACGCAGCGGATTGTAGTACTCGCCATGCGCAGGCGGCACCGCCGTGCCGCCATTGTTGGCGGTCGCGATCAGGCTGAAATAGTTTTCGCTGTTGCCGGTATTCGTCGCAACGATATACCAGCGCCCCGGACTGACAGGTACCGAGACGGAGTTCGTGCTGACCTGCCCTCCCAGCGTCCACTGCGTGGCGGCAGCACTGGATGGCGGCGCGGGCGCAATCTGCGCCGAGCCCGATGCCGGCGGGAAGTCCGCACGCGCGATGTAGAACGCCATGCTGGCCGCAGCGCCGTTTGATTCGCTCTCCCCGCTAACCACGGTGAGCGTTCTGATGTCGGCGGCGACGTCGACGAACACATGCTGCAGGCTTTCGCCGGGTTCGATCACGTAGTTGCGCTGGGCATCTGCGCTTGGCTCCAGCGCGTCGGCCACGTCGTCGCCGCCGGCGTTGCGGGTCAGCGCAAACGGAACAAAGCCGACCTGGCCGTTCAATCCCGGCAGGGCATCGATCATGACCGCGCCGTAATACCTGCGGGGTACGAGGGCATTGGTCACCGAACCAAACGTCAGATGCACGGGGAAATCCACTGCGGCCGGCACATGGCCGGGACCGGTGACCTTCAATTGCCCGCGGCTGTTGTCGCCGCTCAAGGGCACGTTGACCATCGGCACGGCGCCGCTCAACGCGACTGAATTGGTCACCCCGGACGAGCCTGCGCGAATGTCCACCAGTGCCCACACGTTTTTTGCGTTTGCGGGAGCACCGCGCAAATCGAGCACGCAGCGCGCGCTGGTACCGGCTTGTGCTGAACCGAAGCAGGCTTGCTCGACAAGATCCGGTTGGCCATTGCCGTTGCTGTCGATGCCGACATATAGATCCGTCACCGCCGCGGTCGACGCGGCACTCTCGACGATGAATACCCGTCCCTGCGTCGGCGGCGGTAAATTTGAAGTTTGCGATATCGGGAAAAGTACGAACTGCTTGCCGGTGCCGGGGAACGCCGAATACAAGGTATCCGGCGTCGTGTCCACGGCGAGATTCATGCTGGTGACGGTTGCCGGCGCGAGCGACGTGGTGCTGAACGACGCCTGCGGCAAGGCCACCAGGTTGCCCAGTTGCAGATAGGTATTGCCGACCGGCGCGTTGATCGTGAACTCCTGGAATGGGGGCGCTGCGCCCGGCGAGGAATACACGGCCAGCGTGAGCGCCGTGTCGCTGGCGCTTTGTCCACCTGTGGATTTGTGTAAAACGATGCGCGCGCCCACCCAGGTGCCCTGCAAACGTGGATCACTGACGTCGGCGCTGATGCTCAGATTTTGCGAGGCGCCTGGCGCGAGCGTGAACTGGCTCGGCGTCACGCTGATATGCTCTCCCGTCGCTGCGCTGATGCTTGCCTGCCACGTGCCACCACCGGACATGTCGGTCACGCGCCGAATGAAACTGCACTGACCGAAACAGTCCCGGTCTTCGATGCCGGGGCGATTGAGATCGCGCAGGTCGCCGCCAAGGTGCGGGTTCTGTGCCTGGAAGTCGTCAGCGCTCAGCGGCAGATACAAACCCGCCAGCGCTGCCGCGGCGGCCTGAGCGCGCCCGGCGCCCGCGTCCAATGGCGAGGCAGGCGTCACGCCATCTTCCTTGCGCACGCTGTTGCCCAGTGCGCTGCCGAGCAAGGCAGACTCCACTTGCGCCGGCGACCAGGTCGGATGCGCGGCAATCAGCAGCGCCGCAGCGCCGGCCACGTGCGGGCTGGCCATCGACGTGCCGCTGAGCAAGGCCAATCCCGTGCCGGTCTGAGTACTGGACAAGATGTTGTCGCCTGGCGCCGTGATGTCGGGCTTGAGCAGGCCACTGGAAAACCCATACGGCCCGCGCGAACTGCTGACATCCAGGACATCGCCAAAACTGCTGTCGAGAACGGCACTGACTCCGCTGATCGTGCCGACATGCGCGCCCGCGACGTTAACCCAATTCTTCAACTGCTGGCCCTCGGCGTAACCCAGGTGCACGGCCGGCAGAAAGTGATCGTCGCTGACGACCGATTCACTGTCCGCCGCGGTGTTCGCCAGAATGTAGCCGCCGGCACCGGCCGCGCCCACGTTGAAGCCTTTTTCAACACGCGCATACGTGCCGCGATCGCAGATCACGATTTCGCCGTGAAATGTTCCTGGCGCAAACGGGTTGCTCGCCCCGGTCGGGGCTACACCTTGCGAGTCGCCGACGCCGCACAGGGCATTGCCGAAATTGCCGGCGTAGACGATCGTGGCCGGCCCGAATCCCGCCGTGTAGCCCTGCCCCGCCAGCGTCGGCGGTGCATTCGCCACGCCGCTGAAGCTGCCGATGGAATTGGAAAATCGTCGATTGTGACTTGCGTTCGCAACCGCAATGATCCACGGTGAATTTGCCGGTTCGCCAATTGAAGCGGCGCCAGGACCTGCATTGCCCGCAGCGGCAACTGCAACGATGCCCGCCGCTCGCGCCTGGAAGAATGCCGCGCTGTCGTTGGAACCCAGGAACAGCAGCGAATAGGGATCGGCGGCATCGCCACCAATCGAATAGTTGATCACGTCGACGCCATCCACCGTCGCCTGCTCGATTGCAGCGACAAGATCCGATTCCGCACAGCCCCCGGTGGGATGGCTCGCGGTTGCGGCCTTGCACGCCTTGTACATGATGATGTTCGCGTGCGGAGCGACGCCGGAAACGCTGCGCGGCAGCGCGACGGTATGTCCCTGCAACGCATTGCTGAGCGCATTGCCGGCGGCGATTCCGGCAACGTGGCTGCCATGACCGACGCTGTCCACACCCTGGGTGCCTTCATCGGTCATGTCGTAGATGCCGATCAGCTTGGCATTGCACGTCGCATTTCCATTTGTACACAATCCGTAGAAGTGTCCGCGCGGATTGGTATGGGTGTAGCCATCGCCGCCGGTGGCTGCAAACGACGGATGGGATGGATTGATCCCGGTATCGATGATACCGACGACGACGCCTTCACCCCGGGTTGCGGGGATGCCGGATACCTGACCGTTCCACAAGGCGTCGGCGCCGATCCATTGGGGACCCGCATCCGTCAGCACGTGCTCGATGCGTTCGCGGCGTACCGCACTCACGCCGGGCAACGCGGCGATCGTGGCTGCTTCGCTGTCGCTCAATAGCAAGGCCACGCCGTTGCCGGTGTAGCGGTAAGTATGGCGTGGAGCCAGGGTGCGGCCCAGCGCCGCACTGCCGGCATCGAGAAGCCGCGTGCGCGTCGAGTCGAGATTTTGCCGGTAGGCGATACTTTCGGGGCCGTCGAGTTCGCGCCGCAGCGTTTGTTTGTCGCTTTCCAGGCGCTTGCCGCCCGCTTGTTGTACAACACGTTGCCGCGCATGTTCCACCAGTGGCGCGTCGCTCATGCGAACCATATAGATGTGGCGTACCTCAGGCGGTGCCGCGGCCGTGGCAGTGGCAGTGGCGCAGCCAAGCCAGAGCAGTCCGGCAATCGCCGCAATTGGATGAAACCGCATTGCACGCCCCTGAGGTTCGACGGACCATTGTACCCGCTCGCGTGTTCACGTTTCGTCTTGTGCGTAGCGCAAACGCCGCGGTGCAGGTAGCATTCGCGCCGACATGGAATCCGTCCCGCACGAAACTCCGCCGCTGCTGCAAGCGCGTGGCCTGACCTTTGCCCGCAACGAAGAGGCGATCTTCGGTCCGCTGGACTTTTCCCTGCATCCGGGCGAAGTCGTGCTGATCGAGGGCGATAACGGCTCCGGCAAGACCACGCTGCTGAAAGTGCTGTGCGGCTTGCTCGAGCCTACTTCGGGTGAAGTTCTGCTGCACGACGCGCCGCTGACGCTGGCCAAGCTCTCGAATCAGGTTGCACTGCTCGGCCACCTGCTGGGGCTAAAAATGGAACTTTCCACTTTGCAGAATCTGCGCTTTGCCGTCGGCATGGGCGGGATTCGCTCAGGCATCACGCCGCAACTGGCGCTCGCGAGCGTTGGCCTTGAAGGCTACGAAGACCAGGCGCTGCGGACCTTGTCTGCAGGACAGAAAAAACGCGTCGCACTCGCGCGCCTGCTGCTGGTGCCGGCCGCGCTCTGGCTGCTCGACGAACCTTACGCGAACCTGGATCGCAGCGGCATCGAGCTGGTCAACCGCCTACTCGATCACCATGCCCGCCGCGGCGGCGCGGCGCTCATCACCTCACACGGCGCCTACGCCTACACCTCGGGCACGCCGCGCCGAATCCCGTTGCGGGCCGCCGCATGAAGCCCGGCACAACCGGCGCTGCCTGCGCCGCCCTGCTGCGCCGCGATCTTGCGCTGACCTGGCGCCGGCGCGGCGATGCGCTTAATCCGCTGCTATTCGCAATCATCGTCGTCTCCCTGTTTCCGTTTGCGCTTGGTCCGGAACAGGCGACGCTCGCGCGCATCGCCGCCGGCACAATCTTCGTCGCCCTGTTGCTCGCATCGCTGCTTTCGCTGGATGCGTTGTTTCGCAGCGACCTGGAAGATGGCTCGCTCGAGCAACTGGTCGTGTCGCCGCATCCGCTATCCCTGCTGCTCGCGTGCAAAATTGCGATCCACTGGCTGACGACGACCTTGCCGTTGATCGTCATCGCGCCGTTACTTGCACAATTGCTGTACCTGCCTGACACGGTGCTGCCGGTGCTGCTTGTCGCGCTGGCGTTGGCGACGCCGCTACTGAGTCTGATCGGCGCGGTCTGTGTGGCGCTGACGGTCGGCATGCGCCGCTCTGGTATGCTTTTGACCTTGCTCGTGTTGCCGCTGATCGTACCAGCCTTGATCTTCGGCGCCGGCGCGTGCAATGCGGCGCAAGCCGGCCTGCCGTTCACTGCGCCGCTGCTTTGGCTGGGCGCATGGCTGGTGCTGGCGCTGGTGCTCGCGCCGCTCGCGGCGGCGGCGGCGCTTAAGATTTCGTTGACATGACTATCGCGGAATCGAACCAAGCTCAGCTCTATACTTGCCTATCCTTGAATTGGAGTCTGGCAGTCTGCCGGATTGACGATTTCACCCAATGAATCCCCTCCTGCTCTGGTTCCACAAACTCGGCTCGCCGCCGTATTTCTATCGTTTCGCGGGACGGATGTTGCCGTGGCTGTATGCAATTGCGCTGATTACGGGCGCGGTCGGTTTTTACGGCGGCCTGGTCATTGCACCTGCGGACTATCAGCAGGGTGACTCGTTTCGCATCATGTATGTGCACGTGCCGTGTGCGTGGATGAGCTTGCTCGCCTATGCGTTCATGGCCGCGAACGGTTTCGTTGCGCTGGTCTGGCGGATCAAGCTGAGCGAAACGCTGGCGATGGCGAGCGCACCGATTGGCGCCGCGTTCACATTTATAACTTTGGTCAGTGGCTCGGTGTGGGGCAAGCCCACCTGGGGCACGTGGTGGACCTGGGATGCGCGCTTGACATCCGAGCTGGTGCTGCTGTTCCTGTATTTCGGCGTGATCGGCTTGAATGCCGCGATCGAGGACACGCGCCAGGCCGCACGCGCGGCGGCCTTCCTGGCCCTGGTCGGCGTGGTCAATCTTCCGATCGTGCATTACTCGGTCAACTGGTGGAATACGCTGCATCAAGCGCAAAGCGTGAGCCTCATGGGTTCATCGAAAATCAGTGCAAGCATGCTCTGGCCGCTGCTGACCCTGGCATTCGCGACTCACGTATACTTTTTCGCGAGCGTGTTCGCGCGCGCGCGCGCCGCGCTGCTCGGGCTGGAATCCGGCAAGGATTGGGTGCGTGCACTCGCGGCGCAAGGAGGCACCTATGGCTGATTTCTTCGCAATGCACGGCTACGGCCTGTATGTGTGGACGGCGTACATCGTGTTTTTCGTCGTACTGCTTGCCGATGCGATCGGGCCGTTGCGCCTGCGCCGGCGCACGCTCACTGAACTGCGCGGCCGCCTCAAGCGCGAGGCCGCGAAGACTGCACAGACCACCAGGAACGGGACATGACACCCACTCGCAAGCGCCGCCTGATCGCGGTCGCGTTGATTCTCGCTGCGGTCGGCATCGCTGCCGGCCTCACCGTGCTCGCGCTCGGGCGCAACATGACGTATCTGTTTTCGCCAAGCGAAGTGCTGGCGGGCCATGTTCCGACCGACGCGAGTTTTCGTCTCGGCGGCGTCGTGCTGGAGCACTCGATCCAGCGCGATTCCACATCGCTAAAAGTGGATTTTGTCGTCACCGACCGCTTCCGCGACATGCCGGTTCAATACACCGGCATCCTGCCGGACCTGTTCCGCGAAGGCCAAAGCATCATCGCGACCGGAAAAATGGACGGCGGACATTTTGCCGCGCGCGAGGTGCTGGCCAAGCATGACGAGTCGTATATGCCCAAGGAAGTCGCCGACGCAATTGCCAAAGCGAAGGCGGCCCAGGTCGCGCCACAGAAAAAATAGAACCACCCACGGCTCTCTGACTAGGGCTTCGCGCGTACGTAGTGTCCGTCGAACGTCGTCTTCCACTCCTTGCCGTCGTCTGAATCCTGGAATACCTGTTCGACGCTGCCATCGGCGTTCGGGGTGAACACCAGCGTGCGCTGATGATGAACGCCGTCGGCGTCGCCAAATCCTTCTGCATGGAACGCCATGGCGCCGCCGCGCAACTCACCGACGTAGTTGGTGATCGTGCCGTTGTCATCCGTCCACACCTGATGCCACTGCTTGCTGGCCGGGTCGTAGAAATTGACGCTGGTGCCCTTGCCGCCGAAGCCGCCGGTCCAGGATTCGCGCACGATGCAGCCAGCGTGATCGGATGTGATCGAACTGACGCCGAGCGGCGCGCCCTTTGGATCGGTCACGGTCCAGTCGCCTAGCCAGAAATCAAACTGATGCGATTCAAGCCGATTGCGGCACGGGTAGCGCTTGGCCTCCGCGGCGGCAATGGCCGCCTGGAATTGCCGGTCGGCCGTCAGCTGAGGAATGCCGCCGACGGCCTTGAGCGTTGCTGCAAACGCGATCGGTTGGGACTCCGCCAGCGCGCTCACGCGTTTCAAGGCACCAGCGCGATCGCCGAGCGCGACTTGCGACTGTGCAGCACGCAGTTCGGCCGCACCCGCCTGAAAGTTCAGCTTGATCGCGCGATTGAACGCGTTGATCGCCTCGGCGTGCTTCCCGGCTTTCTGCAAAGCCAGGCCCAGGCTGTATTGCGCGGCGCCGTCATCTGGATGCGCTTTTGCCGACGCCTGCAACTCGGCGAGCGGCGGCGTAGAAGCGCCTTGCTCCGTTGCCGCGTTCGCTGCCATGCCTGCGGAAACCGCAAGCGTAAAGATCAAAACGCGATTCATGCGACGCATGAGGAATACTCCTTGAGGATCGGTTTGCAGCACAGTCGCAGGGATACCGGATGTTGTCGTATGCCAGAAGTCCCCACGCCGCGTCTCGACAATTTTTGCTCCATCCATCTGGCTACCTCGCGTCGTTCAGCTTGACATGCCATTGCAAGGAGCAAAACTTTGACTTCGATCAAGCCAGCGCACGACGCACGGGTCTATAATTGTTGCCGAAGCCTCGTATGCCAGAACATCAAGGAGATCGACCATGGCCAATGACCCAACCACCGCCAACCCAAGCCGGCGCCGTTTTTTTGCGACTGCGGCCACCGGCCTCGGCGGCTTTGTCGTCGCAGGCGCGCTGCCGCGACTCGCATTCGCCGACGACCTGCCGCATCTGACCTTGGACGACCCCACGGCGAAAGCACTCAACTACACGGAAGACGCGAGCAAGGCACCCGCGCCGCACGTGGCCGGACAAACCTGCGCGAACTGCAATTTCTATCAGGGTGCCGCCACCGGTTTCGGGCCATGCCAACTGTTTCCCGGCAAGTCCGTCAACGCCAAGGGCTGGTGCTCGGGCTACGCGAAGAAGGCCTGAACCGCTTCGCTATATCAGCGGTCTCGCGTAATCTATCCACGTCGTTCCGCTGATCCGGCGCTCGCCGGGTGATTCCGCATGCTTCCAGAACTCGGTCAATTCGCCTTGATCCTCGCGCTACTGCTCGCGTTCGTGCAGTGCGCGCTGCCGATTTATGGTGCCTGGCGCGGCAATGCGACGCTGATTGCGGTGGCGCGGCCGGCCGTCGCCGGGCAGGCGGTGTTCGTCGTTCTCGCGTTCGGCATCCTGACCTACGCCTTTGTCACCCAGGATTTTTCTGTCGCCTACGTCGCGCAGAATTCCAATCTCGCCCTGCCGTGGTACTACCGATTTTCCGCAGTATGGGGCGCGCACGAAGGGTCGCTGCTGCTGTGGGTTCTCATATTGAATGTGTGGACTGTCGCGGTCGCCGCGTTCAGCCGGCGCCTGCCCGATGCGTTGATGGCGCGCGTGCTCGGCGTTCTGGGTTTCATCGCGTTCGGCTTCCTGCTGTTCACGATCCTGACCTCCAATCCGTTCGCGCGGCATCTGCCGGCGCTGGCGGATGGCAACGACCTGAATCCGATCCTGCAGGATCCGGGCCTCATCATGCACCCGCCGATGCTGTACACCGGCTATGTGGGATTCTCGGTGGCCTTCGCCTTCGCAATTGCCGCGCTGCTCGGCGGCGAACTCGACGTGGCCTGGGTGCGCTGGGCGCGGCCGTGGACGAACGTGGCCTGGGCATTTCTCACCCTCGGCATCTCACTCGGAAGCTGGTGGGCGTACTACGTGCTGGGCTGGGGCGGCTGGTGGTTCTGGGATCCGGTCGAAAATGCCTCGTTCATGCCCTGGCTCGTCGGCACCGCGCTGATCCATTCGCAGGCCGTCACCGAAAAACGCGGCAGCTTTCGCGCGTGGACGCTACTTTTATCCATTTTCGCATTTTCCCTTTCTCTACTCGGCACGTTCCTGGTGCGCTCTGGCGTACTGACCAGCGTACATGCGTTTGCATCCGACCCGAAGCGCGGCCTGTTCATTCTCGCGTTCCTGTGCACCGTGGTCGGTGGTTCCCTGCTGATCTATGCCGTGCGCGCACCGAAAGTCGCCGGCGGCAAGGCGTTCCGCCTGCTGTCGCGCGAAACGCTGCTGCTGATCAACAACCTCATGTTTATCTGCGCCGCAGCCATGGTCTTGCTCGGCACACTGTATCCGCTGATCGGCGACGCACTCGGTGTCGGTCGCATTTCGGTCGGCCCGCCGTACTTCGGCTTCATGTTCGTGCTGCTGATGTTGCCGGTCGTGATTGCACTACCGTTCGGTCCGTTTTTTCGCTGGGCAGCCGCTGACTGGGGCGCGACCTGGCGCACGCTTCGGCCGGCGTTGATCGTGGCCGTCGTCGCGGCCGTGGTTGCGAAACTTCTCGCGCCATCCATCCCGTTGCGCGGATTGGCCGGCGTCGCCGCCACGTTGTGGGTAGGCATCGGCATCGCGCTGTACGCCGTACAACGCTGGCGCACCGCGCCGCGCGGCAAGCGCTACACGCCCGAAATGCTCGGCATGATCCTTGCGCACTTCGGCGTCGCCGTGTTTCTTTCCGGTGTATTGATCACTGAAGCGACCAGCGTGGAAAGTGATTTGCGCTTTGCGCCGAATGAAACGCGCAATGTCGGCGGACTGGATTTCCGTTTCCGCGGCGTCGAGCACACGCAGGGACCCAACTATTCTGCCGACGAAGGCACGCTGGAAGTATTGCGCGACGAGCGCGTGGTTGCGACCCTGCATCCGCAAAAGCGCCAGTATTCCGGCGGCGGACAGCTCCAGACCAAGTCAGACATCGATCCAGGCCTGTTCCGCGATCTGTATGTCGCACTCGGCGAGCCGCTGGACAACGGCGCCTGGTCCGTGCGCGTCTACGTCAAACCCTTCGTGCGCTGGATCTGGCTTGGCGGGCTGTTCATGATGTTCGGTGGATTTGTCGCAGCGACCGACCGGCGTTTTCGCGCCCTGCCGCAACGCGCCGATGCGCAACCTGCGACGCCGATGGCACAGCCGCTGGAGGCCGGCGTATGATCAATCGCCTGCTGCCCCTGCTCGTCTTCATCGCCCTGGCGGGCCTGCTCGCGTTCGGCATCCACTGGAACACGCACCACGAGATGACCGAAGTACCGAGCCCGCTGATCGGCAAACCGGCGCCGGAGTTCACCCTTCCACTTCTATACGATTCCACAAAGTCGCTCGCGCAAAAGGATCTGCTCGGCAAGCCCTACCTGCTCAACGTGTTCGGAAGCTGGTGTCCGACCTGCCAGTACGAACACCCGATCCTCACGGCGCAGATCAAGCCGCTCGGGATCAAGCTGATCGGCCTGGATTGGAAGGATCAGGCCGATGATGCCAAACGCTGGCTCGCGCAGTTCGGCAATCCCTACGACGCGGTGATCACCGATCGCGATGGCCGTACCGGAATTGATTTCGGCGTGTACATGGCGCCGGAAACATTTCTCGTCGATGCCCGTGGCATGGTCCGCTACAAACGCATCGGCATGTTCACACCGGAACTCGTCCGCGATGAGTTGATGCCGAAGATTGCCGAACTCGGCAAGGTCACGCAGTGAGTCGTGCGCTCGCTTTGCTGTTGCTGATCGTTGCACTGGGCTCAAGCAGTCAAAACGCCCACGCCGTCGACCCGCTGCCGTTCAAGGATCGTGCACAGGAAGTGCGCTTTCAGCATCTGGCCAAACAACTGCGCTGCCTGGTCTGCCAGAACCAGGATCTGGCCGATTCGGACGCGGATTTGGCGAAGGACCTGCGCAAGCAGGTGTTCGACATGATGCAAAGTGGAAAAAGCGACGACGAGATCAAGCAATACCTGGTCGCGCGCTACAACGATTTTGTGCTGTACGATCCGCCGCTGAAGCCCGGCACCTGGCTGTTGTGGTTTGCGCCGTTCGCGCTGGTCGCGGTGGGCGCACTCGTCGTGGTGCGCATTCTGCGTGGGCGCGCAAAGTTGCCGTTGGCGGCGAGCGAGCCGGCCGCGATTGAATCATCCGCGATTGATTCCGAGGAAGACTGGTAATGATCACTTTCGTCATCCTCGCCGCGCTCATGCTGGCCGCGGCTCTGGCCTTCGTGCTGCCGACGTTATTGCGCGGACGCGGCACGCAAGCCGATCCCGCCGCATTGGCGCAGCGACAATTGAAGGCACTGAAACAGGCGCACGCTGCCGGCGTTCTAAGCGACACAGAATATGCCGCAAAACGCGCAACGCTTGGCGAGCAGATGCTCGCGGCCATCGATGGTTCGCAAGCGCCATCGCACAGCACATCATTCTTTGCTGCGCTCGGTATCGCCCTCCTGTTGCCCGCCAGCGCGATCATTCTTTATCGCGTCATCGGCGAACCGCGTGCAGTCGATGCGACGGCTGCCGCGACGGATGCGAAAGTACCGGGCGATCACAGCCAGAATATGGAAGGCGCCATTGCCAACCTGCTCGCCAAACTCAAACAGAATCCCGACGACGTCGAAGGCTGGACCCTGCTCGGCCGCGCCTACGAAGCCACCGAACGGTTTACCGAAGCGCGCGATGCGCTCAAGCATGCGTACGACCTTGCCGCGAGCGATCCGGATGTAACCGTCGCTTATGCCGAGGCGCTGGCACTGTCCAGCCCGTCGCGCCGCATCGATGGTGAATCACGCAGCCTGCTGGAAAAAGCGCTGAAAGCAGCGCCGGAAAATCAACGCGGTTTGTGGCTGCTTGGCATCAGCGATTACCAGGCGAAGAAATACGATGCGGCGATAGCGACCTGGAAACATCTGCTGGCGGTGCTGCCAAAAGGGTCCGACATCGTCCAGTCGGTGCAAGGTCAGATCGCCAACGCCGAAGCGGAACGCGACGGCCGCGCCCCTGCGAACGAGCCAGCAGCTGAAAACGAAACTGCCGAAGCACCCGCCCCCGCAGCATCTGATGCGGCAGGTCCGCACCTGACGGTCAAGGTCGCGCTCGATCCGAAACTCCAGGCCAAACTCGCACCGACCGACGTGCTGTTCATCTACGCCAAGGCCGCCAGCGGCCCGCCGATGCCGCTGGCGATCCAGCGCATGCAGGCCAGTCAATTGCCGGCGACGGTCACGCTCACCGACGGCATGGGCATGCTGCCGAACATGAAATTGTCGCAATTTCCACAAGTGGTGATCGGTGCACGGGTTTCCAAATCCGGCAATGCGATCGCCCAGAGCGGCGATTTGCAGACGCTGTCCAAGCCCATGGCGGTCACGACGACGGCACCCGTCGAACTGACGATCGATCAAGTGGTGCCCTAGCGTGGGAAAAGTTTTTCGCATTTGACTGTCGCACTTTCCGAGGTTTTGGCGTCTATGGAGACGCGCCGCTGATATTGCCTGCGGCGCAGTGTCGACGCACTCGGAGCTTTGCCAATGAACTTACCCACCGGACGGCGCACCGCACCAGCTATGTGGCTGGCGCTGCTTTGTAGCGCCGCATCAATCGCAAGCCCCCAAGTGGACGTCATCAACGGCACGGTCAGCAAAGCCTGGCTGGGAATGGGTGCAATCCTGATCGTCCAGGGTACGTCTTTTGGTCAATGCTCAGGCGCGCTGATCGCGCCGAATTGGGTGCTGACGGCCGCGCATTGCCTCAGTTGGACCGGAACCTACATGTTCACCATGGACGTGAACTATGCGTCGCCCGCAGCGATTTTCTACACGGCCGATGCGACCTACGTGCATCCGAGTTACAACCCTAACAATGTCCAGGCTGGCTACGACGTCGGCCTGCTGCATTTTGCAACGCCAATTCCGACAATGCCGTTTCGTCTGAACGACAATGCCAACCTGATCGCACTTGGCGACAGGGTGCAATTTATCGGCAACGGCACCACAGAGAGCGCAAACAACTCCTTGCGCCACCTCGGTCTTACGACCATCGCTGCCATGAACACGCATGTCATGACCTCACAGTCCGGCTCATACCCATGCGAAGGCGACAGCGGCGCTGGTTGGTTCGTGCGGAATACCGACGGCTTTCCGCTGGTTGTCTCCATCACGAGTGCTGTCGATTTGGGATGCCACGGTACCTCGTTTGCCGATGCCATCCCCGACGTGCTGCCTTTCATCAGCAACCATGTATCGGGACTTTGCCTGCTGAGTACGGTGGGCGCGCCCTGCGACGGAATATTTTATGCCGATCAGGAAGTAGCACCCTAGCGCAACGACCCGCTGACGCATCGCCATAGCGCATGGTTCGACGCCCGATACTTGCGCTCGAACGGTGTGAGCGGTTCGTCGGGCGTGAACGCTTCGATGGTGTTCGCGACTCCCGCAATCGCCAGCGCTGAGGCAAATTCTTCCGAGTAGACGCGCCAGTTGGTTCTCAACTCGATCACGCCGCCCAGCGCGAGCATCAGCGGAAATACCGGATGCGCGTGCCAGCGCCGCTTGAGGTGCTCGGCCTTCGGCCACGGATTCGGGTACAACAGGGCTTGACGGTCGCAGCGCAACTTTGCCATCGCCGCAAGCTGCCAGAAATCCACAAGTTCACAATGCAGCAATCGCGCGTTCGTTGGCGCCGCACCGGCGTCCATCACGCGTCGACCGATTGCCAGTCGCGCTGCCGATTTGTCCACACCAACAGCGAGCCTATCCGGAAATTCGCGCGCCAACGCAAGCGTGCTCGCGCCGGTACCGCAACCGGCATCGAGCACGAAGGGTTTCTGCGCAAGCTCGGCGGCAATGCCGGTGAACGCCCGCGTGCCTGCATCGCTCGGGCGACGCTGGTAGGGCGTTGCCAGATGTTTGCGCACGACTTCTTGCAGCCGCGGATGCGCTGCGGTCTGTGTGCTTTGGATCTGGCGGGAGTTGGCGAACATTTCCGTCGTTCCGGCAAGGACTGCCAGAATCCAGTTGCCAAGGATGGCAGGTTCGGCATCCATCACGTCCATGCAGTCTGGATCCCGGCAATCCATGCCGGGATGACGAGCAGAATCCAGGCGCTGCACTGCCGCACCTTGGCGCACAATCGCCGCGCAGTATAAGCTCGCGCCTTCGCTTCCAACCAGACGTCTGTGCATGCCCGACGCAACCCAATACTTTGACCTGCCCTCGCCTTTCGCCATGAAGCGGGGCGGCGCGCTCACGGGCGCGCGGCTCGCCTACGAAACCTGGGGCACGCTCAATCCGGCGCGCGACAACGCAATCTTTATCCTCACCGGTTTGTCGCCCGGCGCGCATGCGGCGTCGAACGCTGCCGATCCGACGCCCGGCTGGTGGGAAGAAATGATCGGGCCTGGCAAGCACATCGATACGAACCGCTGGTTCGTGATCTGCGCGAACTCGCTGGGCAGCTGCAAAGGCTCGACCGGGCCGGCATCGATCGATCCACACACGAACAAAGTATACAAACTCACATTTCCCGAACTGGCACTGGAAGATATCGCCATTGCCAGCCATGCGCTGGTTCGGCATTTGGGCATCGAGCGCCTGGCTTGCCTGATCGGTAATTCAATGGGCGGGATGAGCGCGCTGGGCTATCTGGTGCTGCATCCGGGTAGCGTGCGCACGCACATCAGCATCTCGACCGCACCGCAGGCGCAGCCGTTTGCGATTGCGATCCGCTCGCTGCAGCGCGAGGCGATCCGGCTCGATCCGGATTGGCGCGACGGCGACTACGACGACAAGCACTATCCCGAAGCCGGCATGTCGATCGCGCGCAAGCTCGGCGTCATCACCTATCGATCGGCGATGGAATGGGTCGGTCGTTTCGCGCGCATCCGCCTGGACGGCGAAGCGCGAGAGCCGGAACCCTTTGGCGCGGAATTCGCGGTCGAATCTTATCTCGTCGGCCACGCCCGCAAGTTCGTGCGCAGCTTCGACCCGAACTGCTACCTGTACCTGTCGCGCGCCAGCGACTGGTTCGACATCGCCGAATACGGCCAAGGCAGCGCGGCAGCGGGTCTGGCCCGCATTCACCTTGAGCGCGCCCTGGTGATCGGGGTGTCTACAGATATCCTTTTTCCGCTATCGCAGCAGCAGGAAATCGCCGACGGCCTGCTCGCTGCCGGGGCCAAGGTCGATTTCGTGCCGCTGGATTCCCCCCAAGGCCACGACGCATTCCTCGTCGATATCGCCCGTTTCGGCGCGGCCATCGCTGGATTCCTCGCCGAGCTCCAAAACCCTCTTTTCCAGGGGAAGGTTTAGGGATGGAGTCCTCGAGGGCTGAAAGCCCGCAACGCTGGTAGAATCGCCGCATCACCCAACCCCACGGCATTGCCATGCTCGCCCTCGAATTTCCCGGTTGTCGCAAACTTGTTGAAGCCATCGACCACGCCGTCTGCCACGATTGCGATACGGAAATCACCGACGAGCTGCGCGATGCCCTGTGCAGACTCATCCGCGATCCGAGCGTGAAGTTGCCGGATTGCGTATTCGAGCGCGCGGCCGATCACTACGCACGCCGCGAGCTGTACCGCAGCGAGGATCACGGCTACTGCATCATCGCCATGACCTGGGGTCCCGGCCAAGGCACCGCGATCCACGATCACGCCGGCATGTGGTGTGTGGAAGGCGTGTGGAAAGGCGCGCTGGAAATCACCCCGTACGAGCTGACCGAACAGCACGACGATCGCTACCGTTTCGAATCGCGCGGCACCATGAACGTCGGGCCGGGATCGGCCGGCAGCCTGATCCCGCCGCACGAATACCACACCATCCGCAACCCCAGCGACGACGACATCTCCATCACCCTGCACGTCTATCGCGGCGCGATGACTCAGTGCTCGGTGTTCCAGCCGCTGGCCGATCGGTGGTATCGCAAGGATCAGCGGCAGTTGTCGCTCGACGCGACACACTAGGACGCGCTCAAAGAAGCAAGAGCTCGTCATTCCCGCGAAGGCGGGAATCCAGTTCTCTTCTCAATCTGCCAGAAGAACTGGATCCCCGCCTTCGCGGGGATGACGGAAATTTGGACCGCTTCGATCGCCCTTTTCACCAAAGGCCGCACTTCGTTTATACTGCGCCCCTGCCTTCGACGCGCGCCCTCAGCGCCGCGTGTTTCACACTAGCCGGTGTGGCGGAATTGGTAGACGCGCCAGACTCAAAATCTGGTTACTGAAAGGTAGTGTGGGTTCGATTCCCTCCACCGGCACCAAGCACCCTTCCGCAGCAGTCCAAATACCCCGCATAAATCCTCGCAAATCGGCCTACAGAGCCATTCTGCTGTCCACACCCGTCCCTACCCTTCCACTTGCATCCGGCCACGCGTAGGGGTATTTTGGGGGTAGGGAATTTTCCCGTAGGGGTAAAGTATAGGTTCGGTTCCGATGCCAAGATCGGTACGCCCACTGACGGAAACACAGGTCCGGAACGCCAAGCCGAAGGCTAAGACGTACAAGCTTTTCGACGGCGCGGGCTTGTTCCTCGAAGTCCCATCCGCCGGTAATCGGCGGTGGCGGTTTAAGTATCGCTTTGAGGGCCGGGAAAAACTTCTGTCATTCGGCCTGTATCCCGATGTCACGCTCGCGGACGCGCGCGAGGCCCGCGACGATGCACGCAAGATCGTTCGCAACGGCCATGACCCGAGCGACGTTCGCAGGGTGCAGAAGACAGCTGTCGAGCACGACGCGCAGAACGCCTTCGAGTCGATCGCACGCGAATGGCTTGAGAAGAAAAGCGACTCCTGGGAATCGAGTCATGTCGCCAGGGTCCGCACGTCGCTTGAGCGCGATGCCTTCCCTTCCATCGGCGCGCGCAACATCGCTTCAATCCAGCCTACGGACATGCTCGCCATCATTCGTGCTATCGAGGCACGTGGCGCGCTGGATGTTGCAGCTCGCGTGATTCAGCGATGCGCAAACGTATTTCGCTATAGCATCCTCACCGGTCGCAGCGCCACCAACCCCGCGAGCGAATTGCGCGGCGTGGTGAAACAGCGCAAGGTCAAACATCGCGCTGCAATCTCTCTTGCTGAACTGCCCGAATTTCTCACCAAGCTCGCCGTCTATGATGGACGACCCGAGACGCGCATCGGCCTGCGGCTGCAAATGCTCACATTCTTGCGGCCTGGCGAATTGCGCGGCGGACTATGGGAAGAAATCAACTTCGACCGCGCGGAATGGCGTGTACCGGCCGAGCGAATGAAGATGAGCGAGGAGCATATCGTTCCCCTCTCGACGCAGACCATTGCTGCGCTCCACGACCTACAGACCTACACAGCATGGTCGCCCCTCATGTTTCCTGGCGTCGGGTCCGGTGACAAACCGATGAGCGAGAACACGCTGCTCTTCGCGCTGTACCGTATGGGCTATCACGGCCGCGCTACTGGCCACGGATTCCGCTCGCTCGCCAGCACATGCCTCAACGAGTTGGGATGGGATACCGATGTCATCGAGCGCCAGCTGGCGCACACAGAACGAAACAAGGTCCGTGCCGCGTACAACCGCGCGCAATACTTGGCCGAGCGTCGAAAGATGATGCAGGCGTGGGCCGACTTTATCGATGCGCAGGGCAATCACAAGGTAGTCGCCATGCGCCGAAAGAAATCCGGCTAAGCCGGCCGGGCAAGCTAACCACTATGGAGGGGTTATGAATCGAATCCTAATATTCGCGTTGTGCGGATTGATGGGGTCCTGTGCGAGCGTCCAGCCAATCGCTCCGGTACTTTCAGCACCAGAGCACAAGGTAAATCGCAATTATGAGATTGGAAAGCAGGAATCTGTTTACGTCGGTCAACCACTCGTCAAGGTTAGCGACTACTACGCACAACGGGCGCAGGTACAAGTTGTGCGGGCAAGTCAACCGTTCGTTATGAGCACGGGCTTCCTAGGAGTATCCGCAAGGGTCGCTCAAGGCGAGGCTTTGCGAGTCGTCGGCTCTACACAACACGATGGAAAGGCTTTTCGCGTTGTGCATATCCAACAGCCGGACATGTTCGGTTTCAACTTTCTCATAAATGACGATGGGACCTTTTCCGGCGCGGCGATCAGTAGCGTCACAGGCGCGTATCAAATGGGCTCCTTGATGCCAGTGCCGCCTGACGTGAGGCTGGTAGAGGACGCGGTAACCGCCATCGACAAGGCGAAGGGATACGTCAACTTCGAGTTGGTGTACGGCGGCACTACCGGAGATTCAATTCAGGTGCTCTACCGCGAATACACGCCAGACGATATGGCGCGCGCCGCGTTCTCACAACAATTGGTTTACTCGCTTGCGTCGAAGCACATCCGCTTTCGCGACATTCAGATCGACGTGAGCGAGGCAAACAACGAGCACATTGCTTACGTCGTTACCGCGGACGGCATGGAGCATTGACGCGAACAACCACGGCTAGGCAGGCCAGCCGAAAGCGCGGATTCCTTCACCGCGTTGCCGTGGTTCTCTTGAAGGCGCAGGAAGGTGCGTGATGAGCAACAAGCGTGCAAAAGAAAACAATGGGGCGAAGTCATCACCGCCCGTCCGCGACGGGTTCCTCGAGTTTACGCACCCGCTCGCAGGCGAAAACATGAAGTTGCCTGGCCCGCTGTGCGCAGCAATGACGGAAATCAATCGCGGAAAAAAGAGCTTTATTCTTCTTGAGCACATTTCGCTGGCGTGTGATCCATCAATGCACGCAGATAGTGGCATCGTTCGCTCATGGCTCAAACATAAGAATATCGACTCACAGGATTTTGACGTCATTGTCTGGCTAGCAGTTGCCGCGAGAAGCGAATGGTCGACGCTACCGCAACGCACTGTATCGCAGCATGGCAAACTGTTTCAGCACATCGCGAAACTGTGCCAACAACTAAGTTGCTCGCTCGGTGAGACCGGTGCGCTATATATGCGAGGTGGCGGACATGGACTGCAGCATGCAAGCGTTCGCGACTTGCTTAGTGAATTCGAGCGCGGAGAGCTTGCCGAAATACTTGAGCAAACAGACTGTTCGCTCGATGACTTTCGTCTTGGTGTCATTTTACCGAACCTGGAAGACCTATTGGAGCGCGTAGCTAGCGCAGCGATCCGACTCGAAAAACAGGGGCCGTTACACTCACAGCCAAACAAGCGTGGTGCCGAGCGGGGCTATTTCGCACGACGCATGGCCGAGCTTTTCATGCAGCGCTATGGCGAGCAGCCGCACGAGATCATCGCCGCGATGTGTACCATCGCGCTAGGAGAAGCAACTGATCGCGAGTTGGTTGCCAAGTTACTGAAGTAGTCCGAACGTTGTCTGACAAACCCGCCTTTGAACGTTCTGCCCTCCTGTCCCACAACAACGTCCATTCTTAAGCCAACAACGCCGCAATATATTCGTGTCCGCCTGAATGCGTGCGGCTGTTACTGTTCAATTTTTGGTGCGGCGTTTTCCTACACTTGAGTCGCTCCCGAATTTGATCCAACGCTGAAAAAAGAGCGTAGTGTATTTATCCGCCAGCATTCAGGCGGACGCAAGGCAATAGCGCCTTCGTCCAATCTCAAAGATGAGGTTGGATCATGCAAGCGATGTCAGTTCCCACGGATGGGCAAACCATCCGGCTTATCCCGCTCAGTGAAGTCATGCGGCTCACTGGTCGCGGTCGATCAAACATCTATGCCAGCCAGCGCGCTGGCACTTTTCCGACACCCATCAAAGACGGCTCATCCTCACGATGGGTGCTGAGCGAAGTGGAGAGCTGGATTCGCAGCCGAGTCGCCGAGCGCGACAAGGCGGCAGCATGAGCGCGCCTACCACGATCACCAAGGCCATCGCAGCCGAACAGCTGGCCACAGACCTTGCCGAGTCTGCGCGGGCCGCAGAGGCGCAGAAAATCGCGCAACGCGAGGCGCCCGTATTCGACCTTGAGGCACGACGCGCCGCTCGGCCAGTCGACAAGGGCCAAGTCATTGCAAACATAGAAGCCGGGGTTAACTCGCTACACGAAACGGTAGCGCGCTGGCCGTACACCATGAACCTCCGAGAATCGCATCTGATCGGCGCGGAACGCTCGCTAGTGGCGCTGCAAATCTTGCTGATTGATCTGCGGGCATTCGTGCCGGCAACGGACAGCGCGAAGTGAGTACGCGTCTAAGACTCGCCCGTGAATTCGTGCTGACCTGGCTAGTCGTGTCGGGATTCTATGAGCGGCCCACATACACAGACTTTCGTGTGCAAGCCGCGCGGCGGCGATACGTCGCAAACGTGGCAATGGATGACCGCGTGCATTTGCAGCGCGCAGCTTAGGAGAAAGGAATATGGGGAAGAAGGCAAAAAAACCGTCCAACTGGACTGATATTGACGGCGGCGCCGCATTCGTAATTCCGTATACGTTGCTGAGACACAGCAACTTCAAACGGATCGGCCCTTTCACGTGCAAGCTGATCCTGGACCTCGGGAAGCAATACACAGGATTCAACAACGGCTTTCTGTGCGCATCCTGGTCGCTGATGCAGGATCAGGGCTGGAACTCACCTGTAACGCTCAGCAAGGCCGTTGCAGAAGCCGAGCACTACCAACTCATCGTGCGCACCCAGCAAGGCGGATTGAATCGCCCGAACTTGCACGCGTTCACGTGGCGTCGCATCGATGAGAAGGCAGGCCGGCACCTCGACATGCAGCCGACGATAAAGCCAACCGATGCGTGGAAAGTGGAGCAACCGGTATTCACGATCAGCTACGGCGAGGCAGGGCGATACAAGCGTCAAAGCCGTCTGAAAAACGCCGCATGAAAACGCGATTGCCAGTACACCACGTGTATCAGCCTAATACACCACGTGTACTAGTCAGGCGTCTGCTAGTACACCACGTGTATCAGCAATCGATGACTAATACACCTCGTGTACTAGTCAGGGCCTTTTTAGACCCCCGCCTAATACACCTCGTGTACACCTTAAAAGATATTACCAAGTACGTAGTGCTTTTTCTTGCGGCTCTTCTACCGTGCTCCAAAAGCTCCCGCTGGTGAAACTGGCCCAAATTGAACCAAGGAAACCCAATGGAAACCCAGTCGGTTATCGATCTGCTAGCACGAGCGCAAAAAACTCAGGGCTGGAATCTGCGCAGCGAGCTTCCCTGCGTTGCGCGCCTGGATGGTGGCTGCAGGCTGCATGTGGTGCCGGCGTGGCTCTGGCAGCCGCGCGTACGTCCTCGCCAGCGTTGGTTCGACTCGCCTGCAGTCCAGTTGCGGCGTGCGTGATGAACACGAAGCGTGCACGAAGCGTGCACGGAATCGTGGTGTGCCATGCGAACGCATAGCGATCGCTATGCGATGCGCTAGCTGCGCGTCTATCAAGGAAGGGGATGCAAAATGGCACGTGAATATCTGATCGACTTCGACGCGGCGGATGACGACGAGTTTGTGGGCGCGCCACTGCGCGAGGAAGCCAGCCGCATCCGTCAGCGCGAACGCTCCGAACACGAGGGCATCATCGAGCGCGACCGCAATCGGGCCTGGGGACGGGCTGTATCGGACGCATCCGAGTTTGCATTTGCGTCCATACCTCACCGATGGCCCGCGCCGATCAAGACATGGGCAGCGCCACAGTTTGCCGAGCATGCTGGCAGACTGGCGAACATCCGTGATGCGGCACTGGCGGAAGCAAGCAATCTGGGCGAACTGGCTGGCCTCGCTGAAGGCTTGCATCGCCAAGCCGACCACGCCGACCACATGCGGCAGCTTGTGAACGGAGAGACTGATCGACCATGGCTCCCGCACCATCGCGCGCACGACGGCGGTACGTGGCAGCTGTATGGCACCAACATCTTTGAATCCGCACTTCTCAATGCCTACGGTCCGGACCCTCGACCCGCATTCGTTGACGCAATGGCACGCACAGGAATCGTTCCGAGCGTGCCGCAAACAATCACGGCGGGAAATACGCTTCGACGGTTCCATGTCGTCGGCGATCCATACGAAACGAAGCATGGATGGGCGATCCTTCACCGCTGTCCGGGTGCTGGCACATATGGATCACTGTTGACGCGTGCTGTACATCATTGGCACGTGCAGCCCGATCGGATGAAAGACACCGGACCCCAATTTCTAAACGACGTTGAACGGGCAATGACAGAAATCGGCGCGGAACTAAATACCGATTTTCGGTGTCTAAGTATTGTAGAAAGTATTGCGTCTTTTGGTTTGTAAAGACACCTCACAATGAGCGCACCGACAATGACAAGCACAAAAATCCTGCCCAATCCCGCGCGCCAAACGCCGCGTTTCGGTGAAGGCGAAGCCGCTGCAGCCGAGGCCAGCATTTCTCTGATCGTTCGCACATGCAGCATACTATTTCCAGAGATCACCCTGAGTTTGCAGCGCGAAACCCTGGCCAAGCTGCAAGCCGAATATTTGGCGCGCGGGATTCTGGCGGACCTGATTCACCTCTCTGCGGCAAGCGTCGGTGGCAACGCTACACACACGATTGCAGTCGGACCGTTGGGGGTGATCTTGCCCCTGTTTCACGGACACCCGGATAAGCGATTCTATATCGCAATCCGAGGTGAGAGAGATGAAGCAGAAGAAGGCAGAGACGAAGAGAGAGCGCAAGCACTACAGCACGGAGTTCAAGCAGCAGGCGTT
>JBBRTT010000025.1:0-61063 GCA_038244165.1 Lysobacterales bacterium | reverse complement strand
GAAGACGCGGATAAATGCGTGGCACGGGCGATAGCCGCCCTGGAAAGCGAGTGCCAAGCCAGATTACGGGGGTAGCATGGCGTTGACCAAGGCAGAGATGTCCGAGCGGTTGTTTACCGACGTCGGGCTTAACAAACGCGAAGCCAAGGAATTCGTCGACGCGTTTTTCGACGTCGTGCGCGATGCGCTCGAAAAGGGGGAGCAGGTCAAACTGTCGGGTTTCGGCAACTTTGATCTGCGCGAGAAAAACCAGCGTCCCGGGCGGAATCCGAAGACCGGCGAGGAGATTCCAATCTCCGCCCGCCGCGTAGTCACGTTCCGTCCCGGCCAAAAGCTGAAAGTCCGAGTCGAATCCTATGCTGGATCAGGGCAGCAATAGCGAATTGCCGGTCATCCCGGCAAAGCGCTATTTCACTATCGGAGAGGTTAGCGAGTTGTGTGGCGTCAAGCCGCACGTGCTGCGCTATTGGGAGCAGGAATTTCCCAACCTCAAGCCGGTAAAGCGTCGCGGCAACAGGCGCTATTACCAGCGCCACGACGTATTGATGATCCGGCAGATCCGCTCGCTGCTGTACGACCAGGGCTTCACCATTACCGGTGCGCGGCAGCGTCTGGAAGGCAGCCAGGCGAAGATGGAAACGAGCATTTCCAACCAGATCATGCGTCAAGTGCGCATGGAGCTGGAAGAAGTGCTGCAGATCCTGCGGCGCTGACCGAGCGGCGCCTGATATACTGCTTGTTGAAAAGTGCGGCCATGATGGCCGCTTTTTGATTTGCTCTCGCGATCATGGAGGATCGCAAAAGTGGTTTAAAAGTGCGGCCATGATGGCCGCTTTTTGATTTGCTCTCGCGATCATGGAGGATCGCAAAAGTGGTTTAAAAGTGCGGCCAGGACGGCTGCTTTTTGATTTGCTCTCGCGATCACGGAGGATCGCAAAAGTACCGGTCGGGGCGTAGCGCAGCCTGGTAGCGCATCTGCCTGGGGGGCAGGGGGTCGCAGGTTCAAATCCTGTCGCCCCGACCATCGCGGCAATAAAATCAGCAGATTAGTAAAAGTATACGGATACTGGTTGTATCCGCTAAATCTCACTATTTCCTCGATATCATTTCCAGCGTGATGCCAGTTCGCACCCGCGCCACGACTGCAACTTGATCAGACTCGGCCGTACCTGTCCTCAAGTCGCACGATGTCATCCTCGCCGAAATAGTCGCCACACTGCACTTCGATCAGATGGATGTCTTCGCTGCCGGGATTTTTGATCCGGTGCAGTTCGCCCATCGGTATAAATGTGGATTCGTTGCGCTGGAGCAGGAACTCGCGCTCGCCCACGCGGACCTTGGCCGTGCCCTGGACGACAGTCCAGTGTTCGCTGCGGCGGTGATGTTTTTGCAGGCTCAATACCTGACCGGGCTTCACCGTCAGGCGCTTTACCTTGCAGTCGCTGCCGTCTTCGAGCACTGTGAAACTGCCCCACGGCCGATGCACGGTCTGATGTAAGCGCGCGGCGGAATGATCGGCTTCGCGCAACTGTTCGACGACCTGTTTGACCTGCTGCGCGCATTCGCGATCGGCCACCAGCACGGCGTCACCGGTGTCGATGATGATGAGGTCGTCGACGCCCACGGCTGCCACGACGCGCTTGTCGCCCTGGATGTAGCAGTTACGGCTTTCGATGATGATCGCCGAGCCGACCACACTATTGCCCGCCGCATCGGGCTCGCTGCCGGGCTTTGAGCTGAAACTTCAGCTTACACGGTAGAGTAAGAGCTAAAGCGGCGACCAAATTCGCAAAAGGCGTATGTGGAAGCGCACGGACGCTGTGGTCACTTCATGCACAGACAGTGCGAAGGCCACATACGAGTTGCCATCGGTACAGCGGAGTAAGACGACGCGTTGTGACAGTTCGTGAACAAGCGCGCGGAAGAGGCCGGATAGGAGTCGTCCGGCCTCCTTCGTTCAATACCAAGCGCCGTCACGCGCGCTTGATCAGCCTGATCACAAGCAGGAGGACGATTGCCCCGATCGCGGCATAGATAATTGCACCGGCTATGCCTGTTAACCCCAAGTGGAGTTGAGGAAACAACAATCCCGCCACAAAGGCGCCAACGATGCCCACAACGATATCGCCGACCAAGCCAAACCCACCCCCCTTGACCACTACACCCGCGAGCCAGCCGGCGACTGCGCCTACACGCAAAAAGATTACGAGCGACTCTACTGTCATGTTGTTCTCCTTTACGCGACCCGACCGGCCGCTCGGCGATTGTGCGCTATGCGCAAAAATTGTAAAAGTAGTTGCACGACGCCTTGTATGCGGCTATGCCGCGTTTTTCTTCAAATCCCGCATGAGGTCATGGTCTTTCTTGACTGAACTGAAATATCGATCGGCAATCCGGCGCACTGTGCTGTCATCGGTTTTGGCAACCGCGGCTTCAAACGTGTGAAGAATCCGGTCCTCAAACTCCTCCAGCTGCGCCACGTACTCGTGATTTTTATCGGTGCTCATTTTCGTTCGAAGCTCCGCATAGAGCTTGCGCATGGAGCCTGCGAACGTGCCCTCGGTTGCCGGCGCATCGCCTAACGCTTTTACTGCAAGCGCCAGTTCCTGCGCGATGTTCGATTTCCTTTCTACCATGCGCTCGAACAAAGTGCGCAATTGGGGCGTTACGTCATTCAAAGCTTCTTCGTAAAATGCTTTGCCGTCGTTCAACACCTCGATCATTTCGTTGAGGGTTGCCGTATCAGTGTCTGTCACTTGAGTGACAGGAACGATCATCCGGTCGTCCAAATTGTTGTCGTCTAGTGCATTCATGGATTACTCCGAGGGGGAATTTATGCTCCATTGACGCGAACAAATGCTATCGAGCTACGCTCTAGAGCATCCAGTGAGGCGCCGCGCTGCACCACTCAAATCGCGAGGTGTACAGGAAAAGTGGACTCCGAAGAATTCGTGGAGCATTTCACGAGGGTACTCCGCGGTTGCTCAGGTAGCCGTGCGCTACCTAACATTGCAATAATTACCAAGCAAATCGCGTACGCCGTCTGGGTCTGTTTGGCGCGATATGTGGCCGCAACCGCCTTTTGCACCAGCGCTTGCGCGGTGTTGCGTCATTCAGAAAAACGCCGACCTGGGGAACCAGGCCGGCGTTGCGTTGTGTCACTGTCGCGCAGCCGTCCTGGCTATGATTCTGTGCTCACTGCGCAGCTTTCTGCCGTCTGCACCAACTTCATCTGATGGAGGTAGACAAGGTCAATGCCAGGGTGGCAGGTTACGTCAGCCGACGTGCTTTGCCTCCCTATCGGGTTGCAACGTATTGATCCGATTGCGTGCCGTAGCCGGCGTTTCCGGGCTAGACAGCGAAATGGAAAATCCCCTGCACGGGTCTGCAGTCGCAACACTGTCATCCACTAGGTGAGCTCAAGCGATGCAGACGACCCGGACGTTGAGGCAATCGGCACATCTTTTCGCGAAACTGACTCTGTGCGCCCTGACTCTCGGCAGTGTCGGCGCTGAAGCTTTGGCCGATCGCCATGAATCCCCGACGAACTACGCGCAGGTGTCTTCTCTCCCTGTGCCGATGCTCGGCACGTATACCTTGCTCGGGCAGGAAAACCAGAACGGCGTCAGCCCAGCCACGACGGCGGCAATCGCCACGCAATCCAGCGGCAGTTCGTTTCTGGTTTTCTCGGCCGGCTTTACTTCCAATTCCAATCCGCCGACCGACAACAAATCCAATACCTGGACCTTGCTCGGAGATCCGGTTTTCTACAATGGCTACAACGGTGCCTTCAACGTGAAGGCGTACCTCGCTTCTTCCGGCAACGGAGGCACCGGTCACGCAGTTAGCATCGTCAAGAACGGCTACGCCGCGGGCGAGATCACCGTGCCGTTCGTTGAAATCAGAAATGCGGATACGCTTCAGGCCAGCGCGCAAAACTATCCCACCGGCACGCAGCTCACGAGCGGTAGCGTAACCACGACGGGACCGGCAGTGCTTCTCGCATTCTGGTTTGGCGATGGCGGTGGCTTGACTCACACCGCGGTGCCAAACAATGGCTTCACGGTCATCGCGAGTTTTCTCGACCTTCCGCCACTGAGCGCCGTTCAATGCGCGGTAGCCTACAAGCAGGTGACGGCTCCCGGCACGTACAGCGTTACCTGGACGCAAAATCCAAACTACGATGTCGGCGCGCCGCTGTGGCTACTCGCTTTTCAGTCGAGGGATTTGATCTTTGCCTCCTCGTTTGAGTGACTAGACGAACGGGCAGGCTCCAGCGGTCCGGACCGCTTCCAGGCGCTCGGCATCGATTCCAACGACAAGATCGTCGGTGCCGGCATGCGCTGCACCGGCATCGCTGATCGCGATTGCCTGCCGGATTCTCAAAACGAAGCGACACCGCGATCCGACGCGGCGTGAATTACTTTTTCAGGTGAGCGTCGATCAAGCTGCGCGCCGCTTTGGCGATCGCCGCGATCGGCCCTGAATTGTGCGGAAAGGTCAGGCGCGTGTAATAACCGCCTTCCATCAGCAACATCAGCGCATCGCCGAGGACGTCCGCTTCGCGCGCACCGATCTCGCGCGCGAGCTTGCGCAGACGGCGGCGAATCTTGGTCTTGTATTCCTGCACGATGCCGCCGAGCAGGGTGTTGTCTTCGGCGATTTCGACCGCGGCATTGGCAAGCGCACAGCCGCGGCTGGTTCGACAATCCGCATCGCTCTCGGCTTTGTCACAGCTCAAGCCCAGATAGCCGTTGAACAATGCCTGCAATTGCGCACGCGGATCGCCCGCATGCGGCGCGATCGTGGCATCCCACCAGTCAAAGTATTCCTGTTCCTGTTCGCGCAGATATTCGGCGACGAGATGGTCTTTCGATGGGAAGCTGCGATAGAAGCTCATCTTGTTGGTGCCGGCTTCGTTCGCGATCGCGTCGACGCCCACCGCGCGGATGCCGTGCTTGTAGAACAGATCGCACGCCGTTTCGAATATACGGTCGCGCACGCGGGGCTTGTCCTGCACATCGACCTTTTCGGTTGTCGCCACCGCTTTGACGCTCATCTCGCAGACCCTCTTGACATGTTAGTTACCAGTCAGTAACATCATAGCACGTTACTTACCGGTAACCCACTAAGATAACTTCGCGCATCGCCGGTTCCAAGTCAAGGCACCGCGCAGCACGCAGAGCGGGTTCCGGCAGAACTCAAATGGAGGCCGTACAATGTCACCCCAATATTTCGCCAAATGCTTGATCGTGCTCGTCTTTGCGGCTTCGGTCTGCTGGCTGGCTGGCTGGCTGCGCCCGCTCCCAAGCGACCAATGCCACGGCCGCTCCCCCGGCTGCCGCGGTCAGCGTAGCGCAAGTGGTGTCCAGGCAGCTACGCGATTTCGAAGAATTCACCGGCCGGCTCGAACCCGTCACCACAGTATCGATCCAGCCACGCGTCGCCGGTTTCGTCGATTCGGCGCAATTCACTGAAGGCGCGCACGTAAGCAAGGGCCAGTTGCTGTTTCGCATCGACCCGCGCCCCTATCAGGCCGAAGTGGACCGCCTGGCCGCGCAGCTGAAGCGCGCGCGCACCCAGTCTGAACTTGCCGCCATCAATCATGAGCGTGGCAAACAACTGATCGCCAAACATGTGATCGCGCAGCAGGATTTCGACCAGCTGGCGACGGCCGCAATCAGCAGCGGCGATGATATCGGTGCCGCCGCGGCCGCGCTGGAGGCTGCACGCCTGAATCTGGAATTCACCCAGGTACGTTCACCGATCGACGGCCGCATCTCGCGCATGCTGATCACGCCGGGCAATCTGGTCGCGACCACCAGCGTATTGACCACGGTCGTGTCGGACAATCCGGTCTACGCCTATTTCGACGCGGACGAACAAACCTACCTGCGCTTCACCAACAATGCTGGCGGTGGCACGAGTCCGGTTTACATGGGCCTGGCCGACGAGCAGGGCTATGCGCATGAAGGCCGTCTGGACTTCGTCGACAATCAGGTCGATGCGCGCAGTGGCACGATCCGCGCGCGTGCGGTGTTCGACAACAAGGACGGTCACTACACACCCGGACTGTTCGCGCGCATCAAGCTGATCGGCGGGCAGGCGCATGACACGATCCTGATCGACGAGCGTGCCGTCGGCACCGACCTCGGCAAGAAATTCGTGCTCGCGCTCAAGACCGACAACACGCTGGAATATCGTCCGGTCACGCTCGGCGCCAACATCGATGGCTTGCGCGTGGTCAGCCAGGGCCTCGCCAACGGCGACGTGATCGTCGTCAACGGGCTGCAGCACGTTCGCCCCGGAGCGACCGTCGCACCGACGCGTGTGCCGATGGATGCCGGCAACACCGGAGTCGCGCAATTGGCGGCGCCGAAAGCGGCGACTGCATCGATGGCGACGAGTGGCAGCGGTCGCGGAGCGTTGAACTGATAACCACAAAACCTCTCCCGCACTAGCACTTGTCGGACGCGGGCACCAATACAAGCAGGTCACTCCATGAATCTTTCGCAATTTTTCATCTCGCGCCCGGTCTTTGCCGGCGTCCTGTCGGCCCTGATCCTGATCATGGGGCTGATCTCGATTCCGAACCTGCCGATTTCCGAGTATCCGGAAGTCGTGCCGCCGACGGTGGTCGTGCGCGCGACCTATCCGGGTGCGAATCCCAAGGTTATCGCCGATACCGTCGCCGGACCGCTCGAACAGGCAATCACCGGTGTCGAGGACATGCTGTACCAGTTCTCACAGGCAACCAGCGACGGCGTAATGACCCTTACAGTGACGTTCAAGCTCGGCACCGACGTCGACAAGGCCCAGGTGCTGGTGCAGAACCGCGTCGCGCAGGCCACGCCGAAACTGCCGCAAGATGTGCAGCGCATCGGCGTGACGGTGAATAAGTCCTCACCCGATATAACCATGGCGGTGTTCCTGATCTCACCAGACGGCCGCTACGACTTGAACTACCTGTCCAATTTCGTGGCGCTGCACATCAAGGATGAACTGGCCAAGCTCGATGGCGTCGGCGATGTGCAGCAGTTCGGCGGCGGCAGCTATTCGATGCGTATCTGGCTCGATCCGGAAAAAGTCGCCGCACGCGGCCTCACCGCGAGCGATATCACCAAGGCGATCCGTGAGCAGAATGTGCAGGTCGCTGCCGGTCAGATCGGTTCGTCCTCGACACCAACCGCGCCCGACGGTTCGCGCAAGCCAAACTTCCAGATCGCGGTCAACACCCGCGGCCGTCTGGTCGACGAGGAAGACTTCGCCAACATCATCGTCCGTACCGGCGACAGCGGACAGATCACGCGCCTGCGCGACGTCGCGCGCGTCGAGCTCGGCTCCGACAACTATGCGCTGCGCGCAATGCTCAACAACAAGACCGCGGTCGGCGTCGGCATTTTCCAGCGCCCCGGCAGCAACGCAATCGCGATCTCCGACGCGGTGCGCGCAAAGATGGCGGAGCTGAAGAAATCCTTCCCCGACGGCGTCGATTACGATCCCGCCTACGACCCAACCGTGTTCGTGCGCGGCTCGATCGAAGCTGTCTCGCACACCCTGCTCGAAGCGCTCGCCCTGGTCGTGATTGTAGTCATCATCTTCCTGCAGACCTGGCGTGCGTCGATCATCCCGTTGCTCGCCGTCCCGGTGTCGCTGATCGGCACGCTGGGCGTCATGCATCTGTTCGGCTTTGGCCTCAACACGCTGTCGCTGTTCGGCCTGGTGCTCGCAATCGGCATCGTGGTAGATGACGCGATTGTGGTAGTGGAGAACGTCGAGCGCAACATCGGCGAAGGGCGCACGCCGATCGAAGCGACCCGGCAGGCGATGCGCGAAGTCACCGGTCCGATCATCGCCACCGCACTGGTGCTGTGCGCCGTGTTCGTGCCGACCGCGTTCATCAGCGGGCTGTCCGGTCAGTTCTTCAAGCAGTTCGCGCTTACGATTGCAATCTCTACCGTTATCTCGGCGTTCAATTCGCTGACGCTGTCGCCGGCGCTTTCTGCACTGCTGCTCAAGGCGCACGACGCGTCGCCAGATCGTTTCACAAGGATCCTCAACGCAGCGTTCGGCTGGTTCTTCCGTCCGTTCAACCGCTTCTTCGCGCGTGCATCGAACGGCTACGTTGCGGGCGTGGGCCGCGTGCTGCGCAAGAGCACGATTGCGTTGTTCGTCTACGGCGGCCTAATTGTGCTGACTGCGTTCGGCTTCGCGCACACGCCGACCGGTTTCGTGCCGCCGCAGGACAAGCAATACCTCGTCGGCTTCGCGCAGTTGCCGGATGCTGCCACGCTCGACCGTACCGAAGGCGTGATTAAGCGCATGAGCGACATCGCGTTGAAGACACCGGGTGTCGAATCGGTGCCCGCGTTCCCGGGTTTGTCGATCAATGGGTTCACCAACGCGCCGAACATGGGTATTGCGTTCACGCCGCTCAAGCCGTTTGCAGAGCGCCGCGATGCGTCGAAATCAGCGGGCGCCATCGCCATGGCGATGAACATGCAGTTCACGCAGATCCAGGATGCGTTCATCGCAATCTTCCCGCCGCCGCCCGTGCAGGGCCTCGGCACGATTGGCGGTTTCAAACTGCAGATCGAGGACCGCGGCAATTTCGGCGCGGACGAGTTGTACAAGCAATTGCAGAACGTGATCGCCAAGGCGAGCCAGCGTCCGGAGCTCGCCGGTGTGTTCTCCGGATTCCAGGTGAACGTGCCGCAGATCGACGTCGACGTCGATCGCGAGAAGGCCAAGGCCGCCGGCGTTGTGCTCCAGGACATCTACGACACGATGCAGATGTATCTCGGCGCGCTCTACATCAACGACTTCAACCGCTTCGGCCGCACCTATCAGGTCAACGCGCAGGCCGCACCCGGCTTTCGCCTGACTGCAGAAGACATCGGCCGGCTCAAGACGCGCAACGCGCGCGGCGACATGATCCCGCTCGCGAGCTTCGTCACAGCGCGCGAAACTTCCGGTCCCGACCGCGTGCCGCACTACAACGGTTATCTGGCTGCAGAGATCAACGGCGCTGCTGCACCGGGTTACAGCTCGGGCCAGGCGCAGGCGGCGATCGAGGAGGTGCTCGCGCAGGAACTGCCGAACGGCATGAGCTATGAGTGGACCGACCTCACGTACCAGCAGATTCTCGCCGGCAACACGATGGCCTACATTTTCCCCTTGGTCGTGCTGCTCGTGTTCCTGGTGCTGGCTGCGCAGTACGAGAGCCTGTCGCTGCCGCTGGTGGTGATATTGATTGTGCCGATGACGCTGCTGTGCGCCATCGGCGGAGTGATCCTCACCGGCGGCGAGAACAATATTTTCACCCAGATCGGCTTGATCGTGCTGATTGGCCTGGCCTGCAAGAACGCGATCCTGATCGTGGAGTTCGCACGCGACCGCCAGGCGCATGGCGAATCGGCCTGGCAGGCGGTGCTTGATGCGTGCCGTCTGCGTCTGCGCCCGATTCTGATGACTTCGCTCGCGTTCGTGATGGGCGTGGTGCCGCTGGTCACCTCCAGCGGAGCGGGTGCGGAGATGCGTCGTGCCATGGGCGTTGCCGTGTTCTCGGGCATGCTCGGCGTGACCTTCTTCGGTCTGCTACTTACGCCGGTGTTCTATCTGCTGCTGCGCCGCCGCCGCGACCAGCGTCGCCAGCCCAGTTCCGACAGCCTGCATGTGCCGGCTGTTGCGCTGCCCGCGGCGCCTTGAAATTCGCTGGCAAATCCTGATTTAAACACTTGCCTTTATACATTTGCATTTCTGTAACATTCATTCACAACGGAGTTTGATCCCATGCCTCAGAAAATTGCTCTGGTCACCGGTGCCACGCGTGGCATCGGTCTGGAAACGGTGCGTCAACTTGCGCAAGGCGACATCCACGTCATCCTCGCCGCGCGCGATCGCAAGAAAGGCAGCGATGCAGCACTCAAGCTGCAAGGCGAAGGTCTCAGCGTAGAAGCGCTCGTGCTGGACGTGACCGATGCGGCAAGCATCGCCGCTGCAGCGCAGGACGTCGCGAAGAAGCACGGTCATCTTGACATCCTCATCAACAACGCCGGTGTCATGACCGACGACGGTACAAAAAAGCCTTCCGAGCAATCGCTCGATACCTGGCGCAAGACGTTCGATACGAATGTGTTCGGGTTGATCGCTGTGACCCAGGCGTTTCTTCCACTGCTGAAAAAGGCGCCGGCCGGGCGTATCGTCAACGTCTCCAGCCTGCTCGGTTCGGTGACCTTGCATGCCGATCCTGCGTCGCCTATCTATGACTTCAAAGTGCCTGCCTACAACGTTTCCAAGAGCTCGGTGAATGCGTGGACCGTGCAGCTAGCCCACGAATTGCGCGACACTCAGGTCAAGGTCAATGCGATCCATCCCGGTCATGTAAAGACCGACATGGGCGGCGACCAGGCGCCGATGGAAATTGCCGACGGCGCCAAGACCAGCGTGGCACTGGCGTTGGTTGGGAAAGACGGCCCGAACGGTGCCTTCGTGCATATGGGTCAGCCGCTACCCTGGTGATCAATAGTCGCACTCGATGACTCAGATTCGGGTGCGGCCTCAATGCTCGAACAAATTCAGAGGGATTCATCATGCTTGAAGTTCGCAAGGCAGCAGATCGCGGAATCGCAAATTTCGGATGGCTCAATTCGCAGCACACGTTTTCCTTTGGCGCCTATCGCGATCCGAAGCAGTCCGGGTTCTCCGACCTGCTCGTCATCAACGACGATCGCGTCCAGGCGGGCATGGGTTTCGGAGAACACGGACACGCCGACATGGAAATATTTTCCTACGTCCTGGAAGGCGCGCTTGAGCACAAGGATTCCATCGGCACCGGCTCGGTGATCCGCCCGGGCGATGTGCAGATGATGAGCGCCGGGACCGGCGTTCGTCACAGCGAATTCAATCATTCAAAGACCGACGCGGTGCATTTCCTGCAGATCTGGATCGTGCCGGATCGCCGGCGCGTCGCACCGCGCTATCAGGAAGCCGCCTTTCCCGAAGCGGAAAAACGAGGGCAGTTGCGCTTGATCATCTCGCCATCCGGCGAGCAACGTTCGTTGTCGGTGTATCAGGACGTGCGTGTGTATGCGGGTCTGTTCGATGGCCGCGAACAGGCGACGTTGACCCTGGCGCCGGCACGCTTTGCCTACGTGCACGTGGCACAGGGGCAAGTGCAGGTTCAAGGGCAGACACTCGCCGAAGGCGATGGGGCACGCGTGAGAAATGAAACAAGTCTGCAGTTCAGCCATGGGCAAAACGCCGAGGTACTCGTGTTCGATCTGCGCCCGAACGAACTTCCGCACCTTTGAAATTGCGGGAGGCTTTCGCAGCGCCTGCTAGATGATCTTGCAGGGAATGAGGGCATCCTCGTCGAATGCATAGACGGCACAAAGCCGGTGATAGCCATCTGCGACGACGACCTTGCCGTTTACCTCATCTCTCACCAGCAGCAGGGGCGACAGACTTTTTCCATCCAGAATCTTCTGTTTGTCGTTTTCGACATGTGAGTTGCTGATACCCCGAAGCGAAAGACCCGATGCGCGAAAGATATCCTTGGCCTTGAATTGGGTGATCTTGGATGTAAGTAGTTTCGCGGCCAGCTGCGCAGCGCGTTTGCTCGGATAGATCAGGCTGAGATACGACTCGGCGGAGGGGAAATCATGTGCCTCCGCATCCGCCAACCAGTGCAGCGCCACTTTTTTCGGGGCTCGCATGTCGTTCGTTTCCTATCGTTTGTATGCCAGCACGAGCACGCCGGTGGCCACGCAAGCAATGCCCAGCCATTCGCGCACCGAAGGGCGCTCGCCAAGAAATGCGAACGCAAAAATGGCGACCAGCACAAGGCTGAACTTGTCCACTGGCGCAACCTTGGATGCGTCGCCAATCTGCAGCGCGCGAAAATAACAGACCCACGATGCGCCAGTGGCCAGTGCGGACAAGCCGAGAAAAAGCCAGGTTCGGGACGACAGTGCAAACGGATCGCTCCATTTCCCAGCGAGCCAGACGAAGCACGCAAGGACGAAGACGATGATGACAGTGCGGATGAGCGTCGCCAGGTCGGAGTCGACGCCCTGGATTCCGATTTTCGCAAAGATTGCCGTGAGCGCGGCAAACACCGCCGACATCGCGGCCCAGAAAAACCAGCTGTTCGCTGTAGTCATGGTGCAGTCCCAAGCGTTGGGGGTTCGGTTGATTATGATCATTTCCGCAAGAATTACACTGAATTCCGCCTGATGCCGCATTTGTCCGGTGGCGAGTCCTGGCGCAAGCGGCGAAGAGGCAGGTCGTGAGACAATCAAAGTCCGTATCGTCTACATGAACAGGGCCGGGGTTATGAGCGCAGCACAACCGCGCCGCGAGCTGTATGCGGAAATCGAACCCTATGCCAGTGGCATGCTTCGGGTTTCGCCGTTGCACAATGTATACTTTGAGCAATGTGGAAATCCGCAGGGCAAGCCGGTGGTATTCCTGCATGGCGGCCCGGGCGCGGGTTGCAATGCGAAATGCCGGCGCTTTTTCGATCCGGCCAAGTACCGCATCGTCTTGTTCGATCAGCGCGGTTGCGGGCGCTCCACGCCGCACGCGGAACTGACCGACAACACGACTTGGGATCTGGTCGCCGACATCGAGCGTTTGCGCGAGCATCTGGGCATCGAGCGCTGGCAGGTGTTCGGCGGCTCTTGGGGATCCACCCTTGCGCTCGCCTATGCGCAGACACATCCGGCACGCGTGACCGAACTGGTGCTGCGCGGCATCTTCCTGCTGCGGCGCTGGGAACTGGAGTGGTTTTACCAGCACGGCTGCGACGCGATTTTCCCCGACGCCTGGGAAGCGTTTCTTGCGCCTATTCCGTCGGTTGAGCGCGGCGATCTGATAAGCGCGTACTACCGCCGTCTGACCAGCACCGATGCGGCGACGCGCGTTGCTGCGGCGAAGGCCTGGTCGATCTGGGAAGGCAGCACGATTTTCCTGTTCCAGGATCCGGCGCACATCGCCTCTACGGGCGAAGACGAATTTGCGCTGGCGTTCGCGCGCATCGAAAGCCACTACTTCGTGCACGGCGGTTTCTTCGAGAGCGACGATCAGCTTCTGCGCAATGTGGAAAAGTTGCGGAAAATTCCCGCGGTGATCGCGCAAGGTCGCTACGATGTGGTCTGCCCCGTGCGCAGCGCATGGGACCTGCATCGCGCTTGGCCCGAGGCGGATCTGCGCATCGTCGCCGATTCAGGGCATTCGGCGTTCGAACCCGGCATCGTGCATGAATTGGTCAGCGCCACGGACCGATTCGCCGGCTAACACGCTCGTCCGTACGCGCGAATTGAGAAAAAACCGGGCCGTGGGGCCCGGTGTCGACATGCCGCACTTCCGGAATCAATGCGCCGTTGCTGGCGTCACTGAGCCGTCGCCTTTCAGGCAGGTGCTCATGTAGTTCTTGCGTGCGTCGCCTTCCAGTTTCTGGCTTTTCGCGTTGACGTTGCAGTTCTTCATTTTCTGCCGTTGCGTGACCGATTTCGCAGGTGTTGCAGCAACGGTTACGGGTGCTGCGGCGCTACCGCCCTTCAGGCACTGGCTCATGAACGCTTTGCGCTCGTCGCCCTTCTTGTCGGTCGCCTGCGCATTGCAGTCCTTCATTTTCTGTTGCTGTGGTGTCAGCGTCTTGGCTGGCGCCATGTCGGCGGCAAATGCGGAACCGGTGCACAGAACTGCGGCGAGCAAAGCGACGGATACGGAAAATTTCATGATGATCTCCTCAGGTGGCGGTGCGGCCGCCGAAATCTACGCGGGCACAATTGCACTGCGTAGTCGCAGTGCACAATGATGCCAGCAAGCGCAATTGCGTCTGTAGGAAATCTTCGACAGGCGCTGTCAGTCCCGCGCCGATTCGATTGCGCGTCGTCTATGCGGCTACGGCGGTCTGCTGCGGCTGCTGGATGCGTGGCCCATGCAGCAATGCCTGTTTGACGCCATCGATCATTAGATCCACTTCCGCCGAGGTGATCTGGAAATGCGGAGTGAAGCGCAGCGAATTGACGCCGCCGTGGATTACGCCGATGCCTTTTTCACGCATCCATTCCTCGGTACTGCCCGCGCCGTAGCACTTGAATTGCGGAGCCAGCTCGCAGGAGAACAAGAGGCCGGTGCCCTGGACCTTGGTGATAAGGCCAGGCAACTCATTCTTCAGCTTGTTCAACTTGTCGAGGAATTCCTTGCCGCGCACGCGGATATTGTTGCGTACTTCCGGGCTCAGCACGTCGAGCACGGCGACGGCAACATCCATCGCCCGTGGATTTGTCGTCATCGTGTTGCCGTAGATTCCCTTTTTATACAAAGTTGCAGTCTTCGCCGTCACCGCGAGTACCGACAGCGGATACTGGCCGGCGTTGAGCGCCTTGGAATAGGTTTCCATGTCGGGCGGATCAAGCTTCTCGAAACCGGGGTAATCGACGATCGACAGCACACCGTGCGCGCGCAGCCCGGCCTGGATCGAATCGACCAGGAACAGCGACCCATGCGCACGCGTGAGCTCGCGCGCTGCGGCATAGAACTCCGGGGTCGCAGCGCGGCCGGGATCGCCTTCGCCCATTACCGGTTCCAGGAACATCGCTTCGATGAACCAGCCGTTCTTGTCGGCATCAGCAAAGATCTGGCGCAACTGGTCCACGTTGTATGGCTCGACCGTGAGCAGGCTGTGCTCGTCGCGGAAGCTGGCCAGATGCTGTGCGTAGGGCTTGCGCGAGGAATCCGAATAGATAGCAGGCCGCTCGGTGCGGCCGTGAAACGCACCCTTGACGGCGAGGCGCTTGATGGTACGTCCGGCGTGGCGCGCGCCGGCGTCGGTCATTAGCTTTGCGTTGACGTCGGCGATGCGGCAGGCAAGGGAGACGGATTCCGAGCCTGAATTCAGGCATAGGAACCTGGTGAAGGGGCAATCGCCACGACTGTGTCCGATCTCCTGCTTGAGTGCACGCGCGAAGCGCATATGACTCAAGCTCGGCGTCATCACGTTGGCCATTACTTGTGGCCTGCTCATCGCCGCGATCACGCCTTTCGGCGTATGGCCGAAGGGAAGCATGCCGTAGCCGCCGGAATCGTGCACCACTGCGCCCTTGAGCGTGACCACCCACGGGCCGCGCGCGGTGAGTGCGACATACGGATTCACCGCGTCTTCGGCGTAGAAGTTCACGAAGTCCGCCTGCACGCGCGCGAGCTGTTCGGCCTCGTCGAGCTTGAGCAGATCTGGGAACTCCGAACGCAACTGCGCGAACAGCACATGCGCCTCGTCCACGGCTTCAACCAGCTCCGGATATTGCGGCGCAAGACGTTCGATCACGGCATCCGGCAGGCCGGGAGTGCGGATCGCGCCGCCGTACTGGCGCAGTTCGTTGAGTTTGGCGATGGGCGACATGAATCTTCTCCACAAATACAAAATGCGCGACTGCGGGTCGCGCGCGAAAGATCAGAACGCCTGATTCCAGGCATCTCAATCAGGCGGGCATTTTAACATGCAGAATCGGTATCCCGAAGGGGCCGCATGGACCGGGTATCGATGGAGCCAATTGTATAACCGGCCTTTCGGCGGACTGACAGATGTCATGCCCAAGTGGTGATGGCCGCGACTGCGCACTCGCGCCGCATCGGCCTAGGCTATGGCCACGATCAGGAGATGGCAGGAATGAATGAATCCAACGTGGTAGCAAGACTGGACACCGCAAGCAAGCGCTACGGCGGCGTCCTGGCGCTGGACCGGGTGGACCTGGAAGTACGCCGCGGCGACGTGCTGGCCGTGCTCGGCCCGAACGGCGCCGGCAAGACCACGGCCATTTCGCTGCTGCTGGGCCTGCTCAAGACCGATACCGGCAGCGCGACGCTGTTCGATGCGGCACCACAGAGCCTGGTCTCGCGCCGCCGCATTGGTGCGATGCTGCAAACCTCGGGCGTGCCGGACACCTTGAGCGTCGGCGAGCTGGTTACGCTGTTTCGCAGCTATTACCCGCGTCCACGCACAGTTGCCGATATCGTCGAAATGGCCGGCATCGGCGATCTGCTCAAGCGCCGCTACGGCAAACTTTCCGGCGGCCAGCAGCGGCGCGCGCAGTTCGCGCTCGCCCTGGTCGGCAATCCGGAAATCCTGTTTCTGGACGAACCGACCACCGGCCTGGATATCGAGGCCCGTGAGACATTGTGGAAAACGATACGCAGTCTGGTACACGAAGGCTGCGCCGTCGTGCTGACCACGCACTATCTTGAGGAGGCCGAGGCGCTTGCAAACCGCGTCAGTGTTCTCGCACGTGGCCGCATCGTCGCGTCGGGCAGCGTGCAGCAGATTCGGGCGCGTGTCGCGCAACGGCAGATTCGCTGTGTATCGGCCTTGAGCCCGGACGCTATCGCGCGCTGGCCCGAAGTCCGCAGTGCCGCCCGCGATGGCGAGCGCATCCAGATCGTCACTGACGCCGCCGAAGCGGTGGTGCGCCAGTTGCTGGCCGAGGACGCGGGTTTGAGCGAACTGGAAGTAAAGCGTGCGGGCCTCGCCGAGGCCTTTGTCGAAATCACCCGGGAGGCCGCATGAACGCCATCGCCAGTCACGAACCGATTCGCATTCCGGCAAGCAGTACACTTTTTGCTTATGTGCTGGAAGCCAAATATGAATTCCTGCGCGTCTTGCGCACGCCGGCGTTCGCCGTGCCGACGTTGCTGTTTCCGCCGTTGTTCTATCTGTTGTTCGGACTGCTGCTCAATCGCGGCAGCGCGAACGCCGCACACTACCTGTTTGCCACCTACAGCATATTCGGGGTGATGGGGCCGGGCCTGTTCGGCTTCGGTGTCGGCGTCGCGATCGAACGCGAGCGCGGCTGGCTGGCACTCAAGCGCGTCGCGCCGATGCCACCGGGCGCTTATCTGATGGCGAAGATGGCGATGGCGGCGCTGTTCGCCCTGATCATCTATGTCGTGCTTGCCGTGATGGCGTCCGCGCTCGGTGGTGTCCGTCTGGGCGTCGGCCAATGGTTATTGCTTGGGGTGATCTCGGTACTTGGCGTTCTGCCATTTTGCGCGTTGGGTCTGTTGATCGGCGGTCGCGTCAATGCCTCGGCCGCGCCGGCGGTCATCAACTTCATCTACCTGCCAATGGCATTCCTTTCGGGATTGTGGATGCCGCTGTCGCTGCTGCCGGCCTTCATCGGCCAAATGGCGCCCGTGTGGCCGTCGTATCACATGGCGCAACTGGCCCTCGCCGTGATCGGGCAGGTACCGGCGGACGGAAGCCTGATGCACGTCGTGGCGGCTGCGGCTTTCACCGTGATCTGTTTCGGCATTGCGCGGCGCGCTCTGGCGCGCAGCGCATGAGCATGGTTATGGAGTCGACGATCATGCGTGGCTTGTACTGGCGCTGCCTGTTGCTGCTGCTGTGGATGGCAGTCATCCTGACGGTTGGCGCGCTGCCGCATCACGCGTAGGATCAGGCGCGCAAGTACGGAGGTTCGCGATGTTGTTCCGTGTCTACAGTTCCAACTTGAACAACGTGCAGGTACGCGGCGGCTTTGCCACTGTCAATGACATGCGCAACTACGCGCTTCTCAATCTGGTCTGGTCGATGTTCATCCTGACCACGCCACTGGTAGAAGGCACCGAGCATTTTCCACACTGGGTATGGCCCACGCTGCTGAGCTACGCAGTGTTCCTATGGCTCTACTTCCGTCTGTTCTTCCGCCAGGAATGCGAAAGCGTGCTGTTTTACGCGCTCGCGATCGGCGCGCTGGGCTTCCTGGTCATGCCATTCAATCCTGGTGCGCAGGGTTACCTCATCTACGCCTGCGCATTCTTTGCGTTCGCCGCGACCCTCCGCGACGCGGTGCGCCTGATGGCCGGTCTGCTCGCGTTGTTCGCGCTGGAGTGGTACCTGCTCGGTTTCCCGTGGCAGTACAGCCTGAGCGCGCTGATCATCGGTCCCGTTGTCGGCTGCATGAACCTCATCTACCGGCGCAACCAGCAGCGCAACGCCGAGCTCAAGTTGAGCCACGATGAAGTGCGCCGGCTCGCCGCGCTCGCCGAGCGCGAACGCATCGGCCGCGACCTGCACGATCTGCTCGGCCACACGCTGTCGCTGATCACGCTGAAATCGGAATTGGCCAACAAGTTGTTCGATCGCGACGCTGCGGGCGCGCGGCGCGAGATCGCCGATGTCGAGCGCGTCGCGCGCGATGCGCTGGCGCAGGTGCGCCGCGCCGTCACCGGAATTCGCGCGGCCGGCCTGGCCGCGGAACTCGCGTCGGCCAAGCTGATGCTGGAATCCAACGGCGTGCACCTGCAATGCGATCTGGGCGACATCCCATTACCGACGGAAATCGAAACCGCGCTGGCGATGTGCATGCGCGAAGCGGTGACCAATATCCAGCGTCACGCGCAGGCCAACAGTGCGCGCATCAGGTTGCGCATCGAGGAAGGGCAACTGGTGCTGCGTATCGAAGACAGCGGCCGTGGCGGCGCGATCGTGCCGGGGAACGGCCTGACCGGGATGCGCGAGCGCCTGGCCGGCATCGGTGCTGAACTGCGCGTGGATTCCGAACGCGGCCGCGGCACCCGTCTGTGCATCAGCCTGCCGCTGCCCGCCGTCGCGAACGAGCCGGCGCCGGTGGCCACGCTCACGCCCTCACAGACCTAGCGCCCTTGCGCACGGCTTGCTACCTTGCGCGCATGAACTGCAATCTCCGGATTTTATGATTCGTGTGTTGCTCGCGGAAGACCAGGCGATGGTTCGCGGCGCGTTGTCGGCGCTGCTCAAACTCGAGTCGGATCTGGATGTCATCGGTACGGCGGCCGACGGTGAAGAAGCGTGGACGCTGATTCAACGCGACTGCCCTGACGTCGTCGTCACCGACATCGAAATGCCGCGGCTGACCGGGCTGGAACTGGCGCAACGCATTCGCGACAACAAACTCGAATGCAAGGTCGTGATCCTGACCACGTTTGCGCGTCCTGGGTTTCTGCGCCGCGCGCTCGACGCCGGTGTCGGCGGCTATCTGCTGAAAGACGCGCCGGCCGAACAACTGGCCGAAGCATTGCGCAAGGTGCATCGCGGCGGACGCGCGATCGATCCGCAACTGGCGCTGGAGGCCTGGTCCGGCGACGATCCGCTCAACGATCGCGAACGCCAGGTGCTGCGCCTGGCCGGCGAGGGATTGTCCGCAGGCGATATCGCCGAACAACTGCATCTATCCCAGGGCACGGTGCGTAACTATTTGTCCGAAGCGATCGGCAAACTCGGCGTCGGCAATCGGATCGAGGCATATCGGCTGGCGCGGCAGAAAGGCTGGTTGTAGCAACAACGCTGGTTGTAGCGAGAGCCGACTACTTTGTGTGCAGCGTGTTTGGGATGGGCCAGAATGCGACGCCGCCAAATCCGGGGTCGGTCGTGGCGTTCGCCAACTCCGGCTGCGCCGTGGCCATGTAAGAACCCACACCGGGCAGGGCGCCGCCGCGCGGGAACGACGTCAGCACATATTCGAGCACCGAGTAAGTCGCCTCGTAGTTGGCCCACAGGTTGCCGCTGCGGTCGAAGGCCACGCCGCCGACAAATCCGGTATGGCCGGCGCCGAGGTCCCCAGCCGTTATTCCCGGAGCGATATCGAGCTGGTACGCCGGCACCGTTGCGCCAAGCGCATTGAGCTGCCAGTCGGGGTACGCCGAAACCGTTGGCTCGCCGTTGTTGCCGACCCACAGAGTGCCGTACTGGTCGAACGCCAGGCCCTCGGCATTGTTGAACGCATTGCGGCCGCCGGGCGTACTGACGTTTGTCCCGGTCTTGTCGATGGTAGCGGTGCTCGTAATCATGCGGACCACGGTATTGTTGTTGTTGTTGCTGATCCAAAGCCGGCCTTGCGCGTCGAAGGCGAGTCCAGCTGGCACGTTCAGGCCTGCGGGGGCCAGATTTGTCGATATGTTGTTTCCGGCATTCAAATCGCTCACCGCGAATTTCACGATGCGGTTGGTGGCGCCGAAATTGCTCTGGCTGACATAAGCGAAGCTGCCGAAGAACGCCATATCGAAAATGTCAGCGGTGCTGCTGCCCACGGGACCGACGACGACATCCGGTGCCGCGCTCGCTCCGCTGACAATGCTCGCCTGCGTGTAGCGCAACAGGCGTTTCACGTTGCCCGTATCGACCACCCATAGATGGCCATCCGGTGCGAAGGCGACGGCGTTTGGCAGGACCGCGTTGCCTGCAACAGAGGCGAGTGGCGCGGTGTGGACCAAGGCGAACTCCGCCGCATTCGGTGCCGGATGCAATACGCGCTGGTAGACCTGAATGCTGCTGGCTGTGTACTGAGGCGAGAACATCAATTCGGGGTCGAAGCCGTCGGTGAAAATGGAGTTCTGCGTTGCGCCACTCACGAGCGAGACATCATCGAAATACATGTTCGCCTGCACGACACCTGATTCGTCCTGCAACGAAATCTTATCGAACTGTCCGCTGTAGGCCAGAACGCCGGAGGTGAAAGTCGCCTGGATATGCGTCCATCCTGCCGCTGCGATCGGGGTACCGCCATTGAGCGCTGTCAGGCTGGCGAACTTGACGATATTGGGGTCAAGACTCAAAACCACATCGACGTTCTGGCCGCCGGTCGTACCGCCGTGGACCCAGAAATCGATGCCGGTGAAATCGGTGGCCGCCGAATACGTCGCGGGCGCGCACCAGCTCACCGCATTGAAATTATCCGGAGTGAAACGGATGGAATGTATTCCGCCGTGCACGGGCGCGGTGTTGGCGACATCGAAATCGGTGGGAACGCCGCCGAAACTGCAGCCGTCATTGAAGCCGTTCACGGATTGATCGTCGTAGACGACGAGGTTGGCAGCGGAGGTGGATGCCATCGCCAGAAGCAAGCTGAGCCCGATGAGTGCGATCGCGAACTGTCGTGGCATATAACACTCCTTACGTGCGGGACTGAAGCGGCGCCTACTTTGAACCCAATGGCGTTGCTGCGCCAGCAGGCATTGCTGAAAGGCACACATATCGGCTGATACGGCGCCGGGCCAGCTATAATTGGTCGAAATCCGGCATTCCGAAATCCGGTATTCGTTCGAGTCGACCGCCCGAAGTGCCTCCTCCTGATTTTCCGCGCTTGAAAAAATCCGACTTCCATTACGAGCTTCCGACCGAGCTGATCGCACAGGCGCCGCTGCCCGAACGCTCGGCGAGCCGCTTGCTCGTCGTTGACGTACCGGCGCAACGCTTTGCCGATCGGCGCTTCACCGATCTGGGCGAATATCTGCGCCCGGGCGATCTGCTCGTGTTCAACGATACGCGCGTGTTGCCGGCGCGGTTATACGGACACAAGCAAACCGGTGGCGCGGTCGAAATCCTGATCGAGCGCGTGACTGGCGCGCATGAAGCGCTGGCCCAGCTTGGCGTCAGCAAGAAACCCAAGCCCGGCAGCCGCATCGTGCTCGAGGCCGGTAGTGCGGCGACAGTCCTGGGGCGCGAAGGGGAATTTTATACTTTGCGTTTCGACGGCCCCGAATTGCTCGAGAAGTTGCTGTTGCGACTCGGCCGGATGCCGTTGCCACCATACATCGCGCGCGAAGCAGAAGCGGCTGACGCCGAGCGCTACCAGACCGTGTACGCGCGTGCGCCAGGTGCGGTCGCGGCGCCCACGGCGGGGCTGCATTTCGATACGCACTTGCTGCAAACTCTGCGCGACAAGGGCGTCGATTTTGGCTACGTCACCCTACATGTCGGCGCCGGCACGTTTCAGCCACTGCGAGCAGAACGGCTCGAAGACCACACGATGCACCGCGAATGGCTAAACGTCGGCGCGACCCTGGTTGAGCAGATCCGCCGCGCGCGCGCCGCGGGCGGACGCGTGATCGCGGTCGGCACCACCGTCGTGCGTGCACTGGAATCGGCATTGCGCGACGGGCAAGTGCAGCCGTTCGCCGGCGAGACACAGATTTTCATTTTTCCGGGATTCCATATTTCCAGCGTTGACGCGCTGGTGACGAACTTCCATCTGCCGGAGTCGACCTTGCTGATGCTGGTGTCCGCATTTGCCGGCCGTGAGTTGATCCTGGAAGCCTATCGCCATGCCGTCGCGCAGAGCTATCGATTCTTTTCCTATGGCGACGCGATGCTGATCTTGCCGCAAGGAAACGCCGCATGAGTTCGATGAAGTTCGATTTGCTCGGCGTCGATGCGGCCGCGCGCCGCGGCCGCATCACCTTTGCCCGGGGTAGCATTGAAACGCCGGCTTTCATGCCGGTGGGTACCTATGGTTCGGTCAAGGCGATGACGCCACGCTCGATTGCGGAAACCGGCGCGGAAATCATCCTGGGCAACACATTCCACTTGTTTCTTCGCCCCGGTCTTGATGTGATCGGCGAGTTTGGTGGCCTGCATCGCTTCATCTGCTGGGACAAACCCATCCTCACCGATTCCGGCGGCTTCCAGGTATTTTCCCTGGCCGAGCGCCGCAAGATAACGGAGGAGGGCGTCAGCTTCGCCTCGCCGGTGGATGGCGCGCGCGTTTTCCTGTCGCCGGAGGAATCCATGCGCATCCAACGCGTGCTCGATTCGGACATCGCCATGATCTTCGACGAGTGCACGCCATACCCAGCGACCGAAAAACAGGCGCGCGACTCGATGCAACTGTCGCTGCGCTGGGCCGGGCGCTCGCGCCGCGCGTTCGACGACTTGAACAACCCCAATTCCCTGTTCGGCATCGTGCAGGGTGGAACATTTGCACAATTGCGCAAAGTATCCGCGGACTCACTGATCCAGATCGGATTTGACGGTTATGCCGTCGGCGGCCTCGCCGTCGGTGAGCCGGAAGCCGAACGCAACCGCACGCTGGAAGAAACCGTGCCGCTGTTGCCTGCGGATCGTCCGCGCTACCTGATGGGCGTCGGCCGGCCCGAGGACATCGTCGAGGCCGTTTGTCGTGGTATCGACATGTTCGACTGCGTGATGCCCACACGCAACGCGCGCAATGCACACATCTTCACCCGCCATGGCGTGCTGCGCATCCGCAACGCGCAATATGAACGTGATGTGCGACCGATCGATGAAACCTGCGCTTGCTACACCTGCCAATCCGGCTTCAGCCGCGCCTACCTGCGCCACCTGGATAAATGCGGCGAAATGCTCGGCCCAATGCTCGCGACGATCCACAACCTGCACTACTACCAGGACCTTATGCGCGCTTTGCGCGATGCGATTGCGGGGCGGCGGCTTGGCGATTTCGTCGCGGAGTTTTACGCGTTGAGGCGGGTGACGGTCTGAGAGGCTGAGCTTCCACTCGCCATGAATTCTTCCATCCATGGACTGCGCAATCGCCAGCTTTCTTGTTTCTGGCGAACGCCGAAGGCGCTTGATCCGCCTCGACGAGCACGTAATTGGGATCTGGGCGGTCTTTCCAGGCCTGGTGCGTAAAACCTGGGGCGCGACGCGACGTGCTTTCTTTCTTGGTGACTTCTTTCTTTACACGGGTAAAGAAAGAAGTTACCCGCTCCTCCGCAGGAGGAGTGGAAGCTGGCGCTACGGTATTCGCGATGGGGATTGAAAGCGCCTCTGACCGCAGCAGGTATTGCCGAGCCTGCGCATTCCGCTCGGCCGAAGCAGGGAAGGATGCACATCCGCCCATCCCATGCCATAATCCGCGGTCTTTTGGCATGCCCTCCGTTCCCGCGGTGGGGCGAAACTTTCGTGAGACCTCTATGGATTTCCTGATTTCAAGCGCTCACGCGCAGGCGGCCACCGCTCCGGCTGGCGCGCAAGGCATTGGCGGCCTGCTCGGCTCGCCGATCATTTTCATCGTCATCATGGTGGCGATGATGTTCTTCATGTTCCGCTCGCAGTCCAAGCGCCAGAAAGAACTGCGCAACATGATCGCAGCGCTGGCCAAGGGCGACGAAATCGTGACCAATGGCGGCATGGCCGGGCGCGTCGATGACATCGGCGACACGTTCATGACCGTTGAAATTGCGCCGAACGTCAAGATTAAATTGCAGAAGAGCGCCGTCTCGCTGGTGCTGCCAAAGGGCAGCTTGAAGTCGACCTGAGTTTTTCTTTCAGCCCCCTTAAGTTAAGGGGGGCGCTCCCTTGCGCAGCAAGGGATGAGGTTGTGGATGTGCGGCGCCGAAATCGAAGTCGAAGTGATCGGGCCCGTGTACTGAGGTTTTATCGATGAACGAATTCCCAAAGTGGAAAACTATACTTGTCACGATCGTGCTGATTCTAGGCGTGATCTACGCGTTGCCAAACGTCTTCCCACCGGACCTGGCCGTTCAGATCTCGGCGAACCGCGGTGCGACCGTGGATGCGGCGTTCAAGGAAAAAGTCCTCGGCATCCTGCAGACGAAAAAGATCGCGTTCAAGGATGTGCAGCTTCAGGGTGAGCGCCTGCTTGCCCGATTTGACAACGCCGACGTGCAACTTGCCGCGCAGGACGCATTGAAGGCCGACCTCGGCGACAAGTATATCGTTGCACCGAACCTGGCCTCGACCGTTCCCGGCTGGCTCAAAGCGATCGGCGCGAACTCCATGCCGCTGGGACTGGACTTGCAGGGCGGCGTGCACTTCCTCATGGAAGTCGACCAGAAGGCGGCGCAGGCCAAGATGCAGCAACGCTACGTCGACGACATCCGTACTGCGCTGCGCAACGCCAAGATCCGCTACGAGTCGGTCAATGCCGGCGCGCAGGGCATCGTCGTCAGCCTGCATTCGGAAGAAGAGCGCAAGCAGGCAGGCAATGTCATCGCCAAAGATGTAAACCAGCCGGAAAAGCTCGGCGCGTCGCCGCCGCTTGAAATCACCGATGGTGCAACCAGCGCCGAAACCTTCGCCCTGAATGCGAAAATTCGCGAATCCGCGTTGCTTGAGCAGTCGCGCGGCGTCATCGCCAGCAACCTGACCACACTGCGCAATCGTGTCAATGAATTGCATGTGTCCGAGCCGCTGATCCAGCAGCAGGGCAGCAACCGCATCGTGGTCGAACTGCCGGGCGTGCAGGACACCGCCGAGGCGAAGAAGATTCTTGGGTCGCAGGCGACGCTCGAATATCACGCTGTGGACGAGAGCGTCAGCAATCCGATGGAAGTGGAAAAAACCGGCAATGTGCCGCCGGAGTCGCGCCTGTATCACACCCAGCAGCTGGGGCCGGACGGCAAGCCAAGGCCCGTGGTGCTGAAGAAACGAGTCATCGCCAGCGGCGACGAGTTGGTCGATGCCACGGCGATGCCCGATACGCAATCCGGAACGCCAGCGGTGCTGGTGCGCCTGAACGCAGCCGGCGGCAAGAAGATGCTGGACTTCACCAGCCAGAACGTCGGCCATCGCATGGCCGTGGTGTACATCGAGCGCACACCGGAAACCAAGATCGTCGACGGCAAGGAAGTGCGCAGTGCCAAGGTGACCGAGGAAGTAATCAGCGACGCGGTGCTGCAGGGCGTCTTCTCCAATCGCTTCCAGACCACGGGTCTGGGCACCATGAAGGAGGCCAACGAGCTTTCGCTGCTGCTGCGCGCCGGGTCTCTTGCTGCGCCGTCGGACATCATCGAGCAGCATGTGATCGGTCCGAGCCTGGGCAAGGACAACATCATCAAGGGCGTGACCGCGGTAATCCTCGGGCTGCTCGCGGTCCTGATCTGCGCCGCGCTGTATTACCACCTGTTCGGCTTGATCGCCGACATCGGCCTGATCCTGAATCTGGTAATGCTGGTCGCGGTGCTGTCGTTGTTCCATGCGACGCTGACCATGCCGAGTATTGCCGGTATCGTGCTTACTCTGGGTATGGCGATCGATGCGAACGTGCTGATCTGCGAGCGTATTCGCGAGGAACTGCGCAACGGCTTGACGCCGCTTGCGGCGATCCGCGCCGGCTACGAAAAAGCCTGGGCGACGATTCTCGATGCGAACGTGACCCATCTGCTCGCGGCGGTTGCCCTGCTGGTGTTTGGCTCCGGTCCGATTGCCGGATTCGGTGTCACCCTTCTGGTCGGTATCCTCACGTCGATGTTTACCTCGGTGACCGTTACTCACCTGCTGGTGAATCTGATCCACAGCGGCCGCAAGCTGAAAGGGCTGTCGGTCGGTGGTGGCTACGCGCGCGCGGCGAGTGCAAGCGCTTGAACCAATGCGCCCGAGCGGACAGCGGGCGCAGATTTCATGTAGGCAATACTGACTTCGATGCAGCGCCGAGCTGCTGCTACTAAACAAGGTTTATAGATTCATGGAAATTTTCAATCCGCACAGCAACATCGACTTCCTGCGCCTGCGCAAGGTCAGCATCTCGATTTCGATCCTTCTCATCGTGATCGCGCTCGGCGCGATATTCACGAAAGGCTTGAACTACGGCCTGGATTTCACCGGCGGCGTGCTGGTCGAAGTCGAGTATCAGAATCCGGTCGAGATCGGCGACGTGCGCACTGCGCTGGCGGACGCCGGCTTCACCGATGCCCAGGTTGTCAGCGCCGGTGGCGTTCGCGAGGTTTCGATTCGCATGCAAAATCGCGAAGCGAAGCCTGATGCAAGCCAGCCTGATGCTAACAAACCTGATGCAAAAGCGGGTGGAGCGGCTGCGCCCGCGACCGAGGCGAAGTCGAAAAACGACAAGCTGGCCGAGGACGTGCTCAAGGCGCTGCAGGCCAAACGCAGCGACGCGAAGATGAAACAGCCGCCGGATTTCGTCGGCGCGACCGTCGGCGACGAACTCAAGAGCGACGGCATCATTGCCGTGCTGTTCGTCATCATCGGCATCATGATCTACATCGGCATCCGCTTCGAGTGGCGCTTTGCCGTCGCCGCGATCGCCAGCGAAATCCACGACACCCTGATCACCGTTGGCTTCTACGCGATCACCCAGCACGAATTCGACATCACCGTGCTCGCCTCGGTGCTGGCCGTTGTCGGTTACTCGATCAACGACAAGGTGGTCGTGTTCGACCGCGTCCGCGAACTGTTCCGCTCGCTGCGCAAGGGCGAACCGGTCGACATCCTCAACAAGGCGATCAATTCCACCTTGTCGCGTACGATCATCACCGCGTTGTTCACTGCGATCACGATGGTTGCCTTGTATTTCTTCGGCGGCCCGGTCGTACACGGTTTCGCGCTGACCATGATCATCGGCATCATCGTCGGCACCCTGTCATCGATCTTCTTCGCCAGCCCGATCCTGCTCTGGCTCGGCGTGTCGAAGAAGGACCTGATGCCGGTAACGCGCGACAATCCCGAACTGGCGCGTCGGCCCTAATGCTCGTCATTCCCGCCTTCGCGGGAATGACGAGTGACGGAAAGGGGTTCACTGCGTCCCGCACTACGCTTGTCACGTCGACTGTTGCAACGGCCGATTCACCGCCGCCACCAACGCGTAGCTGACGATCAGCAGCAAAAACCACGATCCCAGTTTGCCGAACTTCACCAACATCCAGACACCGGTTGTCTGGTGCGGATACAACCAGGTTGCCGTCAGCGTGCCCAGGTTTTCTGCGATCCAGATAAAACTGGCGACAAGAAATAGCCCAAGCAGCAGCGGCATGCGCCGACGCACCCGCCAGACGCGATAGTCGACCTGAGTGCGTCCAAGCAGCAGTGCAGTCGCAACAAACAGCACTGCACGCAGATCGGCAATGTAGTGATGCGTGTAGAAATTTGCGTAGATGGCCGCACCCAGGATGCCTAGCGTCCATAGCGGCGGATGTCGCACGAAGCGAAAGTCGAACAGACGCCAGGCGCGGGCGATATAGCTGCCGATCGAGGCGTACATGAAACCGGAGAACAACGGCACGCCGCCGATGCGAAATACGGCGGCTTCCGGGTATATCCAGGAACCGACGTCCGTCTTGAACAGCTCCATGACGGTGCCGATGACGTGGTAGATAAGGATTACCTTGGCCTCCTGCCGAGTCTCGAGTTTTGCCAACAGCATCGTCGCTTGGATGATGAGCGCGGCGATGAACAGGAAATCGTAGCGGGCGAGCGCTGCGCTGCGTGGATACCACCAATGCGTGGCAAGGATCAGAGCGACCATCGCTCCGCCGAACAGGCAGGCCCAGGCCTGCTTGCAACCGAAGCGGATAAATTCGTAGACGCCGTAGGTGAATTTGTTGCGTGCGGCCTTTCGCCCGAGACGCCTTTCCGCAGCGGCGAAATGCGCGATGAATGGCCACGTCGCGGCTGCTTTGCTCGCCGTTTCTTGCTGGTGCATGTTTGCTTCACTAAAGAAGTAAAGCAAAGTTCAGCAGGTTCTCAGGTCAACGCGATGGCGCAAATCGGCCATATTCGCGATGGCGCGGTGTCTAGGAAAAGTTTTGCCTAGGCCAGGACCATCCCCACCCAACCCACCCGTTGAAGGGGAGGGCTCAAGCTGTCAGGCGCTTAGCAATGCCGTGCCAGCGGAAGCCGCAATCGTCTTGACCATTGCGGCCGTGAGCAAGTGATTACCCGCAATCAGATTGCCGCTCTTTGGAATGCCGTCACGGCCAGCGAAATCGCAGATATGGCCGCCGGCTTCGCGCACGATGACGCAACCTGCAGCCATGTCCCAGGGTTTCAGACCAATTTCGAAATAGCCATCCAGACGTCCCGCCGCGACATATGCCAGATCAAGCGCTGCCGAGCCGGTGCGGCGGAGGTCCTCGGCCTGCGCGAGCAGGGCGCGGGTCATGCCGAGTTGTGCATCCAGATGCTCGCGCTGGCGGAACGGAAAGCCGGTGCACAGCATTGCTCCCTGAAGGCCTTCGCGTTTGGTGACGCGCATGCGCCGATCGTTGATGAAGGCGCCGTCGCCCTTGCTGGCGGTAAACAGTTCGTCGCGCAGTGGATCGTAGATCACGCCGTGCACGGGATCGCCGTGATCGAGAAAACCAATGGAAATGCTGTAGTGGGGAAATCCGCGCAAATAGTTGTGCGTGCCGTCGAGCGGATCCACGACCCAGACTTTGGTGGACTTGCCGATCTGCCCGGATTCCTCGCCGAGAATGGCATGGTCGGGATAGGCGCGCCGGAGTTCCTTGACGATCTCAGCTTCGGCCAGGCGATCCACTTCGGTGACAAAATCCAGCCGCGATTTTTCCTCGACGATCAGGCTATCCACGCGATTCATGTAGCGCTGGATGATGGCACCGGCAGCGCGTGCGGCGCGTACCGCGACATTGACGGCGGGTCTGGGCATGGCGTTTAGTCTGATCGGCTGATAAAGAACGGTGCGCACGGCTGGCGTGCGCGGGGCGGAAGGGTAGCACGGGGCAGGGTCCGGGGCCTAGCGGCGAAGGTGACGAATACGCCCCGGCTTTCGCTGGAATGACAGAGCTTCTATGCTCTCTCAGATTCCAAGCTACCAGCACGACACATGCACGACTCCATCCGCTTTGTCCTCGTTCGCACCTCGCACCCGGGCAATATCGGCGCTTCGGCGCGGGCGATCCGCACGATGGGTTTTTCGCGCCTGGGTCTGGTCGCACCGCATCGCTATCCGCATGCCGATGCCACGGCCATGGCGGTGGGTGCGGATGATGTTCTGGCCAAGATCGACGTGACTGCGACTCTGGTCGAAGCGCTCGCCGACTGCACCCTGGTCCTGGGCTGCACGGCGCGGCGGCGCGGTGTGGCGCTGGACGAATTGTGGCCGCGGCAGGCGGCAACGCGTGCGCTTGCGGCGAGCACGCAAGGTGAGGTCGCGTTCGTGTTCGGCAACGAGCGCACCGGGCTGGAAAACGAGGAACTGATGCTCTGCCATGCGGCCGTGCATATTCCCAGCGTCGAGGATTTTTCCTCGTTGAACCTGGCCCAGGCAGTGCAAGTTCTGGCGTACGAGCTGCGCATTGCCACGCTGGAAAGCGCAACTGCACAGGCGCCGGCCGAGAAGATCGAGCGTGTTGCCAGCATCGAGCAGCTGGAGTATTTCTTCGGGCACCTTGAGCAGATGCTGGAAAATATAGATTTCCACAAAGGCCGATCGCCGCGCACGATCATGCAGCGGCTGCGTCGCCTGTTCCTTCGCGCCAATCTTGAGGAACGCGAAGTACGCATCCTGCGCGGAATTTTCGATGACGCGCAGCGTATGGCGAAATTGGCGAACACCGCAAAAGGCGGCTGACGCAATTTATTGCGCCAGCGTCTGCGGCTTGCGCTTGACCAGAATCTTGTCGATGCGGGCACCGTCCAGGTCGACGACTTCGAAGCGCAGGTCGCGCCATTCGAAGTGCTCGCCGGCCTGCGGTATGCGGCCAAAATGCGAAACGACCATGCCAGCCACGGTGTGAAAATCGTGATCGGCTTCCTGCGGCAGCTCGCTCAGTGCCAGCAGTTCGCGCAGATCGTCCGTGCCGAGTGCGCCATCGATCAGCCAGCTGCCGTCCTCGCGCTGCACCACCGGGGACTCTCCGGTCGACTGCTCCGGCGCCGCACTCTTGCCGACGACCGCACCGAGCAGATCGTTGAGCGTGACCAGGCCCTCGATGTCGCCGTATTCGTCGACCACCAGCGCCAGCCGGGTTTCCGCGTCGCGGAATTCCTCGAGCAGATCCAGCGCGCGCGCAGTGCCCGGCACGTACAGCGGTTTGGCCAGTTTTGCGAATAGATCCACCTGTGTGCTGCCGAGCATTTCCGGCAGGCGTTTCAGGGTGAGGATGCCGAGCACGTTCTTGTCGTTGTCCTTGCACACCGGGTAGCGCGAATAGGAGTATTCGCGCATCACGGTAAGGTTGTCCTGCAACGATGCGCTGGTATCGAGCCACGCGATGCGTGGACGCGGGGTCATCATGCTGTCGACTGTGCGATCGCCCAGACGCAGGACGCGGTTGACCATGTTGCGCTCGTCCGGATCAATCACGCCCTGTTCGGCGCTCTCGGAAACGAGCAGGCGGATTTCCTCTTCACTGACTTGCTGGTCGCTGGCGCTGTCCAGACGCAGCAAATGCAGCACTCCGCGGGTCAGCGCGATCAGCACGAAGGCGAAGGGCATGGCGATTGCGGTCAGCACGCGCATCGGCACGGCCACCGCGACGGCGAAGCGCTCCGGGCTGACCAGGGCGATGCGCTTGGGCAGCAACTCGCCGAGCAGCATGTTGACGAACGTGATGCCGGCGACGCTGATGGCGATGCCCAGCGGCGCCGCGTAGTGGGCCAGCCACGGTTCTTTCATCTCTTCGAGCATCGCTGCGAGTTTGTCGCCGATGCGCGCTCCGAGCACGGCGCCGGTGCCGATGCCAAGCACAGTGATGAATACCTGCACGGTCGACAGGAAGCGCTCGGGTGTCTGCGCCAGTTTCAGCGCGAGTTGCGCACGCTTGCTGGTGCGAGCCATGTGCTTGAGGCGGATCTTGCGCGACGTCATCAACGCCATTTCGCTGAGGGCGAAGAATCCGTTCAGGCAAGCCAGCAGAATGACAAGGGCGATTTCGACGATCATCAGTTGCAGCGCGCTGTGGGTGCCGCAAGTTTAACAGGCGCGGCCTGCTCTGACGCGCGCTGGCTGCTATTGCGCCTGTTCAACCTGATCGAAGCTTGATTTGTCGCCCTTGGGCCGCGGTGCCGTCAGGGCATCGCCGGTGACCAGGTAATACACCGATTCGGCAATGTTGGTGGCATGGTCGCCGATGCGCTCGATGTTCTTGGCGATGAACAGCAGGTGAGCGCCGATGGGCACGCGCTGCGGATCGGCCTTCATGAAATCGATCAGGCGGCGATAGATTCCGGTGTACATGTCGTCGAGCTGCTCGTCCTGTGCCCAGACCGCGAGCGCCTTGTCCGAATCGCGCTCGCGGAATGCAGTGACTACGTCGGCGAGCAGCTTTAGCGCCAGATTGCCGAGCTCGGCGATTTCGTTGATCCACTCATCCGGCGAATGCTTGTTCAGTGCGATCGCGCGCTTGGCGATATTCGCGGAAAAATCGCAGATGCGCTCGAACTCGGTGCCGATGCGCAACGCGGAAAGCACCTGGCGCAGATCGCGGGCTATCGGCTGGCGCAGCGCCAGCACGCGGATCGCGCGCGCGTCGAGCTCGCGCTCGATCTCGTCGACTTCGAAATCGCCCTTGACCACATGCGCCGCTACCGTGGTATCGCGTAACAGCAGCGAGTCGATGGCGCCGGAAAGCTGGGTCTGCGACAGCTCGCCCATGCGCGCGATGGCGCGGTTGAGCTGGGTCAGCTCGTCGTCGAAACTTTTTACGATGTGATCGGTCATTGGCTTTGATATCTTGTTGATGCGGCTTTGTGGAATTATATACCAGGCGACGGCCTAGCCATAGCGTCCGGTAATGTAATCTTCCGTCATCTTCTGTTTCGGGTTTTCGAAAATCACTGTCGTGTCGCCGAATTCAATCAGCTCGCCCAGGTACATGAATGCGGTGTAGTCGGAGATGCGCGACGCCTGCTGCATGTTGTGGGTGACAATCGCGATGGTGTATTCGTTTTTCAGCTCTTCGACCAGCTGCTCGATCTTGCCGGTGGCAATCGGATCCAGTGCCGAGGTCGGCTCGTCGAACAGTATCACCTCGGGCTTGAGCGCGACTGCGCGTGCGATGCACAGGCGCTGCTGCTGGCCACCGGAAAGGCCGAGTGCGCTCTGCTTGAGCTTGTCCTTGACCTCGTTCCACAACGCCGCCTGACCCAGCGCATGTTCGACGCGCGCATCCATGTCGCTGCGCGAGAGTTTTTCGTAGTGCTTTATGCCGTAAGCGATGTTGTCATAGATCGACATCGGGAACGGCACCGGCTTCTGGAACACCATGCCGACCTTGCTGCGCAAGCGGTTCAGCGGATAGCGTGGGTCGAGCACGTTCTCGCCGTCGAGCAGCACTTCGCCCTCGGTGCGCTGTTTCGGGTAGATCGAATAGATTCGGTTGAAGATACGCAAGAGTGTGGATTTCCCGCAACCAGACGGGCCTATGATCGCGGTGACCTTGCGCTCCGCCACTTGCATGTTGATGTTCTTCAGCGCCAGATAGTCCGCGTAGTAGAACTTCAGGTCGCGCGCGACCAGCTTCGGCGCCTGCGCGGCAGCGGCAGGCGCAGCAGTGTCGGCGCTGACGGGTGCTGAGTCATTCACAGTAAGCATCCTTGAACTCCACGCACGACGCTCGAACGCAAGCGGGTGCAGTCATGACGGTTGAACGGCGCTCAGTCATTGCTGAGCTTCTTGCGCAGGATCACGGCGCGCGATACGAGCGAAAGCACGAGCACGAACAGGGTGACGATGAACGCACCGGCCCAGGCCAGCGCGTGCCAGGAATCGTAGGGGCTCATTGCGTACTGGAAGATCACTACCGGCACGCTGGCCAGCGGTTGCGAAAGATCGGTGCTCCAGTACTGATTGTTGAGCGCGGTAAACAACAGCGGCGCGGTCTCGCCGCTGATGCGCGCCAGTGCGAGCAGAATGCCGGTGAGGATGCCCGGCAACGCCGCGCGGTAAAGCACCTGCAAGGTCATCTTCCATTGCGGAACCCCGAGGCTCAGCGCGGCCTCGCGCATTGCGCTCGGCACCAGCTGCAACATTTCGTCGGTCGTACGCACGACCACGGGGATCACGATCAGGGCCAGCGCAAGAGCGCCGGCGAAACCCGAAAAATGCCCCATCGTGGCCACGAAGATGGTGTAGACGAATAGTCCGAGCACGATCGACGGCGCCGACAGCAGGATGTCGTTGACGAAACGTATCGTTTCGCCGATGACATGCTTGCGCGAGTATTCGGCGAGGTACGTGCCGGCGGCAATGCCGATCGGTGCGCCGATCAGGATCGCCAGCCCCGACATGACCAGGCTGCCGAAGAACGCATTGAGCAGACCGCCGTCGGAACCCGGTGGCGGCGTCATCTGGGTGAACAACGCGCCGTTGATCGCGCTGATGCCGTTGAACAGCGCGGTCCACAGGATCCACACCAGCCAGAACAACCCGAATATGGTTGCGAATAGGGAAAGCGTCAGCGCGACGGCGTTGCGGATGCGGCGGCGGAAATACAGTTTTTCCATCAATGCGGCCATGTCAATCTCCGCGCTTCTTGGCCAGGCGCATCAACATCCACTTGGCGATGGCCAGGACGATGAAGGTGACCACGAACAAGAGGAACCCGAGCGCGATCAGCGACGACCGATACAGCTCCGAATCGGCTTCGGTGAATTCGTTGGCCAGCGTCGCCGCGATCGAGTTGCCGGGCATCAGCAGCGATGCAGTGAGCTGGTGCGCATTGCCCAGCACAAAGGTCACCGCCATGGTTTCGCCAAGCGCGCGGCCCAGGCCGAGGAACACGCCGCCGATAACCGCGGTGCGCGTGTACGGCAGCACCACGTCCCAGGCCACTTCCCAGGTCGTCGAGCCGAGCGCATAAGCCGACTCCTTCAGGCGCGTCGGCACGGTGAGGAAGACGTCGCGCATCACCGAGGAAATAAACGGGATCACCATGATCGCCAGCACGATGCCTGCGGTCAGCATGCCGATGCCGAGCGGTGGCCCGCTGAAAAGCGGTCCGAGGATGTATAAATTTCCCAAATGTTCATTCAGCCAGGGAATGACGTGCGCCGCCATGAACGGCACGAACACGAACAAGCCCCACATGCCGTAGATAATGCTGGGAATGCCGGCAAGCAGTTCGATGGCCGAAGCGACCGGACCGCGCAGCCAGTTCGGCGCAACCTCGGTGAGAAACAGGGCGATGCCGAAACTGACCGGCACCGCGATCAGCATGGCGATGAGGGCCGTGACCAGGGTGCCGTAGATGGGTACCAGCGCGCCGAATTTCTGCTGCACGGCATCCCAGTCGGCGCTGATGAGAAAATTCCAGCCGAAAGTCGAAAACGCCTGGCGTCCGCCCCACAGCATGGACACGGCGACAGCGATCAACACGATCAGCACCAGCCAGGCGGCGGCCGCGAACAGGCCTTTGAAAAGCCGGTCGAGCCGCGCGTCGCGCGCGCCGACGGCAGCCAGATCCACGGACTGTCTGCGTAGCGACTCGAGTGGGGCTGACCCTGTACCTACAGCCATGACGAGATGTCCGAATGGTTCGCTATATAAAAGACGCGCGCATCGCTAGGATGCGCGCGTAAAAGTGCTCACCGAGGAGAGGATCGGTTCGCGACGTGAAGCTTTACGATTTGAAATCCGACGCCCAATACGCTTCGATCTGCTTGACCAGCGGTTCCGGCAGCGACACGTAGTCGAGCGATTCGGCTTCCTTCTGGCCTTTCTCGAACGACCAGCGGAAAAACTCGAACGCGGTCTTGCTGCGCTCGGCGTTCTTGGTCTGCTTGTACATGATCGCCCAGGTCGTGGCGGTGATCGGCCAGGCTGCATCGCCGGGGGCATCGGTCATGACCAGGGTGAAATCTTTTGCGTTCTTCCAGTCAGCGGTCGCCGCGGCTGCAGAGAAGCTGGCCTTGTCGGGCTTGACCCATTTGCCCGCATGATTCTGCATCTGCACGAAGGTCAGCTTGTTCTGTAGCGCGTAGGCGTATTCGACGTAGCCGACTGAATCCTTGATCTGCTTGACGTACGCGGCGACTCCCTCATTGCCCTTGCCACCCACTCCCGTTGGCCACGACACGGTGGTGCCTTCGCCGACTTTTTCCTTCCATTCCGGGCTGACTTTGGACAGATAATTGGTCACGTTGAACGAGGTGCCCGAGCCGTCGGAGCGATGCACGACCGTGATCAGCGTTTCCGGCAGTTTCGCGCCGGGATTGAGGTCCGCGATCGCCTTGTCGTTCCACTTCTGCACCTTGCCGAGGAAGATGTCGGCGAGCACGGCGCCGCTGAGTTTCAACTCGCCCGGCTGCACACCTTCGATGTTGACCACCGGCACGATGCCGCCGATGACGACCGGAAACTGGCCGAGGCCCGTTTCGGCCAGATCCTTGGCATCCAAGGGTTTATCGGACGCACCAAAATCCACCGTGGCCGCCTTGATCTGCGCGATGCCGCCACCGGATCCAATCGACTGGTAGTTGACCTTGTTGCTGGTCTTGGTCGTGAACTCGGCCGACCATTTGGCCAGCACTGGATAAACGAATGACGAACCCGCGCCCGTGATGTCAGTGGCGTGCGCGGAACCGCTGCCAACAAGAATGGCTGCCGAGGCGACCACGGCCCCCAGGGTGAAGCGAATTTTCTGCAGCACGGTTAAATCTCCAATGGGCCAAGCGGGTACGAAGGCTGCGGCCGCGCGTTCTACCCGATCGCGTGTGCCATCCGTGTTCGCGCAGCCTACGCGGCGAGTTTTAAAGATTTATGACAGTGGCCCGTTGCGCCGCCGCGACAGCGCCAGGGCCGGTTTCGTGCGGTTTGAAGTCGGCACCGGCAATGGGCTTGGCGTTTGCCTGTAACAAAACGGTAAACTCCGCCGACCGCGGGGGCTGCGCAAGGCAGTGGCGGCGGGTGAATCTCCATTCGAAGGCGGGCGCTATGTTTTCTCTGCAGACGATTTTCGGTAAGGGCGACAAGTTCTATGGCCTGCTCGAAGCCAGCGCGGACGCCGCGCGGCAGAGCACGCGCGCGCTGATTGCGATGCTCAGCCAGAAGTCCTCCGCTCCTTCGCTGGAGGACTTCCGCGTGGCGCGGCGTCGCGAGAAGGAAGTGATGGGCCAGATCAGCCAGGCGCTGGTCAATACCTTCGTCACCGCGCTCGACCGCGAGGACATCGAGGCGCTGTCTGCAGCGCTGTATAAAATTCCGAAAACAGTGGAGAAGTTTGCCGAACGCTATGCCCTGTTCGCCGAACAGCTCATGGACATCGACTACGCCTCGCGCGCGGGCCTGCTGGAAAAAGCCGCCGGCGTCATCGTCGAGATGGTGGCGCAGCTGCGCCGCGGCATGAAGCTGGAAGAAATGAGGGCCCTGAACGAGCGCATGCAGGCGATCGAGAGTGAAGCGGACCGCCTGATCCTGGGCCTCTACCAGGAACTGTTTGCCAACGAGCAAATCGCCTCGCGCCTGATCCTGCGCAAGGACTTGTTCGAACTGCTGGAGAAAGCCATTGATCGCTGCCGCGATGCCGGCAATGTGATTTATGCGATCGTATTAAAAAATTCCTGAGGACGCGCCGTGAGTCTGACCCTCGTCCTCCTCGTGTTGCTGGTTGCGCTCGTCTTCGAGTACATCAACGGCTTTCACGACACTGCCAACTCCATCGCTACGGTGGTTGCGACCAAGGCGCTCAAACCGGGTCAGGCGGTGCTGCTGGCGGCATTTACCAATCTGCTTGGCGCGATGTGGGGTACGGCGGTGGCCAAGACCATCGCTTCGGGCCTGATTGATACAAGCGTTGTCGCCGTCACTCCACAGATCATCATTTGCGCGCTGCTGGGCGGCACGATCTGGAATCTGATCACCTGGTGGATGGGCTTGCCGTCGAGTTCCTCGCATGCACTGATCGGCGGTCTCTGCGGCGCGGCGCTTGCCGCTGCCGGCGGCGACTGGCACGCGATCATCTGGTCGATTCCCGCTGATCACTGGTGGCAGGGCAAGGGCATATTCAACAAGGTGGTGATGCCGATGGTGACGTCGCCGCTGGTCGGTTTCGTCATGGGTTTCGTGTTGATGGGCGCGCTGCTGGCCCTGTTGTCGGCCATGAACGGCGCCGGCGGATGGCTCGCGCGCATTTCGCGGCCGCGCTGGGTCAATGCCTTCTTCGGCAAGGCGCAGATTTTATCCGCCAGCGCGATGGGCATCGCGCATGGCACCAACGACGCGCAGAAGACCATGGGTATCATTGCGCTGGCCATGGTCGGCGCGTCGACGTCCGGGGGGCTTGAAAACCTGCCCGCGTGGCTCGCGTTCCTGCAGCCAAGCGACGCCGCCTTGCACAATGGCGCGATCGACACCTGGATCAAGATCGTCTGCGCACTGGTGATGGCAGCCGGCACGGCCGGCGGCGGCTGGCGCATCATCAAGACCCTGGGCCACAAGACGGTCAAGCTGCATCCAATCAATGGCTTCGCGGCGGAAGTGACCGGAGCCACGGTGCTCACCATAACCTCCACACTCGGCATTCCGGTATCGACCACGCACAACATCTCGGCCGCGATCATGGGTGTAGGTACGGCCAAACGCCTTAACGCGGTCAAATGGACGGTGGTTGAGCGCATGGTCTGGGCGTGGATCCTGACCATCCCGATCGCCGGCGGAATGGCCTATCTTCTGGTGCGTGCGATGAAGTTGCTTTGGTAAAGCAATTCTTGCTTTAGGCGTATTTGATCCACCGGCGAATGATGTCCGCAAACGCGGATTGTCTTGCGGTGATGTCTTTCAAATCGCGAAACTTGATCGTCGCCCGATCCTTGCCGAGCCATTCCAGCAAGGATTCCGGATCGGCGATCAGGCCGACGACTGAAGTATCCCGCACCTTCGTGCCCAGATGCAGGATAAGTTAAACGCCATCCTTCGCACGCAAATGAAACGTCGCGAAGTATTCCGACGTGCGGAAACTCGGCGCGTTCCACTTGATACCTTCGGCAATGCTGCGATTTGCAGCAAGGACGATCTTGCGGACCGCAATGATCTCTTGCTTGAAAGGATGATCCAGCGAGGCAAGAAATGTTTCGACATTGTTGGATGCGGACGCGCCAGCCTTTGCGGGCTTCTTACTCGAGATCTGGCCGGCCATGGGCACGGGTACCTGAAACGTTTCCAGTTCCGTTCAAAACGAGTCCCCACCGGCGGAGACCGCCTTTTCAAGCCTATCGCCGAGCGGGCCGATTTCTTCGATCAAGCGATTGAGTTCGTCGGCGCTCAACAATTCGTAAGAACGGTTTTCGCACAGGTGCAGGTAGGGCGAGCCATCCAGATCGCTGACAGCCAGATATCCCACGCGCTGTTCCCAGTTGAAGCGCAGGCAACGCTTGGCGTCCATGCCGGTGAGCGGACCGATCGGCGTGGAGATGCGCACGTACTTGCGTCCGTCTTCGCTGTCGAGCTCGGCCAGATACAGGCCTTGATGGCGTGTGCCGCCATCCGTCGCCACGTCGAAGCACAGCAGATACGGATCGTTGATCTTCAGCGCGTGGCGCGCGTTGACGTGCGAACGGACTTCTTCAAAGGATTGCACAGACGTATCTCCCAATCTCCGGCTCGGCGCTATGCTAACGTGCCGCGACGCAGATGTCAGTTAAGTGCGAAGTCAGTCAAGTTCGACGTCAGTTAAGTGCGATCTCAGTAAGTACGATGTCAGCCAAGAAGTCAGTTGCTGCCAAATTGTCACCCGAACACGCCGCGATTGTGCGCACGATTGCGGCAATTCCGAGCGGCCGGGTGGCCAGTTATGGCGAGATTGCCATGCGCGCCGGCCTGCCACGACGTGCGCGCCTGGTCGGGCGCGTGCTCGCCGAGTCCGATCCGGCGCTGAAATTGCCGTGGCAACGCGTACTGCGCTCCGACGGCCGTATCGCGTTCGCTCCCGGCAGTCGCGGCCATCGCGAGCAGCGCCAACGCCTGTTGAGCGAAGGCGTAGCGATAGTCAATGGACGCGTCGACCTCAAGCGCTTCGGTTGGCAGCGGAATCTGGACGCGGAATTGTGGGGGATGCCGTAATGCCATTGCACCAAGAGCATCCGGCTACGCGAACGTGCGCGATTCGGGCATGATGCCGGCAACTTGAACGAGTACTCCTCGATGCCTGCTCTCGTCACTCGCGTCCTGCTGATCGCCAACGTTGTCGTGTTCCTGTTGCAGCAGGTCACAGGCGACCTGCTGCTCGTGCACTTCGCCTTGTGGCCGCTGGGGCCGGATCACCCGGCGCAACTGGAAAACGGCAGCGTGACCATGGTCGGCTTCGAACCATGGCAGGTCGTCAGCTACGGTTTCATGCACGGCAGCATGATGCATATCGGCTTCAACATGCTTGCGCTGTGGATGTTCGGCGGTCCGGTCGAAAATGCGCTCGGCGCGCGACGCTATGCTTTTTTCTATCTTGCCTGCGTGCTCGGCGCGGCGTTCGCGCAACTGGCGACGATGCACTATTTCCAGCCGGGCGATTTCTATCCGACGCTGGGCGCATCCGGCGGCGTGTTCGGTCTGCTGCTCGCATTTGCGATCCTTTATCCACGCGCCAAGATGGCACTGATCTTTTTCCCGGTGCCGGTGCCCGCGCCGATCTTCGTTGCCGGCTACATGATTCTGGAACTCGTGCTCGGCGTGACCGGCACCCAGGCCGGTGTCGCGCACTTCGCCCACCTCGGTGGTGCCCTAGTCGGGTTTGTGCTGATTCAGTACTGGCGCAGCCGGGTCAACCGGCGCTGACGCGCCGTTTGTTGCCGCTGTGCCAACCGTGGATCGCGGGGTAACTTTCGGAGCCAAAGCTTCCACTCACAGAGCCAAAGCTTCCACTCCTCCTGCGGAGGAGCGGGTAACTTCTTTCTTTGCTCGTGCAAAGAAAAAAGTCACCAAGAAAGAAAGCACGTAGCTCGTGCCCAGGAGGAGCTGCTGTGCAAATCTGCACTGGCGCGAAACCTTCGGCCCAATAGGTCGACGCTGGAAGGCGCGCTGTCGTCAAGCAACACCGGCCCTACGCAAGCATGTCTTGAATGGACGTGCACGAATGGCTGCTCATGATGGGAAGTCCACTGCCGTAGTTCAGCGCAAGCCGACAAAATCCGGGCTGCACACGAAGCGTAAAGCATCCAGCCGCAGCAGCGATCGCGGCAGGGCGGCGCACAATGCTTCCAGTTCAATATCGATGGCGGCGATTTCCTTCTCGCTGACGCTGGGATTGACCTGACGCAACGCGCTCAGGCGTGCACGCTCGCCGCCGAGTTCGCTTTCGGCCGCAGCGAGTGCGGCAGCAATTTCGATGTTCGCATTTTCGCGAGCCAGTTCCTGACAGCGCTTGAGCATAGGCGGTACCAGCGCGGCCAGGTACTTGCGATAGCGCGACGCATCGATCGGGCGCTCGCCGGCGCGCGCAACTGCCGCCGGATGCGGGCGCCAGTCCGGGCGCGGCGCGAGCGTCGTGTCCACAATGATGCAAAGTGGAAGAGCCGGCAGGAAGCGGTCGGCGTGCAGGGACGGCGCGGCGATGCAGTCGAGCACGAAGACAGCCTGCAGCAGCACGGTCTTCGGCACCAGCGCATCGTCGACCAGGAAGGCGGAATTGCCCTGCTCGGAAGCGAGCAGCAGATCCATGGCGCCGGCAACCATCGGATGATCAGTGCGCAGCAGCGGCAGTTCCTCGCGCGCGAGCGCAGTGGCGCGATCGAACGTGATCTGCTGCGGGCCATCCTTGAGTCCGGGCAGGCCGTCGCTGCTCTGGTATTCCGGATCGAGCACGAAGCGGCGCTCGCCGTGGTCGTCATTGTGCACGCCGAATTGCTCGAACAGGCGCAGTACGAAATCGTCGTTGCTGAGGTCGGCATCGACCTCGGCCAAGGCGTGGCGCAGGATTTCCTTCCGCGCTTCGCGCAGGTTGGCCAGCTCCAGCAGGCGGTCGCGGCCATGGCGGATGCGTTCGGAAAGCTGCGCATGCAGCGCCCGCGTTTCCGCGATCAGCAGGTCGATCTCCGCATCAGGCTCGTCGGCGCCGTGGGCGTGCTCGATTGCCAGCTCGACCAGGCGCGCGCCGAAGCGCTGGTAAAGTTCGCGACCGTCGGCGGGACTGGTCTGGAATGCATCCAGGCCGTCGCGATACCAGTGTGCCAGCACCCACTGCGCGGTGCCGGTGAATGCGGCGCAGTGCACGCGGATGTCGTGGCGCTGGCCGATGCGATCCAGGCGCCCGATGCGTTGTTCCAGGAGGTCCGGGTCCAGCGGCAAGTCCCACAAAATCACATTGTGCGCAAACTGGAAATTGCGACCTTCCGAGCCGATCTCGGCGCACAGCAGCAGGCGCGCACCATCCGCTTCGGCGAAATGCGCCGCGTTTCGGTCGCGCTGCACGACGGTCAAGGCTTCATGAAAACGCGCCAGTTTCACCCCGCTGCGCGTGCGCAGCGCGTCTTCCAGCGCCAATACTTTTTCGCGGCTGCGGCAGACCAGGAAGAACTTGTCCTGCGGCGACTGCTCCAGCAGTTCCAGCAGCCAGGGCAGGCGCGGATCGTCGGCGTAGTTGAGCTCCAGCGGCGCCGGCGGTTGCTGCACGTCGGACAGGAATTCGGCGAGCAGATGCTGGCGCTGGTCGTCGTTCAGCAGCTCGCCATCCATTTCCACCAGCGACTGAATGCGCTTGGGAAAACCGCCCACCACGGCGCGCCGGTTGCGGAACAGGCTGCGCCCGGTACCGTGGCGGTCGATCAGCGCGTCGAGCACGGCGCCGACCGCGGCGGTGTCGGTCGGGTCCAGGTGCTCGACCGCCTTGCGCAGGCTGCGGTCGTCGTGCAGGCGCGCGGCGAGCTTGCCGCGTTCGTCGGCACTCAGGCTCTGGGAATTTTGTAATTTTTCCACAATGCCGGAAAGCTGCGCGTAGTGGTCCGCCTCGCGTTGGTACTGCGCCAAGTCGTCATAGCGCGCCGGATCAAGCAGGCGCAGACGCGCGAAATGGCCGCTGCGCCCGAGTTGCTCCGGCGTGGCGGTGAGCAGGATCAGTCCCGGCGTGGTCGTCGCCAGGCGTTCGACCAGCGCGTATTCGGCGCTGGTGCTTTCCGGGCTCCAGGCCAGATGGTGCGCCTCGTCGACGATCAGCAGATCCCAGCCGGCGGCGAACGCCTGGTCGGCGCGCTTGGTCGAATCGCGCAGGAAAGCCAGGTCGGCGATGACCAGCTGCTCGTCCTCGAATGGGTTGCGACCGTCGCCGGTCTGCTCGATCGCCTCGCAGCGCTCTTCGTCGAAAATCGAAAACGGCAGATTGAAACGCCGCCGCAGTTCCACGTACCACTGATACAGCAGCGCTTCGGGCAACAGGATCAGCACCCGCGCGACGCGGCCGGTGGCAACCAAACGCGCGAGGGTGAGGCCGGCCTCGATGGTCTTGCCCAGGCCCACTTCATCGGCGAGTAGGGCGCGCGGCGGGCGCCGGGCCGCAGCAATTTCGGCGACGCGCAACTGATGCGGGATCAGATCGATGCGCGCCGACATCATGCCCCAGGCCGGCGAGCGGCGCGCCTGCGCGCGTCGCGTCAGCGCTTCCAGGCGCACGTCGAATTGATCGTTGCGATCGATGCGCGCGGCGATAAGACGCGCGTCGGCGCTGGAGGTGTTCTGGACGTCGTCCAGTTCACCCTCATGCAGGCTGTGGCCGGCGCCGAAATAGCGCAGCACGCCATCGACGTGCTCGATGCGTTCGATCACGAAGGCCTGGCCCGCGCCGCTGATGCGCTCGCCCGGGCGGAATTCGGCGCGCGTGAGCGGCGCCGATTGCGCGGCGTAGTGGCGCACCACGCCGGAAGCGGGAAACGCAAGCTGCACCGTGCGGCCTTCCACGCGCAACACCGTACCGAGGCCGAGTTCGGGCTCGGCGACGGAAAGGAAGCGTTGGCCGGGCGTATATGCCATGGAGCCGCGTGCTCAACTCACACAGGGAAAGAAACGGCATGATACCTACAAGCGCAGCGCTAGGGTTCACCCGTCATGTCCGGTGCAGGTATCCGGAGTATATTGGCCGCTGGGACTGACCCGTCCCCCATCGCAAAAAAGGAGAGCCACACCATGGGAAACGATCCGATCAAGCCCGACTTCTCCAACGTGCAAAGCGGTTCTGCCACATCGGGGCCGGACTTCAGCAACGTCAAGGCAGGCAGTTCAACTACCGCACCAGCAGCCGCACAGAGCTATACCGTGGTCGCCGGCGATACGCTCTCGAAGATAGCAAAGAAATTCCTCGGTAGCGCCAATCACTGGCGCGAGATCTTCGATGCCAATCGCGACCAGATCAGCAATCCGGACATGATCCGGGTGGGGCAGGTGTTGAAAATTCCCGCTGGGGCGGGCAACAAGAGCTAGATCCGAAATAAAATCAATCCAGGAGGATACGCACATGATCAGCATTCGTCGTCACAGCACATCGTTCATCGTTGCTTACGGCGCCATTGTTTTTGGCTCCGCGCTCGTACTCGGCGCATGCGGCAAGCAGGAACCGCCGCCCCCGCCCCCGCCGCCGGTAGTGATTACCACTCCCGCGCCCGCGCCGCCGCCGGTCGCAGCACCCGTGACAACATTTACTTCCATCGCACTGGGCAATGCCCTGGATGCCAGTGGCAAGGTTGCCGCAAGCACCGTGACGTTTGCGCCGAAAGACACCATCTACGCCGTGGTAACGACCACCTCTAACGGAATGGTCAACGCCACCGTCTCGGCCAAATGGACTTATCAGGGTGGTGTTCCGGTCAGCAGTGGCGAAGAAAAGATCGCGGCGAACGGCCCCGCCACGACGAGCTTCCACATCGCCAAGCCGGACGGATTCCCAGCCGGCAGATACACCGTTGAAGTAAGCATCGACGGCAAGATCGCGAACTCGACTTCATTCGACGTCAAGTAGATACGCTTTGTAAAAACGACAAAGGGCGCGGATCGCTCCGCGCCTTTTGCTTTTCCTCTCCGAAAAAGAGCCAGACGATTACCAGATCTTCACCTGCACATCCGCCGCGCGCAGCATCGGATCGCCTGCCTTGCACGAGAATGCTTTTGCGAACGCCGCCATATTCGACGGTGAAGCGATCGCGCGGAACGGCGCCGGTGCGTGGACGTCGGTGTTCAGACGCAGCTTGAGGTCCTCGGGCTTGAACTGCACCGCCCAGATGCGGGCGAAGTTGAGGAAGAAGCGCTGATCCTGCGTGTAGCCGTCGATCTTCTTGGCGGCCTCGCCCGGATTCTTCGCCAGCGCCTTCTGCATCGCGTCATAAGCGACGTTGAGGCCGCCCAGGTCCGCGATGTTCTCGCCAAGCGTCTGTTTGCCGTGCACGTGCAGGCCGTCGATGGCGACATAGTCGTCGAACTGCTTGACCAGCTTGTCGGTGCGTCCCTCGAACTGCTTCTTGTCATCGTCAGTCCACCAGTTCTTGAGATTGCCGGTGGCGTCGAACTGCGAACCCTGGTCGTCATAGCCGTGCGTCATCTCGTGGCCGATCACGGCGCCGATGCCACCATAGTTCAAGGCGTCGTCGGCTTTCGCGTCGAAGAATGGCGGTTGCAGGATCGCCGCCGGGAACACGATCTCGTTCTGCAACGGGTTGTAGTAGGCGTTCACGGTCTGCGGCGTCATGCCCCATTCGGTACGGTCGACGGGCTTGCCGATCTTGCCCATGTGCCAGGCGTAGTTGAACTTGATCGCCGCGCGTGTATTGGCCACGTAGCTGCTGCGATCGATACTCAGGCCGCTCCAGTCGCGCCACTTGTCGGGGTAGCCGATCTTGGGCATGAACGTATCCCACTTTTCCAGCGCCTTCTTCTTCGTCTCGGCACCCATCCAGTCGAGTTTCTCGATGCGCGCCTTGAGCGCGGCACGCAGGTTGTCCACAAGCTCTTGCGCACGCGCCTTGGCCTCGGGCGGGAAATTCTTCGCGACGTAGACCTGGCCGATCGCCATGCCCATCATGCGGTCTTCATGCTCCAGTACGAGCTTCCAGCGCGCCTTCTGTTCGGCCTGCCCGCGCAGCGTTTTTGCGTAGAAATCGAAATTCTCGTCGGCGAACGCCTTGCTCAACAACGGTTCGGTCTGGTTGACCATATGGAAGCGGAAGTAGGCGCGCCATTGTTCGGCCGGAGCCTCGACGAGCAGTTTGTCCATCGCCGCGAAAAACTTCGGTTGCGACAGCGAGAAACCTTTTTCGCCGCTCACGCCTTGGGTGGCGAAGAATTTTTCCCAGGAAAAGTGCGGCGTCTCTTTATCCGCATCGGCGAAACTGACGAAGTGATACTGGTTTTCCGGATCGCGCAGCTCAACGATCGGCAACGAGGCTTCGGCGAGTTTGGTCTCCAGCTCCATGACGGATTTGGCCTGCTTGGCCGCGTCGTCCTTGCTCACGCCGACCAGTTCCAGCGAACGCTGTACGTGCAGCACGTAGGCATCGCGGATTTTCTTCGACGCATCGTCGGTCTTGAAGTAGTAGTCGCGTTCGGGCAGGCCGATGCCGTCCTGCGAGGCGTACGCAATCGTGCGGCGCGAGTCGTGGAAATCGGCTTGCGGGGAAAAATCGAACAGGAACGACAAGCCTTGCACTGCGTAGTCGCGGACGAAATCGATGATTTCGTCCGGCGTGGTCAAGCCATCGATGCGCTTGAGGTCATCCTTGATCGGCGCGTAGCCGGCTTTTTCGATTGCAGCTTCGTCCATGCCGGTGGCGTAGAAATCGCCGATCTTCTGCTCGATCGAACCGACGGTGTTCTTTGCCCTGGACGCGCTCTCGGCAATGTCGTGCTGGGCGGCCAGGGAGCGCTCGCCGAGCATCGAGCCTGGACCCCACGATGTGCGGTCGCCCGGGATCGGGTGCGCCTTGAACCAGTTTGTGTTGACGAAATCGGACAGGTTCTGGCAGGCCGTGGAATTCTTGTCGAATTCGGCCGGGTTCAAGGTTGTATTCATGTCGGCGGAGGCTGCCGCTGCGGTGGCGCAAAGCACCAGGCCAATGGCCAGGCTGAGGGGTTTGAACATGCGATTGATCACGAAGATTCTCCAAATGTAACGACTACCAAATATCCACAAATTTTCCGGGCGGCGGCAGCATCTTGTCGCCGGTCTTGCAGTCGAATGCGCGTGCAAATGCGGGCACGTCGCTCAACGGTCCGTTGGTACGAAATTTGGCCGGTGCGTGCTCGTTGGACTGCACCTGCAGGCGCAGTTGTTCCGGCCGCTGCGCCGTGCGCCAGGTCTGCGCGTAGGACAGGAAGAAACGTTGATCGGGCGTTAGCCCGTCAATTTTCGCTGTATCTCTACCTTTTGTGGTGAGCTTGAACGCGTCATAGGCGACGAGCAAGCCGCCCAGGTCGGCAATGTTTTCACCCAGGGTCAGCTTGCCGTTGATGTGCAGGTCATCCACCGGCACGTAGGCATTGAACTGTTCTACGAGTTTCGCCGTACGCGCCTCGAATTGGCTGCGGTCGTGGGGCGTCCACCAGTCTTCGAGATTGCCATGCGCATCGAACTTGCTGCCTTGGTCGTCGAAGCTGTGCAGCATCTCATGACCGATGACGGAGCCGATACCGCCGTAGTTGATCGCGTCGTCGGCACTGGCCTCGAAGTACGGCGGGAGCAGCTGCGCGGCGGGGAACACGATCTCGTTGCTCATCGGATTGTTGTACGCGTTGACGGTTTGCGGGGTCATGTCCCACTCGGTGCGGTCCACCGGGCGATCGATCTTCGCGAATTGGCGCTGCGCCTCGAACGCGGCGGCGGCACGCATGTTTTCCAGGTACGAACTCCGCGAAATCTGCAATTTCGAATAGTCGCGCCAATTGTCCGGATAACCGATCTTGGCGACCAGCGTGTCGAGCTTGGCATAGGCCGATTTTTTCGTTTCAGCACTCATCCAGTCCAGGTGGCCGATGCGTTCGCGCAAGGCGAGCTTGAGGTTGGTCACCAGTTCCAGCGCGTGTTGCTTGGCTTCGGGCGGGAATACCTGGGCGACATAGGCTTGGCCGAGCAGTTCGCCGAGCGCGACGTCGGCGCTGGCAATCGCGCGCTTCCAGCGCGGCTTGATTTCCTTGGCGCCGCGTAAGGTACGCCCGCGGAAATCGAAATCGGCATCGACGAACGCCTTGCCCAGATACGGGGCCTGCGCGTCGATCAGGCGCCAACGCAGATACGCCTGCCAGTGCACCAGCGGCTCCGATGCCAATACCTGATCGACGGCGACGAAAAAATCCGGCTGCGCCAGCGAGAACGAATGCACATCGTCGCGGCCGACATTGTGGAAAAATCCACTCCAGGCAAAATTCGGCGTTTTTGCATCGGCGTCCGCGAGCGTGAAGATGTGATAGGAATTGGCCGGCTCGCGCAGGGCGACACGGTCGAGCGAGGCTTTTGCCAGTCGCGTTTCCAGCGCGAGCACCCACGCTGCCTCGGCTTTTGCGTCGCCATCGCCGAGCAGGCGCAGCATGCGCGCGACGTGCGCCTGATACTTCGTGCGCAGTTCCCTGGATTTCGCGTCATCTCGTAGGTAGTAGTCGCGGTCCGGCAGGCCAAGCCCGCCTTGCCCGGCGTAGGCAATGTACTTGTTGGAATCCTTCAGGTCGGGCTGGGCTTCCAAATCGAACAGCACCTGGCGGCCGCGGCTTTGCCAGTCGCGCACCAAGGCGGCGATATCGGCAGGAGACTCAAGTTTTGTGATCGCCGCCAGATCGCCCTTTAGCGGTGCCCAGCCCTGCTTATCAATCGCGGTTTCGTCCATCGCCGCTGCGTAGAAATCGCCGATCTTCTGCGCGGGTTCGCCCGCAGGACCAGGGCTAGCGGCGGCTCTTTCCAGCACTTTTTTCAGGATGCCCAGGTTGCGTTCGTTGATTTCGTCGTCGAGGCTCCAGCGGCTGTAGGCTGGCGGAATCGGGTTGGATTTGAGCCAGCCGCCATCGGCGTATTGAAAGAAATCGCGGCACGCGCCGGCTGCCGGATCCATGTTCGCGGCATCCAGACCATGCTCATTGCCGTGTGCCGACGCCACTGCCAAGGCAAGGGTCAGGCTCAGCGCAGTGGCGCGCAGCGTGCGAGGCAACATGGGCTACTCCGGACAACGCTGGAGCATAGAGGCGCCGGCACGGGCGCCCACAGTGTCGAAGGTCATTGCGCGAGGCGACGCGCGGCTGCCAGCGCCGCTGCATCAAGCCTGACGACGGGATACATGCCGACGTTCTGCTGCGTGTACCAGGGCGAACGCCGGTAAAAGAATTCCAGGCGCGCCTCGGGGCTTTTGGCGAAAGCCGGGTCGGTTTTTAGCCGTGCCTCGAATTCCGCCTTCAGCGCCGGGTCCTTGCTCAGCATGTCGCGTGCGAGTTTTTCCAGCACGCGCGCATCGCCGCTCTCTTTTTGCTCGAAGATCGTATTGAGGAAACCCCAGTGCAGCAGCGAATCCGGCGCGCCCGGTTCCAGCAGGTGCACGGCGACGTTGGCGCCGCGCTGATCCAGCGGCACTAGCACGGCGCCCGGCGCGAATTGGAGTTTCGCCGCATTTTCCACTTTTTCAGAAAAACCCTTCAACATCAAGCGACCCTCGAACGGAACGTCCGCCCACTTCGGGTCGGCCAGACGATAGCGCTGCGCCTCCAGTGTCACTGCATGCGTCAGCGGCTCGACGCGCAGCCCGTGCTGGCGCAGCTTCTCGACGAGCTGTGGCCAACCGGCAGGAATCAGGTACGCAGCCGGCAAGGTCACGCTGTGCGTTGCGACCAGGTCGCGCCAGAACGGAATCTGAAACGTCTTGTATTGCCCCAGCTGGTATTGCGTCCAGACATCGCCGGAAATTTCGCTGTGTGTCTGCGTGAACGCGATGCCCTTGAGTACAAGCAGTTCCGATTTTTCGCTGGTCGCGAAGGCGATCGGCAGGCTTGCGCCGGCCTGCGCAGCACGCGCGACGACGTTGCGATCGGCCTTGGTTACCGCGTCGCGCAGACTCTGCGGATGCGCATTCAGGTACTCGAGAATCTGTGCGACCAGATCGTAGGTCGCGTGCACGCGCGTGGCGTAGGGCTTGAGCATATGCGTTTCCACCAGCAACGCGGCGCGGTTTTGCAGCGCTACATAGCCGGTGGAAAAGCGTGGCCCGGAGCCGAAATTCGCGACCCCCTTGGTGATGTCGCGGTGATCCTTCAAGTCCAGGTATGGCGACAGGAGATGGCCGCGCATTTCCATTTGTGGAGTGGTACTGAAAAAAGAGTGTTTTTCCACAAGTGGAAAAACGGAATCCTTCAGGGCCGTGTCCTGCCAGGCCTTGACCGCCGGGTCGAGATTTCCCCAATCCTCGGTGTACCAGGTCAGGTCATACTGGTAGTCGGCGCCATCGGTGGTGTGTACGTCGACGAACATGTCTGGCAGCCAGGCGTTGAACAGCGCCAGCCAGTCGTGCATTTCCGGCGCATCGGCCTTCATGTAATCGCGGTTGAGGTTCAGGTTCTGCGCTGTGGCGCGAAAACCCATTGTGTCCGGACCAAGCTGGTTGATGCGGTTGTACGGCGATGAATTCTCGTGGCCGTCGACATTGAAGATCGGTGAATAAAGCAGGATCGTATGCTCAAGCAGGTGCGGTAATTTCTTGCCATCATCCAGCACGAGATCCCGCAGCAACATCAGGCCCGCGTCCTTGCCTTCGATTTCGCCGGCGTGGATGCCGGCCTGCACCAGCAGGATCTGCTTGCCGGATTTGTGCGCAGCCTCCGGCGTGAACTCGCCGCCGCTGGTTGCGATCACGAGCATGAGGTCACGGCCTTCCGGCGACACGCCGAACCGGCTCAACCTGATCTTGTCCGGATTGGCACTGGCGAGGCGTTGCAGATAGTCGCGCGTCTGTGCGTAATCCGGTGTGGTCTTGAACTGTGCGGTTTCGGCGGGCGTGGTCCAATCGGCGGCGTGGGTCATGGCGATCCGGGAAAGCAGGACAAGAAAAACGGCGCAAAGCGCGCGACGAGATGTCGTCAACAACTGGAGTGACTGCATCGCTACGGCAGCAGCGGCCGGTCCGCTGGATGCGCTCCCGCTGGCAGCGTGTCCGGGCCGACGGCGCCGCCGGACAGCAGGAACGCCATGGCCTGGTCCACGCTCCAATCCGTCGCGACGAGTTTTTCTACCGGCACGATTTCCAGATAGCCGCCGGTCGGATTCGGCGTCGTCGGCACGTACACGGCGGCGAGTTCGCGGCCGGCACTGTCGACGAAAACACGTGTGACGAAACCGATGCTTTTCAGTTCCGGCGACGGAAAATCGATCAGGACGACGCGTTGCGTGCCGGCGGGTTTGGTCGCCAGCATCGACATCAGTTTCTTGGTGCCGCCGTAAATCGTCTGCACCATCGGGATGCGTGAAATCAGGTTTTCGAAGCCGGTCAAAAGACGCTGGCCGAAAACCCGGTTCGAGGCAATGCCGGCCAGATACAAGGCGAGGATGGTGCCGATGAAGCCGATGATCAGCTGAAACCATTCCTGGCTCAGCCAGGTCGCCGCGCCAGGAAATGCCGCACTCAATGCGGCGAACAACGCGGCTACGAACGGCGCGCCGATGTGCGAGAGGAAACTGAAGATGAACTTGAACACCACCCATGTCAGCCACAGCGGAATGAACGTCAGCAGGCCGGTGATCAGATAGCGTTGAATGTGCAGTGTGCGCATGGAGTCGGGGTCGGGCCAGGGAAGCAGAGGTGCGGGAGCAGATGATATATCGCGCGACGGCGCGAATGCGGTTCGGTTCAATGTACTTGCGGCGGAATGTTGTCTGCCTCCAGCTTGCGCAGTAGTCGAATCCCTACGTTGGTATAGCCCAGGTCCGCGTCGGCGTCGCCAATCGACTCCAAATTGTTGGCGCCAGCGTCATCGCGCCATGACGTGCCGCTGAACAAGTGCTCGCCGCAACGGCCGCCGGTGCCACGATTCAAGGGTTTGCAGTCCTGCACCCATTCGCTGACATTGCCGACCATATCGTAGATTCCGAGCGCGTTTGCTTTGAACTGGCCGATAGGCGCCGTATGTTCAAACCGATTCTTGCAGTCGTTGCCTGCACCCAGGTGAAACGGCAACTTGCCGTGGTGGGCGAGGTTGCCCTGTGCGCACAGGCTGACGTGCGCCGGTGCCGCGCGCGCCGCATCCAGCCATTGCTCGCGCGTGGGCAGGCGATACGGCGCATGCAGCCGCTGGGTCAGCCATTGCGCATACGCAACTGCATCGTTCCAGCTTACGCATACGACTGGATGTTTGTCGCCCTGGGCGAACGCGGGTTCACGCCAGCTCAGTTTTTTCATGCGTGACAGCGGTTGCTTGGGTTCCAGGCATCGACTGGCAGCGCGGCCGGTCGCGCGCGCGAACACCGCGTAGTCGCCAACGGTCACTTCGTTGCGCGCCAGCGCAAAACCACGCATCGCGCCTTCGTGCTTGGCGGACACGAAGACCAGATCAGGGCCCTGCGCGTCGCGCAACACGCTGCCGGAATCCAGATCCGGTACGTCGACAAGATTTGCCGTTGCCGATTTCCCGTCGTCGTTCGGTGCCGGTGAGGCAGGCGCCTTGGGGGCTGTGAGCGCCGGCACGCGCGTTGCCGCAGCGGCCGGTTTCGGCGCGGCTTCACCGGGCAGCAGGCTTGCCGCAACCGAAATCGAAGCGTCGGAAGAAGCCTGCGGCGAAGTATCGCTAATGCGCAGGAGCGTCGAGGCGAGCATGACGGCACCGATCGCCAGCAGGATGAAAGCGGCGATCAAGCCGAATTTCGGGCGCATTCCGTGGCGCGGTGCGGCCAGGCCGCGACCTCGTGACGTCGCGTTGCGCAGGTCCACCTCGATGACGTCGAGCGCCGCTTCCATTTGTGCCGCGGATTGAAAGCGCTCGGCCGAGTCCTTGGCCATTGCCTTGTCGATGAAGGATTGCCAGCGCCGATGCTCCAGCGGCAGGCGCGGGATCGGTTGCTCCACGTGGGCGAGTGCCATCGACAGCGTGTCGGGCCCGTGGAACGGCAGATCGCCGCTGAGCATCTCGTAGGTGACGACGCCGAGGCTGTATAGGTCGGCGCGGCCGTCGATCGCGAAGCCGCGTGCCTGTTCCGGGCTCATGTAGCCGCTGGAACCGATGGTGGAACCTTCGCGCGTCACCCGCATCGTGTCGTGGGTGGTCAGCGCGATGCCGAAATCGGCGAGCAAGGGCCGATCCAGATGATCGAAAAGTACATTTTCGGGTTTCACGTCGCGGTGCACGATGCCGAGCTCGTGCGCGTAGGCCAGGGCACGGCACAGCGCGCGCACGATTGTGGCGATCTCGGCTTCGTTGCCTTGCAGGTCGCGCCCGGCAAGATCGCCGCGCGGCAGGTACGGCATGGTGTAGTAGAGCCGGCCGTCGCCCGTGCGGCCAACGTCGAAAATGCTGACGATGTACGGATGGTCCAGGCGCGCGATGGTGCGCGCCTCGTGCTCGAAGCGAGTGACCGTGTCGCCGCGCGTGCGTTCGCCGGACAGCACCTTGATCGCGACCGGCCGCGACAGCGAGAGCTGGGTGCCGAGGTAGACATCGGCCATGCCGCCGCGGCCGAGACGCTGGGTGATCTCGTAGCCGGCGATTTTGGGAAGATCGCTTTGGTTCGCGTCGCTCATTCTCGGCCCTGCATTTCTCTGGCCCCGCTTTTCTGGCCCTGCACTTCTGGAATGGGCATATTAGCGGATGCCCGCGAACGTGGATGGGGAAGAATGTTCGTTTCAGGCCGCATCGTCGTTTGTCTGGCGCGACGGCGCCGGGCATGGCAGGCTTGCGCCAAGGACAGGAGCAACGCCAATGGTCGAAAGCGGCAGCCAGTTGCCGAATGCGCATGCCGACGGACCGATCTCGGCCAGCGATCGACGCGTGCCCTTGAATCCGGTGGTGGTGGCCCTTATTGGCTTGCCCGGCGCGGGGAAAAGCGTCGTTGCGCGCGCAATCGAGGATCAACTCGGCATGCGTCGCGTGTGCCGCGACGCGATCCGCCATGCGATGTTCCCGAAATGCTCGTATAGCTTTGCCGAAAAGCGCGCGGCGTTCCGCAGCATGCTGCTGGCGCTGGAAATCAACTGCATGCTCGGCGAATCCAGCGTGCTCGATGGCGTCACGTTCTCGCGCCACCGAGACCTTGCACGCGTAGACAGCGTAATCGGGCGTTACAAGTTCACGCCGATTCCGATTTTTCTGGATTGCCCGCCTCACGTGGCGCGTGCACGCATCGCCGAAGACGTTGCCAATGACCGCCACTTGGCGCGAGATCGCACGCCCGAGGTCGTCAACGAGGTGCTTGCGCGTTTCGATACGCCGCCGGCATCAGCCATCGTCATCAACGCGAATCAGTCGGCAGCCGACGTGTGCCGCCTGGCCATTGCCGCCGTCACCGAATTGAGCGGCAAGACATCCAGCTGACAATGCGTCACGACGCCAATCAAGCGTTGCGTTTGCGGCGTACGTAAAGTTGCTTGCGGACTCTGGCGACCACTTCGCCGGCCGAAGTTTTGACTTCAGTTTCGAACCAGCGCAGGGTTTTCTCCCCGTTTGCAGTGGCCGCTCGCAATTCATTGAGTACCGCGTCGTCCAGACGGAATTCGGCGAACACGTCTTCCTTGCCGGGTGTAACGAAATCGATCGCGCCGGCCTTGTCCCAGACGATGTACTCGTGCTGCAGCGCTTCCATCACCATGATCATCCAGAACGGATCGGTCATGGAAAACAGATTGCCACCAAAATGCGTGCGCACGTAGTTGCGGTTGTACCAGCGCAGCTTCAGGCGCACCCGCGCATAGCGCCAGTCGGCGGCGAGCGCTTCCACGCGGATACCGCAACACAGAAACGGCGGCCACAGGTTGAACACACGGCGCAGGGTCGAGGATTTCACGAGTCCACTTTGGTAAATGTATAAAAAGTCAGGGTGCCGCAGACTTTTTCAACAGGGCGCCATCGAAATACTGCACCCGAAGTTCGAGATTGCGCTGACTTTTGCCGATGTATATGAAGGGGTTAATCGGCCATATCGGCATATTCAGGGTTTCGACAACGCCGGTATTCTCCAGTTCCATGACAACGCCGATGCACGGGTAGTCGTTGGCACGAGCGTATTTCTCAAGCACGACAAAGGCATGTGTCGTAAGGCTCGTTCCCAATCGTACCCTGCGCCATTTCGCGCCAATAAAGCAGCGGTAGTAGTACATCGGCTGGGCGAGTCGCGGGAGCGTGAGCGGGACCGCCGTGCAGACGCCGGCAACTTCACCGGATTCGTCCGTCACGTGCATGACCACTTCGCGCAAGCGTTGCTGCGCCTGGGCCTCGTCGGCAATCGCATTCTCGCGCCGCCAGAAGTCGAGTACCGCGGCGCCATTTTTTGGCGTGCCTTGCGGCCAGTGCTCGATGAATTGAAACTCCTCGGAGGTTACGGGGCTCATTTGGGTCCACTCACATTTTCAGCAGGGACTTCGACAGCGGCGCCCGCGGAATAGCCCGTGGGCACGGGTTCGGGCGCTTGCATTGGCTGCGGCGAGAAGCCGACTTCCTTGAGCGCCTTGTCCGGCAGCGCATAGGAATTTCCAAGCAGGTCGCCTTCGTGGATGATCTCGGGAAACAGTACGCCCGGCACTGCTTGCACGGCGAAAATTTCCTGCACGCCGCCAGTGAACTTCAGAAAAGCCAGCGTCTTGCCGGTGCCGATATGCACCGCCCACACTCCCGAAAGACGATCGGCATTGTCGTCGGTGATCGGGATGTCGGTGAACGGCGTCGTGCCGCGCAACTGCGACAAGCCGATGAACGCGACCGGGCCGATGAAATCGATGCCGCGGCAGAAACCTGGTACGCGCGCGACATCGACCTTTGCACCGGTTTTCGGATCGACCGTGCACAGCGCGCCACGGCCGGATTCGAGCACCCACAGGCGTCCGTCGTACCAGCGCGGCGAATGCGGCATGGACAGGCCGCGCACGATCACGCGGTTCGTGGTCACGTCGATGATCAGGCCGCCGTCGCGCTTGTTCGCGCGCCAGCCTCCCGGTGTATTGGTTTCGCCAAGCGCGCTCACATAGCGCGGAATGCCGTTGCGCATCGCCAGGCCATTGAGATGGCAGCGATCCTCCGGCGCGTAATGGCTGACGAATTTCGGCCGCCAGCGCGGTACGAAACTGGATTTCGTATCCAGCGTGCACAGGCACGAAAACAGCGTGTTGACGAACCAGATCGACCCATCCGCATCCCACGCCATCTCGTGGATGTCGATGTGGCCGGTGATGTGCCCGCGCCGCGCCATGTACACCGCGTCGTGCACCGGCGGATCGTGCAGGCGCTTGGCCACGTCCGGCATGTTGCGGAATTCGATGATCTCCATAAGCGAGCCGAGCATCAGGCGCTGGCGATCCGCGGCCATGCCCATCGGCCGGTTGAAGGTGCGGAAATGTGTATTTATGGAATTTGCGTCAGGCCGCAGGATGACGAGCTTGCCAGCCTGATACGTGCTGACCAGCAGACAGCCGCCCAGTTCGCGCAAGATGTCGGGAAAATTCGACGTGTGCACGCTGCCGAGCACTTGCTCGACGGTTTGTTCGGCAGGCGCGACTTCATCGGGCTTCGTGTCCGCTGCGGCGGCGGATTCGGCACTTTTAGTGGCTTCGCTCATTCTGGCATTGTGACGTAATGCTGCCACAGAGTGGAAGCCGGGCCGCTAGGGACAACCCTGGAAACCGGAGCCGAAGATGATATCGCTCTGGTCGATCTCGTAGGCGCTAATGTCGGCGAAACTGCAAGCGTCCACGCGAATCTCGATAGCATCCCCGCTGATCACTCTCCGATGTGTTCCTCGGGCTTGGCTACCAATCAAGCCGACCGAGCCAAGATCTATCGCCACTGGCCGCTACAAGCCGAGAATGACGAAGACATCGCGGCTATGCGCGTACACGGCCCAGGAGTGGGCGTTGGGAGAGCTGCGGGTTGAAGTCATGGTCGAAAAGACGCTCAACAGTCCCGTCGCGCTCCGACCGCGGGGAGGCCAGCGCGCAACCCCATCTGTTAAAATCCCTCCATCCCGCTTTCCGCACCAAGCGAACGAGAAACGCGGAACGGCGGCAGCGATGCGCAATGAACCTTCCAAAATCAAGAATGTGGATTTGACGTTAGCGGCATTTCGCCCCGGCATTTCCCGTTCGTACGATCTTTGTGGTTACTCGCTTACGCGACTGCGCGCACAATCGTCTGGATCGCATCAGGCTACTCTTGAGCCCACGCTGCCACTTCGTCACTCTCGGTGTACCCAATGCGAATTCATGCCTGGCTGATCGGAATTATCGCGGCGTTGCTGATCGATAGCGCGCTGTTCGCAGCGGCTCCTGCAGATTTTCTGACGCTGCAAACGGTAACCGGTTTGCCGTATCGCTTGTTCGTACCACCCGGTTACAACGCGGGAACTGCCTATCCGCTGATCGTTTTCCTGCACGGTGCTGGCGAACGCGGCAATGACAATCAGATACAGCTCAATAATATGGCCAATGGCGCGATGCATCTGGTCGACAACGCCAACCTCGCGCTGCAGCCCGTGCTGATGGCAGCGCCGCAGTGTCCGACCGGCGGCGGCTGGGACAACACCGCGATGGCGACGCGTTTGTCCGGCATGGTCGACGAGATTGCGGCTGCATATCATCTGGATGCCGATCGACTTTACGTCACCGGTCTGTCGATGGGCGGATACGGCACCTGGTTTCTCGTGACGAGTTATCCAACGCGATTCGCGCTCGCTGCGCCGATGTCGGGCGGCGGCGATCCGGCGCGTGCCTCTTCGGTGGCCACGTTGCCGTCGTGGTTCTTCCATGCGGCTGATGACGGAACGGTCGGCGTTGCCGGTTCGCGCAATATCGTCAACTCCCTGCGCAACGTCGCAGCGAGCGTGATTTATACCGAGTTCGCCACTGGCAATCACGGCATCTGGCCGCAGGCGTATCAGATTCCACTTTTATTTCCGTGGATGATTGCTCAAAAGCGCAACGCGCCGAGCGTCACAGCACCGCCATTGCTACGCATCACGTCGCCGACTGCTGCTCCTACGTACTATACTTCTGCCAGCACGATTGATCTCGGCGGCAGCACCACGAACAGTACGTACACGATCAGCAGCGTCGGCTGGAATGTCGTGGGCGGAATGAGCGGGAGCGCGGCCGGCGTGGGACCTTGGTCCGCGGCCGCCGTGCCGTTGCCGGCTGGCACAGGCGCCAAGACGGTCTGCGTTACGGCGACCGGCTCCGGTTATTACGCGCCCTATGGCGGCGCGACCACGTTCAACGATTGCCTGCGCATTACGGAAAAGATCTTCGTCAATGGCTTCGAGGCGCCCTGACAAAGGCGTGCCGCGAATGGTCATCCGAGAAAAACGCGCCTTGCTGTTCGCTCGAAAAACTTGAGTCCGCGTAATGTCCGCAAGGCGCCGTGGTACACGCTGCATCATTGAGGTTGCCAAACGACGTCAACCGCACTGTTGCTTGCGCCTCATCTTTCAATGGGAAAGGGGTCTGGGAAAGGGGTCAGATTCCGTTAACGACACGGCAGGTGTCTGCGCTGTATTTGCGATATGGTCGTTAGCGGAATCTGACCCCTTTTAACCCGACGGCATCGACCGTAGCTTCAGCACTTCCGCTTCCAGCGCGGCGATGCGGAGGTCCTTTTCCTGCAGTGCATCGAGCACATCGGCAGCCTCGAAGCGCACAGGAATGTGCTGCGGGCAGTTGGCGTCCCATGCGGCGACGGTGAACAACAGCACTTGATGGGGCCTTGCTTTGTAACCTTCCGGCATCAGGCGCTCCAGCAGTTCGTCGCTGGCTTCGACCATGCACGCCTCGCCCCAGATCTTCACCCGCTTGCGATGACGGTAGTCGATCAGGAACAAGTGCGCTTTCCGATTTTCAGAAAGGTTGCCGGTGCTGATGAATTGCCGGTTGCCGACGAAATCGACAAAGCCGAGTGTGCGTTCGTCGAGCACGCGCACGAAGCCCGGCGGGCCTCCGCGATGCTGGATGTAGGGTTGGCCCTCAGCGTTGGCGGTGGCCATGAACAGGCTGCGTTGCTCGGCAATGAATGCCGCGAGGTCGGGCGTGATGATGGTCTCCCACGAACCTGCCTGTTCCATTCGTGCATACGCACGGCGCGAACCTTCGTGGGCCTGCAGTTCTTTGACCGTATTCGTAAATGCGATGTCGCTGGTGTACTGCAACTTGTTCATTGTGAATCTAGAAACCCAGTTCGGTCAGTGAGGGATGCTCATCTGGGCGTCGGCCCAGCGGCCAGAAATATTTGCGCTCCGATACGTCGATCGCTGCATCGTTGATGCTCGCGATGCGCACGCGCATCAGCCCGTGCTCGTCGAATTCCCAGTTCTCGTTGCCGTAGCTGCGCAACCACTGGCCGGAGGCGTCATGCGCTTCATACGCGAAGCGTACGGCGATACGATTTTCACGAAACCCCCAGATCTCCTTTATCAGGCGGTAGTCGAGTTCGCGCTGCCACTTGCGGGTGAGGAAGCCTTCGATCTCCTCGCGTCCGCGCAGGAATTCGGTGCGGTTGCGCCATCGGCTGTCGATCGTGTAGGCCTGCGCCACGCGAGCCGGATCACGCGAGTTCCATGCATCCTCGGCGAGGCGAACTTTTTGTACGGCCGTCTCGAGTGTGAACGGTGGCAGTGGCGGTCGAGTCATGGCGATGGCTCCAATGGCTTTGACGAAAGAAGCGCCGGCGACATGAAACATCGCCGGCGACCGAGAAGCGTCTGCCAGCTTACGCGGCCTTGCGGACATCGACGACCGGGAAGTCGATTTCGGTCTTGGCAACTTCATTGATGTAGTTCGTCCACGTGTTCAGCGCGACGTGCTGAACGATCTCGATGATCTGGGCGTCGTCATATCCCGCGTTGCGCACTGCTACGACATCCTCGGCGCTCACGTGGCCACGCTGTTGCGTAACCTTGGCAGCAAAACGCACGGCGGCATCGGCCTTCGGATCGTTGGATGCGCCACTGCGATTTGCAGTCATCTCGGCGTCGTCAAGCTTTGCGAGGTTCTTGCCCAGGTAGGTATGCGCGGACAAACAATAGCTGCAGCCGTTGATCTCGGCGACAGCCAGCGCGATACGCTCGCGCGTTGGCGCCGGCAGCGCGCCCTTGCCCAGCGCAGCCGACATGCCGAGGTAACCTTCCAGAGCGGCCGGGCTGTTCGACACGAGGCGAAACAGGTTGGGTGCGATGCCAAGCTGTTTCTTGACGGCCGTGAGCATCGGCTGCGAGGCGGCGGGAGCGGATTCGATCGTGGCGGGGGTATGGATGCGTGACATGGTAGTTTCTCCAATTGGATGGTTGGTGGCAGGTAAGGGACCGAGCCGGTTCGATGTGTCCCGGCGCCAGCACAGACTAGGGCCTTCCAAAACGCGGCACTAGATGTGCTACGGTGGAATAACCCTTCCAGTTTCTGGAAGACTCTTTCTGGAACATTCTTTCCGGGGCAGGCATGGATCGGCTCGAAGCGATGTCGGTGTTCCTCGCTGCGGTGGAGACCGGCAGCCTGTCGGCCGCGGGACGGCGTCTGGGCATGCCACTGGCGACCGTCAGTCGAAAACTCTCCGATCTCGAAGCGCACATGCGCACGCGCTTGCTGCATCGATCGACGCGCAAACTGACGTTGACCGACGCCGGTATCGACTACTTCGCGGCGTGCAAGCGCATTCTCGAGGACGTGCAGGAAGCCGAGCGCGCAGCAACCGGTGAATACAACGCGCCTAAAGGCGATCTGGTTCTAAGCGCGCCTGTCATGTTTGGCCGTCTGCATCTTCTGCCGGTGACCATCGATTTTCTCAAAGCATATCCCGATGTCGATGTGCAGTTGATGCTTGGCGATCGCATCGTCAATCTGCACGACGATCACGTCGATCTGGCGCTGCGCATCGGCAAGCTGCCCGACAGCAATCTCATCGCCACTCGCATTGGCAACATCCGCCAGGTGGTGTGTGGCAGCCCGGCGTACTTCGCGGAGGCAGGCACGCCAAAGCGTCCCGAAGATCTGGCCAGGCACGATTGCATTACGTTCAACGGATTGATGTCAGCCGATGCGTGGCAGTTCAAATCCGGAAAGATTGAAAAAGTGGTTGCGATCCATTCGCGTCTGGTCGTGAACAGCGCAGACGCGGCGATTGTCGCCGCGATCGCCGGCGCGGGCGTAACACGTGTGTTGTCCTACCAGATCGCCGCTGCACGACAGGCCGGTCTACTGGACGTTGCGCTGCAGAAGTACGAACCCGAGTCGTGGCCCGTCAGTCTGGTATATGCAAGGCAAGGAAGGCTGCCGATAAAGTTGCGCGCCTTCATCGACTTTGCGGTCCCGCGCTTGAAAGAACAAATGAACCGATGACTAAAAGAGGAAAAGAAGTTGTAAAGGGGTCAGATTGAGCTACCCCTGATTTATCGGACACCACAAAGCGAGGACAATCCTCGCACGGAGGTGTTCGATGGAAAAGCGTCAAAGGTTTACGACGGAGTTCAAGCGGGAAGCGGTACGGCTGCTGCAGAAATCGGG
>JBBRTT010000024.1:0-62962 GCA_038244165.1 Lysobacterales bacterium | reverse complement strand
GCGTGCGAGAAATCCAGACCGATGGCGGGTTTTGCTTGGATCTGGTTGATGCCTTCGATCTGGTATTCGACCGGATCTTCGACCGTGATGATTTTTACGTTCGGCGTGTTGAGCTTCGACAACGCGGTGTATAGCGTCGTCGTCTTGCCCGAGCCGGTCGGGCCGGTCACCAGGAGAATGCCATGCGGCAACTCGAGCACCTTGGTGAACTGCGGCAGGAATTCGTCGGTGAAGCCGAGCTTGTGAAAGTCGAACACGACCGATTCGCGATCCAGGATACGCATGACCACCGATTCGCCAAAGCTCGTTGGCACTGTGGATACGCGCAAATCCAATTCCTTGCCTTGAACGCGCAACGGGATGCGGCCGTCCTGCGGCAGGCGGCGCTCGGCGATGTTGAGCTTGGCCATGATCTTGACGCGCGAAATGACGGCTGCGGTCGATGCGGCCGGCGGCGATTCGGCTTCGAGCAACACGCCGTCGATGCGGTAGCGCACTTTCAGGCGGCTTTCGAACGGCTCGATGTGGATATCAGATGCGCGTTGCTCGACCGCGCGCTGGATGACCAGATTGACCAGACGAATGACCGGGGCTTCGGACGCCAGGTCGCGCAGGTGCTCGATGTCGTCTTCGCTGCGCGCATTTTCGTCGGTCAGGTTCTCCACGATCGCACCCATCGCCGAACGACCGGTACCGTAATAGCGCTCGATCAGATCATCGATCTCGGAACGGAAACCGACCTTAACCTCGACAGATTTGCCGATAGCCAGTTCGACTGCCTGCAACGGATAGCGGTCGGCCGGGTCGGCCACCAGCAGGCTCACGCTGCTGTCGCTCTCGCCGATCGGCACGACGTGATACTGCTTGAGGAAACGCACCGACATCTGCACGTTCGGTGGCGGCGATTCGGGACAATCCTTCGAGCTCAGCAGCGGAAGGCCGAGCACTTCGGACAAGGCGTCGGCCATCTCGCGCTCGGAAACCAGGCCCAGGCGCGTGAGCAGCGGCACCAGGTTGCCCTCGCCGCTTTCCTCGTGCAGGCGCCGCGCGCGCACGAGATCGGCCTCCTTCAGGCGACCGCGTGCAACCAGATAATCGCAGATGCGCTCATCAAGCGATTCGTTGGGCGACTCGATATCGTCGCGCTGCGAATTTGGCAATGGTTCAACCGCAGACATCATTCATTACCCCTGGGATGTGGCGTTTCGACCCCGGCGACCAGCGCAGGTTCCCTGCGCGGCGTACGAGTCAGCGTTTCGATGAAGGCTCGGTTGCCCACAATCCATAGCGCCGCCGGCACCAATGCCGGGAGGATCAGATAGCCGAACTGATAGCAAAGCGCAATCAATTCCAGCGGCAGCCCGGCCCGCGCGACGGCTGCGGCGCCTTCCGGGCCGGCATCCATCCCCAGGCTTTTCAGGCTTTCGGCGATCACGCCAAAGGCCTGCGCCAGCCAGATCAGCGGAATGCCGATCATCAGTTGCAGCGCGCGTTGTCGCCGCGTCAGCGGCGTCGCCAGCACGAGCCCGGTGAGCAAGGGCAGCGAATATCCGTAGATCATCGGATTGACGACCGGATCGAGGAATCCAAAGCGCACCGCCTCGCCCGGCGCTGCCGCATTCACCATCACGCCGCTGGACAACTGCATCAAATAGCCCGCGTGCATCAGCACGTGACCCTGCGCATCCAGCAGATCGCCGCCCTGGCTGACTGCGGTGAACAGACTCGGCCACGCGTTCAGCAACACGAGTTTTGCAATCTGGATCACTGGCCACACCAGCGGCGAGGCGAACCAGAACCAGAGGAAGAACGCTGCTGGCAACCATAGCAACGCGCCGAGCATGAAATGTTTCAGCGGCGACAGACCCACTAGCAGAGCCAGACGCGCGCGTTGCGGAACATGCGCATCCACGGCGAATCCTCGCCCCACTGGCGCGGCGCCCATGACATCTGCACGCTGCGGAACACGCGTTCCGGATGCGGCATCAGCACAGTGACGCGGCCATCGGCTGCGGTCAGGCCGGTGATGCCCTTGGGCGAGCCATTTGGATTGAGCGGAAACGCCTCAGTAACCTTGCCGTGATTGTCGACATAACGCAGGCACGGCACGATGCGCTTGATGTCGCCGTTGTCGGTAAACACCGGGCGACCCTCGCCATGCGCGACCGCGACCGGAATGCGCGAGCCGACCATGCCCTTGAAGAAGATCGAAGGCGATTCCAGAACCTCAAGTGTTGCCAGGCGTGCCTCGTATTGTTCCGACGCATTGCGCTCGAAGCTCGGCCATGCTTGCGCGCCGGGAATGATGTCGCGCAGCGTCGCCATCATCTGGCAGCCATTGCAGACGCCCAGCGCGAACTTCGCGGAGTCGGCAAAAAAAGCGGCAAACTGTTCACGCAGTTTCGTGTTGAACAGAATCGACGTCGCCCAGCCGCGCCCGGCGCCGAGCACATCTCCGTAGGAAAATCCGCCGCACGCAGCGAAGCCATTGAATTCATCCAACCGATAGCGGCCGCGCTGCAAGTCGGTCATGTGCACATCGTACGCATCGAATCCGGCGCGGGTGAACGCGGCGGCCATTTCGATCTGACCATTCACGCCCTGGTCGCGCAGCACCGCGATCTTGGGCCGCGCATCCGTGTTGATATACGGTGCAGCATTGTCCTGCGCGGGATCGAACGTCAGTTTCGGCGTGATCCCGGGATCGCCATCGTCGCAACGCCAGGCGTTTTCGGCCTTTGCGCTTTCCGGATTGTCGCGGCGTTCGGCCATGGCGAAGCTCGTCTCCGACCACGCCGTCATCAGGTTTTCCCACGGCCAACGCGCAATCGATTCGCCGCCGAGCCAGAGTTTCACGCGTTTGCGATTGCGCGGATTGCCGATGCAATGCGCGATGCCGGCCAGGCCATGTTCGACCAGCAGCGCCTTGAACTCGTCGCGCTGGCCGGCGCGAATCTGCACAACCGCACCGAGTTCTTCAGCGAATAATGCCGACAGCGTGTTCTCGGCCCAGCCGGTCAATTCCAGATCCAGGCCGCAACGCGCAGCGAACGCCATCTCGATGGCCGCGACAATGGCGCCACCGTCGGCACGATCGTGATAGGCCAGCAGCAGGCCGTGCGCATTGGCGCTCTGGATTGCCGTGAAAAAACGCTTGAGCAGATCGGCGTCGTCCAAATCCGCCGGCAATCCGCCCGCACGGTTGTAAACCTGTGCCAGGGCCGAGCCGCCCAGCCGGTTCTTGCCAGCGCCCAGGTCCAGCAGCCACAGTTCTGTTTCACCTTGATCGAGCTGGAGTTGCGGCGTCAGCGCGCGCCGCACATCGCTGACGCGCGCGAACGCGGAAACAATCAGCGACACCGGCGCCACCGTGCGGTATTCGCGGCCATCCTGCTGCCAGACAGTCTGCATCGACAGCGAATCCTTGCCGACCGGAATGGAAATATCCAATTGTGGACAAAGCTGCATGCCGACGGCGCGCACGGCATCGAACAGCGCCGCGTCCTCGCCGGGATGTCCGACCGCGGCCATCCAGTTAGCGGACAGCTTGATCTCGCGCAACGCCGCCACTGGTGCCGACGCAATATTCGTGATCGCCTCTCCCACCGCCATGCGCGCCGAAGCCGGCGCCGACAGCAGCGCAATCGGCGTGCGTTCGCCCATCGCCATCGCCTCGCCGGAGTAGCCGTCGAAATCCGCCAGCGTGACCGCACAATCGGCCACCGGCACCTGCCACGGCCCAACCATCGGATCGCGCGCGCTCAGTCCACCCACGGTGCGATCGCCGATCGTGATAAGAAACGATTTGCTGCCGACGGCCGGCTGGCGCAGCACGCGCTTGATCGCCTCCTCGAGCACGATGCCGTCCAGATCCGGAATGATGTCCAGGCGCTGCGGCTTGTGTGCCGTGTCACGCTGCATCTTCGGCGCCTTGCCGAACAGCACATCCATCGGCAGGTCGATCGGCGTGTTGCCGAGCAGCGGATCTTCCAGTACCAAGCGCCGCTCCTGGGTGACATTGCCGACGACCGCATAGGGACAGCGCTCGCGCTGGCACATCGCATCGAACGCGTGCAGATCAGCCGGGCGCAGACCCAGAACATAGCGTTCCTGCGACTCGTTGCACCAGATCTGCATCGGCGAGAGTTGCGGATCGTCGCAGGGAATCTTGCGCAGGTCGAGCTTGCCGCCGACACCGGAGTCGTTGAGGATTTCGGGTATGGCGTTGGACAAGCCGCCGGCGCCGACATCGTGGATGCTGACGATGGGATTCATCGCACCCTGCGCCCAGCAGCGATCGATCACTTCCTGGCAACGCCGCTGCATTTCAGCGTTGTCGCGTTGCACCGAGGCAAAATCCAGTTCCGCGGAACTGGCGCCACCGGCCAGCGACGAAGCCGCGCCGCCGCCCAGGCCGATCAGCATGGCCGGCCCGCCGAGTACGATCACCGCATCGCCCGCAACCAGCGTATTTTTTTCCACATGTGGAGAACGCAGGTTCGCCAGGCCGCCGGCAATCATGATCGGCTTGTCGTAGCCGCGGCGCAGAGTGCCGCCGCCATCAGCCTCGAATGTGCGGAAGTAGCCGCCTAGACACGGTCGGCCGAATTCGTTGTTGAATGCCGCCGCGCCGAGCGGACCGTCGCGCATGATCTCGAACGCACTGGCCATGCGTGGCGGCAGTGGCCGCGCTTTTTCCCACGGCCGCGGCAAATCCGGAATGCGCAGGTACGAGGTGGTGAAGCCGGTCAACCCGGCCTTGGGCTTGGCACCGCGGCCGGTCGCGCCCTCGTCGCGGATCTCGCCGCCGGCGCCGGTTGCGGCGCCCGGAAACGGCGCGATCGCGGTCGGATGATTGTGCGTCTCGACCTTGATCGCATACGCAATGGATTCTTCCACAATGCCGTATTTTCCACTTTGGACGTCGGCGAAGAAGCGCTTGCCGGCAACGCCTTCTATAACGGCCGCATTGTCGTGATAGGCCGACAAGGTGAATTGCGGCGATGTCGCATGGGTATTCTTGATCATCGCGAACAGTGACTGATCCTGGGCTTGGCCGTCGATGTTCCAGTTCGCGTTGAATACCTTGTGCCGGCAGTGTTCGGAATTGGCCTGGGCGAACATCATCAATTCCGCATCGGTCGGATCGCGCTTGAGTTCGCGATAGCGCTCGACCAGGTAGGCGATTTCGTCCGCCGCCAACGCCAGGCCCAGACGCTGATTCGCATCGGCCAGCGCAGCGGTTGCATCGGCGCCGAGACTGATGCGCTGCAGCGGCGCGGGGGTTCCGGCGAGGAACAGCGCGTCGGCCTGACCGAGCGTGGTCAACACCGACTGCGTCATCGGATCGCTCAGCGCTGCCGCGAGCCGCTGCCAATCGGCGCTATCGGGCGCCGGCGGCTTGTCGATCAGGTAAGCGACGGCGCGTTCGACGCGGCGTACGGCAAATCCGCAACCATGCAGGATATCGGTCGCCTTGGACGACCAGGGCGAGACTGTGCCCAGGCGTGGCACGACCCAGAGCGTCGCGGTTTTCGCCGGCCCGGTACTCGCGCGCAGCACGCCGCTCAACCGCGCTGGATCGGGTGCGAGCGCATTTTCCTCAGCACCGACAAAATAGGCGTACCACGTCGCCAGCAGCCGGCACTGCGGCACGGCACGCTTCAATTCGCGGTTAAGCCGCTCCAGGCGAAATGGAGAAAGGGCCGGCAGCCCGTCAAGAACGATCATGCATACAAGCGATATGGTCCATTCACGATGTGCGAACAGACCCCAGACGCGTTCGGAAGGAAGGCGTATTTTAGCTTAAAGCGGCGCGCCGGCGCGAACTGGATGCCGGCACTGGCCGGCAACAGGTTTTTGCACGTGTGTTTCTAACGCGAAGCCACCGGCGTTCCCGCGGTCTTGGCGCTGGCGGCGGCGGCCAGACGGTCAAGCTCGGCTGCCAGCGCCGTCGGCGTCGATGCCCTGCCCAGATCAATCTGGCTGCCATCTTCAGCAAGAACCGTGGGCGTGGCATTGATGCCGATCGCTATCGCCAGCGCCTTGGTTTCGGAAACGGGATTGTTCGGGCAGGTACCAGTGCCGGGATCCTGGCCATTCATCGCCGCTGTGTAGGCACTATTGCGATCGGGCGAACACCAGACCGCGACAGCCTTCTTGTCCGCACCCGGATGTATGTCGAGCGGGAACAGCACGTACTTCACCGCGATGCCTTCACGGTTGAATTCAGCGATTTGCTTGTGAAACTGGCGGCAATACGGGCAATCCACATCGGTGAATACGGTCACTGTGTGCTTGGGATGCGCCGGACTGAAAACCATCTTCTTCGTGTCCGGCAGGCGCTGCACGGCCTGCCCGCGCATTGTTGCCACCCGCCCGGCCGTCAGATCCTTCTTCTGCGCCACATTGTATAAATTGCCCTGCAACAGGTATTTGCCGTCGGCACTGACGTACACCACCTGGCCGGAGACGATGACTTCGTAGAATCCCGGCAAGTCGGACTTGACCACCTCGTCGATCTTGGCCATCGGCAGCAACGAATGCATCGCATCGCGCACCGCTTTTTCACCGTTGTCTTGGGCATGCGCCGACGCGGCGACAGCAATCAGGGCAACGGCGGACAGGAATTTGTTGAACATGGCGATTCTCTCTACAGGATGCGGCGGCACGTCGTGATCAGACCCGCAGCCGCGAAATAGGTTCATTGGTCTGTACTTAGGACCGGATTTATTTGCTGGTGCCGCCTTTGTGCGCTGTCGCGAGCGTGTCCAGGCGCAACGCTAGATCCTGCGGCGACACATATCCGCCAAGTTGGGTGCCGTCGTCCGCGACGATCGCCGGGGTTCCGTTCACACCCATCGCAATGGCGATGGCGGACAGCTCCGCGACCGGGTTTTTGCAGGTTTTCGGCGGCAAGGTCTGACCGTTCATCGCCGCGGTATAGGCGCCGTTGCGATCAGCCGAACACCATACGGTCTCGGCCTTCTTGTCGGAACCTGGATGGATGCTGAGCGGAAACAGCACGTAATCGATTTCGATTCCGAATTTGTTGTATTCGGCAATCTGCTTATGGAACTGGCGGCAATAAGGGCAATCGACATCGGTGAACACGGTCACCTTGTATTTCGGATGCGGCGGCGCGAATACCAGGCGCTTTTCGTGCGGAATCTTCGCGATGCCTTGCTTGCGCACGCCGGCCAGCGGTTCGTCGCTGATTTCGCGATGTGCCGCTATGTCAAATACCTGGCCCTGGATGAGGTATTTGCCATCGGCGCTGATATACAACACGTGGCCGTCGATCACCGCGGCATAAAAGCCCGGTAGCGACGATTCGACGATGGTGTCGATCTTGGCGTTCGGCGCAAGGGTATGCAGCGCGTCGAGGACAACCTTGTTCACGTCATCCTTATTCACATCAGCCGTATTCACATCAGCGGCGACCTGCGCTGATGCGCTGGCGGCCAGCAGCACCAGGGCGACAACAAAAAACCTGAACATCAGGAACCTCATGCGGAAAGGGCGCGCTTTGCGGCGGCAGGGCTGACTCAAGACCCGTCAGCAGAACGGAATATTGCAATTGTCGCATGCCGGGGCGATTTGCGGAAATTTGGGCGGTTTCGGCAGGCTTGCGCTCGCCTCCGCGACTTCAACCCCGCGGATGATGCTTCGCGTGCAACCGCTTGAGGCCTTCACGGGCCACCAGGGTATAAATCTGCGTCGTCGACAGCGAGCTGTGCCCGAGCAACATCTGCAAAGCGCGCAGGTCCGCGCCGTGATTTAGCAAGTGTGTTGCAAAGCAATGCCGCAACACGTGCGGTGAAATGCGTTTGGCGTCGATGCCTGCCGTCAGCGCGTGGCGCTTGACGGTGGTCCAGAACATCTGCCGCGTCATGCCCGCGCGCCGATTGGTGACGAACACTGCATCGACCACGCGCCCGCGCAGCAGGGCCGGCCGTGCCTGTGCGTAGTAGCGCTCGAGCCAGTCCTGGGCTTCTTCGCCGAGAGGTACCAGGCGCTCCTTGCCGCCTTTGCCGGTCACGCGCAACACACCTTGGCGCAGGTTGACCTGTTCGGTGCCCAGGCCGACCAGTTCGCTCACGCGCAGGCCGGTCGCATAGATCAACTCGAACATCGCGCGATCGCGCAATCCGAGCGCGGTGTCGACGTCTGGCGCGCGGATCAGCGCTTCGATCTGGGATTCGGACAAAGCCTTCGGCAATGGCCGCGGCAGTTTCGGCGCTTCAAGCAGCAAGGTCGGGTCTTCCGCGACCGCGCCCTGGCGCAAACGCAAACGATAAAAATGCCGCAATGTGGACAATAGCCGAGCGTTCGAGCGCGCGCTGTAACCCTTGCCGGCAACGCCGCCGCGCGCCGAGCGCTCAGAAAGATAGCGGTAGAGCAATTCGCGCGTGCACGCATCCAGCAACACGCTACGTGCGCCGAGCCAGCGTGACAGGCCCTCAAGGTCGAGCCGGTAGCTTGCCAGCGTATTGTCGGCCAGCCCCTGCTCCGACCAGGCGCGTTCGAGAAACGCGTCGATCGCCGCACTATCGGCAGCATTCACGCTGGAATTGTCACGCTCGGATGGGCTCATTGTTCACACAGACTTGCACACGCAAGCCTAAACCGCGAGGCTTGCGCCGTCATCCGCCGCCACAGGAACACAATGAGCGATTCTTCACCCGCAGTCGCGACACCCGCATCGCTTTGGCTGCGCTTGATCGCCGGCGCCTACGACCTGTTGCCCTTGATCGGCCTGTGGTTCGTTGCCGGCGTGTTGGCAGTGACCATTACCGCTGGCGCTCTGGATCCACATCGGCTCGCGCACAAACTGCTGGTGCAGGCGCTGATCCTGGCGCTGAGCTCTGCGTATTTCGTCGTGTCGTGGATGCGCGGCGGCCAAACCATCGGCATGCGTGCGTGGCGCTTGCGCGTCGTGCGCGCGGATGGCTCTGCATTGGAACTGTCGCGTGCGCTGCTGCGGTTTCTTGTTGCGCTGGTTTCGCTTGCCGCGCTGGGGATGGGATTCTGGTGGGCGCTGGCCGAACCACAAAAACGCACATGGCACGATATGGCGGCGGGCACCGTGATGCTACGCAAGCATAGGTAAGCTGCCGTGCTCAGGCATGCCGCCTGAAGTATACAAACGCGGCGGCCGCCAGGAGCAGCGAGGGCAACGCATTGGCCAGGGCCAGATTGAAATTGTATACCGCGCCCATGCGCACCACGGATTGCTGGAAGAAGTAATAGCTGATCGCCACTGCCATGCCGATGAACAGGCGCTTGCCCAAGCCCCCGGTGCGCAGGGCGCCGAACGCGAACGGAACTGCGCAGAACGCAAGCACGAGCACGTTCAGCGGATAGAAAATGCGTCCCCAGAAGGCAATTTCGTAAGTAGATGCGTCTTGGTGATTGCGCCGCATGTAGTCGATGTTGCGCGACAGGTCGCTCGCAGCAAGATACTCCGGATGAATCATCGATACGGCCAGCACATTCGGATCGAGCGCGGATTTCCATTGCGTCTGCGCCTGGGTCACGCTGGTCGCCGTGCCGCCGGCAAATTCGGTGCGGCGCACATCATGCAGAACCCACTCGCCCCCACCATGCGTCGCATTCTTCGCCAGCGACAGTGCGCTGAGCTGGCCTTGCGGGGTGAATTCGAATACGCGCACGTCCTGCAATTCGACCATCGGACCCTCGTTTGAACTGCGCGTGCGCCCATGCTTGGCGTTGATCACGTTTTCACCGTCGCGCGCCCACAGGCTGCCGCCCTTGCCGATGCTCACGTCTTTGGCCTTCGCACTCATCTGCAGCGCCTCGGCCTTCTGCTCGCCGCGTGGACCAATGGTTTCGCCCATCAGCATGACGACGGCCGTCAATGCAGTGAGCGCGAAAATGACGGAGACGCAAATACGCAATTTGGACAAACCGGCCGCACGCAAAGCGGTCAGCTCGCCGCTGCCCGCGAGCATGCCCATGCCGAGCAGGCCGCCGATCAGTGCCGAATAACCGAAGAACTGATAGCCACGACGCGGCACGGTCAGCAAGACGTAGGCAACCGCCTTGCTCAGCGTGTATTGGCCGGTGCCGACGTCGTTGACTTCACTGACGAAGGCGTTGAGCGTATCCAGGGCGACGAGGAATCCCCAGGCAAGCAGCACCGAGCCGAGCACCGACAGCGCGACGAGTTTGTCGACTTTCTTGAATGCGACATAGCGCATTATCGCGTTCTCACCGGCACGCGTGCCGCCGGCGCTTTCGGCCGCGGCAACTGCTGGCTGCGCCACAACAGCAGCAACGCGATCATGGCGGTCGGAATCTGCAGCCACCAGAAACCGAGCAGCGGGCTCATCCGGCCCTGGCTGATCCACGAGCGCCCCAGAGTCACAAGACTGTTGTAGATCATCCATGCCAGCAGCGCGATCAACAGGCGCGCGTAGCGCGGCTCGCGCGGACTGGATTTGGCCAGCGGCAAGGCGAGCAGGATCAGCACCAGGGTCGAAATCGGCACGGCCAGGCGCCATTGCAGCTCGGCGCGCTGCACCGGATCCTGGCTGGCGACCAGTTCCGAAGTCGGCGCCGCGCGCTTGACTGAATCGGCGCTGTTGTCGCTTTCGGTGTCCTGTAGCTTGATGTCGTTGCGCTCGTAGCGCATCAGCCGGTAGTTGTCCTTGCCGATGATGCCCTCGACGCGGAAGCCATTGTTCAACCCCAGATAGCGTCCGCTGCCGTCGGCATCGTGGAACAGCTCGCCGTCCTCGGCGGTAATGACGTGCAGGTTGCTCGTGCCGTCTGTCGTATTCACGCGTTCGCTGGCGACGAACATCTTCTTGAACGTGGTGCCGTCGGCATTCATCGATTCGACGTAAATCATGCCGTCGTTGTTCGGCAGCGGCACGAAGCGTCCGGGTTCCAGGCCCGCGATGATCAGGGAGCGGCTGGCCTCCTGCAGCAGGCGCTGCGATTGGCGCACGGCCGCTGGCGCCGCCCAGAACGAAATCAGCGCCATCACAAACGCCAGCGGCAACGCCAGCAGCATCAAGGGCCGCAGCAGGCCGGTCATGGCCAGGCCGGAGGCGGAAAATACTGCCATTTCGCTTTCGCGATAGAGCCGGCCGTAGGCAATCTGCACGCCCAGAAAAACCGCCAGTGGTGCCAGCACGGTGAGCGCATCGACCGTGCGCAGACCGATGAGAGCAAGGAGCAAATCGGCGGGAATATGGCCGCGTGCGATCTTCTGCAACAAGTCCGCGAGCGTGCCGCCGACAGTGACCAGCAACAGGATCAGCGTTGCCGCGAGGAAACTCACCAGCAGCTCGCGCGCGAGGTAACGGTCAACGATACGCAGCATCGGGTTCGGCAATCCAGTAAACTTCGCTGCCGATTGGAACCGGACACGGGTTCAAATCGTCTTAAGCGCGGGCGCAGCAGTGTAGCGGGGTTCATCCGCGGCGTCGCCGTCACCCTCTTCTTTTTGTTGCGGAACCACCGATGACACTTCAGTTCAGTCTCAGCCAGCAACCGCCCGAAGCCACCGCCGCAGCGTGCATTGTTGTCGGCGTATTCGAGGAGCGCATGCTCAGCAGCGCCGCCGCGCGTATCGACGAAAAATCCGGCGGCGCGATCAAGCGCCTGATCGAATCCGGCGACATCACTGGCAAACCGGGTACGACAAATCTGCTGTTTGCGCTGACCAATGTCGCGGCGCCGCGCGTGCTCGTGGTCGGCTTGGGCGAACAGAAGAAGTTCGACGCGATGCGCTTCCAACGTGCCTGCATCGAATCTGCGCGCGCGCTAAAGGGCCTGCCGCTGGACAATGCGACGTCATATCTGACCGAGATCGACGTGCCAGGCCGGGACGCGGCGTGGAAAGTCCGCAGCGCGGCGCTGTCCGCTGACGCACAAGTTTACAAGTACACCGCGACGTTCAAGCCGCGCGACAAAGCCAAATCGCCGGAGTTGCTCACAATGTCGTTCGCGGCTGCCGAGTCTGCCGCCCCCGCCCTGGACCACGCATCGGCCATCGCCAACGGCGTGCGTTTTGCACGCGAGCTGGGCAACCTTCCGCCGAACATCTGCAACCCGGCCTACATCGCCGAGCAGGCGCAGAAGCTGGCCAACGAGCATCCGGGCGTGAATTGCGAAATCTTAGAAGAGGCCGACATGCGCAAGCTCGGCATGGGCGCGCTGCTCGGTGTTTCGCAGGGCTCGGCCTTTGCGCCCAAGCTCGTCGTCCTGCAGTGGCGGGGCGGCGCGGAGTCCGACAAGCCCTACGCCCTGGTCGGCAAGGGCATCACGTTCGACACCGGCGGCATCTCGATCAAGCCCAGCGCGGGCATGGAGGAAATGAAATTCGACATGTGCGGCGCCGGCGGCATGCTCGGCGCATTTCTCGCCGCGGTGGAGTTGAAACTCAAGCTCAATATCGTCTGCGTGGTGCCCGCGGCAGAGAACATGCCGGGCAGCAAGGCGCAGCGGCCCAGCGATGTGGTCACAACCATGTCCGGGCAGACCGTCGAAGTGCTCAACACTGATGCAGAAGGTCGCCTGATACTTTGCGACGCTTTGACCTTTGTGCAAAAGTATAATCCGCAGGTGATCATCGACGCAGCGACGCTGACCGGCGCCTGCGTGGTTGCGCTCGGCAAACACGCGACCGGCCTCATGAGCAAGGACGATGCGCTCGCCGACGAACTGCTCGCCGCCGGCAACGAAACCCTGGACCGCGCCTGGCGCCTGCCCCTGTGGGACGAGTATCAAAGCCAGCTCGACACCGGTTACGCCGACATCGCGAACATCGGCGGCAAGTACGCTGGCGCGATCACCGCCGGCTGTTTCCTTGCGCGGTTCACCGAAGGCTATCGCTGGGCGCACCTGGATATCGCCGGCACCGCGTGGGAGGAAGGCCGCAAGGGTTCCGCGACCGGGCGGCCGGTTCCGATGCTGGTGCAATACCTGGTTGATCGCGCGCGCTGAATGGCGCTCGCCGCAGGTCATGCCCCGCGCTGATTTCTACCTTATCGCCAAGCCGCGTTTCCTCGATGATCCGCTGTTGCTGGTCTGCGAGCTGACGAAAAAAGGATTTGCGACGGGGCAATCGATCCTGATTCTGGCGCGCTCGTTCGAGCAGGCCGAACAGCTCGATGAGAAGTTGTGGGAGTTCGACGAGACCGCTTTCATCCCGCATCAGATTGCCGGCGACGAGGACGATTCGATCACGCCGGTGCTGATCGTGCCGCCGGACACGACGACACCGAATCGCGCACTCGTCATCAACCTGCGCGACGATCCCGCACCGGGCCTGTTTGAGCGCGTGCTGGAAGTGGTGCCGGCGGACGAAGCGCAACGTGCAGGATCGCGCGCACGCTGGAAGATTTACCAGCATGCGGGGTTTGAGTTGAAGAAGTTTGATATGTGAGGAAAAGCAAGAAGGGCAGACGCGTTCAGACGCGGTGGCCCTTCGCTCGTCATTCCCGCGCAGGCGGGAATCCAGTTCTTCGCTTTCCAGGAAGTACTGCGGATGAAACACCCGTGCGTCTACATTCTTGCAAGTGAAAAATACGGAACCCTCTATATCGGAGTGACGAGCGACTTGCCCAAGCGCGCTTGGCAGCACAAGCACGATGTAGTCGAAAGCTTCAGCAGCAAGTACCACGTACATATGCTCGTTTGGTTCGAGCAGCATCAAACTATGGAATTGGCGATAGTTCGTGAAAAGGCCATCAAGAAATGGCGGCGCGATTGGAAACTGAATTTGATCGAATCGATGAATCCGGAGTGGCGCGATTTGTACCCTACTATCGTCGCCTGATTGCCGAGAGCGAGAACTGGATTCCCGCCTGCGCGGGAATGACGAGCAAAAAAGAACTCGCGCAACAGTGCGTCGCGCGTTGCGAAGATTTTCAAGAGAACACCTATGGATAAAAGCTTCGACCCCAAACCCCTGGAATCCAAGTGGTATGCGCGCTGGGAAGCGTCCGGCGCATTCCAGCCGCATGGAAACGGCGAACCGTACTGCATCCTGCTGCCGCCGCCCAACGTAACCGGCACGCTGCACATGGGCCATGCGTTCCAGCAGACGATCATGGATGCGTTGACGCGCTATCAACGCATGCGCGGCCGGCGCACGCTGTGGCAGGGCGGCACCGATCATGCGGGCATCGCCACGCAGAAGATTGTAGAAAATCAGCTCGCCGCGCAGAGCCAGACGCGCCACGATTTGGGCCGCGCGAAGTTCGTCAAGCGCGTGTGGGAATGGAAATGCGAATCCGGTTCCACCATCAGCACGCAGATGCGCCGGCTTGGCGCTTCGGTGGACTGGTCGCGCGAACGCTTCACCATGGACGAGGGCCTGTCCGCCGCAGTCAAGCGTGTGTTCGTGGAATGGTATCGCGCGGGCCTGCTTTATCGCGGCAATCGCCTGGTCAATTGGGATCCGGTGCTGATGACCGCGATCTCGGATCTTGAAGTCGTCATGGAAGAAAAAGACGGCTTCATGTGGCATATCGAATACCCGTTCAGCGATGGTCCGCGCAAGGACATCGAAGGCAATCCGCTGCGCGGCATGACGATCGCGACGACACGCCCGGAAACGATGCTCGCCGACGGCGCGCTCGCCGTGCATCCGGATGACGAGCGCTACAGGCACCTGGTTGGAAAATTCGTCGACCTGCCCTTGTGCGATAGAAGCATCCCGATCATCGCCGATGATTTCGTCGATCCGGAATTCGGCAGCGGCTGCGTCAAGATTACCGGCGCGCACGACTTCAACGACTATGCCTGCGCCAAGCGTCACGGCATCCAGATGATCGTGATCATGACGCTGGATGCGAAGATGAACGAGAACGCGCCGGCGAAATATCGCGGCATGGATCGCTACGTCGCACGCAAGGCTGTCGTCGCGGATCTCGAACGCGACGGCTTTCTGGTCAAGATCGTGCCGCACAAGAATCAGGTGCCGGTCGGCGACCGCTCCGGCGTCGTTGTCGAGCCGATGCTGACCGATCAATGGTTCCTGGATCTGACCAGCGATGTGCGCGTCGATGGCAAGGCAGGCCCCGGCGGACGTAAGGCGATTACCGAGCCGGCGCTCGCGGCCGTCCGCGATGGCGCCATTAAGTTCGTCCCGGAAAACTGGTCGACGACGTACAACCAGTGGCTGGAAAATATCCAGGACTGGTGCGTCAGCCGCCAGCTCTGGTGGGGACATCAGATCCCGGCGTGGTACGACGAGGCCGGAAACATCTTCGTCGGCGAAGACGAGGCCGATGCGCGCGCGCATGCAGACACGGCGCCGGTCGGCAAGCTGCGCCAGGACGAAGACGTGCTCGACACCTGGTTCAGCTCAGCGCTGTGGCCGTTTTCCACCATGGGCTGGCCAGCGAATGGAGCGGTGACCGAGAACGGTCGCGTGGTCGCGAATTGGCCACAGGATCAGGTTTTCCTGCCGAGCGCCGTGCTCGTCACCGGCTTCGACATCATCTTCTTCTGGGTCGCGCGCATGGTGATGGCGACGCAGTATTTCACCGGCAAGGTGCCGTTCCGCGAGGTCTACATCAATGCCATCGTGCGCGATGCCGAAGGCCAGAAGATGTCCAAGTCCAAGGGCAACACGATCGACCCGCTGGACCTGATCGACGGCATCGAACTCGATGCGCTGGTTAAAAAATCCACTTCTGCACTCTTGCTGCCGCAGGTACGCGACAAGGTCGAGAAACGCATCCGCAAGGACTACCCGGACGGCATCGCCGCGGTCGGCGCAGACGCGCTGCGCTTTACCTTTGCCGCACTCGCGACGTATGGCCGCACGATCAACTTCGATCTCAAGCGCGCCGAAGGCTACAAGAATTTCTGCAACAAGCTGTGGAATGCGGCGCGCTTCGTGCTGATGAATTGCGAGGATTTCAGCGTCAAGACTGAAGCCGCGCTCACGCCCACGACGGATGCGGAAAAGTGGATTCTGGCGCGCTTCGCCAAAACCCTGGCCGAAGTCGAGCAGCAAATCACGCTGTATCGTTTCGACCTTGTGGCGCAGGCCTTGTACGAATTCACCTGGAACGAGTTTTGCGACTGGTTCCTGGAGCTGACCAAGCCCGCACTCAGCAGCGATGACAAGGCTGCCGCAGATTCTACTCGCCACACGCTGCTGTTCGTACTCGAAGCCTTGCTGCGTGCGCTGCACCCACTGATTCCATTTATCACCGAAGAAATCTGGCACGAAGTAGCGCCGAAGCTCGGCATCGAAGGCGAAACGATTTCGCTGCGAGCCTACCCCGAGACCGCAACCTTTCTTGCGGACGCGGCCGCAGAGACTCAGATCGAATGGCTCAAGGCCATCCTCAACCAGGTTCGCCGTATCCGCAGCGAAATGAATATCGCACCCGGTAAACCCATTCCGCTGCTGTTTGCGAATGGCACCGATGCCGATCGCGCAAGCACGCAAAAATTCGCGGCGCAGATTTCCTTCCTCGCCCGCGCCGAATCGCAGCGCTGGCTCGACGCCGGCGAAACCGAACCGCCCGCCGCCGCCGCGATCATCGGCGATATGAAATTGCTGATCCCACTCGCGGGCCTGATCGATGTGGGCGCCGAGAAGCAGCGCCTGGAACGGGAAATCAAGCGTCTCGAAGGTGAAATCGCCAAATGCAACGGAAAATTGGCAAATGCGAACTTTGTGCAAAATGCGCCACCTGCCGTGCTCGCACAGGAACAGCAACGATTGATCGATTTCTCGACTGCGTTGAAGGAATTGACCGAGCAGCTTAGGCGGCTCGGAGACATAAACCCTGCGAACGAAGCCCTGTAGGGCGCGTCTCGGACGCGCCACTTGGTATTCGCAGAATCGCATCAAGGCGCATCAAGGCGCATCCAAGATGCGCCCTACTCTGGCGGCAGCAACTCCAGCGCCATCACGATCGCATCTTCGCGGCCGCGCTTGGCCGGATAGTAGTTGGGGCGTTTGCCGATTTCGTTGAAGCCAAGGTCGTAGTACAGCGCGATCGCGCGCGTGTTTGACGGGCGCACTTCCAGAAAGATGCGCTCGGTGCGGTGCCAGCGCGCCAGATCGATCAGGCGCTGCATCAGGCGCTTGCCCAGGCCCGTGCCCTGATGCTCGGCGGCGATGCAGACATTGAGCACATGCGCCTCGCCGACGGCGGCCGTCAGCACCCCGTAACCGATGACCTCCACGCCCTGCGCGAGTACCCAACAGTTGTATCCGGCGCGCAGGCAGTCGCGGAAGATCGTGTGCGTCCACGGGTATTCGTAGTTCGCGATTTCGATCGCCGTGACCTGGTCCAGGTCTTCCGCACGCATCGGGCGCAGGTCGGGATAGGGTTCTTTCAGGATCGCGACCATCGCGCTTCAGCCCGTTCTACCGTGCAGGCGGCGTGCAATCGGTTTCAGCGCCTGCCACAGGGCCCGACGGGCCAGGCCGTTGTCCATGCACGCGTGCGGCGCATCGGCCACTGCGATCACGGCGGACTTTTGCTGCATTGTGGACAATTGTTCACCGAGCGCGCGCGCAACATCAGCGCCCAGCGCAAGATACGCGGGCGCTGGCGGAGGCGGCGCAAGCGCGCCGGCAACGTCGGGCTCGATCCAGACAATGCGCGTCGCGGAAATGCCGAGCACCAGCGGCAAGGTGGTGCGCAGACGCGGTGTATCCGCGTCGCCGCCCTGCGCGCAGGCAACGACCAGGGCGAGCGATTCGGCCTTCGCCTCGGCAACCGGCGCTTGAAGTGGCAAGCCGGCTTCAGCGGCGGCCTCGCCACCCCCTGCAGCGCCGCGCGTTCGCAACAGGTAGACATCGATACCCATCGCCGCCAGCGTTTGCAGCCTTTGCGCTTCAGCCAGCATGGGTGTCTTTGGTCAATGCGGACAGATCGGCGTAGAACCTGGCAAACGCCTGATCCACCGCCGCCCCGAACGCGCGCACCGTGCCTGCGACGGTGTCATCGGCCGCTGCGGCCTGCGCGGTGTACGTCTGCTCGATGATCGGCTCGCCGCTATCCTGCTCCACGCGCATTTCGAACGCGACGGCTACCTCGTAACCACCCTGATCGCGCTTGATCCGTTCGTAGCGCAGGATGCTGCCGCGCACGCGCAGCGCCTGGTTGCTTGCTGGCAGCCGGTTCGTGACCAGCGTTGCGATACCGGAGTCGCGCAGCATCGTGGTCAAGCGCGACTGCAGATCGCGCGACGGCGGATCGCTCCAAAGCTGATAGTGATAAGTGCGCAGGGCACCGGCGTCGGGTGTCAGCGAATAGATCAGCGCCTGTTCGGCATAAACGCCCTCACCGGTGAACACGGCGACCTCGATCGGCAATGCGGACAGCGGCTTGTCCGCGTGCGCCAGCGGCGTCGGCGGCGGCAGACGGAAATAGGTCACGTCCGGAACCGCTGCCGGCGAGCACGCCGTCAGCAGCGCGATTGCGACTATCGCGAGCATCGTTCTCATTGGTTTTCTTCCTCGACGTTGTCCGCTTTCGGCGACAGCAGGATGCGATTCGGACTCTTGCGCACTTCACGCGCGAACTCGTCGAAATTGCGACTGGCACCTTCCAGATGCTGGCTGATGGAATCCATGCGGCCGGACAACGCAGACAACACCGAACGCAGATTGTCGACGGAGTCGCGCACGCCCGGACGATTTTCCTTGGCGATGCCGTTCAGCTGCGCCAGCGCCTCGTCGAGCTTGGCCTGGGTGCCGCGCAATTCCTTGGTCATGTCGCGCACGTTGCCGAGAATCGCCGCGATCGATGCGCGGTTGTCGGACTTGAGAACATCGTTGAGCGAATCCGACGCGTTGTTCAGGCGCGTCAGCAACGCGCGCGCCTGCGCGACCAGTTCCGGCGTGCCCTTGTCGAGCGTGCTCGCGATGGAATCCACGTGCTGCGACAGATTCTTGATCAAGGGCGCGATCTGGTTGCGCGTAAGTTCGGTGAGTTGTCCGGCCAGCTCATTCACCGCGGCGAAAATATCCGAGCTTTCCACGCCCGACAGCTCGCTGTTCGGCGCGGCCGCATCCTTGCTCGAACCTTCGGTGATGCCGATGGCGACATCGGCGAGCAGGCCCGTCGAAGTCAGGCGCGCGAGACTGTCCTTCGGGATAGGCCAATCGCGACGCACGGCGAGCTCGATCTTGTAGCGCGTAGTGCGCGTCCCATCCGCGCCGGCTCCGCGTTCGGGCGTGATCGACGCCACCTGGCCAATCCGGTAACCCTCGTAAAACACCGGTGCGCCGTAGCGCAGGCCAGTGACATTGCGGTAGTGGGTGTAGTACGCCGTCGCTGCGCCGCTGCGCCCGGTGATCATCACCAGTGCGGCAAGCAGGATCACAAAGCCGACAGCGACGACGATGCCGACCATCAGGTAATTCACATTGTCGCGTTTCACGCCGGTCCCCTTGTAGACATCATATTGCCCGTTCTTCGGTCAGTCGTTTCAGATACGCATCCGCATCCACCAGGATCTCGCGCGGACGCCGGTTGAGCAGATCCTGGATGCGTTCGTTGTCGGCGCGGCGCACGGCGTCCACCGTGCCCGTCATGAGGATATCGCCTTGGTCCAGTACGGTAATGGTATCGGCAATCTTGAACGCACTCTCCAGTTCATGCGTCACCACCACGATGGTCATGCGCAGCGCATCGCGCAGGCGCAGGATCAATTCATCGAGCTCAGCCGAAACCACGGGATCGAGCCCTGCCGACGGCTCATCGAAAAACAGCAGTTTCGGATCCATCACGATCGCGCGCGCCAACGCCGCGCGCTTGATCATGCCGCCGGAAAGTTGCGACGGCATAAGGTCTTGGAAGCCACCCAGGTTGACCACCTCGAGTTTCAACCGGCTCATGATGCGGATCGTATTTTCATCCAGTTGGGTGTGTTCGCGCAGCGGCAGCGCGACATTGTCGCCGACGCTCATCGACGTCAGCAGCGCGCCGCCCTGGAATGACACGCCAATCTGGCGGCATATCGCGAGCATCTCGCGCTCGCTGGCCTTCGCAATATCGATGCCGAGCAGACGCACCGTGCCGCTGCGCGGCTTGTGCAGGCCCAGCAGGTGCCGCAGCAACGTACTCTTGCCGGAACCCGAGCCGCCCATGATCACGCGGATCTCGCCAGCGTTCACGTTGAAGTCGATGCCATTCAGGATACGGCGCTTGCCGTACCAGGCTTCGAGCTTTTCGACTTCGATGAGGGGCGTGGCGGTTGCCATGAGTCAGCGATTCAGGAAGAAGGAAAAAATCATGTCGACGACAATGATGTAGCAGATCGACAACACCACCGAGCGCGTGGTCGCGCGGCCAACGCCCTCGGCGCCGCCGCTGACGGAAAAGCCCGTGCTGACGCCGATCAGGGTAATGAGTACGGCAAACACCGCGGCCTTGCTCACGCCCTGCCAGATATCGCCGGGTGTGAGCAGGGACAGTGTCTGCATCAAATAAGCTGTGGGCGTGATGTTGAGCGACGGCGAGCTGTACAGCGCCGCGCCGCAGATCGCGACGGCATCGGCGAAGACGGTCAGGATCGGCAACATCAGCAGCATTGCCAGCAGCGCCGGCGCGGCTAGATAGCGCACCGGCTCGATGCCCATCGTCGCCAGCGCATCGACTTCCTGCGATACGCTCATTGAACCTATTCGCGCCGCCAGTGCGGAACCCGAGCGGCCGGCAACCAGGATCGCCGTGATCAGCGCGCCGAATTCGCGTGTCACCGATTTCGCGACCGCAACCACCACCTGCGACTGCGCACCGAATTCGCCCAGCGCCGAGATGAACTGGATGCCCAGCATGATCCCGATCGTCATCGCCAGCAGGGTTACGATCGGCAAAGCATCGACGCCGATCTGACGCATCTGCTCGGCCACGGCGCGCAGACGCAGCGGCTGGCCGACACGCCAGCCGACCGTGGAAAAGTACACACTTTCCCAAAGCAGCATGCCGGCATAGCCGATGCCGGCGAGCGACTGCAGGGTCGCGCGGCCGAGGCCTTCCAGCGAGCGCGTCAGCGCATTCATGTCAGCCCGCGCGCGCCGCGTCGACGCTGGCAAACAGCGGAAACACCTTGTCCAGCCGCGCCAGTTGCAACACCGACATCACCGCGCCGCTCGCCGCCACCAGGCCGAACTGGCGGCCCTTGCTGCGTGCGCTCTGGAAGCCTTCGACCAGGGCGGCGATGCCGGAGGAATCGATATAGCTGACCTCGGACAATTCCACGCCAACCTTGGCGCCGCCGCCGAGCGCATCCAGGATCGCGCGCCGCACCTGCTGCGACCAGGACAGATCGACTTCGCCCTTGAGTCGCACCAGCACGTAATCGCCGAGGGTTTCACTGACGCATTCGTTGTTCGTGTTGCTCATTCGGTTTCCTTGGTCACCAGACGCTTGCGCATCCGCAAAATGTTGCCTTTTCCACTTTGTGACGGTTCGATGCGCCATTCGTCCATCAGCGTGTCGATGAATGCCACCCCCAATCCGCCCGGCCGGCACTCGCCCAGATCGCGCGGCTGCATGCGACTGGGATCGCTAGCCGGGGCCTCGTCGGCGAGCTCGAACACCAGCATATCGCGCTCGCGCAAAAGACGCAGCGCAATGTTGCCCTCGCAGCCGCAATAGGCATGCCGCATGATATTCGTGCAGGCCTCGTCGACTGCCAGCACCAGCTTGTCGCGCAACTCCGGCGCGACTTCCTCTGCATCCAGCGCCGTGCGCAAGGCGGCGCGTACGCCGCGCATTTCTGCCGGTTGCGCCGGAAATTCCAATTCCAGAACCCGATGCGCGGACTTGCCCACGGGTTCCTGCAGCAGCAGCATGGTGGTGTCGTCGACCAGGCGCAGGCGTTTCAAATCACCGATCAGCGCACGCAGGCGCGGTTCCGGGGCGAGTTCGGCGTGGCCGGCAATCAGACTGCGCAACCCGTCGCTGCCCAGCGTGTTGCGTTGCGCGTCGCGCACGTCGGTGGCGCCATCGGAAAAAAGGTACAGCGCGCGCTTGCCCAATTCGATGCGCTGTTCGCTGTAAACCGCCTCGGCAAGGATACCGAGCGGCGGACCGTCGGCCGCGAGTTCAGTGAACTGGCTGCCCTCGTGCAGCAAGGCCGGCGGGAAGCCGGCGCTGGCCAACACCACGCTTCCGCTCGCACGATCGTATTGGCCGACGACCGCGCAGACGAAGCGTCCATTTTGCATCGTTTTACACAATTCCGCATTGCTCTCGGCCAGCCACGTCGCCGGTGCCGGCGCGCTTTTGCCGGACCAGCGCAGAAGGCTCGCGACCTGGACCATGGTGAACGCGGCGTCCAGGCCCTTGCCAGAGACATCGCCGATCACGAACGCGATGCGGCCGTCGGCAAGGTCGAAAAAATCGTAGAAGTCGCCGGAAATCTCGTGCGCCGGCAGATTGACGCCAATGATCGGAAAGTCGCCGCGGCGACGCTTGGGCAAGAGCGATTTCTGGATCTTGCGCGCCAAATCCAGTTCACGCTTGATGCGCTCTTGCTCGACCAGGCCCTGGGCCAATTGCGCATTATTGATCGCAAGCGCGGCCGGTGCCGCAATCACGCGCAGGATTTCGGCATCGGCAGCATCGAACAGGTTGCCGTCGCGGCGATTGATCACTTCAAGCGCGCCGATCGCACCTTTCGCGGTCGACAGCGGGGCGCACAAGATCGAACGCGTGACGAAACCGGTTTCGGCGTCGACGCTGGCGTTCACGCGTGCATCGCCGCGCGCGTCGCGCACGACCTGGGTCGCGTTTTCGGAAACAGAACGCCCGACGACGCCTTGCCCGACCTCGACCTTGAGTCCGCTGATATCGACCGGGCCGACGCAGATGCGGCATTCAAGCAGGCCAGTCTCGGCATTCAGCAGAAATAGCGATGCCGCTTCTGCCTGCATGAAGTCGGCGATGCGCGTGACCGCCATGTCCAGGGTCTTGCGCAAATCCAGCGACAGCGCGAGTGCCTGACTTAAGTCGGCGAGGAACGCGAGCGCGCGCCGCTCATCGACTCCTGCCGAAAGCGACGAAGACGCGGGCATTGCGTTCACGGCTTAGTGGACTGCAACGTTCATTTGGGAGATGGATCGCGACGCGGAACGTGGTGGCGGGCGCCGGCCCGGAGCGAGGCCCATAGTGGGGCTATGGGCCGAGTGAGGGACAAGCACGGCGCCGCGAGACCGAGCGAGTCGCTCCCGAAATGAGCGTTGCAGTCCACTATTGTCGTTCCTCGACGCGCGGCTCGCGGCGGGCGCGCTTGCGGCGCAATTCCCATAGCGTGAACACCGGTCCGGAGATCGCATAAAGCAAGGCGATACTGAATAGGACACGCGCCGGATTCACCGCCAGTGCGACCAGGATCAGCACAGCCACAGGAATCGCGATGAAGGGAACCTTGTCCGATTTCGGCAGCGATTTGAAACTGTAGTAGCGGAACCGGCTGACCATCAGCAAGCCCGTGACGGAGGCTAGGATGGGTGTTGCGAACTGGACGTTTTCGCCAGTCCAACCCAGATCCTGGACGATCCAGACGAATGACATCGCCAGACCCGCAGCGGCCGGAATCGCCAGCCCCTGGAAATAGCGCTTGTCTGCAACGCCCACCTGGGTGTTGAACCGCGCCAGGCGCAAGGCGCCGCAGGCAGCATAGATAAACGCGGCGGCCCAGCCGACCTTGCCCCATGCCGGGCCATAAAACTTGAGCGAGGCAAGCGACCAGATGTACAGGACCAGTGCCGGCGCTACGCCGAAACTGACCAGATCCGACAGCGAGTCGTACTGCACGCCGAATTCGCTCTGGGTGTTGGTCAGGCGCGCGACGCGTCCGTCCAGACCATCGAGCACACCGGCGATGAAGATTGCGACGACGGCATCGGTAAATTGTCCGCCGAACGCCGCAATGATCGCGTAGAAGCCGGCGAACATGGCGCCAGTGGTAAACAGATTGGGCAGCAGATAGATGCCGCGATGCGGTTTGCGCGGGGTGGCAGGTTCAGTGTCCATCCGGGCTCGAACTTAATGCGGTATATCCGCAGTGTACCCCAACCTATACACTCGCAAGGCCTATTTTGGCGGCGAAGGCTTGTTTCCCGGCGCGAGTAGTGCTATCCAAGAGCCTGCCGACAGGGGCCAGACATGCTACGCGCCGGCCAAACCGACGCAGGAGAATTTAGATGAAGCGCAAATTGCCATTACTTGCCCTGCTGCTGGTGGGGACTTTCGCCTACGCAGCGACCGAGGGGCAGGTATACAAATGGACTGATGCTGGTGGCGTAACCCACTACTCCGACGCACCGCCGCCGAAAGACGCGCAGAACGTGCAGATGGTGAAGGTCACCGGCGGGTCGCATTCGGTTTCGGCGGGAAGTAATACTGAAACCGCAGAAAAGCCCCCCGTTGCTGATGCGACGGCTGTCACACCACAAGCGGCGACGCAAAACACCGCGATGGCCGACACCGCGAGCAATCGCGTGAAAGCCTGCGCCCAGGCGCGTGCGAACCTTGACTTGCTGCAGAGCAAATACGCGGTGAGCGTGGCCGGCGCCAATGGACAAGCGACGCCGCTGGATGACAAGGGCCGGCAGGCACAGATCGCCGATGCCAACGCGCAGATCGCCTTGTATTGCAAGTAGCAGATCTGTAGCGCGCGGTTTGATCGGTACTTCCATGCGTGGCCGTGCGGCGCCGTGGCTGTTGCTGCTTCTGGCCGTCTCCGCCGCAGCCGGGTCATGGTGGTACTTCGCGCCGGATTCCGTGCCCGGCCCGATCAAGGCGATGCTGCCGGCGTCGCCGAAATCCAATCCGGTCTTGTACAAATGGCGCGATGCCAAAGGCGGCCTGCACGTGACCGACACGCCGCCTGTGGATCGCCCCTACGAAACGCTCAAGTACGACTCGAACACGAATGTCGTGCCCAGCGTGGTACCGCCGCCGCCGGGCCCGACACCATGATCGTTCTGATCAGAACATGTCTGGTCAGAACACAATCGATTTGGTCGTAGCTGTTTAGAACCCGAAGCTGACCGAGACCTGCGCGGCGCGACCGGAGAGACGGTAAAACTGCGCATCGCCGAGCTCGCTTTCCGCCACCGGGTCACGGCGATCGGTCAGGTTATAGCCGTCCAAACGCACTTCCCAAGCGTCCTGCCGATAGCCGATACCCGCGTCGACTGTTGCGTACGAACCTGCAACGATGCTGTTGCCCTTATTGAGGAAGCGGCTGCCAACATAGTTCCATACCAGGGAGCCTTCCCAGCCCTGAACGGGCGCATAAATCAGCCCGAGTGCACTGAGGTTCTGCGGTGACAGTTCCAGGCGCTTGCCGGCCAGTTGCTGGATCGAGCCATCGTCACGCAGGCGCGCGTAGTCGGCGAAGCGTGCGTCGTGATACGCATACGTGGCGGCCACGCGGAAATCGTCAGTGAAGCGATAGCTGCCTTCGATTTCAGCACCCTTGAAACGCTCGGTGCCGGCGTTGGCCAGCGCCGGCAGGCCACCGATGTTTTCCGCGATCACCAGATTCGCGAAATTCATGTGGAAGTACGATGCCTCCCACTCGAAGCGGCCGTCGCCCAGGCGGCCTTTCAAGCCCGCTTCGGAGCTGTGCGCGGTTTCCGGCTTGAGGATGCCGCCCTCGGCTTCGGGCCCGAAATCGATCGCCGCAGGTTTATACGTGTTGCGGTAATCGGCGAACGCTGTGAGTCGATCCTTGCCGTCTTCCCACAGCGCGTAGCTGACTCCGAGCACGCCAGACAAGCGCGTCTTGTTTTGCGAATCCGATTCGGCCTCCGGCGGCGTGCCCGGGTCGGCATGGCGGTCGATAACCTGGGCGCTGCGCGTTTCGTCGGTGTCGTTCAGGCGCAGACCAGCGACGATGTCCAGACGTTCGACCGGCTTCCAGTCGATCTGGGTATACAAGCCGCCGAAATTGCGCTTGTCCTTGAGCTCGGTCGATTCGTCGATCTCGATCGTGCGGGAGTTGGGCGCATTGGCACCATTCGGCAGCACGCCGTATTCGAAGTTGTCGCTGTTCTGCTTGCCGTTGCCGTACAACCAGTCGACGCCGAACGTCCAGGTCAGGTTTTCGGCCGGATGCGTGGCGATGAAGCTGTCGAAGTAAACGTCCGTGACTTTCACCGTCTGGCGGAAACCGTCGGCGTTGTGCGTCTCGCCGTCCTCGGCAAAGTCCCCACGCAGAAAGCCGCGAATGTTCTTGCTGTCGGTGTGCGCTATCGACAAGGTCGTGGTCCACTCGCCGAAGCCGACGTTGCGTTCGAGCCCTGCGTTCAGCTGAATGCGATCCTGATCCTGGCGTGCGTCGGTCGGATTGACGTTCGCATCCAGCGGAAAGCGCGTAGTCAATCCTTCACTTTCACGTGGATGCGGGCTGTACGGATCCTGCCGCAGCGAGGTTGCGTCGAGGTCGAAATGGAGCTTGCCCAGGTCAGTGTCGCCGGCAATGCGGTACAGGACATGTCCGCGATCCACGCCGGAACGATCCTGACTGAAGCCCTGGGTCGACACGTTGGCGCTGATGGATTGCTTGAAGGCGCCCCAATCGGCGAGATTCGTGCTGACAGAAGCACTGCCGGTGCTGCGCGTGCCAGCGGCAACCGTCACGCGCGACGGCGTAGCACCCGCCGCGTAGTGGATGACCTGGATGACGCCGACAAAACTCGTCGCGCCGAACATCACCGGCGCTGCACCGCGCAGTACTTCAATGCGTTCGACGTTGGTCAGATCCAGCGTAGTGAGCGCCGGATTGAAGGCGCCGCCCGACGGAATGCCGTCGACCACGAGGAGGAACGCATCGAATTCGCGCAAACCCCACATGCCCGGCACGGAGCCGGCGGGTCCCGCGTCGCCGCCCGGTGCGATGTCCACGCCAGCCACCAGACTCAGCGCCGTGCGCAAATCGGTGCTGCCGCGCGCGCGCAGTTCGTCGCCGCTGATCACGGTGATCATCGCCGGCGTCTGATCAACTGGTTCAGGCAATTTGGAGGTGGTGACCTCGACGGTTGGCAAGGTGTTGTCGGTGCTGGCAGCTACGACCAGGGAGGGCATGGCCAAAGCGAGCGACAAGGCCGCCGCGAGTCGGTGTGGACGATGCGAACGATGCATGACGTTAAATCCCCATTAAGCCAGTGAAGGCGAACCGGGGACTATAGGACCGGGTTATCGCGCCGATAACCGCCTGCGGCCTGATGGTAGATCAGTCTTGCGACGGATGCCGTGAAAGGGTGCCCTCGCGAACGCCGTTTGGTCGATCTCGTCACAACCGCTACAATCCGCGACCTTTTCCAACGATCTGCGAACCGCGCATGCGCCTGTCCCGATTTCATCTCGCCACCCTCAAGGAAGTCCCGGCCGACGCCGAAATCGTCAGTCATCGTCTGATGTTGCGCGCGGGGATGATCCGCAAGCTGGCGGCCGGCATCTACACCTGGCTGCCGCTGGGCCTGCGCGTGCTGCGCAAAGTCGAAGCGATCGTGCGCGATGAAATGAATCGCGCAGGCGCGCTCGAGGTGCTTGCATCGATGGTGGTGCCGGCCGAACTGTGGCAGGAATCGGGGCGTTACAACAAATACGGTCCGGAGCTATTGCGCCTGAAGGATCGTCATCAGCGCGACTTCGTGCTCGGACCGACCCACGAGGAAGTGATCACCGATCTGGTGCGCCGCGATATCCGCAGCTACCGCCAGTTGCCGATAAATTTCTATCAGATCCAGACCAAATTCCGCGACGAGATCCGGCCGCGCTTCGGCGTAATGCGCGGGCGCGAATTCCTGATGAAGGACTCCTACAGTTTTCATCTGGACGCGGACGATCTGGAACGCGAGTACCAGAACATGCGCGAAACCTACAAGCGCATCTTCACCCGCGTCGGCGTGGATTTTCGTATCGTCAAGGCCGACACCGGCGCGATCGGCGGAGATCGCAGCGAGGAGTTCCAGGTGCTTGCGCAGTCGGGCGAGGATCAATTGGCTGTTTCGGATACGTCCGACTATGCCGCAAACATCGAAGTCGCTGAAACTGGGCCGGCGGCGGCGCGCGCTGCAGCAAAATCCACATTGGCAAAAGTAGCCACGCCGACGCAGAAGACCTGCGAGGAAGTCGCCGCGCTGCTCGATATTCCGCTGGCAACGACGTTGAAACTGATTGTGGTCAAGGCAAGTGAAGGCGACGGCGATCTCGTCGCGCTCGCGGTGCGTGGCGACCACACCCTGAATGCAGTCAAGGCAGCCAAGCACCCGCGCGTCGCATCGCCGATGACGCTGGCGACTGAAGCCGAGATTCGCGGCGCGTTCGGCTGCGAGCCCGGCTTCCTCGGGCCGGTTGGCGCAAAAATTCCGGTCATTGCCGATTACGCTGCGGACGCGCTCGCCGACTTTGTCTGCGGCGCGAACGAAGCCGGATTTCATCTCACCGGTGCGAACTGGGTCCGCGACGCTGCAGCGCCAGCAACCGCGGATCTGCGCAACGCCGTGGAAGGCGATGCCAGTCCCGACGGCCACGGCAAGCTGCGACTGGTGCGCGGCATCGAGGTCGGCCAAATCTTTCAGAATGGACCGTTGTATACAAAGGCACTTGGCGTCACGGTGCTGGACGAAGCCGGCAAGGAGCTGACTCCAACCGCCGGCTGCTACGGCATCGGCGTGACCCGCACCGTTGCCGCCGTGATCGAGCAATGCCACGACGATGCCGGCATCGTCTGGCCCGACGCGATCGCGCCATGGCGCGTGGCGATCTGCATGATCAATCCGAAAAACGATGCCAAGGTGAATGCAGCTGCAGACTCGCTCTATGCGGAACTGACCGCCAGGGGCATCGATACGGCGCTGGATGACCGAGGTCTGCGTCCCGGCGCCATGTTTGCCGATATCGAATTGATCGGCATTCCGCATCGCATTGTGGTATCGGAGCGCGGACTGGCTGCAGGCACGTTCGAGTATCGCGCGCGCGGCGAGACGGAGAACCGGCAGTTGAATCACGAACAATTGTTGGAATTGCTCGCGTAGCCTGTCTGTTGCCGGTGTCGGATAACGGGCTCGCCGAACCGGAAAGCAGCTACGCTATTTCTTGCCGACCAAGCCTTTCAAACGATCCAGCCATGAGCTGTCGGCGGAGGACTCGGCCGCCGGCTTGTCCTTGCCGACGAATTTGCCGAACTTGCCCGCGATGCTCTGATCGCGCTTCATCTGATCCAGTTCGGTTTTCTGCTGCGCGCTGATCTTGGATTCCCAGCGCCGCTTGATTTGTTCCTGCTGCACCTTGGTGCGCAGCTGCACGCGATAGGAATCGGACAGGGCTTCCTGGAACAAGCCGCTGGGTTCGCGCGTCAGGTAGCGGCCGATGTCGTCGAACAGGGCGTCGTTGAGTTGCGGCGGCGACACGCTCTTGGTCACCGTTCCCAATCCATCGAAATTGATGAACGTCATCTTGACCGCGGCGCTTTCGGCGTCGGCGCCGAACGTAGCGAGCAGGGCGATGCGGCCCTTGGCCTTGAATTTGGCCGAAACCACATCGCCACTGGCGTCCTTCTTCGGCTCGAGCAGGCCGCCCAGGTGGTAACGCTGGAACGCGCCGGCCACGGTGCGCACCTTGCTCGCGCCCTGCACTTCAACCGTCGGGCATTCCTCATGCGCAATCAAGAATGGAAAGCCGAGGGTGATTTCCTTGGACCCGGGCTGCTGGCTGACTTTCAGTTCATAGTCGTGCTCGACGTAGCCGGTGATTTCGCCGTAGCCGACCAACGTGTAGCGCAGCGGTTTTTTCGGTTGCAGCGCTTTCAGGCTGGTGACGAGCTTGTTCAGGTATTCGTACAGCGCCGTCATGCCCGGATCGAGTTGGGTGCGGAAGACTTCTTCGCGCTCGGCTTTGCGCTTTTCCGCATCGTCCGCGGTTGCCTTGCGCTTCAGCGCTTCCTGTTCGAGTTCGTCAAGCAATCCCACTTGTCCTGCCCCCTGTACGCAACTCGCACACACTGGCCACAACACACTGACACGCGGCGACGCGCAACGGGATTCCGCGTCGGAACCGGCGTGCGACCATGCGCGTTAAGTTAGTCCGTGCGCGGGCTGCGCGCAAGGGTTTTGCACTTGCAGACCCTGCTTTTGCGCTATCTGGGCAGGGAAAGATTGGCGTTTTTTCCTTTCTACAACGATTTACAAAATACGCCGAGACGAGGCAAACAGATCACCGAACAACAGACCCGCCACCAGTGAAATCAAAATGGCCGCAAGCGTTACTGCGGTGTTGATGCCGAGAAATACATCGCGCTGCGCGATCAGCGACAAGGTCTGGAAGCCGACACTTCCCGGCACCAGCAGGATGATTCCCGGGACGCGCACGAGCGCGCCGGGTCGACGGCTGGCCAGCGCATAGATATTGCTCAGCGCGCCCATGCCGAAGCCCGCGAGGAACACGCCGAACTCCGGTGTGAACGCCTTGCCGCCGTAGTAGGTGATGAGGTAGCCGAGCGCCGCCGAACCCATGACCAGAGGAATGTCGCGACGCGCGCTGCGAAACAGCACGGCAAACGACAGACAGCCGAACACCAGGGCCAGCCACTGCGCCCAGGCAGGAATCGGCGCCATCACCGGCGCCGGGGGAGTCAGGTGCAACCATTGGCACAATTGATTAGCCACCACGGTGCCAAAAGCGAGCTTGATCAACGTCGTCATCGCACCGGCAAAACGCGCGATCCCGGAAACCAGATGTTGGGTCGACAATTCGCGCACTGCCGTCGTCAGCGTCAGTCCCGGCAGCAACACGATCAAGCTCGCCAGCACGACCGACTTCAACGTCAGCGGCACAAGGTAGACACCGATCACGGTCGCCAGCAGGGTCGCCAGCATGGCCGATATCGCTTCCAGGCTGGGTCGCAGGCGCGGCCGCCGTTCGCACAGCACGACCAGCGTTCCGACAACGGCGCCGATCACGCCGGCGACGGCCATGTCGGCCCAGGTCGAATTCAATATCGCCGCGACCGCCGCCGAGGCCAGCCCATAGGCCACAATCTCGAACGCGTGCCGGCGCGGAGTTGGCGTATCGCGGATCGCGCGCAAGCGCCGGTAACCTTCCTCGATGTCGAGCGCACCATCGACGACGCGGTCGGCAATCTCGTTGACCGCACTCAGGTTGCGCAGATCGTCCTGACCCGGCGACACCCGGATCACCTGCGTTATCTCGGCCAGCGCGTCGTCGCCGCGGGCGCGATCGGAAAAGGAAAACAGGATCGAGGTCGGCGTGGACAGGGAATGGCAGTTCAGCTGCAAGCGTTCGCTGACGCTGTCGATCGCATCCTCCAGGCGCGGCGCGCTCGTGCCGTATTGATGCAAACGGCGGGCGATCTCGACGACGAACTGCATGCGGGCGGTCAAGCTGGTAGTCATCGATTATTTCCGGTGCGTACTGCGAGCGTAGTTTGATTTGCAAATATTTTGAGCATCGCACTCAATTTGAGCGGGCTCAAACATTTGCTACCGAGTGCGGCACATGTCCGTACTCGGCCGCCGCGCTAAGCGCGAGAGCCGCCCATCCATGGGCGGTCATTATCGATCCGAGCATGCAAATTCTCATGGTCGGCTCGATAATGCCGCGTTTTCGCTCGCGGCAGAATGACATGGGTATCGGTGAGGCGTGTTCCATCGCCAGTGCGCTCGCGTGGTCGGGCGGCGTCATTATCTACAAACGCCTGGGCGAAACGCTCGCGCCGCTGCAATTGAACCTGCTGAAGAATCTGGTGGTGCTGGCCTTGATCGCGCCCACCCTGGCTCTGATGCCCGGGTTTACCTGGCCGTCGCTGCCACTCTCGGCCATCGTACTGACGCTCGCCTCCGGGGCGCTCGGTATTGCCGTTGCCGATACTTTGTATTTCCGCGCCCTCAACACTCTGGGCGCGGCACGCATGGGCATCATCGGCAATCTGTACAGCCCCTTCGTGCTGGTGCTGTCGTTTGCGTTTCTTTCTGAGCGCCTGACCGCGCTGCAGGGGGTCGGTTTCGTGCTGGTCTCCGCCGGTGTCCTGTTGGTAAGCCGCACCCGTGCGGAAAAACGCCTGAGCCCGGCCGAGCTGCGGCTTGGCCTCACGTATGGCGCCGGCGCGGTTGCGCTGATGGCGGTGGCAATCGTCATGGTCAAGCACGTGCTCGAAGGTCAGCCGCTGCTGTGGGTCGTGGCATTGCGCCTGCTCGGCGGCGTGCTTGGCCTGATCGCGATCTTCGCCTGGCGCGGTGAACCGCTGCTGCCGCGCGCCGCGCCGCAAGTGCGCTGGCACGTACTTTTTCTTGGCGCGTTTCTCGGCCAGTACGTGTCGATGGTGCTGTGGCTGGCAGGATACAAATATACAAAAGCCTCGATCGCGGCGATCCTCAACGAAACCTCGTCGATCTTCATCGTGCTGCTGGCCTGGCTGTTCCTGCACGAAGGCATGAGCCTGCGCAAACTGATCGGCGTGGCCTGCACGCTGTCGGGGGTCGCGTTCATGCTCGCGATGTGACGCAACCGGAATCAACGGAAACGCCGGATTTGGTGCGAGCGATCCTGGCAATCGCCGCCACCAGCATTTGCCCGGTTACCGGTTTGCGCAGAAACGCGTCCATGCCCGCGGCCAGGCACAGGGTTTCCTCATCGCCGACGGAACGCGCACTGACACCGATCAGCGGCATGCGCGTCTTGCCACGAGTGACCTCGCGTGCACGCAACATGCGTGCGAGCGCCAGGCCACCCACGCCGGGCAAGTCCAGATCGATCAGCGCAACGTCGTAGTGCACCGTATCAGCCTCGGCCAGCGCAGCCAGCCCGTGTGCAACATGCGCGACGCCATGGCCCTGCGCCTGCAGCAGACCGCAGATCACCGCCGCGACGGTCGCATCATCCTCGACCAGCAGGATACTTCGCGCGATCGGCGCCTCGCCGGCCAATGCTGCATCTTCCACTTTTTCTGCCGACGCATTAGTTTCGGGCAACGGCAGGGTTACCCGGAATGTGCTGCCGGCGCCGCCACTGCTGTCGAGCGTGATCGACCCGCCCATGAGTGCAATCAGCTCGCGACAGATTGCCAGGCCCAGACCGCTGCCGCTGCGCCGCTGTGGGCCGTCGGCTTGTTCGAAGCGCTGGAACAGACGCGCACGAGTCGTATCGGCAATGCCAGGGCCACTGTCGCGCACCCGGAATTGAACCGCGGAGTTTGCGCCACGTTGAAGACTGACGCCGATGACGCCACGCTCGCTGAACTTTATTGCGTTGTTCACCAGATTCAAAAGTATCTGCCGGATGCGCACGCCGTCGCCGCGAACATGCCGTGGCGCATCGGCATCGATGTGTAGTTCCCATCCCAAGCCTTTGGCCTGTGCCAGCGGCTGCTGCATGGCGGCGATTTCTCTCACCAGTGCATGCAGATCGAGCGGCGATGATTCCAGTTCGAGCTTGCCCGCCTCGATGCGCGCCAGGTCCAGCGAGTCATTGACCTGGCGCAACATCATGCGGCCGGAACTGTTGATCGCCTCGGCATAGCCGCGCTGTGCTGCATTGAGCGGTGTGCGAAGGAGCAGCTCGGTCATGCCCAGTACGCCGGTCATCGGTGTACGGATTTCGTGGCCCATGGTCGCCAGGAATTCCGATTTCGCCGCGCTAGCCTGCTCGGCAAATCCACGCTGTTGCTCGGCCAGCGCGAACGTGTAACGCCGTCTTATCCGCGCTCGATACGCACGCAATGCAAACCACAGCGCGATCGCCGTGGCAGCCAGGTATGCCGCATACGCTTGCGGCGTTGCCCATGGCGGCGAAGCCACGCGCAATTTCAGCGCGGCAAGTGGCGCGCTCCAGACGCCACTGGCGGCGGCGGCACGGACGTTTAAACGGTAAGTCCCCGATGGCAATTGCGCAAACTCGCGGTCGCCGCGATTGCCGGTGTCCAGCCACTCGCGCTCCAGACCGTCGAGACGCCATTGATAGCGATTGGCCGCCGGATTGGCGTAGCTCAACGCCCGCGCCACGACGCGCAGGTCGCGATCGGACCAGTGCATCGCAATCGCGCCGCTCGCAGGATCCAGCGCCAGATCATGTCCGTCGCGCCGCAACGTAATGCTTTCCACGACCAGTGGCGGCGGCGCGACGCTTTCCACGATATGCGCAGGATCAAAGCCGACGATGCCCGCCAACGTGCCGCCGAACAAAGTCCCGTCCGAGCGTTGCAACAACGGCAGCCGATTGAATTCCGCGCTGGCCAGACCGTCGCGCGCGGCAAACAGGCGGATCGCACGCGTCACCGGTTCCGCGCGCCACAATCCACGTGCACTGCTGACCCAAACCGCACCGCGAACATCCACACGCATCCCGCCGGCAGTCAGCGTCGGCCATCCGTCAGCGCCAGAGAAGCGTTCAATCGGCCTCAATCCTGCATTGGCATAGGTGTAGTGCGCGAGCGTGCCTAAGGTGTGCAGCCAGATCGATCCGTCGCTGGCGAACGCAAAGGCCAGCACACGCTGTGCGGGTGCGCCAACCAAGGGCACGAAGCGGCGCGTTGCGGGATTGAAACGATCGATCCCCGCGGCACTGGCAGCGAGCAATGCGCCGGCAGAGTCCACGCCTATCTGGCCGATATCAGCGCTGCGCAAACCGGCAGTGGCGTCGAAGCGTTCCACTTGCAGCGTGTTCGCATCGATGCGATGCACACCGCCGCCGTTCGCACTCGCCCACACAGCCCCAGCGCTGTCCTGAACGAGCAAATCGACGGCACCCGGCACGAGCGCGCGGGCGTCTGCGGCCGCGACGGTCACATCGCGGAATTTTCCACTTTGCAATTCGTATACACGCAGGCCATGCGCGTGTCCTACCCACAGCTGTCCCAGGTTGTCGGGCAACACCGACCACAGTACCTTTTCCGGCGCGCCCCAACGTTCGGCAAAACGCTCGACGCGGCCGCTGGCCGGATCGAGCCGATCGATGCCGCCATCCAGGTTGACCGACCACACGCCTGCCTGCGCATCGACAGCCAGACCCTGCACGCGGTTTTCGCTCAGGCTCTGGGCATTGGCGGGATCGTGGCGGAACAAGGCGAAGTTGCGCCATTGCGGCGGCAGCTGCGCCAGGCCGCCATCCGTGGTGGCAAACCACAGGCCGCCTTCGTGATCGCGCAGAGCATCGAACAATTTCTTTCCAGGCAGGCTGCCGGGCACGCCGACGTTTTCCGAATAGACATCCAGATGTCCGTCGCGCCTGAGCCGATCCAGCCCCTGTCGAGTCGCAATCCAGGTCGCGCGATCGCTGTCCGCAGCCAGCCCATAGACGATTTTGTCGCTCAGCATCGCGTCCGCGCTGACGCTAACGCGCAATTGCGCATCGACGCGCAGCAAACCGCGTCGCGTAGCCGCCAGCATGGCATCGTCGGCTGGCAGAAATGCCATCGCATTCAGCGCACCGCTGCCCGCCACGGCAGACAGATCGGCATGAAGAAAGCGGCCGTCGACGTCATGCACATCGATGCCGGCGTCGCTGCCGACCCACAGATTGCCGGCACTATCGCCGTGCAGGGCCAGGACATTGTCTGAAGCCAGGCTTGCAGCATCCGTGGCACTGTGGCGAAAGTGTACAAAGCCACTCAAATCCGGCGCGAGCCGCTGCAATCCGGCCGCGTAGGCGCCCACCCAGATCGCGCCGCTCGTGTCCTGACCAATGGCCCAGACGTCGTCGCCGCCCAGGCTTGCTGCGGCGTTCGGATCATGGCGAAAGTGGCGGAAGCCCGCGCGGTTTGCGTCAAGCAAGTTCAAACCCGCGTCTTCGCCGCCGCACCACACGCGATTGTCGCGATCGACGAATAGCGCGGTGACATCATTGCCCGACAGCGACGCCGGATCGGCCGCATCGTGGCGATAGATGCGGAAGCCGACGCCGTCATAGCGCGCCAGGCCGTCAGCCGTACCAATCCACAGATAGCCGTCGCGATCCTGCGCCAGTTTCCACACCGTGCTCGAAGGCAGGCCATCGGCCGTGCTGAAATTGTGGAAAAATGGACTCGTGGCAAGAAGTGGCGCCGCAGCAGGCGCCGCTGGGGACGCGGCCAGCGCAAGCGCGGCGAGCAGACTCGTCCACATTCCCTACTCCCCGTGTCCCCGCGTCGATGATGCCAGATACCGGCTCCGGTAAAAACCATGTCAGCAGGCGATCGCCGGACCGGTCTGGTCTGGACCGGGTGGCGCGTAACCCGGCACTGCGCCTCACTACGGTAGAATTGTCCCCGATGGCCACTGTTTCACGCCCCCTGCGCCTGTTGCTTTTCGCCCTGCTAGCGCTGGCGGCGACAGCGCTGTTGTGGGTACTGTTCGGAACCTTGCGCAGCGCCGTCGCACTCTGGCGGGAATTGCGCGATCTGCCGGGCTGGATGCAGATTGGCGTTGTTGCGTTCGTCGTTGCCGGCGCATGCTCCGTCGTCTTTTTTGGCTGGCGCATCCTGCGTCCGCGTCCGCGCAAGACGGGGCCGGTCACCGCGCCAAGCCGCGCGCAAGTGGACGAACGCGTGGCGAGGTTGAACGCACAGCGCGCAGACACGGTCAGCTTGCAGTCGGAACTGGAAGAACTCGATCGTCGCGCACGCAGCGAGGAACTCTACGTCGCCGTGTTCGGGGAAATCAGTTCCGGCAAGTCCAGCCTGATACGGGCCTTGGTGCCGCAAGCGCATGTGCAGACCGATGTACTCGGCGGCACCACGCGTGCCGTCAACCACTATCGCGGAACGCTTGGCAACATTGCACTGGTTTTTGCCGACGTGCCCGGCTCGCATGAGGCGTCGGGCGCTGTGCGCGAGCAACTGGCGCGCGACGAGGCCTTGCGCGCGCATGTCGTCGCGTATGTGTGCGCCGGCGACCTCACCCGCGACCAGGATACCGAGCTGCGCTGGTTGCGTGGCTTCGGCAAACCGCTGCTGCTGGTATTGAACAAAGCCGATCAGTTTCGCGATGGTGAACGCCAGACCCTGGAACGTGCACTGCGCGAGCGCTATCGCGACGTTACCGACATGCAACTCGTAGTCAGCGCCGGCGGCAGCGAAAATTTCGAACGCCAGTTGCCTGATGGACGCAGGGAACAGGTGCGACGCGAACGTGTCGCCGAAGTTGCAGCGCTACGCACAGCCCTAGAACGCGTCGCCGCACAGGGCGCGGGAGCGTTGGAACCAGCACGCGAAGCCGCCGTGCTGACCGCAGTTGACCAGCGCGTCGACACGCTGGAAACCGCAGCGCGCGAGCGCGAAGCGAACGCCATTGTTGCAAAGTATACGCGGCGCGCCGTGGTCGGCGCCCTTGCTGCGGTGATGCCGGGCAGCGACCTGGTGATCCAGGGCGTACTGGCGACGGCGCTGGTCCGCGAGCTGGGAAAATTGCACGGCGTGCCGCTGCGCGACTTGGACATCGATGCCTTCCTCGGCCAGGTCAAGCTGACCGTGCGCACGAGCACGTCGCTGGTGCTCGCCATTGCGGGCAATGCGCTCAAAGCATTCCCCGGATTAGGCACGCTTGGCGGCGGCGTGCTGCATGCGATCGCTTATGGCCTGATTTTCGACAGTCTTGGCCACGCCGTGGCCAATACCTTGCGCGAGCAGCACGCGCTGGATGGCGCGCACGCAAGCGCCAGCCTTGCGCATCTGCTTGCCGACACCAGCGCAGAACGCCTGCGCCGCATCGCCGCGATGGCGCTTGATCGGAGTGAAAATCCATGATCCGAAGATTCGTCCTGCTTGCAGCGCTTGCCACTACTGCGTCGGCATCGGCCAGCGACTACCGCTTCGATACGGTGCATACGCAAGTCTTGTTCAGCGTCAATCATCTGGGCTTTTCGCGACCACAGGGGCGCCTGCATGTAAAAAGTGGATTTATCCATTTTGACGAAAACGACTGGCCCAACGCGAAAGTGCAGGCCGTGATCGACACCACGTCGCTGGACATGGGCGACGCCGCATGGAACGCGAAGCTGCGTTCGTGGGAATTTTTCGGCGCCGACAAGCACCCGGCTGCGCAATTCGTTTCCGACAGTGTGGAAAAAACCGGCGAACGCAGCGGCATCGTGCACGGGCGGCTCAGCTTGCTTGGCGTCACCCGGCCGCTCGATCTTGCGCTGACGTTCAACCGCGCCGGCATGGATTCGTATTCGATGCACTACACCGCAGGATTCTCTGCGACGGCAACCCTGAAGCGATCGGATTTCGGCATGAAGAAATACCTGCCCGATGTCGGCGATGAAGTGGTGATCCACATCGAGGCGGAAGGCTTGCGCGATCGCGCCGCGCAGGAGCAAGCTCAACCCGCGGACCAGGAGCATTGACGATGCTGAAAAGCGGACATAGTCACTGGGGCAGCCTGGCGAAATTTTTTCACTGGACCATTGTTCTGCTGCTGCTCGTGCAGGGTACGGTCGGCTTGATCATGGTGGAGCTGCCGAAGCGGCCGAACGTTTTTCCGATATACAACTTCCACAAGTCGACGGGATTGACCATTCTTGCGCTTGCCGTGTTGCGCCTGCTCTGGCGCGCGTTGGATCCGCACCCAGCAGCACCGGCCGATATTCCGCGTTGGCAGGCGCTGGGCGCACGCGCCGGTCACGCGCTGCTGTACGGCCTATTGTTCCTGGTGCCGCTATCGGGCTGGTGGTTCGATTCGGTCAGCGCGCTGCGACCGCTGTACTGGTTCGGCCTGATTCCGGTTCCGCCTCTTGGTGGTCCGGATCCAACGCAGCCCGAGCTCAAGGACTTCGCCCGCGACCGCCACGAGTTTCTGTTCTGGACGCTGGTTGTCGTCGCCGCGGGCCATGCGATGATGGCCCTCGTTCATCAGTTCATCCATCGCAACAACGTGCTCGGCCGCATGTGGCCCGCAGCGCTGCAACGCAAATCCAAATCTCCAATGGAGGTATCCCATGTCGCACCAACACCTGTTGATTCTGCTGCTTCCACTGGCCCTGATCTCAAATAGCGTGACCGCGCGCGACTGGCAAGTCGACGCCACCAAGAGTTCGCTGACGTTCAAGGGCAGCTATCAGAACGGACCGTTCGAGGGCAAGTTCGCGAAATTCGATGCGACGATCGCGTTCGACGAGGCCGACGTGTTGAAAGATCGCTTCGACGTGACGATACAAGTTTCCAGTCTGGACACGCAAAGTGCAGAACGCGACGACACGTTGCGCACTGCCGACTTCTTCGACCCCGCGAAATTCCCGCAGGCACATTTCGTCTCGCAGGGCTTTGGCAAAGGTGCCGATGGCGGACTCGAAGCCAAGGGAATCCTGACCATCCGCGACCAGATCAAGCCGGTCACGCTCAAGGTGAAGTTTGTTGCCAGTGGCAATACCGCGACGCTCGATGTCGACACCACGCTCAAGCGCATGGATTTTGGCCTCGGCACCAGCAAGGACTGGGTGGACATCGCCAAGGACATCGGCGTGCACGGCCATCTCGCACTGACCGCGAAGAACTGATTGCGCATGAACTCCGCAGCCGATTGGTGGCAACGGCTGCGCTCACGCCTGGGCGGTGCGCCAACGCAACCGACGGCAGTGTCGGGCGCGGCGCATGTCGCGCAGACATCCGATGCGCTGCGCGCGCTGCTCGAGGATAAAACCATACCCGACAGCGTGCGTCACGAACTGGGCGAGGATTTCACCCAGATCGAATCGCTGCTCGACAAACTCGCAGCAGGCGAACTGCATATCGCCGTGTTCGGACGGGTCAGCGTCGGCAAGTCTGCCCTCGGCAATGCCCTGCTCGGGCGCGACGCGTTCGCGACCGGCGTCCTGCACGGCACCACGCGTGTGCGCGACGCGCAGCGCTGGCAGGAGGTCGCCGGCCAGGGCCTGCACCTGATCGATACGCCCGGCATCAACGAGCTTTCCGGCGAGGAGCGCGAGCGCCTGGCCTATGACGTCGCCGCGATCAGCGACCTGGTCATCTTCGTCGTCGACGGCGACATGACCCAGGTGGAAGTTGCTGCATTATCCACATTGTCGCAGACCCAGCGGCCGCTGCTGCTGGCACTGAACAAGGCTGATCGCTACAGCGACGACGAACGCGAACGCCTGCTCGCGCGCCTGCGCGAACATGCCGCCGGCCTGGTGCACGCCGAAGACGTGATCGCGTGTGCGGCACATCCGGCCGATCAACGCGTGGTGCAAATCAACGTGGAAGGTAACGAAACCGAGACGCGCAATCCGCAACGCCCCGATGTGGCCGTACTCGGCGAGCGCCTGCGCGCGATTGCCGAGCGCGAAGGCAAGACGCTGGCCGCGCTCAACGCTGGCCTGTTCGCCGGAAGCCTGAGCGACCGCGTCGCCGCGCGTGTCGCGGCCGCACGCAAGGAGCTGGCCGACCGCGTGATCCGCAACTACTGCCTGGCCAAGGGCGTTGCGGTGGCGCTGAATCCGATTCCGGTCGCCGACCTGCTCGCCGCCGCATCTCTGGACGTGGCCCTGGTCGTACATTTGGGAAAAGTATACGGAATGCCGCTGACCCGCGCCGAAGCCGGTACCCTGATCGCCACGATCTGCGCCCAGCTCGTCGCACTGATGGGCGCGATCTGGGGCGTGCATCTGGTGGCCAGCGCGCTCAAGGGTGTCAGCGCCGGCCTGTCGACCATTGTCACTGCCGGCGCGCAGGGTGCGCTCGCGTGGTACGCGACTGAAATCGTCGGTCGTGCCGCTGAACACTATCTGCTGCACGGTAAATCCTGGGGCGACCAGGGCGCCAAGCGCGCAGTCGCGGACATCGTTGCGAATCTGGATCGCGATTCGATCCTGCGCGAGGCGCGTGGGGCGATATTGGCGCGGCTGCGCGCTTGAGCAGTAAGGCGATGCGCGCTTCTCGGTGATGTCGGCACTCCACCCGGGCGAGGAACGCCGCTGACATGCAGCGTCAAACCTGCAATCATGCGCGGCGTTTCTCCCTGATTTTTTGAAGACGGAGTTCCCATGTCCCAGCACCACGCCATCCGCCGCGAAGTCGGCCCCTTTGCCCTGATGCTGACGGGCCTCGGCTCGATCATCGGTTCGGGTTGGTTGTTCGGCGCGTGGCGCGCTGCGGGTCTGGCGGGGCCCGATGCGGTCTGGGCGTGGGTGATCGGCGCCATCGTTATCACCACGATCGCGCTGACCTATGCCGAACTCGGCGCGATGTTTCCCGAGTCCGGCGGCATGGTGCGCTACAGCCAGTATTCGCATGGTTCGCTGGTCGGATTCATCGGTGCTTGGGCCAACTGGATCGCGATTGTCTCGGTGATTCCGGTTGAGGCCGAGGCGTCGGTGCAGTACATGGCCGGATGGGATTGGCAGTGGGCGAAAGACCTGTACATACACGCTCCGGATGGTCATGGCGTGCTCACGCCACCTGGAATCGCGATCGCAGCGGTTCTGGTAGTTGTATACTTTTTGCTGAATTTCTGGAGCGTGAAATTATTTGCGCGCTCCAATTCGGCGATCACGGTGTTCAAGCTCGTGGTGCCCGCGCTCGCCGCCATCACGTTGATAGCGAGCGGTTTCCACGCCGAAAACTTCTCTGTCGGCATCAACGGCGGTCCGCACACGATGGACCTCGCGGCGGTGCTGACCGCGGTCGCGACGGCCGGCATCGTGTTCAGCTACAACGGTTTCCAGAGTCCGGTAAATCTGGCCGGTGAGGCACGCAATCCCGGGCGCAACGTGCCGCTGGCAATCTTTGGCGCAATTGCGCTGGCCACCATCGTCTATGTGCTGTTGCAGATGGCTTACTTGGGCGCTGTGCCGCAAGAGCTCCTCGCGAAAGCCGGCTGGCGCGGGATCGATTTCAGCTCGCCGTTCGCCGATCTGGCCAAGCTGCTCGGCATCGCGTGGTTGGCAAACCTGTTGTTCTTTGACGCATTCATCAGCCCAAGCGGCACCGGCATCACCTACACCGCAACCACCTCGCGCATGCTTTATGGCATGCAACGCAACGGCACCATGCCGAAAAGTTTCGGCACGGTGCACCCGGTGTGGGGCGTGCCGCGCTTGGCGATGTGGTTCAACCTGGCCGTATCGTTCGTGTTCCTGTTCTTCTTCCGCGGCTGGGGCACGCTGGCCGCAGTGATCTCGGTCGCGACGATCATCTCGTACCTCACCGGCCCCGTCAGTGCGATGACGCTGCGTCGCACCGCGCCGGACCTGCATCGCCCGCTGCGACTGCCCGCGCTTTCGCTGTTTGCCTGCCTGGCCTTCGTGTTTTCGACCGAACTATTGTACTGGGCGAAGTGGCCGTTGACTGGCGAGATCATCCTGCTGATCGTCGTCGCGCTGCCGGTATACTTTTATTACCAGGCAAAAATCGGCTGGCGCGATTTCGCCCGCCAACTCGCCGGCGCGTGGTGGCTGATCGCCTATCTGCCGAGTATCGCGGCAATATCCTGGGCTGGCAGCGCCAAGTTCGGCGGCCACGGTTATCTGCCATATGGCTGGGATCTGGTCGTGGTCGCCCTGGTCGGCGCCGTGTTCTATTTCTGGGGCCTGCGCTGCGGCTGGCGCACGCCGGACGTGGAGGCGGCGCACGGGGAAGTTCCGCCCACGCTATGACGACTGGATGAAGGCGCGCACGGACGCGGCGTCGAATGGCCAACCCAGCTCCTTTCCGGAAGCGTCTTCGCGCAGCACAGGAACGCGTTCGCCATAGCCTGCTTCAAGGTCGGCATCGTCGTCGATAAACACACTGTCGAAATCCGGTGCACGTGCCTGCGCGAGCACCTCGAGCGCGAGGTCACACAGATGGCAGTCGTCGCGTTGGAACAGGATCAGGCGCATTCGGCATTCCGCAGGGCTGGCGGCGTAGAATAGCGCGCTCGGGTAGCAACACAGAGTTTGGTCATGGCCGTCAGTGTCTTCGATCTGTTCAAAATCGGCATCGGGCCGTCGTCTTCGCACACGGTCGGGCCGATGCGTGCGGCCGCGCGTTTCGTCACGCGCTGGCTGGAGGAACGCGGCATTTTACACAATGTTGCACGCATCCGCGGCGAGCTGTTCGGCTCGCTTGCGCACACCGGGCGCGGTCATGGCACCGACAAGGCCGTGCTCTGCGGCTTCGAAGGCGAATGGCCCGACAAGATCGATCCCGATTCGATTCCCGCGCGGCTGACGCGCATCCGCAACGAAAAAAAAATCCGTCTTCTGGGTAAGCACGAGATTGCCTTTGACGAAAAAACCGACCTGATTTTCAACAAGCGTCAAAAGCTGCCGTATCACTCCAACGGCATGCGCTTCACCGCGTTCGACGCGAGCGGCGCCGAATTGGCGACGCGCGACTACTACTCCGTCGGCGGCGGTTTCGTGGTCAATCACGACGACGCAGCCGAAGACAAGATCGTGCCGGATGCGACACCACTGCCCTATCCATTCCACAGCGGCGATGAATTGCTGAAGATGTGCGCCGACTCCGGCAAGAGCATGGCCCAGGTGATGCTGGAGAACGAAAAAGTCTGGCGCAGCGAAGCGGAAATCCGCTCAGGCCTGTTGACGATCTGGCAGGCTATGCAGGATTGCCTTGCGCGTGGCACGCGCGAGAAAGGCGTGTTGCCAGGCGGCCTCAAGGTCCAGCGACGCGCGCCGCAGATGCTGGCCGAGCTCAGGGATCGTCCGGAAGCGGCGCTCAAGGATCCGCTGACAATCCTGGACTGGGTCAATCTCTACGCACTCGCGGTCAATGAGGAAAATGCTGCCGGCGGCCGCGTCGTGACCGCGCCGACGAATGGCGCTGCTGGAATAATTCCCGCGGTACTGCACTACTACTCGCGTTTCGTGCCGACCGCGAACGAACAGGGCGTGCTGGATTTTTTGCTGACGGCCGCAGCTATCGGAATCCTGTACAAGGAAAACGCCTCGATTTCCGGTGCCGAAGTCGGCTGCCAGGGCGAAGTCGGCGTCGCCTGCTCGATGGCTGCGGGCGGCCTGACCGCCGCGCTCGGCGGCAGCATTTATCAGGTCGAGAACGCCGCCGAAATCGGCATGGAACACAATCTTGGACTTACCTGCGACCCGATCGGCGGCCTCGTGCAGATCCCCTGCATCGAGCGCAATGCCATGGGATCGGTCAAGGCGATCAACGCCCAGCGCATGGCCATGCGCGGCGACGGCAAGCATCGAGTGAGCCTGGACAAGGTCATCAAGACCATGCGCGACACCGGACGCGACATGCAGGACAAGTACAAGGAAACCAGCCGCGGCGGCCTGGCGGTGAACGTGATCGAATGCTGAGGCATTGTATACTTTTTACTGTTTGCCTCGCGACCAGTACCTGGGTTCAGGCCAAGCACATCTATCAATACACCGACGCCAACGGCATCGTGCACTACACCGATGTGAAACCTGGGACCGAGGCAACCGATGTGAAATCGACCCTGGTTCGCAGCGACCGCCCGCCGCTGGTCCGACTGCGCGAAGACGGCACCGAAGCAGACCGCACGTTGACGTTCGTCAACGCCGCCGGGGGCCCGGTCAGCCTCGATATCACGGTTGAGCGCAACACCAACTCGCAATCCGATCCGCCGCTACCGACGCGCCTGGTGCTCGCCGCAAGCAGCGAAACACATGCTGTGCGCGTGTCCCCGATCAACCCGCGTGCCGGGTTCAGCTACGCGTTTCGCTATGCCTATATGCCGGGCGACTATCGCGCGCACGCCGCCGCAGAAGCGCACTATCGCCTGCCGTTTCCGCCCGATCGGCAATTCCCCGTGGCCCAGGCATTTGGCGGCAAGGCCAGCCATACCGATGCACAGAACTTCCATGCCGTGGATATCGGCATGCCCGAAGGCACGCCGGTGCTGGCTGCCCGCGATGGCGTGGTGATGACGCTGGACAACGATTTCTACGGCGCGGGCCTGGACATGGCCCGCTATGGCGACCGCGCGAACAACATCCGCATCGTCCACAGCGATGGCACGATGGCAGTCTATGCGCACCTGCAGCTGGAGAGCGCACGCGTGCACGTCGGCCAGCATGTGCGTGCCGGTCAGGCGCTGGCGCTGTCGGGAGACACCGGCTACACCACCGGCGCACACCTGCATTTTTGCGTGCAGGTCAATGCGAACATGCAATTGGTTTCGGTGCCGTTTCAATTCAGCGGAGCGCAGGGCGATTTCACGCCCGAGGCTGGCATGCTCGTAGGCGGCAATTGAGTTCTCACATTGGCGCGGATGCGCCGGTATAATCGCGCGCCCTTACTATGACCGTTCGCGCTGAGCGTAGCTTGAAGCAAGCGAAGTCGAAGCGTCCCTTCGACTTCGGCGCTACGCGCCTACGCTCAGGGCGAACGGTCGAAAGACATCCATGAATCAATCGACCGAAACCCAGCGCCGGCGGACGTTTGCGATCATTTCGCATCCGGATGCCGGCAAGACCACGCTGACGGAAAAACTGCTGCTGTTCGGCGGCGCGATCCAGATGGCGGGCAGCGTGAAGTCGCGCAAAGCCACGCGGCATGCGACCAGTGACTGGATGGCGCTGGAAAAGGAGCGCGGCATCTCAGTGACCAGTTCGGTGATGCAGTTCCCCTACGAAGGCCGCATCATCAACCTGCTCGACACGCCCGGGCATGCCGACTTTTCCGAGGATACGTACCGCGTTTTGACTGCGGTCGATTCCGCGCTCATGGTCATCGACTGCGCCAAGGGCGTGGAAGAACGCACGATCAAGCTGATGGACGTGTGCCGCCTGCGCGACACGCCGATCATGACCTTCATCAACAAGCTCGATCGCGAGGGCCGCCCGCCGATCGAACTGCTCGATGAAGTGGAGTCGGTGCTGCAGATCCAATGCGCACCGATCACCTGGCCGATCGGCATGGGCTCACGCTTGAAGGGCGTCTATCACCTCGTCAGTGGCGAAGTTCACGTCTATGAACAGGGGCGCAATTTCACCCGGCAGGATTCGACGATTTATGCCTCGCTCGATGATCCGCAATTGGCATCGCGCATCGGCACGGACATGCTCAAGGAATTACGCGAAGAGCTCGAGCTCGTCGAAGGCGCTTCGCATCCCTTCGATCAAGCGGCCTATCTCGCGGGTAGGCAGTCGCCGGTATTTTTCGGTTCCGCGGTAAACAACTTCGGCGTACAGCCGCTGCTGGATTTTTTCGTCGAACAAGCGCCGGGCCCGAAGACACACGCGACAACATCGCGTCAGATCGCCGCCAGCGAAGACAAGCTCACCGGTTTCGTGTTCAAGATCCAGGCGAACATGGACCCGATGCACCGCGATCGCGTGGCGTTCATGCGCATCTGCTCCGGCCGCTTCGACGGCGGCATGAAGGCGTTCCACGTACGCAGCGGCAAGGAGATGAAACTCGCCAATGCGCTGACCTTCATGGCCAGCGAACGCGATATCGTGGAAACAGCGTATCCGGGCGATGTGATCGGCATTCACAATCACGGCACGATCTCGATCGGCGACACGTTCACCGAAGGCGAAGCACTGGCCTTCACCGGCATCCCGAATTTTGCCCCGGAACTTTTCCGCCGCGCGCGCCTGCGCGATCCGCTGAAGATGAAGGCTTTGCAGAAGGGTCTGGCGCAATTGTCAGAGGAAGGCGCGACCCAGTTCTTTCGCCCGCTGATGAGCAACGATCTGATTCTGGGCGCTGTCGGCGTGTTGCAATTCGAAGTGGTCGCCTACCGGCTCAAGGACGAATACAGCGTGGATTGCGCGTTCGAGAACATTTCCGTCATCACCGCGCGCTGGATCCACTGCGCCGACGAAAAGAAGCTCGCCGAATTCCGCGAAAAAGCGGCACCGAATCTGGCCATCGACGCCGCAGGCGAACTCGTCTACCTGGCACCCTCGCGGGTGAATCTGCAATTGACCCAGGAACGTTGGCCGGGCGTGACGTTTGCAGCCACGCGCGAACACGCAAGCGCACTGGAAGTCTGAGCCACAATTATCTCGGAAAACAAAACGCCCGGCTCGAGGCCGGGCGCTGGCAATCTGTGACGGGACGTTTCAGCCGTCGTGCGCTTTCGACTTGAAAATCTCGTCCGGCACGAATTGGCCGCGGAAGATTTCATCGCCGGCAGGCGCGGCGCGTGAAGCCATCGCGTGATCGTCGAACGCGGCGAAGATGCGATCGACCGCTGGCGAGTGCGCTGCGGCAGGATTGTTTTGCGCGACCGGTATTTCACCGATGCTGGCACTGCGATGTGCGCTCCACATGGCAACCGCGGCAATCAAACTCGCGGCGAGCGCGGCAAAGCCACGACGACGACGCGAGGCAGCCACTACGCGGCGCGACGTATTCGCACGACGATGCGCCACCGGCGTCGATGATGCGAACGCCTCGGCCAGATCCGCACTCAACTGTGTCGACGCCTGTTCGAGCTCACGGCTGAAACGCATCAAATCAGCGTCCGCCGACGATATCGCCACGGCAGTTCCGGCGAAACGGCGATAAAGCTGGGTCAAACTGGGCCTAGTCATCGAACTCTCCAAAACCTAACTGCTCAAGACGCTCGCGCAGGGTCTGCATTCCACGTTCCAGCAGCTTGCGCGCTGCTTCTTCCGAGGTGCCGCTGTATTTGCCGATCTCACGCGGGGTGAACCCCTGCAAATGCAGCGTCACCGCCTCGCGCCGGCGTTCCGGCAACTCCGCCAGACAGGCCGCGACACGCCCAAAATCCTGCGCACCACCGGCGTTCTGCTCGGGTCCGGCCCGGTGTTCGATCAATACCGCGGCGCCTTCTTCGGCCTCGTCCGGCAAAGCTTCGGAGGGGCGTGAATTGGCGGCGCGGATGGCATCGATCACCGTCGACAGCACCACTCTCTGGATATAAGACGTATGAAAGGCCGCATTCCGGTCACGCTCGAGCGCTTTCCATAGCCGAATGCGCACTTCCTGCTCGATATCGGCCGGATCGATGCCGTGCTGGCCAAGTCCGTGACTCTGGATCAAAAGGCGGACTTTGACGCCATAGTCCGCGAGCAGCTGATGCAGGCGCGCGCGCAGGGCGGGATCAAGGCTCACGAGGGGGGAATGTCCATGTTTGTCTGCGGCATTCTCGCTGCGCTCGGGCTGTTGCTAGGTTCGCGCATCCAGCGCTCACCAAGCAACCCGGCCGCTCGCTCCAGCTCGCGGCGTTCGGTCTCACGCGCGATGCATTACTTTGCATCACGCAAGCGCTCGCCCTCACCCAGCAATATACCGTTGCAGGTGTTCCAGTTGCTCGGCCTGATCGTCTATAACGGCCTTGACCAAATCACCGATCGACAACACGCCGATCACCTTGCCGCCATCGACCACGGGCAGATGACGCACGCGTTTGTCGGTGACTACCTTCATGCAGTGATTGACAGTGTCTCCGGGCGCGACCGTGAGCACGGACGCGGTCATGATTTCGCGCACCGGCGTATCTGCGGACGAACGTCCCTTGAGAATGACCTTGCGCGCGTAGTCGCGCTCGGAAACGATGCCGAGCATCTGGCCTTGATCCATTACCAGTAAAGCGCCGACGTATTTGTCCGCCATCATGCGGATCGCGTCGAGAACCGGTTGCTCCGGTCCGATCCAATGAACCGCGCCACCTTTGCCTTCCAGCAAATGTTTGACCAGTCGCATAACGCCTCCTTCGCACCGCGGTGCGGACTGTCCACCACTGCATTCTAGCGCAGTGGCGGCAGCCGCGTGTTCCGCGTCATTGCGCGGCTAGGGGCATGATTCAAACCCGTCGAAGAACACCGAATCGACCAGCACCGGGACATTCACATTCATGCCGTTGTTTGCCGTGGCGGAATCAAATGCAGCGGAACTAGCCGAGGCGGTCAATGTGAGCGGGTTGGCGCCCGAGTAGACGTGCGGCACGCACAGGCTTGTCGTCACGAGCTGCGTGGCGCCGGATGCCAGGGACGCCAATGTGCACGGGTACGCGCTGGTGCAGGCGCCGCTGTTGCTGGCAAACGTCAGCCCCGCCGGTGTCGTGCTGGTGAGTTGCACATTGTTCGCCGTGTCGGGACCATGGTTCGTCACCGCGACGGTATAGGCAATGCGCGTCCCGGGTTGAGCAACTGCGGGCGGCGTGATCACGACTTCAAGATCGGCGTTGCCGAGCGCGGCGGCCGGCAACGGCCACGCCCAGACACCGCGTGAACGCGTATATGCAGCCAGCGTGGTGAAGCCGCGGTCGGTAGACAGACTCCACACCATCACATGCGGCAGTCCTTCGAAGCGTTGCCACACGGGCGTCACCACGGAAATGTCATCGGTGTAGTACAAGCCCCAATCCATGCCGACGAAGACCTGATTCGGATCGAGCGGATTGGCTATCACGGCGTTCGCCGGGATGTCCGGCAAGTTGCCGCTCTTGTCGACCCAGGTGAAGCTCGCGCACAGTGCGGTGCAGGTGACCTGGAACACGTGGCCGGGCGTCGCCGGCGTATTCGCGGTGAAGCCGCCAACGGCGGCGTAGCCGATCAACGGGTTCAGCGGATCGGTCGCCACGTCCTGCATCGGTCGGTTCGGCAACACGGCGTTGCTGCCGGTCACATTGACCGCGGTCGCAGCGGCGCCCGTGCCGAGCCCGAACACGTATTGCACGTTGCCGTCGCTGGTCGCGGCCATGGCGATCGTGGGATCGCTGACGGAATAGTGGATCTGGTTGATGTACGAGCGGTTGTCGGTGCCGACGATCAGGTTGTTCTTGGTCAGGTCGCCGGTTTTTGCGCTCCATGACGAACCTGGGGTTCCGCCGAGGATTGATTCCCAAACGCGATATGTACCCAGGACAATGTGCGAGCAACCGATGGCGCTTGTGCAGCCGCTGCCCGGTGCGTCGACCACGCCATTGCGATACAGGTCGAACGGCGTGAAGAAACTCTTGCGGTCTACACTCGTCGGGGATCCCGCGCCCCACGAACCTGAAATATTCGCCTCACCGCCAAACGCCCCAGTGGAACTCATCCTCAGCTGGGCGTAGTAAATCGAGTTGTACCAGCGTTGACCCAGCACCGGCTCGATGCGCGAGACGATGCCATCGCCGCTAGTCGTCGCGCTCCATGCACCAGCAACGGGCGTGCCGGTGAACAGGATCGACGCGCTGCCGTTGTCCTGGAAGCCACCCGTCGCTCCGGACGTGGCAGACGTCGCGAAATTCGCGGTGAGATCGCCGTGGTAGACCTCGATGGTCGGCAGCGCCTTGTTGAGGTCGGTCCACCCCGCGGTCCCAGACGTTGTCGCGGCGAGCGCGTTGCTGGCGTAGTAGACGCCGCCGTCGTTGCCGTTCAACACCTTGCTCGCGTCGCCACCGACGAAGGTGCGCGCGTGATTGTCCGGATGCACGGGACCTGAGTTGTAAGCGTCAGTCAGATTGACGTAACTGGTGCCGCCGTTGCTGGAGCGATACAGGTCGACTGCGCTGACAAACAGCACATTCGGATCAGTTGGCGATACGCTGAGACCGGCGTCGTACCACATCTGTGTGCCGGGACTGGTCGGGGTACCGACCTGAACCCAAAGGTCACCACCGTTGGTTGTCTTCCAGACACCGAGGATGCCTCTGGTCGATACGTTTGCGATCATGGCGTACAAGGTATGTGGATCGCTCGGCGCGGCCGCGAGCTCGATACGCCCGATCCCATTGGCATCGGTTGGCGTGCCGTTGCCGATGCCAGCGGGAAAGCCAGCGGACAGCAAAGTCCAACTGGCGACGGCTGGGCAGCCGCTCGCGGGCATCGTCGTACGATAGACGCCATTCGCACCGTTGTTGCCCAGATCCGGCTGCACCGGTGTCGCCGTGCCGCGCGTGCCGACGCCGGCGTACAGATACGTGGTACCCGTGCGATTGACCGCGAGCAGCCCGGTGGTGTCTTGGCGCTGCGTCGTCGGCCCCGTGGTGAAGTTGTTGGTGTAGCACGGACCGGCCCAGTTCACGCCGGCGTCGTAGGAAAAATACACGCCCGTCTTGGTGCTGGCGATCACGTTGCTCGAATTGTTCGGGTCGACCACGACCTTGCCGATCGACTGGTATTGCGGAAACCCCGCGACAGGACCATAGATTGGATTGAACACATTGGCACCGAGCAACTGCCAGGTTTCGCCGCGATCGCTGCTCTTGAGCACCCCGGCCGCACCGAAGGAATTGGATCCGTAACGCAGGTCACCTGTGCCGGCATAGAGCACATTGTGATTGTTCGGATCCATGGTCAGGTCGCCGATCGCCATGCTCGCGACTTCGGGAAAATCGGTCTTGACTGTCCAGGTCGTGTTCGCGGTGCAGCAGTTGGTCGTCTTCCAGACACCGCCACCGTCGGTGCCGATCCAGGCGACGGCGGTATTGTCCGGATCGCTGATGATCACGTTGACGCGACCGGCCGCGCGATTCGCGCCGAAAGCTTCGCCGGTCAGGGGTTGCGGTCCGAGCAGAGTGAATGCATTTGCGTTGAGCGCGAGCGCCGAGTTGGGCGAACGCTGATAGGTGCGCACGCCGGCAGGCAGCGCCGAGCGGATCTGCTTGTCCTGCTTGGCCGATTCCAGCAGCCAGGCGGGCTCGAAGCGCAGATGCTGGGGATCGCCGCCATAGCCGAGCCGGATCGCCCAGTAGTCGCCATCCGACGGACTGCGTGCTTCGTCGGCCTCGGTTTCGACGTACATTCGATGCTGGGTCACGAGAGCGGAAATACCGCCAGCAGCAGCCAGCACTACGCCGGCGGATGCCAGCCACATCATTGCCTTGTTCATCGTGTCCCCGTCATGTTGTCGGCGGAGTCATCTCCACCTTGAGGCGGACGATACGCATCGCCCGAGCGGACATTCTAACCCGTGGAGGCCGTTGACCGCTGCAACTTGCATGGCATCGGCCTGTTATCGAGCAACTTGCAGTGATCCGAAACAGATTATTGCATTGCGGGCGGTAGCTAACCGCCGGCTGTAGCGAAGGATTCTCTGCGCCTAGATCGGATTCAGCCCAATTCAGAGCGGGGCATATTACTTGCTGCGAGCGGTCTACTTGCTGCGACAAGACGTCAGCACTGACAGATGAAATGGAGAACTACGCCATGAATGCAAGATTTTCAACAGCGGCAGCGGTTTTGATTCTGGCGTTGCCGTTCACGCTCGCCAGCGCGGCTGATCGCAAGGATGCCGAATTGGCAATCACCGACGCAAGTAGTTCGGTGGAATCGGCGGAACGCGCAGACGCTGCACAATTCGCCGCGACCGACCTAAACGACGCGCACGACATGCTCAGCAGTGCACGCAACGCTTACGACCATCACAAGTGGCTTGAGAGCGTATTCGGTTCCGGCAACGCCAAGGCCGACGCAAACCTGGCTGCAGCGCGAGCCCGGCAACATCGCGCCGAAGCTGCCACGGCAGAGATTGACTCGACCGTGCGCAGTCTGCGTGAACAACTTGGCATCACCGGAGACCAGCCATGAAAAGACTCACACGCATCGCCGTAACGACATGCATGTTCGCCTTGACTGCCTGCGCGACAGTCCCGCCCGGGCCGCCACCCGCCGTGGTACGACTGCAAAACGAAATGGACCGTCTGCATAGCGATCCGCGCATCGCCCCGAACGCGCCGAACGAACTGAGCGAGGCCGACGCGGCTGTCAATATGTTGTCCGCCGAGGGCCGCCATATGGAGCCGCGCGAATACGAGCATCGCATCTATGTCGCCGAACGTATGGCGCAGACCGCCGAAGCCGCAGGCCTTGCACGCTACGCGGAAGTGCGTGGCCAGGAACTCGGAAACGAGCGCGATCGTTTGCTCGTGTCCAGCAAAACGCGCCAGCTGCGCGACGCACAGGCGGTAACCGCAAGTGCTTTGGCTATGGCCGATGCCGAACGTCGTGACGCGCAACTGGCACGCCAGGATGCGCGAGTCACGCAATCGGAAATCGACTCACTACGTGCCGATCTGGCCGACCTGCAGGCACAGCAGACCCCTCGCGGCTTCGTCGTGACCTTGGGAGACTTTCTTTTCGAAGTCGATCGCGCGGAATTGAAACCGGGCGCGGCGCGCACCCTGGATCAGCTGGGACGTGCGCTGAGGGACGATCCAGGCTCGAACATTTCGATTGATGGTCATACCGATTCGACCGGCAGTCGAGAGCACAATCTGGACCTGTCGTTGAGTCGCGCGCAAGCGGTCAAGGGCTACCTGGCGCAACACGGTGTCGATCCATCCCGCATTTCCACTCAGGGCCTTGGACCGGACTACCCGGTTGCTTCGAACGCTACCGAGGCCGGACGCCAGCAAAATCGACGCGTGGAAGTCACAGTGCAGACGAGCATCGCCAGGCGCTGACAAGCACGCTGGGTCGCGGTGGTTCAAGCAGCAGGACCACCGCGACCGTCGGGTTGATCCGACGCGGGGGTCTGATGGGATGCGGGCTGCGCAACATGGAGTTCGTCAATCAGATACAACGGCCGCTGTTTTACTTCCATGTAAAGCCGACCCAGATATTCGCCAATCATGCCCAACGCCATCAATTGCACGCCGCCGAGGAACAGGATCGCGAGCATCAGGGTTGGATAGCCGCGCACCGCATCGCCGAAGATTAGCGCCTTGCCAAGAATGAACAAGCCGAACACGAAAGCCATCAGTGCGGTGAACACGCCGACATAGGTGGCGACCTTGAGCGGCGCGCCGGAAAATGAGGTGATGGCCTCGAGGGCAAAATTCCACAATCGCCAGTAGTTGAATTTGCTGCTGCCGGCGAAGCGTCCATCGCGTTCGTAGATCACCGCTTTTTGCCGGTAACCCAGCCACGCGAACAGGCCCTTCATGAATCGCTGGCGTTCGCGCAGCTTCTTCAGCGCATCCAGCGCGCGCCGGTTGAGCAAGCGAAAATCGCCGGTGTCGCGCGGCACCGGCGTGGCACTGAGCCGTTCCATCACGCGATAAAACGCGGCCGCGGTAAATTTTTTCAGGCGACTCTCGCCGGCGCGGCTGGAACGCGTGCCATAGACCACATCGAAGCCTTCGCGCCACCAGCGCACGAATTCCGGAATCAGCTCGGGCGGATCCTGCAAGTCAGCGTCGATCACCACCACGGCGTCGGCGTCGACGTGGTCGAGCCCTGCCGTCAGCGCCAGTTCCTTGCCGAAGTTGCGACTGAGTTTGAGCGTAGCCACACGCGAATCGCCGGCGCGCAACGATTCCATCACTGCGTAGGTGTCATCGCAACTGCCGTCGTCGACATAGAGCACATCGCAGGTTAAGTCCAGTTGATCAAGCACGGCCGCAAGCCGCGCGTGGAATTCGCGCAGACTTTCGCCTTCGTTGAAGGCGGGAACGACAACGGTGAGCTTGGCCATGGATGGCAATGAAGACCAGACGAGGGCGCATCCTAGCCCAAGCGCGGTCCGCGTGGAACCGCGCTGGTCGACGCCTGTTGACAATCCTGAAAATACTTCCATAATACTGGAATTATGAAACAATCAGATGCTGTCGTCGCGCTCAAGGCTTTGGCTCACCCGAACCGGCTCGCGCTGTATCGCGTGCTGGTGCAGGCTGGCGCAGACGGCGCGACCGTCGGCACACTGCAGATCGCAACCCGGCATGCCGCAGCGACACTGACCAATCATCTGAATGTGCTGCGTCGCGCCGGGCTGGTCAGCGATCGCCGCGATGGGCGCAGCATCTGGTGCTGCGCCGACTACGCGCGCATGAACGCCCTGCTCGCCTATCTCACCGAAAACTGTTGCGGCGGCACGCCGTGCGGCCCGGCTGGCGTATGCGCGCCCGCCAATCCCAAACCGAAACGGAGAGCCCACCGATGAAACGCTTCCATGTTCACGTCAACGTCCGCGACCTCGACACCAGTATTGGATTCTATTCGCAGTTGTTCGGCAGCGCGCCGAGCGTGCGCCATCCGGACTACGCGAAATGGATGCTCGAGGACCCGCGCCTGAACTTTGCGATCTCCCAGCGCGACCGTGCCGCGGGCGTGGATCATCTGGGTCTGCAAGCCGAAGATGTGGCGGAACTTGACGAGATCGGTGCGCGCCTGACGGCGGCCGATGCGGTCAGCCTGGCTGAAACCGGCACTACCTGCTGCTACGCGCAATCGGACAAGTACTGGGCGGAAGATCCGCAGGGAGTGCGCTGGGAAAGTTTCTACACGCACGGCACCGCGACAACCTATTCAGCCCCGGCAGACGCAAAAGCATGCTGCGCGCCGGAGCCGAAATCCGCCAAGGCCGGCGCATGCTGTGGGCCGACTGCCACTGGCGATGCGCGCTGCGGATGAAACGCATCCTTTTCGTCTGCGTGGAAAATTCCAATCGCAGCCAGATGGCTGAGGCATTCGCGCGCGCGCACGGCGGCCGCGACGTGATCGCCTTGTCGGCCGGATCGCGCCCCTCCGGCACGATCAACCCGCGTGCGATCCAGTTCATGGGCGAACGCCAGATCGATCTGTCGGCACAACATTCCAAGTCCCTTGACGACGTCGGCAGCGATGCGTTCGACGTCGTGGTGACGATGGGTTGCGGCGACGCCTGTCCGTGGATCGCAGCCACGCGTCGCCTGGACTGGGCCTTGCCGGATCCCAAGCACTTGCCGGATGTCGAATTCCGCCACGTGCGCGCAGAAATCGAGCAACGGGTGTTGGCTTTGTTGCACGAACTTCGCGGCGAAAGCGCGGCAAACGCATGAGTACGCTGCCGCAACGGTTGCTCGCCGAAGGCTCAGGCACAGCCGCGCTGCTCGCCATTGTCGTCGGTTCTGGTCACATGGGCGAGATTCTGGCGCAAGGCAATACGGCCATCGCCCTGCTCGCCAATTCCACGGCGACGGGTCTGGGCCTGTGGGTGCTGATTGAATTGCTTGGGCCGATTTCCGGCGCGCATTTCAATCCTGCGGTGAGTGCAGCCAGCGCCTGGCGCGGCCAGATGCGCTGGGGTGATGCGGCAATGTACACATTGGTACAAATTGCCGGGGCCGTGGCCGGCGTGATCGCAGCGCATGTGATGTTCGACCTGGTGCCGCTGGAAGTCGGCGTGAAAGTTCGCGCGGGAGCCGGTCAATGGTTCAGCGAAACAATCGCGACCACGGGGCTGCTGCTGACGATTCTGCTCGGCCAGCGTGCGCGGCCACGCGCCGTGCCTGCGCTGGTCGGCGCGTATATCGCCAGCGCCTACTGGTTCACCGCGTCCACTTGCTTTGCCAATCCCGCAGTAACGCTCGCGCGCAGTCTGACGACTACATTCGCAGGAATCCGCCCTCACGATGTGCCCGCGTTTATTTTGGCGCAGTGCGCCGGTATCATCTTCGCGCTGCTACTGCTGCAAATGCTCGCCCCGCAACCCGACGAAGCGACAGCCACCTAACGCGGCAAGTAGCTGGCGCCGCCGAGCTGGCGCACTTGCCGCTCGACCCACTCCGCGTGGTTCTGCACATAGGCGGACGGCCGATCGGCGTGCAGACGCTTGGGGTTCGGCAGCACGGCAGTGAGCAAGGCGGCTTCGTGCGCCGACAACTGTGCCGGCGTCTTGTGGAAAAATTCGCGTGCGGCGGCATCCGCACCATAGATGCCATCGCCGAATTCGGCGATGTTCAAATACACCTCCAGGATGCGCCGCTTCGGCCAGGTGAGTTCCAACAATACCGTGAAATACACTTCGAACCCCTTGCGCACAAAGCTGCGTCCGCCCCACAGGAACAGGTTCTTCGCCGTCTGCTGAGAGATCGTGCTGGCGCCGCGCAGGCGCTCGCCATCGTCGGCGTCGTCCAGCGCTTCCTGGATCGCCTGAACATCGAAGCCGTGATGACCAGGAAATTTCTGATCTTCGCCGGCAACCAGGGCGATCGGCAGGTCCGCGGATACTTTTTCCCATGGTACCCAGTGATACTTTATGGAAAAATCCTTCTCCCCCAGACGCAACGCTTGCCAGCGGCGTTCGAGCATGAACGCCGACGTCGACGGCGGCACGAAACGCAGCAGCAAGACGCAAAGCCAGCTCAGCGCGACGAACGCGAGCAACATGAGCGCGCACGCGCGCAGGATTCGCCGCCACAGCGGCCGCCGGCGCACAGTGAAAATCGTCTTTTTGCGGGAAGCAAACATCAGGCCGAGTATGCGCAAGCGCGCACGCGGCGGCAATCCGGATGCAATCGTGCAGATGATTCGATCAAATCGATTCGATCAAAGCCGGCGCTGCATGGATAATGGGCACCCAGACTACCGGCAGCCTCGGACCCGACGTGACCGATCACGAAGATTTCCTGCAACGATTTCTGCTCGAACGCGCCCAGGTGCGCGGTGTGCTGGTAAGGCTAGAACAGAGCTGGCGGCAGGTGCGCGAACGCGCCGACTATCCCGCGGCAGTGGGTGCGCTGCTGGCGAAAACGCTGGCCGCCAGCGCATTGCTGACCGGCAACATCAAGTTTGAAGGGTCGCTGTCGATCCAGCTCAAAAGCCGCGGCCCGCTGACCCTGTTGTTCGCCGAATGTACGCACGACGGCAACCTGCGTGGACTGGCGCGCTGGAACGAAGAGCCAGCGGACGATTTTCGACTGACCGAAGGCGTCGAGCCGCTACTTGCGATCACGATTGAAAATGCGACCAGCGGACAGCGCTACCAGGGTCTGGTACCCGTCGAGGATGCGGACCTCGCGGTTTTGTTCGAGCGCTATTTCGAGCGCTCCGAGCAATTGCCGACACGTATCGTGCTGGCTGCAAACGGCACGCGCTGCGCCGGAATGATGCTGCAACAACTGCCGGTGGATACCGGCGGCGAGAGCGATGCCGACACATGGAACCGAATGGGTTTTCTGCTGGCCACGCTCAAGCCGGAAGAATTGCTCGCGCTGTCTGCCGAACAATTGCTGTTGCGACTGTTTCACGAAGAATCTGCGCGCGTCTACACAGCGCGGCCACTCGCGTTTGGTTGCGGCTGTTCGCGTGAGCGTGTCGCCGGCGTGCTGCATTCGCTTGGGCGCGCGGAAACCGAAGCGGCGATACGTGCGGATGGCACCGCGGAAATCACCTGCGAATTCTGCAACACGCGCTATCAATTTGATCGGATCGATCTGGAACAGCTATTCCGCAGCGGTTACGGCACGCCGGAAACTCCTACCGCGCACTGACGCACCTTACGCCGTGGCCGAGCGCTCGATCCAGTTGTGTGCCGGCGCCGGCCGCGCAAACAGGAAGCCCTGACCGAATTCACAACCAAGCTGCAGCAAGGCCAGGTGCTGGGACTCGGTCTCGATGCCCTCTGCGATCACCTGCAATCCCAGCGTACTTGCCATTGCCAGGATCGCGCGCACCAGAGCGGCGCTGCCGCCGGGGTTGTCCGGTGCCAGATCAGCGATGAACGAGCGATCGATTTTCAATGCCTGCAGCGGGTATTGGTGCAGGTAGCTCAGTGACGAGTAGCCAGTACCAAAATCATCCAGGGAAACGCTCATGCCGGCGTCGCGCAGCGCCTCCAGCATGCGTTTGGCAGCCGGCGGGTTCTCGATCAGCATACGCTCGGTGACTTCGATGCGTACGCTTTGTGGCTTGATGCCGTGTCGGCGCAGCAAGGCCAACAGATCCTGGTCGAGCACGTCGGAACGAAAATGCCGGCCGGAGAGGTTGATCCCGATGAAGCCATTGTCGGTCAGCAGCGGCGGTGCCACTTCGAACACGCGCTCGAACATTTGCCAGTCGATCTGCTCGGCCGCGCCATTGTCCTCGGCTACCGCAAGAAAATCGGCGGGCAGGAGCAGGCCGCGCTGCGGGTGCTGCCAGCGCAGCAGCGCTTCGTAACCGACTACGCTGCGATCGGACAAGCGCACGATCGGCTGAAAAAAGGGAACAAATTCCTTTCGCGAGATCGCACGGCGCAGATCGATTTCCAGCTCCAGCAGCTGCATGGCTTCCTGGTGCAGATGCTCGTCGAACAACGCGTAGCGATGGCGGCCCTCGGCTTTCGCGCGGTACATCGCCACGTCGGCGTCGCGCAACAGTTCCTCGGCCTTGTTGTAGCGCGCCGCTGCGATCGCAATACCGATGCTGGTCGAAGTAAAGACCTCCTTGCCACCGAGCCGGATCGGCGCGTTGAGCACGTCGATGATGCGCTGGGCCAGGGCACAGGCATCGTCTGAATTCTCGATGTCGTTCAGCAGGATCGCGAATTCATCCCCACCCAGGCGCGCCACCAGATCGCGTGGTTCCAGGCATGCGGCGATGCGCACACCGACTTCATTGAGCAACTCATCGCCGACCAGATGACCGACCGAATCGTTGACGACCTTGAAGCGATCCAGATCCAGGAACAGCACCGCGAAACGCCGGCGCGGATCGCGCGCGAAAGCGATCAGCGCCTGGCTCAGGCGTTCAAGCAGGAAATTGCGGTTCGGCAAGCCGGTCAACGCATCGTGCAGCGTTTCGTGCTTGAGCTGGCGCTCCATGCGCTCGCGCACTGCGATGTGTTCGCGCAAGTCGCGGTTGGCAGTGGCCAATTCGCTGGTGCGCTCTATCACGCGCTGTTCCAGGTCGGTATAAGCCTGTTTCAACGATTCGCCATTGCGTTTGCGTTCCAGCGCGTTGGCGATGTGGTAGGAAACAAAGGTCAGCAGCTCCTGATCGCGCGGCGTGTAGCGATGCTCGTCGGAGTGGCTTTGCACCGCGAGCACACCGACAGCACGCTCGCCACAAACCAGCGGTACGCCCAGCCAGCTGCGCGAGCGCGCGCCGATCGCATGTGCTTCACCACTGGCGTAAATACGTTCAAGCCCGGCCCGGTCGGCCAACAACACGTTGCCAGTTCGGAGTACGTATTCGGTCAGGCCGTGGCCTAGTTTGCGCGGATGGCGTTTGGTGTCGCGTTCGTCGACCGAGTACGGAAACGTCAAAAACGTCTGATCGTCCGAGAGCAGGGCGATGTAGAAATTGCGTGCGTACAGCAGACCACCCACGGCGCGATGCACTGCGGCATAGAAGTCTTCGAGACTTTCCGTGCTGTTGGCCAATTCGGCGATGCGAAACAATGCCGCCTGCAAGCGTTCACCGCGTTGGCGCTCCAACACCTGTTGCTGCAACAACCGGTTGGCGTCGCGCAGCGCATCGGTGCGCTCGCTGACGCGGCGCTCGAGTTCCTCATGCACAAAACGGCGTTCCAGAGTCGTCTGGATATGCTGGGCGACATAGGTCAGCAGCGCCTGGTCGCGTTCGGTATAGCGCGCGTTTTCGGTATAACTTTGCACAACGATACCGCCGACTGCCCTGCCGCCACGCAGCAGGGGAACACCGAGCCAATCCACGCAATCCGGGCCGAAATCCGCCAGTGGGCCGCCAGTCTGGGCTTCGATCTCGTCCAGCGTCCCGCGCATCGGGACGCCGCGCTTGAGCAAATACCAGGTAATGCTGTGCTCGCGCTCCTGCATTGAGAAGTCGCGCTCGGGCTCCGGCGCTTCGGTATCGGCAATATCGACAAAATACGAAAAACGCAAGCTCTCGCGCACCGGGTCGTACAGCACGATGTAGAAATTTTCGGCATACATGAGACTGCCGACGATTCCGTGCAAGGCACGAAAAACTTCAGGCATTTCGCGGTCGGCACTGGCTTGATCGGCAATGGCGAACAACGCCCGTTGCAAGCGCTCGGCCTGCTCCAGGTTCACCACCGACAGACGCAAATCCTCCAGCGCACCCATCTCGTGCAGACGCAGCTCCATGAATTGCAGCACACGCTCAAAACGAGCCCGGCGTGTGGGCTCGGACCAGTTATCTGCAAGCAATTCGCAGGCCAGCGCCGCCACCACCTTGCCCTGCGCCCGCAATGGCGCCGCGACGCCCACGGTGGCCTTTCGCAGTAGCGAAGCTGCAGCCAGTTCGACGATTTGTTCGCCGCTTTCCAACGCCATGGCCGCGAGGCGACGCAAGGTTGATGCGGGGGCCGTCGTGGGTGGTGCAGTTTCGGGTTGCCAGCATAATTGCGCATCGCTGGCATCGAGCCATTCGTCGAGCAGCCGCCGCGAAGCCTGCGCCACATCTTCCGGCGTGAGAGCGCGCAATAGGTCCATCAGCGCCGCAGCCGGAAACCCCTCGCCCAGTGCCGCACTCGACATATCCGTTTCGGTACCCGGAGCAATGGCGATAGCAGGAATACGCGGCAGCACAGACATACGCAAAGCACGGTTCTGGAATTTCCCTAGTGTAACGATTTTTTTGCCGGCCCCGCGGATATGCACGATGTGCCCCGCCCACATCGGACCGGATAGGCACTTCGGAGCATTGAACACGCGCAACGATATGGCTGTCGGGTGCGTCCAAACTGTTAACTTTTCATCAATTGCGCTAAGATGTGCACTGGATCTTCGCGTCAAACCGACCCATAGATCAGGAACTTGCCAACTTTTTCGCGGTCTTAATATTCGTTGATTTGCAAACCAATGCCCATGCGCCTTTTGTTCGCCACTGTGCTATTTGCCGCGACGCCCGCCTTGGGCTTTGCGCAGACGCCCGTGGACGGCTCCGGGGCGGTACAGTTCGGCGCGGGGTCGCAACGTTCGTGGACCGAACAGCTGCTGCACACACCTAGCGGCCAGAGCCGCAGCGAAGGGCTGTTGCCATTGTGGAGTACGCCGGATGGCCGTGTGCTGGCGCTGGTCGCCCTCGGCAGCAACAACGCCACTCCGATCCTGCCGCAGTCGCCACAAATTGGTTCCGCCGTTGATTGGCAGTTGGTCGATGTCACCAGCTTTGTCACCGCAGGCATGTCTGTGCGCATCAGCGACCATGCCAGCGCCTATGCGAACTTCGGGCACGGCATCGTACTGACGCCGCTGTACGCCACGGCTCCCTCACTTGATTGCGCTCAGCCGGGAGCCTTTGGTATCGGCATTCCCTGCGCGAACGATGCCACGCTTGGACGTATGGGTACGCTACACGTGGGTACGGATTTGACCGCCGGCAACGTGGATATTGACCTCAATTACGGTCTGTCGTGGCTGCGCCTGAACGATCAATCGGCGAGCCAGCATGCGACCTGGAATTTGTTTACCAGTCTTGGCAATGAAACCTTGCCGACTCTGGTGATTCCCGGAATCGAATTGGCAAACGTGCAGAGCTCGGGTTTCAATGCCGAAGGCCGCTGGAATCTGGATGACAACCGGACTGTCGATCTCGGCGCTGCACTGAGCCGTATCCAGTTCGAAATGCCGGGAACGCCCCTGTTGCCAAGCGTGAATCAGGCCGCAATGAGCCTGGGACTGCATCGTGGCGATTTCAGCGGCGTCATCGTCGGGCGAGTGCTGGCTCCGAGCGACCGACTCTATGGCAACCAGCGTTGGAGTGCCCTGGATCTGGGTATTTCCTGGCGCTCGCCGTGGCGCGGCGTTTTCAGCGTGGGCGCCCAAAACATCTGGTCCTCCGGCAACCTGCCGTCCCTGACTGATCCAACCTCGCACGAAGTCGACGCCAATCAGGCGCGCGTTCCTTACGTGCAATATCATCAAGATCTGTAAGCAACCGATCCTCGCTCCGACCGCGTTCCCACGCCCCCGATGCCGGTTTATCCGGCCCTAGTGCAGTTGCAGGTCAGCCTGCCACTTGTTAGTCGGTTTTTTCTGTCGTAAACCCAATCCTTTCTTGTTTTCAAGCGCTTGCCATGGGTCTGCCATAGGGATTCCCATGTTAAGCAAATGTTGTTAGTATCGACCACTGCCATGGTTTTAGGTGTGCCATTTTGGCCGTTCCAGGAAGGAACTTGTCCCGAATCTGTTCCCGAATCTGTTGTATACAACCCTGACGTTGGAGAGTGTAATGAGACTCGACGCGAATAAATTATCGTCGGCGGTTCGCCTGGCTTTGTCGCTAGGTGTAGTCGCCGCAGCCGGAACTGTTTCTGCAAATGCGCAGGACACCGGTGGCAAAGAGAAAGGCCAGGCGCTGGACACCATCGTGGTGACCGGCTCCAACATCCGCCGCGTCGATATCGAAACGGCGAACCCGGTCGTTACCATCGACCATGCGGCAATTCAGCAATCCGGCAAACTGACCCTGGG
>JBBRTT010000023.1:0-63621 GCA_038244165.1 Lysobacterales bacterium | reverse complement strand
TTCAATACGGAATCAACAAATCGGCGCGTCGCCGTCCAGGTCTCGGTCCACTCGACAGCGACGGCGCGACCGAGTGCCGTGATGCGGTAATAGCGCCGGGGCGGACCGGTCACGGAAGGCTCGACCAAACTCTTGAGCAAGCCCGCCGCGCTCAGGTTGCGCAGCACCGGATACAAGGCACTCTGCTTGCCACTCAGGGCGCCATCGGCGCTGCGTTCCAATTTTTTCGCGATCTGATAGCCGTACATCGGCTCATCCGCATGCGCCAGCACCGTCAGCAGCACCAGCGCGACCGTGCCGGAACTAAGTTCCTTCTGGAATTTCTTCAGATGAACTTCGGTATCGGCCAAGGAACTGCTCACTGACGTATAGCGGTGAGTGAACTATAGTGTTTAGTTAACACTAGTGAATGGGCCGGAAGTCACGGGCTTTGCTCGTCATTCCCGCGAAGGCGGGAATCCAGCGCCTTTGCGCTCGCTCGTCATACCCGCGAAGGCATTCGTCTCCCTCTCCCCCAACCCCGTTGGGGGAGAGGGTTGGGGTGAGGGGGTAGCGGTCACGTTTGTGTCCTTGCTCCGCAACGCAACTGCGCTTAGCCAGAGCTTGAAGTCACGGCCGCGCCGTGCGATTGGTTTCGCCCATGCGTTGAAGACCCTCTCCTTCAAGGGGAGGGCCGGGTGGGGATGGTGTGAGCTTGCAATTCCCTCGGAAGTATCAGCTCCCATCTCCCCAACCCCATTGGGGAGAGGCCTGGGTAAGGGCACGGGGTGTTCTACAGACGATTGGGGGCAAACGCGTCGCCAGCAGAGGTCTTGTAACGGGTATACAGCTCGTTTTCAAATGCCTCAAGCAGCATGCGATTGATCTTGCCGTCACTAAACCATTGCAGTGCCGTCATCCGAGCTTGCAATTGCAAATTCGCCAAGCTGGTCACCAGTTCCTGACTCTTGAAAAACTTCAGCATGACCGAAAGCGCTAGTTCGTGTGTTGTGTAAGGAAAGTCGGACGAGTTCAATTGCAAGGTTTCCCTTCTCACCTCATCAAGACTCACCACACCCTTCAGCTGTTCGCTGGCCAATCGGGTTGCCTGGACAGGGTCTGCGCTATTCGGTGGGGGCGGATTGCCATAGATCTCAAAGATCATGGCCTCCAGAGCATTCCTTGGCTTCCTCGGGAGAATTTTCGGTGCGGTGAAGAACCAGTTGAATGCAAGAGCAACCAAGAAGACTGCAATAGCACTAGGGATGACGAGAGCTGGCATCAGGAGAGACGCCATCACCATCAAGGAGCTGGTGGCACCCGCAAAAAAAGCCAGCATCAATCCGCCAGCTGCCAACTTCTCACGCAAGGCAATCCAGCAACCGGGAAAAGTGGCGGCACCGAAGGCGGCGATGATCGCCCAGTAATGGTTGGTGTCAAAGCCGTACCAAACAACGGCCAGAAAAACAGCGACTGTGGCAATCGCAGCACATGCATTCAGGAGCACCAAATTCACGAACAGCACCAATATGGTTATCGCCCGCCATCCCTTCTTAGCGATCCACATCGATGACATCCCTATCAGATTGGCCGGCATCATGAACAACGCCAAACCGATAGGACCACCCAACAGAATCCCTGCCAGCAGGCCAGCGCAGTTCCAATTTTGGCGCCAGGCAAAGTAACCAATCGAGGTGACTAGACACAGGAACGCGGGCACACAGAAAAGCTTGAATCCAACAGCCAGAAACTTTTCCATTTCTCTCCCCTTTGCCCCGCAGACGCGCGTTATCAGTTCATGAGGGTCATCAAGGTGGCGACTACCTTTCCGTCGCGCACGACAGCGATGCCTGCTCGACCTGCGAGATTCTGCCACGTCTCACTGGGACTAGAGTAATTCCAAAGTTCATCCCCGGGTTGCAATAATGCCAATACCTCGCGCCACTGGCCATTCTGAAATCCAAATGCGATGGGATCGGGACCGAGTTTTTCGAGCCGAACCATGTGGGCCGCTTCTGCTTCCACTACTGTCGTTCTTTGGTTCAACCAAGCGGCTGGAATTGTCGGAATTCTTGTCGCAGCTACGCCGAACATCTGATTCCAAAATCCAGGCCACAGGATCATTGCAGCGATCGTGCTGAGTGCCGCCAGCAGGAAACATTTCCACAAAGGCGCCGGTGCGATCTGGGTCACACCGAGCTTCGCCAAGTCCGAGGGCGTGCCTTGACTGTGCTTTCTGAAATCAGCCCATATCTGCTGACCAGCGGGGCCGATTGTTGCTACGTACAAACCCAACATAAGGTAGAAACAGATTGCGTAGGCCAGCAACGTAAACATGCTTAGGAAACTCTGATTAAGTCCTTGCGGTCATGGAACTGTATACTTGTGCGCATCGCATGACCAGGGATACTTTTTTGACCCATCCAGCAGAGCTGGATTCCCGCCTTCGCGGGAATGACGAGCAACTACACCATCCCCACCCAACCCTCCCCTTGAAGGGGAGGGCTTAGGGCGCAAGGCCTACGGCTTCGCCGCCGCAACCGCACGCATCGGAATCGGCACCCCGCAGACATCGATGTGCCCGGCCGGCACCTTGTACCACTCATCGTGACGGTTGCGGCGCGATTCCACCAAGGCAGTGAACGTCGGTGTATCCGTGCGCAGCACTTCCAGATTCGTGCGCTGGTCGGCGGGAACATCCGCAGCGACACGAACCGATTTGATCGGCACGTACTGTTCGGGCTTTTCGTAAAAACCCAACGCACCGGTGCCGCGCGGCAGCGTCGAAAGCAACTCCATGCCTTGCACAACGCGACCGGCCACCGTGATATTGCGATCGAGCCAGCGTGCGCCGCCGATGACGACGTACAACTCGGTGCCCCCGCCGGAATCGACATCCAGGTCGCGGCCGACGCCGACGCTGCCGTAGCAGTGTGTCAACCAGGCGGTGTTGGTTTTGGGATCGCGTGCGGCAGGAAAATCGCCGGAGAAACCACTCTGCGGCGCATAACCGTCGCCGTCGGGTAATCGTGTAAACGGTAATTTGTTGCTAAATGGAATTGTGAACTCCGCTTTCAGCGTGCGTTGCGCCTCGCCGACGGATCGCTGTTTTTCCTTGTTGTCGCCGTTGGGGTCGCCCCACTGTACGACGTAGTTGTCCTGCGAACGCAGGATCGACAGGCCGTCGAAATATTTTCCGCGGGCGAGTGCCTCGATGTTTGCGGCATGCTTTGGTGCGAACGCGGGCGCAAGCTCGATGACGACGCGGCCGCTCGCCAGCTCCAGGTACAACGTGTTCGCCGGATCCAGCGCGTGCCAGTCCGAGGGTTTCGACGCGGCCAGCACTTGCGTCATGGTGGGCGTCTTCGCCGGATTTGAGCCCGCTGCAAATCCCTGAGCACAGGCAAACAGGCTGACGAACAGACCGATTGCAGATCGCCGCAGCACACTTTGTATGTTTTGTGATTTCATCGTCACTCCATGTAAATCAAAACAGCAGACGCGCATTGAATTGCACTTGCGTATCCACTTGGCGCGGCGCCAGTCCTACCGCAAGGCGCTGGTCGCGCGAACTATCCACGCGCACCAATTCGCCGGTCAGGCGCAGCCAATCGCGCGGCTTCCAATTCAGTGCCAGGGTGAGTGCGTTGCCGTGTTCGCGCAAGGCCGGCGCGGATGCCGGATCATCGCGCGTCTGGAACACATCCACGCGCAGCGCGGGCCGCCACGCGCCAAGGTTCCAACCGGCAAGCACGTAGGCTGCGGAAAAATGCGTTTCACCGCGAAAACCGGGCGGCGCGATTTCGGTCGTGCCGGCGATCGCCTGTCCGATCAGGACCATCTTGCCGATGCCGGTTTGTCCCCCAAGACTGGTGAAGTGCGTGCGCCACGCGAACAGATCGTCGCCGTGATTGAATACGTGATAGGCGCTCGGGTCCGCGCGATTGTCGTAGTACAGCAAGGTCGCGCGACCGAATTCCTGGGAACGCCAGGTGACGTCGCCGTAGAAACCCACGCGATGATCGATTTCGATAAACGGATCGTAACGGCGCGGCGGTGCGACGCCTACAACCTCGGCATACGCATCCGGTTCGCGCAGACGGCTGCCGATGCCGCCACTCAGATCGCTCAGCGACCAGCCGCGCGCAGCCAGGATTTCGCCAGCCGGATCGTTCGCTTCAAACAAGGCAATCGCGGCCTCGAACGTATTCGGATTGCCGCGATGTTCAACGCGCAATTCCGCGCCCAGCGTGCGCAACTCTTCGCCGACCCAGCTGTTGATCGCCGAGGGCGTCAGCGTCCACAGGCTGGTCCAGCCGATGCCGTCGTTCTCCAGCGAGATCGGTGGAAAAAATTCGCCCGCCTTGAGCGACCAGCGCCAGGCATTTGTCGACACCGGCCGGTAGCGCACGAACGCCTCCAGCAGACTGGTCGGTGCGTGATCCTGCTGCTGATAGCGCAAGTCCGCCATGAAGAGCAGCGCCGGTGTCGCTTGCCAGGTCGCGCTCAGCGCCGCGCCACCGAATCGCGCGCCTTCGTCATTGCCGCCATAGCGCGTCTTGCCGAGTCCACCGCGCGACCAACTCGTTTCGTCCGGCGCGGAGACGAGACGCAAGTCGGCATAGCCATGCATCTGGAAATCCTGTGCGCGCAGCGAAAGCGGCGAGATCGCGCCAAGGCATACGATGCAACAGCCAAAGCGGCTGGACAGGCTAGGCAATACGCCGGCGCGACCAGACGCTTTCCGCCAGAAATGCATCGAAAGCCTCCCCTGGCATTGCGTGCGCAATGAAAAACCCCTGCGCGTGATCGCAACCGATTTCACCCAGATAGTCAAGCGTCGTCTGGTCGGTCACGCCTTCGGCCGTCACCTGATAGCCGAGGCGGTGTCCAAGTTCCACGATCGAGCCGACGATCGTGCGGTCCTCGGTACCTTGCGCCAGTTTCAACAGGAAACTCTTGTCGATCTTGAGTTCGCGCACCGGCAATCGGCGCAGGTAGGCAAACGAGGACTGACCGACGCCGAAATCGTCGATCGCCAGATCGATGCCCTGGTCGGCCAGGCGCTGCAGCACGCGGATCGCGGCTTCAGGTTTTCCCATCACCGCGCTCTCGGTGATTTCGAGCAGAATCATTTCCGGCGGAACTGCGTGGACTGCAAGCAACTCGCCGATGCGACGCGGCAGATCGACATCTTCCAGATCGCGCGCAGACAAATTCAACGACAGACGCAGATTTTTTCCGCTGACTGACCATGCGCGCGCATTGGCGATGCCGGCGGCGAGCACCCAGCGCGTCAGCCTGCGGATGTTGCCGGTTTCCTCGGCCAGGCCGATGAAGGCGTCTGGCGGTATGTTTCCGAGTTTGGGATGCGTCCAGCGTACGAGTCCCTCGGCACCATCGATCATGCCGGTGGCCAGATTCAATTTCGGCTGGTAATGCAACTGCATCTGATCGTGGTCCAGTGCTTCGCGCAAATCGCTCATCAGCGACAGCCGTTCCGGACGATGCGGGTCCGCGATCGGATCGTAGACCGCGACCGGTTCCTCCGAACCCAGCGCTGCGAACAGTGCTACTTCAGCGCGCTGCAACAGCACGCTCGCCTGCGCGCCATGCTGGGGGCACAGCGCGACGCCGACAGCGGGCGCCAGATCAATGGCGAGGTCAGCTTCCTGGTAGGGTACGCCGAGCACGTCCAGAATACGGAACGCCAAGGCGATTGCCGCCGCTTGCTCTGCATCACGCATCCACACCAGAAATTCGGTATCGGTGGCGCGCGCGACCAGGGCCTTGTCGGCGGGCTGGCGGATGCGCTCGCCGGCGTTGCGCATCAGCCGGTCGCTGATCGCGTGACCCATCGTCTTGGTGATTTCCGGCAGACGCGCCAGCGCCACCATCAACAGCGCGCCGCGCATGCGCGGCTGCGCCTCCAGCTGCATCTGGATCAGGCCCTCGGCGGAAACCCGGTTCGGCAAGCCGGTGGCGGCATCGTGACCGCTCTGAAAACGGATACGTTCTTCGCGTTCGCCAATCGCCTGCGCCATGTTGTTGAAAGCGGCAGCGAGCTCGCCGATCTCGCCACGCTGTTTGATCGGTGCAGACGGAGTGTAGTCACCGGCAGCGATGCGCCGTGCCGTCGCCGCCAGCGCTTCGACCGGCCGCGAAACACCGCGCGCAATAATGACCGCGGCGATCAGGCCGAACACCAGTCCCAGTGCTAGCAGGATCGCCCAAGCGCTGGCGACCGAACGATACGGTCGCAGCGCGTCGTCGAGCGAATAACCGAGCACGGCGATGATCGGCGCACTGGATTTGGACGAATTCAGATGCGTCGCCAGCGCTACATATTCGCGTCCGTTGAAATCCGTCAGCATCGGCGTGTCCGACTTCGCGGCAATCACCTGCGTCGCCAGATCCACCCGATCGCTACCACGGGCAAGTACGTTCCAGTGTCCATCCGCCGACTGCGCGGCCAGTTCAATCGTGCTCGGCAACGTGGATTGTTCCTGCAAATGTGCGAGAAACGCATCGTCCACCGGAATCGCGGCGGCAATGAGACCGATCAGTGCTGGCGCCGATACCGGTACGACGACAATCCAGTAGGCGCGGCCATCCCAGGCAGCCACCGCCGCCGACGGATGATCCAGCGCCGCATCGGTCAGATCGGAAAAAGGAAACTTCTGCAACGGCGGAGAAGTCTCTGCAGTGTCGGCCTGGATCGAGCCATCCAGTTCCACCAGCAGCATGCGCGTCGCGCCGACGCGACGACCGTGGTTGCGCAGCGCCGAAAGTACCGTGGCACGATCGCGCTGCGCAATGGCCGAGCGCAGCGCGAAATCGAGCGTCAACACCTGCACGTTGTCGGCGACGCGCGTGGACACGTCATCGAGCTGACGCGCGAACGCCTTGCTCGCGACCACCAGTTCCTGCTCGCCCTGAACGATGAGCTGGCGCCGCGTCACTTCGTAAACCAGGATCGCGGTGAGAATCTGCAGGATCGCCAGCGAGGCGACGAGAAACGATGCCAGGCGTAGGCGGAAACTCATCGCTAATAACCCGAGCGCTCGCGGTCGACCGGCGTTCTTGGATCCGGCAGCAGCGACAATGAAAAAGCCACGTCCTTCGAATCGGAAGAAGCCTCGATGTGCAAATCCTGCACTGGTTCTTGCTGCCCGGGTCGCAATTGCGGATGCCACACGCGCACCTGGAAATCGCCCGCCGGCAAGGCGTCGATGCTGACGCGGCCATTCGCATCGGAGCGCGCGATCCACGGCGCGTCCGAGATATAAGCATAGGTGATCATCTGATCGTGGATGTTGCAGCCGACCGCGACGACGCCGGCGTGCGCGAGCTGCAGCGGCGACGAACTTTCGCCGGAAGTAAGCACGAACTCGAACTGGCGCGCCGGCGCAAACGAGTACACGTGATGACGGGTGTGATCGCTATTGTGAAACACGATGCTGTCACCAGGGCGAAAAATCTCGACGTAAGGAATGAACGTTTCGTTCTTCTGGTCGATGACTCTTGTTTGCGCTGTCGGCCGCGCGGACGGCGCGGCGGTCCCAGCTTTAGGCGCGATCGTCACCACGGCGTCGGCCACCGCGGCAGCGCGCGCTGCGGTAATACGCACGGTCAATTCCGCTGCACCCAGGTTGGGTGTCAGAAGAAATACGACGGCCCCACTGAGCCAGCGCAATCGCACTTTGCGACCCCCTCGATCGGTGTCCCTGCCCAGTCTACGCCGCTATCGCAACCGCACGATCGCCGGAACACTTTCAATCGCACCGCCAAGGCAAACTATTTCTGCCGCCCAAACTCGCTTGCGAGCACGCCCAATCGCACCAGGCGCGGCGAGACCGTGCCGTCGCGACTGATCGTCAGGGTGACGCGCTTGCCCGTGTGCGTGCGCAGTTGTTGCTGGAATCCGGCGCGATCGCGGACCGGCTCGCCGTTGAACTTGAGTATGAAATCGCCAATGCGAAGATTGGCCTCCGCCGCCGGAGAACCGCCGATGACCGAACCGATCTGGACTCCAGTCGCGCCCAGGGCATCGCGTTCTACTGCAGTCAGATCGCGAAAGGTCGCCCCAAAGGGCAATTTGAAGCGCACGAAGTACGCGGCGTGCAGCGACGGCGCGGAGGCTTCCACGGTTGCTGCCAGTTCGTAAACGAGCACCTTGTCCGCACCAACCTCGTGCGCCTTCTGCAACAGCCACGCGCGCGCGTCGGCATCGACACCAGCGTAGTAGCCATCGCCGATGTGCACAAATCCCTTGGCGACGAGCACGTGTTCGTCGCCTTCAGGCGAGTGACTGTCCGTCACTTCGGGCTCCGTTGGAGCAGACGCTGCGCGCAGTTCGGCGACAGCTTGCGCATCGCCGCCGGACAAGACTTCATAGCGACCGCGCTGCGGAGCGATCGGTGTCGGCGTGTCGGTTTCGTTCGGTGCGTAGGCCACATGCGCGCAGCCGCCAAGAGCGACGACCGTGGCCAGGCAAAAACGCAATGCAGGTTTCAGGCAACGCGGTCCGTGCGGCATGCGAATCAAATTGCCGGTGTCGGCGCCGGACGCTTGGGCACGCGATCGGCGTCGAGCAAGCGTTCGATGCGTGCAAACACCTCGAACCGCGAAAAAGGTTTCTTCATGAAATCGTCTGCGCCAATGCGTTGCGCATAGAACTGCTCGGTGGCCTGCTCGTTGCCGCTTATCATCACTACCGGAATTTCGCGCGTCGCCGGATCGCGGCGCAGCGCGCGCAGCGCGGCGAATCCGTTCATGCCAGGCAATACGATATCGAGAAAGATCATGTCCGGCCGTTCCGCATGCGCGATCGCCACGCCTTTCTCGGCGTCGCCAGCTTCCAGCGTGATGTAGCCACTCTGCTGCAGGAACTTGCGCAGCAGCGCGACAATGGTCGGCGAGTCGTCGACAATGAGGATGCGCGTACCTTCACGGGCATTGATGCGTGGTTTTTCGCGACGCTCCTGCTCTGCGAGCGTCGTTCCGAAAAAGCGCCGAAACAGATCGAAAGTGGCCATCGGTCGGATTCCGCGGGAAGGACAGAGCACAGTGTGTGCGCTGACGACCGATCTGACAACCCCTGCGGCGCTAGAATAACGCCCAGCCCTACCCAGCGGAGATTTCCACATTGTCGACTTTCGCCAAGCAAACTGTGGCCACGATCATTCCCAGCCTGCGCTACCGTGATGCGCTGGCTGCCATCGATTGGCTGTGCCGTGCGTTCGGATTCCACAAGCAGGTAGTCTACGCAGACGGCAACACCGTTCATCATGCGCAGCTGACGTTCGGCAATGGCATGATCATGCTCGGCTCGGTCGACAACGCAAGCGTCTGGGGCAAACGCATGGTCCAGCCTGACGAGATCGGCGGCCGCGAAACCCAGAGCACCTGCGTGATCGTCGCCGACGCCGATGCGCACTATGCGCACGCAAAAGCTGCCGGCGCAATCATCGTCGACGAACTGGAAGCGAAGGATTACGGTGGCAAGGGTTACAGCTGCCGCGATCTGGAAGGTCACCTGTGGTGGTTCGGAACGTATGACCCCTGGCATGACGGGCAGGAGAACGCGTGACAGCCAAAAAAACCGCGCAAAAAAAATCGGCCTCGATCAAGTCCGGTTGCATCCGTGTCGGCATCGGCGGCTGGACGTATGCGCCGTGGCGCAAGAACTTCTATCCGGACGGACTGGTGCAGCGGCTCGAATTGGAATACGCCAGCCGCCAGCTGAGCGCGATCGAGATCAATGGCACCTACTATGGTGCGCAAAAACCGGCGACGTATGCAAAGTGGCGCGACGAGACGCCGGATGGATTTGTTTTTTCGCTGAAGGCGCCGCGCTACACCACCGACCGCAAGGTCCTGGCCGATGCCGGCAAGACCATCGACGCTTTCGTTTTCGGTGGCATCGAAGAACTGGGCGACCGGCTTGGGCCGATCCTCTGGCAGTTTCCGCCCTACAAGCATTTCGAGCCTGACGACTTCGCCGCGTTTGCCGATCTGCTGCCGCAACAATTGAACGGCATCGCCCTGCGCCATGTGTTAGAAGTGCGGCATGAAAGTTTCATGTGCGCCGAGTACATCGAGCTGACGCAGCGGCATCGCTTGCCCACTGCGTATACGGATTCGCCGAAATATCCTTCGTTCGCCGATGCAACCGGCGATTTCAGTTACGCGCGCCTCATGCGTAGCGAGTCGAGCATTGCCACTGGCTACGACGCTCCGTCGCTAGATACCTGGGCGGCGCGCGCGCAGACGTGGACGCGCGGCAAGACGCCGGACGATTTGCCCTGCGTGCAGCCACCAGGACCAGCAAGCGTGCCACGCGACGTGTTCATCTATTTCATCAGCGCCGCCAAGGAACGCAATCCCGCAGCAGCGCTCGCGCTGCAGTCGCGCTTGGACAATCCCGGCGCCGGCAAATCCGCGACGCCACCGACGCGCAAGAGACCGAAAAAATCATGACCGTTCTGCAAACTGTGCGGCTGGTTCTTCGTCATCAGACCGTCGACGATGCCGAGTTTATTTTTGCCCTGGTCAACGATCCATCATGGCTGCGCTTTATTGGCGACCGCGGCGTGCATTCACTGGAAGATGCACGCAACTACATTCTCAAAGGGGCCGTGGAGAGCTATTCACGTCACGGCTTTGGCCTCTACCTGACCGCATTGAAGGACTCCGGAACGCCCGTCGGCATCTGCGGCCTGGTGAAACGCGAAACGCTGGAGGACGTCGATATCGGTTTTGCTTTCCTGCCGCAATACGCCGGCATGGGTTACGCCTATGAGTCGGCTTGCGCTGTGATGGCGCACGCGAAGGACGATATCGGGCTCAAGCGCGTGATCGCGATTACCAATCCAGACAACATTTCTTCGATCCGATTGCTCGAGAAGCTCGGACTGACATTCGAGCGAAAAATCCGCGTGGCTGCCGACAAGGATGAGATCAACCTGTTCGCCTGCAGTCTCTGAAAATCCGAGGCGAACGCCCACGTCTATTCGCGCCAGTAGGGATGCCGATCCGTGCGTCCGCGTTCGATCACACGTGGCGGAGCGTGATCGCTGAAGCGCATATCCACAAATCCACTTTGTGCGCTATTTGACAAGTTCACTCCGCGTTGTTCGTAGCGCGCAACCACGACCGGATTGGGATGATTGAAATGATTGCGGTAGCCGGCCGACACGATCGCCAGCATGGGCCTGAGCGCATCGAGAAAATCTGCGCTGGATGATGTCTTGCTGCCATGATGCGGCACTTGCAGCACCAGCGAGGGCGATACCGGCGCGAGTGCCGCAGCGATTTCTGCTTCGACCGCTGCTGTTACATCGCCGCTGAGCACCAGTTCGCTTGTACCGGTGCGCACATCGAGTACGCAGCAGCGATCGTTCTTTACCGTCGACAACGGTGCGTGCGGATGCACTATGCGGAAAACCACGCCGTTCCAGGTCCAGGTTTCCCCGGCCAGGCATTGCGTAGCGGCGATGTGCAGGCGCTCCGGTTCTCCGGATTCAACTGCAACAGTCGGATAGGCAGCCAGAACAGCGGCCGCGCCGCCGGCGTGGTCGTTGTCGCCGTGACTTACGATCATGCGATCCAAAGCGCCGACATCCAGGGCATGGAGTGCGGGCACGACGGCTGCATCACCCAGGTCGAAGCCTGACGGATAGCGCGCGCCGGCGTCGTAGACGAGCGCGTGCTCGCGCGTACGCACCACCATCGCCAGCCCCTGGCCGACGTCGAGCATGAAGACTTCGAATTCACCCTCGGCCAGCGGCGCGCGCGCCGGCCACAACAACGGCAGCAGCAAAATGATTCCCAGTGCTCGCGCCGGCACGCCGCGCGGCAACAGCAACCAGAGTGCGCCGAGCATGGCCAGCGCCAGCGTCCATGGCGTCGGCTCCGGAAAGAACCACAAGGCTCCGGGCCACGCCGCAATGTGTTCGAGCACCCACCACAGGCCCTGCATTGCGAATCCTGCAAGCTGCAACAACGGCGACCCCAATGTGGGCGAGGCGAGCATGATCAGCGATGCCAACACGGTCAACGGCAGCACCAGAAAACAGATTACCGGCACCGCAATCAGGTTCGCGATCGGCCCCACCAATGAACTCTGGCCAAAAAACCAGATGCCCAACGGCAGCAAGCCGACGCTTGCCACACCCTGCGCCGTGACCAGTTCGCGCCACCAGCGGTGCCGCTGCTGCGATCCGCCGAGACAAAACATCAACCACGCGACGCCGACGAACGACAACCAGAATCCGGCACTCAGGACACACAGCGGATTCCACGCCAGCAACGCGATCACGGCAAGCGCCAGACCTTGCACGGGCGCTCGCGCGCGGCGCGCAAAATTCGCGACGAGCAACGCAGCGATCATCACCAGGGCGCGCCGGGTCGGCAAACCGAATCCGGCGATCGCGGCATAGGCGACGGCAAAAACGAGACTCGCGACTGCTTCGATGAGCGGCGCCGGCCAACGCAACGTCAGGCCGGGCGCCAGTTTCCAGCACAGGCGCACGAGCATGACGCCGAAGCTCGCAAACAACGCGATGTGCAGCCCGGAAATCGCAATCAGGTGCGGAATTCCGGTGGCGCGGGCGATGGCCCATTCGTGCTCGTCCATCGCATGCTGATCGCCGAAAGCGAGCGCGCGCAACAGGTCTGCGCTCGGACCGGGGCCGAGCGTGCCTGAAATATCCTGGCCGATGCGCTCGCGCAAGCGGTCGACGCAGAGGGCGTCCGCGCCGGTGTTGACGTTGCCGGCATCCTCGCGCACGGATCCGGTCGCTGTGATGCCCTGCTCCAGCGCATAGCGCTCGAAATCGAAGGCGCCCGGATCGATCATTCCGCGCGGTCGTTTCAAGCGCAGGCGCAGGTTCCAGTGCGAGCACGGCGGCAGCACCGGCGCCTCCGTGTACCAGCTCAGGCGCAGCGTGCCGGTGAGCGCAATCGGCGCGCCGTCGTGTTCGGCCGTTTTTACGGCAAAATCAAAATGCGTCGAATCGTCAAGAACACGTGGCAGTCCGATGATCGCACCGGTGACTGCGAAATCTTCTCCCTCCAGTGCCGACGGCAAACGCTGCGCCAGCGCGATATCCGCGCGCAGCATCGCCCAGGCAGCGCCGATCAGGAGAAACCCCAACCAGCGCCAGCGGCTGCGCAGCAACGCAACGCACAGGCCAACGATACCGACAGCGACGTCGATCGTGCGCGATGGCAACACAGTCAGTGTTTGCACCGCGAGGGCGCCACCGAGCAGGGCGACGGCGGCGGCCGGCGTAAACAGATCCAGAAGAAAAAATTGGCGCAACAGGCGCAGGCGTTGTGGCTCTTGCATCGATTGCGGCACGCCGCTCCCCTGCCCCGAGCCTCGCCCTATCGACGAGGACTAAATCGCGTTACGTCAGCTCGTGGTGCCGTCGCGTAAAACACCATCATGCAACTCCAGCACACGATCCATTCGCCGCGCCAACCCCAGATCGTGCGTGACGAGTACGAAACTCGTACCGATTTCGCGGTTGAGCTCGAGCATCATGGCATAGACCTGCGCGGCATTCTTTTCGTCCAGATTCCCCGTCGGCTCATCGCCGAGCACGCAAGCGGGCCGCGTGACCAGCGCGCGTGCGACCGCACAGCGCTGGCGCTCGCCGCCGGAAAGCTCGCCCGGCTTGTGCTGCAGGCGCTTGCTCAAGCCCACACGATCCAGAATCTCCCCAGCGCTGCGTTTGGCTTGCGCGATCGCGGTGCCGCGGATCAGCAACGGCATCGCCACGTTTTCCAGCGCGGTGAATTCCGGCAGCAGGTGGTGGAACTGGTAAACAAACCCGAGCGAGCGGTTGCGCACAATGCCGCGCTCGCGATCCGAGAGTTTCGACAGCGCGCGGCCTTCCACTTCGACTTCGCCGGCACTCAAGGTGTCCAGGCCGCCGAGAATATGCAGAAGTGTACTTTTCCCGGCGCCGGAGGCACCCACAATCGCGACCGTATGCCCACGCTCAAGTCTGAAGCTGACATCGCGCAGCACATCGGTGCGCAGGCTGCCCTCCGCATAGGTCTTGGCGACGCCGCTGGCGCGCAGGACGATGTTGTTCGCCGCGTCCATCATTCGTACCTCAACGCCGCGGCCGGCTGCGTCCGTGATGCGCGCCAGGCCGGGTACAACGTCGCGAACAGGCAGAACACAAGCGCAATCCCACCTATCCAGCCGACGTCGTTCCAGTGCAGGTCCGACGGCACTTCGCTGATGTAGTACACATCCGCGGACAGGAACTGGACGTTGAACGTGTGCTCCACCCACTTGATCAGCGCTTCCAGGTTCAGCGCCAGCGCAATGCCGCCGAGCACGCCAAGCAGGACGCCGAAAGCGCCGACAATCACACCCTGGACCATGAACACGCCCATGATGCTTTGTGGAGAAATCCCCAAGGTGCGCAAGATCGCGATGTCGGCCTGCTTGTCGGTGACCAGCATCACCAGGGTCGACACAAGATTGAATGCAGCCACTGCGACGATCAGCGACAGGATGATGAACATCACCTTCTTTTCCATCGACACGGCGCTGAAGAAATTCGCGTGTCCCTGGCGCCAGTCCTGCACCCTGTAGTACTGGCCCAGATCCTGGGCCAGCTCGCGGCCGGTTTCCCAGGCGTGAAACATGTCGTCGAGCTTGAGACGGATGCCGCTGGGGCCATCGAGCTGGAACAGGCGCTCGGCATCTTCCATGTGCATCACGGCGAGGCCTTCGTCGTATTCCTGGAAGCCGACGGAGAAAATGCCAACAACATTGAAGCGCTTGTAGCGCGGTATCGCGCCGACCGGGGTGGCATTGACCTCCGGCGTGATCACCGTGACCTTGTCGCCGACACTGACGCCAAGCTGCATCGCCAGTTCATTGCCGAGGATGATGCCGAACGCACCCGGCTTCAGATCATCCAACCGCCCCTTCAGCATATTGCGATCGACTTCCGAAACCTTGGGCTCGGCATCCGGCAAGACGCCGCGGATGACTGCACCGGTCACGCGCGTCCCCTGCAGCAACGCCTGGCGTTCCACATATGGCGCAGCACCGAGGACGTGCGGATTCGCATTTGCCTGCTGCACCGCGTGCTGCCAATCGTGCACGCTCTCGTCGACGCCGGAAATGGTCGCGTGCGCGACCATGCCGAGGATGCGCTCGGTGAGTTTCTTCTCGAAACCGTTCATCACCGAGATCACCGTGATCAGCGCCGTCACACCCACGGCAATACCCAGCATCGACACCAGCGAGATGAACGAGATGAAGTGGTTGCGGCGCTTGGCGCGGGTGTAGCGCAGGCCGATAAACAATTCGAGTGGACGAAACATCAGCTGCGGAAGTCCCTTGCCTTGTTGGTGCGCGTTGCCTTGTTGGTGCGCGCCGCAATGCCAACACAGGGGCGCGCCGCAGAGTGCCTGAGCAGACTGGAGACTGCAAGGGATGCTCTCATCCGTTCACTTCAGGCTTCACCAAAAATACAAGTATTTACACAGACATGTACCTGAATAATTAATAAACCATCAAGTATTGAAATTGAATCGCAGGCCACCATCTGTTGTCACACGCAGGGTCGCAGAGAGATTGCTCGCGACGGTCTGCTTCGCTTCATATCGATGTTTGCCGTTTCATTCACCAAGTTGGAGAAATCATGAAAAATACTTTGCTCGCCATTACGCTCGCTTCGGCCGGAATGCTCGGCTTGCCTGCTCTCAGTCATGCAGCTGACAACAGCAACGGCGGCTGGTTCATCAATGGCAACATTGGCCAGAGCAATCTGGACAAGGGCGCATACAACGACAGCGACACCGGCTACGCTGGCAACATCGGCTATCGCTGGGCGCTGAGTCCGACGGTTGCGCTGGGTGTCGAAGGTGGCTACACGAACCTCGGCACGATCGATGCGAAATCTTCGTTCGGTGCCCTGGGTGTCGGCCGCGCGGAAATCGACGGCTGGAACGTCGGCGTCAACGGCCATTTTAATGTCACCCCGAATTGGTATCTCAGCGGTCGCACCGGCCTCTTCCGCGGCAATCTCCAGGGCGGATATCTGAATACAAGCGGGACTGCAGTCAACATCGACGAAACCAGCAACAAGTACTACGCCGGCGCGGGTTTCGGCTATGACTTCAGCAACAATCTGAGCGTTGGCCTGAACTACGACTACTACAAAGTTGACAAGAACGGCTTGAACTTGAGCCCTGATCTGGTTTCGGTCAGCGCCGAGTACCGCTTCTGATCCGAGCTTCTGTCCCAGCAAACGCCCGGCCATGCGCCGGGCGTTTTCGTTTCATTGCGCAGCGTCCGCTTCCATTCGCGCAAGGCGAACGCGCAACCGGCGCCGCGTTTCGGAATCGCAGTTGTCAGGCAGCAGGACAATTGAAATTTTGCCGAACGACGTCGAGCGGAACGACAGCGCGATAAGCCCGCCTACAACGCTCGCGTGGCGCAACTCGGCGATGTGCTCCTCTCCACCGGCGTCGTGGGCACGCCAGTGACCGGCCGCGTGCCAGCGCAGATGCGTGCAAGGCGGGCGCAGGAAATCGCGCAGCGCCCAGCCCGCATAGATGCTGGCGATAATTACCACTGCGATCTTCGACCATGCCGGCATTCCGCACACCGCGACGGCGAGCAGCGCAAGCGACCAGACCCCCACGCCGCACGCCGCGAACCAGCGCGAGGGCCGGTAGTCAAATCCGATCGCGGCTGCGGATTTCATCGATGATGCAACGCCAGTCGGCTTGTGTCGGCACAACCTGGCCGCTCAGCCAGTTCCACAATTGCGGATCCTGCTGTTCGAGCAGGGAGGTAAATGCTGCTTTTGCCGCATCGTCCACTTTTTCATAGCGCACATCCAGGTACCAGCCGAGTAGCTGATCCAGCTCGCGCATGCCGCGCCGGCAACGCCAACGCAGACGCTTGAGCGCGGCGTCGCTCATTCGCCGGATGCTGCCGGCATCGCTTCGCTGCGATGTTGATAGAACGCAAGAATCGTCTGCGCGGAGTTGTCCACCAGCAAGCGTGCGAGCCGTGCCGCGTACCAGTTGAAGCCGGTGCTGACACGATAGCTGACATGGATCGACAAGCGCGTGCCGTCACCTTCCGGAGCGAGCCGGTAGGAAGTGTCGATCAAGTCGAAGTAACGCCCGCCGATCGTGACATGTTCGTCGAGCGCGCCGGGCGGAATCGAATCGGGCGCAAACTCGTAGCGCCAGCGGATGTACCGATTGTCGTCCCAGTCCAGTATCGGCTCGTCGAAATGCACGCCCTGTTCCCAACGCAGCTTGCGCACGCGGCCGTTGCCAGTATCCACCGTGACCGCTTCGATCGGATGCGGCACGCCGATGTGGAATGCCCAGCCGTTGTCCATTTCACCAGGGCTGATCGCGGTGGCGCGATTGATCAACTGCCAGATCGCCGCCGGCGTCGCGCGAATGTGCACGCTGGCATCGCTGAATTGAATGGCTGGTGGCAGCGGCATATGGCGCTCAAAGGCGCCGGTGGCCAGTGGCAGCAACAGCAACGCCCCGACAGTCGCGCGCGACGGCACGAAGAACCTCAGCACCATCCACATGATGAAACCGCCAAATGAGGCCATGAACAGGAAAATCGGCAGAGCCATGATGATGCAGATCGAGCCTTCGATCAGCAGCACCGCGGTCCCCGCGACGAACAGCAGGGTTGGCAGCCATGGCAGGATCATCGCGCGTCCCCAGCTGCGCTGGGTTTCAGGCGTGCGAAATACCGTGAGCGCGCCGATAAGCGCAGGCACCAGGAACAGGAACGAGTTGAGCATTGCACCGCTCGCGAAGCCCGCGGCCGCCGGCAAACCCAGCAGATGCATGCCGAAGGTCAACCGCATCAACAAACCGTAGATCGCACCGCCGATGGCCAGATAGAACAGGTTCGGCCACGGCTGCGAGGATTTGAGTGGCGCGATTGTGTCGGCGGATTCCGGCGCGCTGAGTGAAGGCTCCGGTGCGTCCGTGCTCATCAGCGCAACAAGCCGATCGCGAGCACGGCCCATAGCGTCCACAGCACCGTGCCGCCGACAATGTAGGTGTAGAAGCGATGGATGACCTTGTTGTAGCTGCACTGGATCACGCTGTGCGCGATGCGCAGCGCGACGAAGGCCCAGGCAAGGACCAGGGTCACTGCGCTCACTTGGGCAGTCTGTGCCGCCACAACCAGCGCCAGATAAAACAAAACCGGAAGCTCGAACAAATTGCGAAAGTTGTCGGCACCGCGACTATCGGTAAGTTTCGCCGCCGCCAGCGCCGACGTCGCGACGGCCTGCGGATGAATGCGCTCGCGCTTCATCTGCGCGATGCGCGTGAAATACATGCGTAGCCAGACGATGAAGGTCAGCAAGACCATCGCCACCGCCGGCCAATACATCAGACGTGGGTCCATCTGGTTCTCTCCCGAGGCTACGTCGCAACGATTCCGTCATTCCCGCGCAGGCGGGAATCCAGCTCTTCTGCAGTCTGATATGAGAACTGGATCCCCGCCTGCGCGGGGATGACGAGCAAAAGTCTGGCGCTGTCCTAAACGGACTTGCGCTCGACCATCAGCTTCTTGATCTCCCCAATCGCCTTGGCCGGATTCAGCCCCTTCGGACAGGTCTTGGTGCAGTTCATGATGGTGTGGCAGCGATACAGCTTGAACGGATCTTCCAGTTCGTCTAGGCGCGCGCCGGTATCTTCGTCGCGCGAATCGGCGATCCAGCGATAGGCCTGCAGCAACACCGCCGGGCCCAGATATTTGTCCCCGTTCCACCAATAGCTCGGGCACGACGTCGAGCAGCACGCACAAAGTATACATTCGTACAAACCATCGAGCTTGGCGCGATCCGGCTTGGACTGCAGGCGCTCCATGTCAGGCGGCGGCGCGGTTTGCGTGCGTATCCACGGTTTGATCGAGGCGTATTGCGCGTAAAAATGGGTCATGTCCGGCACCAGGTCCTTGACCACCGGCATATGCGGCAAGGGATAGACTTTCACATCGCCCTTGCAGTCGTCGATCGCCTTGATGCACGCCAGCGTATTGGTGCCGTCGATGTTCATCGCGCAGGATCCGCAGATGCCCTCGCGGCAGGAGCGGCGAAACGTCAACGTGGCGTCGACTTCGTTCTTGATCTTGATCAGCGCGTCAAGAACCATCGGCCCGCACGCGGCCATATCGACTTCGTATTCGTCCATGCGCGGATTCTGCGTGTCGTCGGGGTTCCAGCGATAGATGCGGAACGTGCGCACGTTCTTCGCATCCGCCTTGGCCGGATACTTTTTGCCTTTTTGCACTTTGGAGTTCTTCGGCAAGGTGAATTCGGCCATGATCTTATCCCGGCGTAGCTGAAGATAGTTGAATGGAACTGCAGAACTCACGCAGTTGCGAAAGTAAAGCGCTTGCGTCTTCGGAAGCTGCCACACGACGCAACGTGCATTCGTAGAACGCGCCGTCGGCGTGCAAGATGATTCCTTCGACCAATTCCTTTCGGTGCATGGCGACAGGTTTGCGGTTGGCGTCATGTCCGTCGTAAATGGCAGTGGCTTCAGAGACCGACTCCACCGCATCGAACCCACCGGCTTTTGTCCGTGTCGCCTTCACGGTTTCCGATGCATGCCCAGTCGACGCCGCCATCAGCGCGTCGAGAGACTTCGGCGCACGCGCCTCGTTGAGCCTACTGAAAGCAAATTCCGCACGCACCAAGCATGTGCCCGCTTCCACAGGCATGCCACAAAAGTAGAACGACAACATCGGTGGATCGCTGGAGGCCGGTTCTTGCTGCCAGCCGTCCGCCGGAATGACACTAGCGTTTGTTCCTTCGAGCCAGATCCGATCGGCGGCAACACATGCCTGCGCCGCCGACAAAGCGAGGTAGGCAAGGCAGTATCGGAATACCGCACTAGCAGACTCTCTTCTCATGTCAGTATGTTCGCGCCTTTGGCGGCACCGCATCCACTTCCTTCGTCATCGGCTGCAGGTGCACCGGCCGATAGTCGATCTGCGTGCTGCCTTTGTCGTCCAGCGTGCAGATCGTGTGCTTGAGCCAGTTCACGTCGTCGCGGACTCCATCGTGGCCGAGATTGCCGGCCGCGTCGCGTGACCAGAAATCCTCGCGTGCCTGCGCGCCGCGCGATTCCTTGCGATTCTCCGCCGACGTCATCGTCACCAGGGCCTGTCCGAGCAGGTTTTGCAATTCCAGGGTTTCGATCAGGTCGGAATTCCAGATCAATGACCGATCGCTGACTTTGACATCCTGAAACGCGCCGAAGCATTCCTGCATGCGCTTCACCCCGCGCTGCAAGCCATCCGGCGTGCGGAACACCGATGCATCTTCCTGCATCGTGCGCTGCATGCGCAGACGCAAATCCGCTGTTGACGTCGAACCGCTGGAATTGCGCACGCGGTCGAAATTCGCCAGCGCCGCGTCGCAGGCGGATGCCGGCAAATCCTTGTGTGGCGATGCCGGCTTGATGATTTCCGCAGCGCGCTCGGCGGCGGCACGGCCGAAGATGACCAAATCAAGCAACGAGTTCGAACCGAGCCGATTTGCGCCATGTACCGAAACGCACGCGGCCTCGCCAACGGCGAACAATCCCGGCACCACGGAGTCCGGATTGTCGCCCACTCTGCGCACCACTTCGCCGTGATAGTTGGTCGGAATGCCACCCATGTTGTAGTGCACGGTAGGCGACACCGGAATCGGCTCCTTGCTGATGTCGACGCCGGCGAAGATGCGCGCGGTCTCGGCGATGCCCGGCAGACGCTCGTGGATCACTTCGGGCCCCAGATGCTGCAAGTTCAGATGCATGTGATCCTTGTGTTCGCCGACGCCGCGGCCTTCGCGGATTTCGGTCGTCATGGCGCGGCTGACCACATCGCGCGACGCCAGGTCCTTCGCATTTGGTGCGTAGCGCTCCATGAAGCGCTCGCCCTTGGCATTTGTGAGAAAACCGCCCTCGCCGCGAGCGCCCTCGGTGATCAGGCAACCGGCGCCGTAGATGCCGGTGGGATGAAACTGCACGAATTCCATGTCCTGCAACGGCAAGCCCGCGCGCAGCGCCATGCCGCCGCCGTCGCCTGTACATGTGTGTGCTGAGGTCGCCGTGAAATACGCGCGCCCGTATCCGCCAGTCGCCAGCACCACGGCGTGGGCGCGGAACAGGTGCAACGTACCTTCGGACATGTCCAGCGCGAGCACGCCGCGGCACGCGCCTTCGCTATCGAAGATCAGATCCAGCGCGAAGTATTCGATGTAGAAACGCGCATCGTGCTTGAGCGACTGCTGATACAGCGTATGCAGCATCGCGTGACCGGTGCGGTCGGCGGCGGCACAGGTGCGCTGCGCCGTGCCTTTGCCGTAGTGCGTGGTCATGCCGCCGAACGGGCGCTGGTAGATCTTGCCTTCGTCGGTACGGCTGAACGGGACGCCGTAGTGCTCCAGCTCGATGACCGCGGCCGGTGCGTTCTTGCACATGTACTCGATCGCGTCCTGGTCGCCGAGCCAGTCCGAACCCTTGATCGTGTCGTAGAAATGAAAGCGCCAGTCGTCCTCGCCCATGTTGCCGAGCGCGGCTGAGATGCCGCCCTGTGCAGCAACGGTGTGCGAGCGCGTCGGGAATACCTTGGTTACGCACGCCGTCTGCAGCCCTTTCTCGGCCAGGCCGAAGGTGGCGCGCAGGCCGGCGCCACCGGCGCCAACGACGATGACATCATATTTGTGTTGCTGGATTTTATAGTCCACGTATCAGTTTCCAAAGGCGATTCGGACGACGGCCAGCACGCTCGCCAGGGCGCCGAGCACGCACAAAAACTTGATCGCAAGCTGGGTCGTGACTTCCAGCCAGCGCGTATGCACATAATCCTCGACCACGACCTGCAAACCAAGCTGCGCATGCCAGAACATGGCGATCACGAAGGCGATCAGCAATAGCGCATTGAGCGGTTGATGCACCAGCGCACGTGCATGCGCGTAGTCGGCATGCATGAGCGCCAATCCCAGCCAGATGATCCACGCCACCAGCGGAATCAGCGCGAGGGCGGTAACACGCTGCACGATGAAATGATGCGTGCCGGATTTCGCCGAACCCAGTCCACGAACGCGCTTGAGAGGCGTCTGCAGGTCGGCGGCGCTCATGAAATGCCTCCACGTGTGAAGACGCAAGTCCAGATCACCGCGGTGAGCGCGAGGCTGAGCACAACGACACTCCAGCCGGTTGCGTAGGCGCGGGGGATTTCAAAACCCCAACCGGTATCCCACAACAGGTGGCGGATGCCGTTGAACAAGTGGAAGCACAACGCCCAGCTCCAGCCGAACAGCATCAACAGACCGAGCGGCGACGCGCAGCAGTCGCGCACCGCGCCGTAGGCGTCAGGTCCCGCGGCGAGCGCGATCAGCAGCGCCAATACAAGCAGGGTTCCCACTGCCAGCGCGATACCGGTCGCCCGGTGCAGGATCGACAGCGTCATGGTGAGCTGCCATTTATAAATTTGCAGATGTGGAGAAAGCGGGCGGGCGGATTGCGGCATGGCTATGTTCCTGCGGGCTGCCTAGACGTTCTTGTCGAGTTGTCAGTCAAAAATCGATGCAGCGGCCGTTCTTTTCCCAATCGCCGTAGCGCGTGGGATCCAGCCCACCGCGCCCGCCGATCTCTTCGGGTAATGCTGTTGCCGCGATGCCTTGCGCTGCAGGTTCGGCGTTGCCGATTTCATTGTCGCCTGGTGGCGTTTTTGAACTGCGTGGCTCAGACATGCAAGGCCTCGTCGAAAACGTGAAAGCGTAATACTTCGGTATCCGTGCTGACAACAACGCTTGATCCGCCAGCACTACGTACCTACATTGATTGACATTATATCGCTGAAGCCGCCATCAGATGACGATTGCCCTGCCGCCACCGCAAGTTTTGGAAATCTCAGGCGCCGATGCCGTAGCCTTCGCGCACGCGCAATTCTGCAACGATGTCATTGCGTTAGCGCGGGGACACTGGCAATGGAATGCGTGGTTGTCAGCGCAAGGCCGGGTGCGGTATTTTTTCATGCTGATGCGCGATGCCGACGATCGCTTGCGCTTGCTGTTGCGTGGCGGCGATGCCCGGGCCATCTGCGCCGAGCTGACACGCTTCGTATTCCGCGCGAAAGTTTCCCTGAGCGCGATCGCTGGCATGCAGACGCTCGGTTGCGACGCAGGCGAAGCGCAAGCCGCGCTGGGCGCGCTGCCCGATAGCGCCGAGACAATCATCCACGACGGCACGATTGGTTTGCGTTTGCCCGGCCCGAGGCCGCGTTGGCTGGCGCTGAGCGCACGGCAATCGACCGACACATCGGCCGCTTCCGACGAAGCATTGAATCACTGGTACCTGGACGATATCCGCGCCGGCCTGCCCTTCCTTGCGCCGGCATTGCAGGATCAATTGCTGCCGCAATGGCTCGGGCTGGGGCGGTTGGGCGTGATCAATGTCAGCAAGGGTTGTTATCCGGGACAGGAAATCATGGCGCGGCTGCATTTCAAGGGCGGCAACAAGCGCGGCCTGTATCGGATTCAATTGGACTGCGCGGAGTTACCCGCTCCCGGTACGCCATTGTTTGCTGCCGATGCGACGACGGAAGTCGGAAGCATCGTCATGACAGCCTGGGAAGCGGCCAGCCATGCTGAAGGGCTTGTCAGCTTGACTGATGCTGCGGTGGCGGGTGCGCTTCGCAGCGACAAAGCGATAGCGGCAAATATTGAAGTTATTTCTGGCTTTGTCTGATGCGCATTTTGATTTGTGCCGCTTTTTCCGCAGTGCGTATCGCCTTTTGGCATGTTTCATGCTATAGCCGCTAAGTGACAGGGGGAACATCGCATGAAAACCATTTCTGCTAGTTTGCCAACCTGCGGAGGCGCATTTTTTGTCGCTTTCGCGGCCGTATTGAGCGCCGGTTCAAATGCCGCATTTGCTGCAGATTATACTTTTAACGTGGAACCGGCGTATCGACCCGAACGCATCGAAGAGATCTACAAGCCACTGATGGCTTACCTGAACAAGGCCACCGGCCAGCACTTTACCGTCGTCACAGCGCGCAACTACCATTTCTACTGGCGCGACATCCAGGCGGGCACCAAGGCCGATTTTGCGTTCGACGAAGCCCATCTCACCGACTACCGCATCCAGCACGGCCACTACGAACCGCTAGTACGCACTGTCGAGCAGACTAGCTATACCCTGGTTACCAATGCCGACATCGGCAACAAAGGTGTCGCCGGCCTGGTCGGACACAGCATCGTCACTATGGCAGCGCCGAGCCTGGGCTATGTCCTGCTGCTTGAGTTCTATCCGAATCCCGTGCTGCAACCGGATATCCGCTCATCGGCGGCGGCCTGGACCGATGCCGTGGATTCCGTCTTCGCCGGCGAAGCCGACGCGGCGATGATTCCGACCCGGCTCAAGGAACAGTACCCAAACCTGACCCCGGTTAAAACCTCGCGTCAGTTCGCCGGACAATGCGTCAGTGCGGCGGCGACGGTTCCTGCCGAGATCAAGGAAAAAGTCAGAGACGCCCTGCTCAAAATGGATGCAAATGAAGACACGGCCAAGCTGCTGTTCGAACTCGGGGTCACCAAGTTCGTGCCCGCGACGGCGAAGGACTACGCGGGCACGGAACAGATTTTGAGCAGTTACTCTAGCGCGAAGTAGTCAGCGCGGTTCAACGCGTCGCGCACAATGCAGCTTTTGTGAAATTGCCGCCTAATCCACTTTGCGCAATTTCCATATTGCTGCAAAAGTGCATTACGCACGGATGATGAAATCTTAACATTTGGCATTGCTTCCGAAAGCGATACCGTTTATAATCCGCGCCGATTCGCCATCGTCAGACGATGTGTGAACGAGTGATTCAGCTGCTTCCGTGTCCACTTGAAATCGACATGGAACGTAGCAAGATAGTTTTCCGGCGCCGGCTCTACACCGGCGCTCACGCTGCGGCCCACGGGACGTGCGCCACAGCGGGGGGATCGAAACGATTCCCCGCGATCACACCGCAACCGGGCCATTCCCGGACGGACGAATAACCGCGACGCCACTGGCGTCGTTTGTTGCAACCGGGGCCGGCGCAGCGCATTGCTGCGACCTTCGGTTGCAATGCGATATTCAAAATCTGGTGAGGTTTTTCGCGATGAAACTGGCTTGGATTCTCTGGCTGGCATCTGTATTCCAGCAACCGGTGGGCGATCACGCCTGCCTGGCAGCTACCGTTTACCTTGAAGCGCGTGGCGAATCGATCATGGGCCAGATGGCCGTGGCCGAAGTTGCCATGCGCCGCCGCGAAAGCGGCCAATGGGGCAATTCGCTTTGTGCGGTACTCAAGGCACGTGGACAATTTGCTTTGTCCACAACTGGAAAAAATTACATTTTTAGCGATGTGGATTCCTGGCGCGAGGCGTGGCTGGTTGCCGACGCCGCGATGGAAATGTGGAACTTGCCGCCCGCCCTGCGCATGAGCGTCGTACCGAAGGCCGACCATTTCTACGCGTCCAATTCCGGCGCGCCGTCGTGGGCCAAGGGCAGCCCGCTCGCGGTGATCGGCGAGCACACTTTCTATCGCGCCGACTGATCCTTGCCCGCACCCGGCTGCGGCTCCTTCTCTGAACCTGACTCGTTCTTGCGCCCGAAGCGACGGCGCAGGCCGCGCTCTATCGGCCCGCCAAGCGAGAGCGCCAGAATCACGGCGAACAGGCCCAACAGCGCAATCGTGAAGCGGCCGGCGCCGCATAGCGCACCGAACGCGGCGGTGATCCAAATCGCTGCGGCTGTCGTCAGGCCATGAATCTTGTGGCCTTTTGGCGCATGCAGGATGACGCCGGCACCGATAAAACCCACTCCGGTCATAAGCCCCTGGATCACGCGGCTCTGCGCATCCAGCACGCCGGCCGTTCCCGGCGGCGCCACGACCAGCACCGAAAGTGCGGCGGCCAGTACGACCAGCACATGCGTACGCAATCCGGCCGGTTGATCATGCAGATGCCGCTCGATACCGATCACCGCACCGATCGCCAGCGCCATGCCAAGCCGCTCGCAAAGTTCCACGAATACCAAGCTATCCATTCCAGCCTCTCCGCTTGCCGGCGTTGCAGCACGGGATGTAACAGGATTGCGAATCCGCCGGGAGTAGACAATGTATACACTTTACTACAACCCGGGCGCAGCCAGTTTCTGTGTCCACATGGCACTGATTGAAGCGGGCGCGGTCTATGCCTTGCAACTCGTGGATCTGGACGCAGGACAGCAACGCGAAGCGACTTACCTTGCACTGAACCCGAACGGAGTCGTACCGACTCTGCTGATAGACGGCGTAGCCCACTCCGAAGCGGCGGCGCTGCTGATGCTGCTCGCCGATCGTCATCCGGATGCGCCACTGGCACCTGCGCCGGCGCAGCGCGGCGCGTGGTATCAATGGCTCGTGCATTTGACCAACAGCGTGCAGCCGATGCTGCGCTTGTGGTGGTATCCGGCGGATGTGCCGGGTACAGCTGAAGTCCAGGCAGCGGTCAAGGCTGCAGCGGTGAACAAACTCGAAGCGGCATGGAAGCGCATCGATGCGCACCTATCGTCGCGCGGTCCGTATCTGCTCGGCGCGGAGTTTTCCGCTGCAGACATTTTTCTGACCATGCTGATGCGCTGGTCGCGCCACATGCCGAGGCAGCCGATCGAGTGGCCGGCCCTGCGCCGCCTCGCCGACCTGGTCAGGGCGCGCCCAAGCTGGCAGCGCGTTTACGAGTTGGAAGGTTTGACCGAGTGGTACTGACGCAAGCGCTTTCAGTCCACTCTTGACAGTGTGAAAGAACTCAATCCTGCAGCGATTGCCGCCGCAGCGCGCTTCTCCAAACTGGCAGGGTCCGACGCCGGTGCTGCGTCCACCTGCGGCGGAGTCGGCGTCGCCGCATAGGAAATGCGTCGTTCGGATGCCTCGCGTGAGCAGCGCGCAGCGTCCAGCGCCAATTGATCCCAATGCAGTACTTGCTCTACTGGAACCAGAACCCAGCCCGGCGCGCTGCGATCAGCGTGCAATGGATCCCAGCCCTTCGCGCCGGGCAGTGCGAGGGCCTCGGTCAGACAGCGTCCGTGCAGCCGAAAAGCCATTGCATCGGGCTGATAGGCGGCGAACGCATCGCCCGCCAGTGAGAGGCAGGGTTTGCCGTAAAGCAACCCTGCTTGCGCCTCATGCGAGTGCTGCAGATGGCCGCTGATGTTGTCATAGCGCGAGCGAGCGTTGGCCATAAATTCTCTCCAGGCAGTGCTCTCCGTGCGGTCACTTCATGCTAGCGCATCTGCAATGTTTTGTCGGCATAAAAAAAGGCGCCGTCCGCAGACGGCGCCTTGAATATGCAAGAACTACGCGACATCAATTGCGCAGCGGTTCCAGGTGATCGCCGCGGACAAACACGCGCGCACCGGGGTGCAAACCCTGGTTTTCATACTGGGTGACTGTCGCCCAGCGGCCGTCGTCCAGCTCGATACGGTAACGCCAGGCATAGCCTGAACGCGCACGCGAATCGTTCTGTTCGACCGAGTCACCGATCGCCGCGCCGCCGACAACCCCAACAGCAGTCGCCGCAGCACGCCCATTGCCATGGCCGAACTGGTTGCCGATCACGCCGCCGATGATTGCGCCCAGCAATGCGCCGCCGCCGGACGTGCCATGGCGAATCTCAACTTGATCGACATCGCGCAAGGTGCCGCAGGTGTGGCAATAGCGACCGGAATAGCTCTGGTCGTAAGAGCCCTCGTCCTGGCTGGCTGATTCATGGTAGACGACTCTGTGGCGCGGGGGTGGAGCGACACAGGCGCTCAGGCCAAACGCCGCAATTGACATCACGACGATGATTCTCTTGCTTGAAAACATGGTTGTATCCTCACTCGGGTGGCAGTCATGACAACGCATTGCTGCGTAGTTGGTTGAATGCAGTTTCGCGCAAACCACGTGAACGCCGCTGAAACCAGCGTTTCCTGAATCATCTTCTCGGTTAGCATGGCGTTCACCCCCGCTTGCCGCAGACACCTTATGAACCCAACCGAGACAAACCCGGAAGGCACCAGCCCCATGGAGAGCCGGCGCCGGCTGAGTGAGCGCATCCGCGAACTGGATTCGCAAGGCGCCGTGGACCGTTTGCAGACATTGTCCGATGCGGAGATCGCCGCGACCCTTGCGGAACTGGGTCCAGGCCACGCGATCGATATTCTTGAGAAGTTTCCCGCCGAACGGCGCGCGCGCATCGCCGGCGCTACTTTGTCGGGCGAAGGTGAGCAGTGGCTGAAGGATTGGCATTACCCGGAAAGCAGCGTCGGCCGGTTGATGGAAACCTCACCCGCGCAGTTCCGACCGCAGACGCCAGTACGCGCCGTCATTGAAGCCATGCGTGAAGTGATCAAGCGTCAATTGATCACCTACGTTTTCGCGACCGAGGCCGACGGCCGCCTGGTCGGCATCGTGACGTTTCGCGAGTTGCTTTACGCCGATCCGGAACAGCCGCTTGCCGACGTGATGGTTCCCGACCCGTTTTTCCTGCGCCCAGAAACCAGTCTCGTCGATGCGATGCGCGAAGTGGTCACCCGCCACTACCCGGTGTACCCGGTTTGCGACGCGAACGGCCGCCTCATCGGCAAGGTGCGCGGCCAGGTGCTGTTCGAACAGCAGGCGTTCGAGATCAGCGCGCAGGCCGGTTCAATGGTCGGTGTGGAAAAGGAAGAACGCACTTCAACGCCGTGGCAGCGGTCCTTGCGCTTCCGCCATCCATGGCTGCAATTGAACCTGTTGACCGCATTTATCGCCGCCAGTGTCGTCGGCGTATTCCAGAACACAGTAAATCACATCGTGCTGCTGGCGGTGTTCCTGCCGGTGCTGTCGGGACAATGCAGCAATACCGGTTGCCAGGCGCTCGCGGTCACCTTGCGCGGAATGACGCTGAACGAATTGCGCGCCGGCGTCGGCCGCAAACTCATATTGAAGGAAGCCTGGCTGGGATTTCTCAACGGACTGCTAGTGGGCCTCGTCGCCAGCATCGGCATGTTTACTATCGCCACTTTTCAGCACAATCCCAATCCGCTGTCGCTTGCGGCCATTACCCTGGTGGCAATGGCCGTCAGCAGCGTGGCCAGCGGCGTTGCCGGCGCGGCCGTGCCGCTGGGGCTCAAGCGCATGGGCGCAGACCCGGCGATGGCTTCGAGCATTTTCCTCACCACCGCGACGGACGTAGTCAGCATGGGCCTGTTCCTGGGTATGGCGGCGTGGCTGATCCCCTGATGGTCAATCTTGTCGACAGCCATTCGCATCTGGATGCTGCCGAGTTTGACGACGATCGCGCACAGGTCCTTGCGCGCGCGCGCGCAAGTGGCGTGGCCCGCCAGATCGTTCCGGCGATAGCCGCGGCGGGATTCGGAAAACTGCGCGATTTGGCCAAAGTGGAAAATGGGATTTTTCCCGCCTACGGTTTGCATCCCATGTATCTGGCCGAGCATAAGCCGCAGCATCTTGAAGAACTGGCACGCTGGATCGAACACGAAAAACCAGTAGCCATCGGCGAATGTGGCCTGGATTTTCATGTCGAGGGCCTGGACGCCGATGCGCAGCGCAACTATTTCCAGCGCCAGCTTGAACTGGCGCGCGAAGCCCATCTGCCCGTCATCGTGCATGCGCGCCGCGCACTCGATGACGTGACCGCGGCGATCCGCCGTGTCGGCAATCTGCGCGGCGTAGTGCACAGTTTCTCCGGCAGCCTGGAACAGGCGCAGCAATTGTGGAATTTGGGATTTTTCCTCGGCATCGGCGGCCCGATCACTTACGATCGCGCGCGTCGCTTGCGCGGCATAGTCGGCGCGATGCCGCTCGAATTCCTCCTGCTGGAAACCGATTCGCCGGATCAGCCGCTGCACGGGCACCAGGGCAAACGCAACGAGCCCGCGTTATTGCTGGAGGTTTGCAAAACCGTTGCAGAGTTGCGCGGCGTGGATGCGTCGGCTCTGGCGGCTGCGACCAGCGCCAACTGCGAGCGCCTGTTCCAGCTGCCGCCGATGGCAGCTTAAGGTTTCAGCAGTTTTTCGAGCACGCGCGCCACAGCGACAAAGCCGAACGTCGCGGTCACGTGAGTCGCGGCGCCCAGACCGCCGCCGCAATCGAGCTTGAGTCCGCCTTCGGCATCGATCGCACGGGTTTTGCACACGCTGCCATCGGCCTGCGGATAATTGACATTCTCACGCGAGAACACCGCCTGCACGCCAAAGTAGCGCTTGGGATTACGCGTCCAGCCGCGCTCGTCGCGCAGCTTGCGCCGCACCAGTCCGAGCAGGATGTCGTGCTCGGTTTTCGACAGATCGCGCGCCGTGATCAGGGTCGGATCGACGCGGCCGCCGGCAGAACCCGAAACCACGATGGGAATTTTCCGCCTTTTGCAGAAGGCGATCATTTCCACTTTGATGCGCAACGCATCGCAGGCATCGATCACGGCGTCGTAGCCATGATCGAGCAGCGTCGGCAGGTTGTTCACCGTCACGAATTCAGCCAGCGCATGCACCTTGATCAGCGGATTGATCGCGCGTACGCGTTCGGCCACGACGTCAACTTTCGGCCGGCCGAATTCGCCGTCCAGCGCGTGCAACTGACGGTTGACGTTGGACACGCAAACATCGTCCGCATCGATCAGGGTCAGCGTGCCGACACCGGATCGCGCCAGCGCCTCAGCCGCCCACGAGCCGACGCCGCCGATACCGACAACGCACACGTGGCTGCGCGACAGGCGCGCAACGCTGCCTGCGCCGTACAGACGCTCGATACCGGCGAAACGGGGATCCATGGCGAGATACTTGAGCTGCGAGACGCGCATTTTAGCATCCGCAACACGGCGTCTTTTCGCCCGTGCGGGATAGGCCTACACTCGCCCGGCAGACAGGGGACCACGACCATGCCGTCACCGTTCGAATCCCGCATCAGCGCGCAGGATCAACCCACCGTTCTGGATGTGGAAGCCGCGGGTGGAGATCCCGCGCAGGCGTTGCCAGCCGGCCTGCATCTGGGTCCCTACCGCATCGAACGCCTGCTCGGCGAGGGCGGCATGGGCGCCGTGTACCTGGCCGAACAACTCGAACCATTGCAACGCCAGGTCGCACTCAAGCTTATCCGCGGTCAATTGCGCGGCGGCATGGCCGAGGCTTATTTCCTGGTAGAGCGTCAGGCGCTGGCGCGGATGGATCATCCGGCAATTGCAAAAGTATACGACGCCGGCACGACGCCGCAGGGTCATCCTTTTTTCGCGATGGAATGGATCGACGGGCAAGCGTTGCACACCTACTGCGCCTCGCATTCGCTTTCGCTCGACCAAATACTGTCGCTGTTCGCGCGCATCTGCCTTGGCGTGCATCACGCGCACCAGAAAGGCGTAATCCATCGCGACCTCAAGCCGAACAATGTGCTGATAGCCGAAGTGGACGGCCAGGCGTTGCCTAAGATCATTGATTTTGGCATCGCCGTGGGTGCCACCCGCAACAGCGGCGGCAGCGCCATGCCGCGGATGGAAAGCGCCGGCACGCGCGGCTACATGAGTCCGGAGCAGGTGCGCGGCAACGCGGGCGAAATCGATATTCGCAGCGATGTCTACGCACTTGGCGTCATGCTGCTCGAGTTGCTCGCGCCAAAGGATGTGATGAATCGCGCCGCGCTCGCCGGGTTGGATAATGGCGACCTGCATGCGGCTCTGCTCGCCTCGCTGGGACAGGGCAGTTCCGCGCATGCCGACAGCGTGCGTGGACTGATGGCGATTCCGTCGCAACTGCGCTGGGTGCTGGCGCGCGCGATCGACCCGGAACGCAGCCGCCGCTACGAGTCGGCGCAGGCGCTGGCGGAAGATCTGGACCGCTATCGGCGGCACTATCCGCTCAGCGCCGTGCCGCCGACGCGCCGCTATCGAATGCGCGCGTTTGCGGTTCGCAATCGCGGTCCGCTCGTCGCTGCCGGACTGATCGCGGTAGCCCTGATCGCCGGCACCACCGCCGCGGTCATCGGCATGTTGCACGCGCGGCAAGCAGCCGAGCGCGCAACGATCGAAGCAAACAAGAGCCGCGAAACATCGGCCTTCCTTACCGATGTGCTGTCAGGCGTGGATCCGCACCAGGCGCGCGACCTGGACAAGACCCTGCTGCACCTGGTGCTCGACCGTGCCGCAACGCGTGCTGGTCAAGAACTCGGCGGCCAGCCAGAAGTGCTGGCCGACATCGAAAAAACGATCGGCTCCAGCTACAACAGCCTGAGCGAATATAAAACCGCTCTGGAGCATTCGCGCCGCGCCTATGAACTGGCGAACAAAAATCTCGGCGCCGACGCGCTATTGACCCTGCAGACCGAACGCCAGTTCGCACGGCAGACGCTCAATATCGGCAAGACCAAGGAAGCCAGCGAAATCATCACGCACAATCTTGCCGTGCTCACGCGCACGCGCGGCTCCGAGGATATCGAAACGCTGAGCAGCAGCGTTGATCTGGCCGACATCGAAGGCGAGCAAGGCGAATTTATCGCTGCAGAAAAACGCATCGCCGAGGCGTTGCCGGCGATCGAGCGGGTCAGTGGGCACGACAGCCGTCTGATGATCAACGCGATGGAGGATCACGCCACCCTGCTCACCTACCTTGCGCGTTACGCCGAGGCTGAGCCGATCTTCCGCGACACGATCGCGCGCGAAACCAAACTGTGGGGCACCGAAGACCCAAAGACGATGGATACGAAAAACGGATTTGCAATCATGTATCTGGAATCGCACCGCTATGTGGAAGGCGCGAAGATCCTGCAGGAAATGCTGCCCGTCAGTGAAAAAATGTATGGCCCGGAACACAGCATGACGATCAACATCGTCAGCAATCTGGGTGGCGCGCTGCGCCAGCAGGCGACGCCGGAGAAAATCGCCGAATCCGGCCCGTACTACAAGCGCGCGCTCGACGGCACGCGCAAGAAGTACGGCGACAATCATCCGAACACGATCAAGGCGACGCACAACTACGCCAACTACCTGCTCGACGTCGGCGATACGACGCAGGCGATCGCGCTGCAGCAACAGGTGGTGACGCAAGGCAAAGTCGTGTTCGGTGCAGATCACGACGTCTACGCCGAAGGACAATTCGGTCTCGGCAAGGCTCTGCTGCGCGCGCAACGTTACGCTGAAGCCGAACCGGCCCTGCTTGGCGCGATCGCGATAAAACAAAAGAATTATGGCGCCGATCACTGGCGCATCGACGAATACATCGTGCCTCTGCTCGAACTGTATAAAGGCTGGAACAAGCCGCAACAAGTCGCAGAATGGGAGGCAAAACGCGCGTCGCTCAAGCCCAAGCCGGCCAACGAAACCTAGGCAATCCCTATTTGGCGCAGACCCGGTTGCGTCCTTCTTCCTTGGCGCGATAGAGCTGCTCGTCGGCGCGACGCAGCAGATCCGCGCTCGCGCTGCCCTCGGCATCGGACTGGGCGACTCCGATACTGATCGTCACCGGCAAGGTGATTTCCCGGGTTTCGATCGACTGCGCGGCGACCGCGGCGCGCACACGTTCGGCCAGTGCCACGGCATCTTTCAGAGGTTCGTGCAGGACCATCGCAAATTCCTCGCCGCCGAGTCGGCCGATGGACGCTCCCGCCGGCGCGTTTTCGCGGATCACCTGGGCAACGCTGGTCAGCACCTGGTCACCGGTGAGGTGACCATGGGTGTCGTTGACCTGCTTGAAATGATCCAGATCCATGAGCAGCACGCTCAGCGGCGACGACGACGTCACTTTCTCCACGTACTCATCGAGCAGACCGCGGAAATGGCGACGGTTGTAGAAACCGGTCAGGCCGTCGTAGATGGCCAGATCGATCAACTCGTTGTGATATGTCGCCTCCATGCTCGCGCCGGTGAAATACTTGATCGCGTTGCTGCCGACGCTGATCTGGTCGCCGTCCTGCAATTGCGCGCGGGTGACGGGTTTGCCGTTGAGATAGGTCTGGTTGGTCGAACCCAGATCCTCGATCACGTAGGCGTCGCCTTGGCGCAGGATGCGGCAGTGCTGGCGGGAAACGCTGGGATGCGGCAGCGCCAAGCCGCATTCGCTGGCGCGTCCGACGATCAGGATCGCGCTGCCGAGCTCGACCTGAAAACCGAGCATCAATCCGCTGACGACAATCAGCCGCGGCCTGAACGCATCGTCTTCCCGTGGCTGGTGCTGAGCTACGGTGTGGCGATCGGTCTTGGAATTTTGGTCTTTGCTCGACGGCACGACCACTCTCTCCCACTCGTGGGGCCGATTGTAGCGCAGGGCGGCACAGGCCGACGCAAGCGTCCGCGCAGCGCCGTCGCGAGGTAAAATTCGCTATGCTTCTTGCTCGTCTCGCCGTGGGTTTTGCATGCGCAATTTGATCCTGTTCGTGCTCGGCATTGCCGTAGGCGCCTTTGGCGCCGTCAGTGTCGTCAATACTCTGCGCCAACGCGACGCCTATCCGCGCGGCCTGATGAATGTGATGCAGCACCATCAGGCGCTGCTTCGTCAGGAACTGCGGCGCAACCGCTGCGACGCAAATACGACGGCGCCGGCGCTCGCCAGTCTTGCGCAATCGGCAAACGACCTTGAAGATGCGCTCTACCCCGACGCAATCGCCGATGCGCCGTTTCGCGAGTACGCGCAAAAACTGCGCGACGCGGTGACCTCGGTTCCCGCATCAGCAGACTGCGCTGCCCTGGCGCCGAGCGTGACCAAGATCGCCGCCGCTTGCGATGCTTGCCATCGGCAATATCGGTAGCGTTGCCGAAATCATTTTTCCGGCAGCGGGATCAATTCCGTTTCGCCGGCGACTTGCGCGAATTGACCCGACTTCCATTCGCCCTTCGCGCGCTCGATCCGTTCGCGCGAACTCGACACGAAGTTCCACCACAAATGCCTTTCGCCATCCAGAGGCGCCCCGCCCAGCAGCAAGACGCGGGTTGCTGCATTTGCGCGAATTTCCACATTTTCACCCGGCGCCAATAGCGCAAGGTTACCGGCTGGAATTTCGGCTCCGCCGACGAGCAGACTGGCATCAGTGGAATACAACGCACGCTCGACATGCTCGGGTGGCAGCGTCAGCGCGCTGCCCGCGGAAAATTCCGCGGCGAGATAAAACATCTCGGAAAAAGTGGTCACCGGCGAACGCTCGCCGAACGCGTTTCCTGCGATCAGGCGCAGACGTACGCCGTCCCGGTCGATCTGCGGCAGATCGCGCGCGGAATGATGATGAAAGCTGGGTGCCGCTTCCTCGGCGTGTTGCGGCAAGGCAACCCATGTCTGGATGCCGTGCATGGCGTGCCCAGCGGCGCGTTCGATCGAAGGCGTGCGTTCGGAATGCGCGATGCCGCGGCCCGCCGTCATCCAGTTGACGTCGCCCGGCCGGATGGTTTGCACGCTGCCCAGGTTGTCGCGGTGTTCCTGCGCGCCATCGAACAGGTACGTCACCGTCGCCAATCCGATATGCGGGTGCGGACGCACATCGATGCCCTGCCCGGCGGCAAAGCGCGCCGGGCAGATATGATCGAAAAACACGAACGGTCCGACATGGCGCGCAAGCCGGTGCGGCAGCACGCGAGCGACACTGAAACCGCCCAGGTCATGAATGCGCGGTTCGATGAGGGTGATGGTCATTGCGTCGGATCCCAGTGGCTCAAGCCGCGTCGCAAGGGCTTTATTTACGTTCTCGCGGCCCCATTTATGCGGCATCGTTTCCATTGGAATTCTGCATGCATACCGACAGCAATACCACCGCCGGCGCGCGCCAGGTCGCGCGCGTTGTGCGTGGCCATGCGACCAGCGATGGTGCAGGCGTGAAATTGACCCGCGTGATCGGCCAGCTCGACCTGGAAATGCTCGATCCGTTTTTGCTACTCGACGAATTCCGCTCCGATTCGGCGGGCGACTACATCGGCGGCTTTCCCGAGCATCCACATCGCGGTTTTGAAACCGTCACCTACATGCTGGCGGGCCGCATGCGCCATGGCGACAATCAGGGCAACTCCGGCCTGCTGACACCCGGCAGCGTGCAATGGATGACCGCTGGCCGCGGCATCGTGCACTCGGAAATGCCCGAGCAGGAAGACGGCCTGATGTGGGGTTTCCAGTTGTGGGTAAACCTTCCGGCTAAGGACAAGATGACGGCGCCGCGTTATCAGGACATCGCGCCTGAGCGCATTCCCGAAGTTACATTGGAAGGCGTCACGGCGCGCGTCATCGCCGGGAGATTTGGCAATGCGCAGGGACCAGTGCAGGACGTCGTCACCGCACCTGTGTATCTGGATTTGCACCTGCAGGCCGGAGCGCGCCTGGACGTGCCCCTGCCTGTCGGTCACAACGCTTTCGTCTATGTCTACGAAGGACAGGCGCGGGTGGGCGACAGCGCTGCACAGAACCTGGTGCGTGGCGACCTCGGAGTTTTAGGCCACGGTGCGAGCGTGCACCTAGCGGCCAATGAAGCCCCGCTGCGTCTGATTCTGGTCGCCGGACGGCCGCTCAATGAACCGGTCGCCAAGTACGGGCCGTTCGTCATGAATACGCCGCAGCAGATTCAGCAGGCGATCGACGATTTCCGCGGCGGCAGGTTCTGATTCAATTTACAGATGAAAAAATCGGAACGAGAAAAACCACACCGGTGATCCAATCCGCCGGTGTGGCTGAAGTCCAAACTGTTTAGGCTGGAGCGACCTCGTCGGCTTGCAGGCCCTTCTGGCCCTGCACCACTTTGAAGCTCACTTTCTGGCCTTCCTGCAGGGTGCGGAAACCCGTGCCTGTGATGGCGCGAAAATGTACGAACACGTCGGGGCCGTTTTCACGGCTGATGAACCCGAAACCCTTGCTGTCATTGAACCACTTGACGGTACCAATCTCACGATCCGACATAAAAACTCCACAAGACTGTCCAGACAAGGCACGAGCAGCAGCAAGTGCCGGCTTACTGGTATGCATGGAAACTCTAGTGACGAATGTGGATCGCAGATCCAGCGCTTTCAGGTCACCACCACCCCAGCGACCGTGCAAACACAGTGCGCCGACTATAACCGAAATTTTACAAAAGCAACAACTTGCACTTGTTCCATAATGCCTTTTGTTGCGTAGCGGCAAAACAAACCGTTTCACGGGCCGACCGTACTCGCCCCAGTACCTAATTTCTCGCATATGGGCTAAGGTCTGGCCTACCATACCGCACTGGAGCTGGACCATGCCCGCCCAAGGTTGTCATCCGCGTGCACCGCACAAGAAGTTGAATGTTCCGGACTGGTACGTATCCAGCCTGATGCTGGATCGGGCCCTGGATGCGATCCTGCGGCGGGTAAAAAAGCTCGACCGCAAGCACGACATTCCCTACCTCGCCGGCTACAGCCAGGACGGCCAGACTATCTATATCGACCGACATCTGCCAACGTCGATGACGTACAAGGGCCGCAAAGTCGAGGTCGATCGCTACCTCATCATGCATGAGGAAGTAGAGAAAACCCTGATTGACCAGCTCGGCCTGCATTACCTTCACGCGCATCAGATTGCGACGCGCGCGGAAGAAGCTGCAGTGCGCGCCGAAGGCATACTCTGGCGCGACTATGACCGCTTCATGCAGAAATACGTCAAGCACATCGGCGATGAGCGCCTGACCAAGGTACCGGCCGATCTTGACCTGAAACCCTATCGCGACGAACACGATTTCGAGCTGATCCAGCGCATGCGAAAAGGGCTGACCAAACGTGGCCTGCGCAAGGGCGAAGATGCCGCGGCGCTGCGCGAAGGCGTCGCGCAGTATGCTGCGAGCATGAAGACCGAGCGCCGCGAACGCGCCGCGGCCAAGGGTCGCAAGGTCCGCGGCGAAACTATAAAGAAGAAAAAATAATATGTTTGACGCGCTGCGGCCAAACGCTACGCGTGCGCCTTTCGATCTGTGCGGAGGACGTAAACGAGATAGACCACGATGACAATATTGACTGCCAACGCGGCAACTTTCAGCAGCGACACGCCGCGCGTCAATTCCCATATCTCGAACGGGATCAGTGAGGCCGTTGCCACTGTGGTCAAGTATTCGGCCCAGCGTTTTTGCATCCACAAGCCGACGCCTTCGACGGCATAGAGCAACGCATAACCGCACGCTATCGCCCCCGCAAGCATGATCTTGTGCGGACTCAACTCCATCAGCCAATCGACGGCACGCACCATCGGATGCCAGCCACTGGCAGCCAGCGGCAATTCAGCCAGACGACCGACCAGATGATCCAGCGCACCAGGCTGGAGCAAATGCACCATTTCGCCTGCCAGCATCAGCAGAATTGCCGACTTGCCCAACTTGAATGCAGCGATCCAGGCGAGTGCTCGATGCCTTGGCGTCGCGCTAGCCACCCAGGTAATCGGCCTTGCCTAGCTCTACGCCGTTATGACGCAGGATCAAGTAAGTCGTAGTGATGTGGAAATGCAGATTCGGCAGGACGAAATCGCGCAGGTAGTCGAGCCCTTTGAAATTCAGTTCGCCGCGGCGCGTCGTGATCGTGATATCCCGATCTTCGCTGCCAGCGAATTTCGTCTTCGCCACGCCGTTGACGAAAGCCAGCGCCTTGCCGATGCGCGCTTTCAATTCCGGGAACGTTGTTTCCGTGTCCGGGAAACTCGGCATTTCGGTGTCCCCCAGACGCGCGACGGCGCGCGCCGCCATATCGCACGCAATCTGCACCTGACGTGTGAGCGCAAACATGTCCGGCGCCAGACGCGCATTCAGCAGTACGCTGGCCTCAATGTTTTTCTGCGCGGTAAACGCAGCGGCCTTGTCCAGGATCTTGTCGAGGCTGCCCAAAAAGCGATTGGCGGTCGGGACCAACGTGTCGTACATGGTGATTTGCATTCGAATTCCTTCGTGATGACTGCCGCGAGAAGCACGTGAATTGCCATTGCAGGATCACATATCGCGCCTATTCATGCGAAAATCAAGCGCATGATCCCGTAGCTCAGCTGGTCGAGCGTCGAGTGCTTGCACAATGCGTTGAAGCGCATTGTGCGCTCGAAGCGAGAGTGAGCCACGGACGGCGATCGGAAGCGCCACCAGGGATGGTTCTATGCGAAACTTTCCAGATCGACCCCGTAGCTCAGCTGGATAGAGCGCGCCCCTCCTAAGGGCGAGGTCGCCCGTTCGAATCGGGCCGGGGTCGCCATTGATTTCGCGATGACCAAGCGCACAGAGACGATACTCGATTGCGAGTGGGCGATGTTGGTCCGCAAAATGCACTTGTGTCTGAAAGCCCGGAACTGGCGGCAAGTTGTAAGTCGTTCAAAACGGCAGCAAGTGCCTGCGTAACCGATGGCGTAGTATCGACCCCGGCAGCACATCTTCGCGTTTTGCCCAGCATCTAAATGGAGGTTTGAATGGCAAGGCAGCAAAAACGCAAACGCAATCTCTGGACGATAGTCGTTACCGTGATGGTAACGGTCCTGGTTGTCGCACTGGCGATGAATTTCGCGACGCCGGAAAAAAAGCTCAACCAAAAAGTGGAACACAAGTATGCGATTTCCGACCCGCAGTTCCGTCGCGAAATGGACGTTCTGCTCGGGCCAGCCATTCTGGCCGGCAACACAGTGACGGATCTGGAGAATGGTGACCAGATCTTCCCGGCCATGCTCGATGCCATTCGTTCGGCGCAGAAAACGGTCACCTTCGAAACCTATATCTATTGGTCTGGTGAAGTCGGCAAGAAATTCAGCGACGCGCTTTGCGAACGTGCAAGAACTGGCGTCAAGGTCAACGTCACTATCGATTGGGCCGGCAGCTCCGATATGGATTCTTCGATCATCCCGCAGATGCAAAAGGCTGGCGTGCAGGTCGAGCGCTACCGGCCGCTGCGCTGGTACAACATCAGCCGACTCAATAACCGCACCCATCGCAAGCTGCTGATTGTCGACGGCAGAATTGGATTCACCGGCGGCGTCGGTATTGGCGATCCTTGGAAGGGGCATGCGCAGGATACCGAGCATTGGCGCGACATCCATTTCCGCATCGAGGGACCCGTAGTCGCGCAGATGCAGGCAGCCTTCAACGACAATTGGATCAAGACGACCGGCAGGATCCTCAACGCAGCCGACTATTTCCCGGCGGTCGAGCCGGCTGGAACGATGGACGCGAACATGTTCGTGAGTTCGCCGTCGGGTGGCAGTGAAAGTATGCACTTGATGTATCTGTTGATTATCGCGGCAAGCGAGCATCAGATCGATCTGGCAGCCGCGTACTTCATCCCGGATGAATTGGTGACGCAGGCCCTGCTGGCGGCGCGCGCACGTGGAGTGCAAATCCGCATCATGACGCCCGGCAGGAATACGGATTCTGGGGCGGCGCGCATGGCATCGAAAGCCGAGTGGGAACCTTTGCTCGCTGCGGGAGTGCAAATGTACGAATACGATCCCACCATGATGCACAACAAGCTGCTCATCGCCGACGGCCAACTGGTCTCAGTCGGATCCACGAACTTCGATCAGCGATCGTTTGAGCTCAACGACGAGGCGAGTCTGAATGTTTACGACAAGACCTTTGCCGAACGCATGACTGCGGTGTTTCAAGACGATTTGAAGCAGTCGACGCCGTACACGCTTCAAATGTGGCGGGACCGTTCATGGAAGGAGAAGATCGCCGAAAAGTTTATCCGACCGCTCAAGTCGCAACTGTAGGAAGCACCTGGCGCGCACCGCGAACGGGAACCTCATCGCGCAGTGCGCTAAGGATTATCGCAAGTGATCGATTCCGAACGTCCACTCGAAAACGAACGCCCGCTGGAGGAACTCACCGACGCAGGGCAATCGAAGCGGCGTCCAGCGGTTATCGCCTTGGCAATTGTCGCTATCGTCGTGCTCATCCTGGGATGGTTCGCAACGCCCCTGCATGAGTGGCTCGACGTCTCCCGGGTCGTCGCCATCGTGCAGCGCTTTCGAGATTCACCCTTGGCGCCGCTGATAATTGTCGGAGCCTACGTCGTCGGCGAGCTTGTGGTATTTCCGGTCAACATTCTGATTGCCGTCACCGTGATCGTGTTTGGGCCGACTCTCGGCATTGTGTATGCGCTGGTGGGTTGTGTACTAAGCTCGATTGCCCCTTACGAAATCGGGCGGGTGCTTCCTTTCGCGCGGTTGCGTGGCCGCACAGCCGCGCGCATGCATCGCCTCAGCGCCGAACTGACCGAGCACAGCGTACTGGCGATCATGCTCGTGCGAATCGTGCCGGTTGCGCCGTACAGCGTGGTCAGCGTGGTTGCGGGCGCGGCGCGCATGCCGCGACGAGCTTACCTGTTGGGCACCGCTTTGGGCATGCTGCCCGGCATCGTCGTCAGCGCGCTATTCATCGACCGCATCCTGGCGGCAATCCGTGCACCCGGCCCGTTGACCGTCGTGCTTGTTGTCGTTGCTGCTGCGGTGATCGGGATCATGGCTTTCGCTATTCGACGCCACCTGGCTCGCTCTGCGGCAGCGGAGTGAAACGCGCGATGACTCCAATCTGCATTGCCTCGTACAACACGCACAGCGGCATCGGCATGGACCGGCGCTTCGCTCCCGAGCGTATCGCTGGTGTGCTCGGCGAAATAGGCGCCGATATCGTTGCGCTGCAGGAGTTACAATCGCACACGACCGGAGTCGACATGCTCGACTATCTACGCCGGGAGTGCGGTCATCATGCCGTGGCCGGACCGACCCTCGTCAACGCTGCGGGCAACTTCGGCAATGGATTGCTGACGCGCTTTTCCATCCTGTCGGTGCAGCACATCAGGCTCGATGTCGCTGGGCGGGAACCTCGCGGCGCAATCGACGCCGTGCTCGATTGCGGCAATGGCGCATCGTTGCGTGTCATCACCACCCATCTGGGACTCAAGCGGCGTGAGCGTGGCGAACAGGTCTCGCGTCTGCTCGACGTCGTGCGCGCTGGGCCTGACCTGCCAACCGTACTGCTTGGCGATGTCAACGAATGGTTTCTGCGCCGGCGTGCTTTGCACTGGCTGCACCAGCATTTCGGCGAATCACCAGCGCGCGCCACGTTTCCGTCGCTGTTGCCAGTGTTTGCACTCGACCGCATCTGGGTCACACCTGCCTCCAGTCTGCGCAGCGTGCTCGTCCACAACAGTCGCGGCGCGCGCATTGCGTCGGATCATTTGCCTCTGGTTGCCCAAATAGCCTGGGATGCCGGCTGACCGGCTTGCTCGAATTCCGAAGAGTCAACTCTCTGACGTAGCCTGAGCCTCAACCCTGGCCGAACCACTCATCCCATAGAGTGGGCGCGCCGCAGAGCAATGCGAGACCGTAGGGCTCTGGTATTTCGCAATCGACTGCGCCCATCAATAGCCCGAATTCACGCGACGCGGGTGGAAAGAAAATACTCACGCTTGCGTCGGCGTTTATTCGACTGAATATGGCTGCATCGGGCTGCGTTTTTGCAAATGCATCGAACAGTTCTTTTAGCGGTAGGAGCCCGAAGGTGTCTCCGAATTGAACCAAGCCGTCAGCGTATGTCTTGCTTGACCAGCCCATGGCGCGCGCTCCCCCTGCCGTTAACTTGCGACCTCACAATCGTACCATCCTGGTGTTGTCGATGGCGTCGCGCGCAATGCGCTATACGTCGAGCGCAGGTGTCTGATCGATTTCTTCTGTAAATTTATATTTACATATATTACTTGTTTTTATATTTAAACAGTATTACAGTGCCTGCGCGTCATCGCCAACAGCAAAGGAGTCATCCATGAAAACACTTTTCAAAACACTTGCACTCGCAATGCCATTCGCTATTTTCAACTTCACAGCCGTCGCTGCGGATGCGCCCGCTCCGCACGCAGCGCCAGCCCACGCCGCACCATCGGCTGACAAAGTCACGGCAACACGCGAGGCACTGCGCGATCTGTGGGCCGATCATATTTTCTGGGTGCGCAATGTGGTGATGAGCGCCGCAGCCAAGAATACCGCCGAACGCAAGACTGCTGAAGACAACGTCGTCGCCAACGCAAAACAAATCGCCGGTGCGATCGAGCCGTACTACGGGATGGCGGCGTCGGATCAACTGTTCACCCTGCTGGCTGGCCATTGGGGCGCGATCAAGGCGTATCTGGATACGGCCAATGCCGGCGACCAGGCCGGTATGACCAAGGCCATGAAGGATCTCAACGACAACGCCGTGGCCATCGCGACCTTCCTCAGCGGCGCCAACCCGAATCTGCCGAAGGACACGCTGGTCAGTCTGCTGGGTGCGCATGGTGCACACCACGTCGCACAGATCCAGGCAGTCCACAACAATCAGTTCGATCAGGAAGCGGCGAACTGGGGCGTGATGCGCAAGCACATGAACACGATTGCCGACGCGCTTGCCGCAGGTATCGCCAAGCAGTTCCCGGACAAGTTCTAGAAGGCTGCTCTAAAAAGACGTATTTTGGACTGCCTTGCGGCGGGTCTCCTCGACCAATCTCCGGCGCCGGAAGGCAGTTCATCCTGACTAAGCCTAGAATACGCACATGCTTGAAATGCTCGGTCAGACCCAACAGCAATTACTCCATTCCTTGATGCAGAATCGCGACGGCTTGACGGTCGACGATCTAATGCAGTCGCTCGCCATCACTCACAACGCGGTGCGCCAGCATTTGACCGCACTTGAGCGCGACGGCTGGGTGGCGCGAGGCGCCGAGCGCCCGACCGGCCGGCGGCCGGAGCAATCCTTCGTACTCAGCGAGCGCGGTCGCGAACTGTTCCCACGCCAATACAACTGGTTCGGCGAACTGTTGGTGGAATCGCTACGTGCGAGCGAAGGCACAGCGGGCCTCAGCCAGCGCATGCGCGAGCTCGGCACACGCATCGGCGAACAGATGCGTGCCCACGACGGCACCGCCGCATCCACCGGCCAGCGCATCGGCAAACTGGCGGAAGCAATGCGCGCGCTGGGTTACGAATCCACAGCCGAGCCCGCGAGCAAGCGCGAATTACCGGGCATCGTCGCGCACAACTGCGTGTTTCATCATCTGGCCGCCAAGCACCCCGAGGTCTGCCAGTTCGACCTGGCCCTGATGGCCGCTGCCACAGGTGCCGAAGTGCAGCACGCCGAATGCATGGTACGCGGCGGCCAGGTTTGCCGGTTCCGCTTCCGCAAAACCGAGTAGAGCCAGTACCATCCGGCTCAGCAACTCCGCCTCTGTAGAATTCCGCTCCTTTTTCTTTACCTCCGTTCGTTTCTTTTAACGCCCTCTGCGCCTTGATGGCCTGCATCTACTCGAAATCGTCAGCAAATATCTTGTCGATATCCGAGTATTGCAGCAGCACGTCGTCAAAGCGCGCAAACAGACCACTGAGATCCGGGTCGTTCGGATTCTGGGCGACGTCCAACGTGATTTCTAACGTGGTTCTGAAATTCCACAGCTGCGGCGTGATGCTGATCTCGGCGGGAAATTGCGAGACATGCCAGCCGGTGGCTGCGGAAAACGGTACATCGCCTTCGCCGGTAATTGCCCCCGTACAATCGATGCTATTGGCGCGCAGACGCCAATGCACAATCGCACTGTCCGGATATTGGTCGAAGTTGAAAATGCGCGTCAGCGTTTTCGCATTCAGCGAGTAAATAGCCGGCCAGGGTACATTGAAGCATTGCGACATGACGCTGATATACGAATACCCGAAATCTCCCGGTTGCGGCGCCGGTACTACGACTTGTACTGAACCCGGCGCACTGTTGCCGGCGGCGTCTTGCGTGCTGTAGGTGGTGTAGCTGGGTTCCAAGATTTGCCAGGCGATGAGGCTACCGCCAAAGCTATTGTTGAGGAGTAATGGATCGATGTATTGGCGTTCAAATGCCCCGACGTCGCGCACCAAGGCGCGTGCTGGGCCCGGGGTTATTTGCTGATCAAATGGACGTCCGTCCAGATCGCGATCGTCACCGGTTACTGGCGGTGCGAAATCAATAGCCGGCGAACTCACGCGTAAGCGAAAATCACCCACTGCCGGAAAGTTGAATCGCGGGTCGTCTACCTGCCTATTGGTCGGCCCCTGCGAAGTGGCTGTGGAGTCATTGAGAATGTTGTACTGCATGTCCACATTGCTGTTGTTGATCAAGTTGCCCGGATACAGCAGGGTTAGTTTGCTGGGTTCCCAAACGATCGAGTTCTTCATCTGAAATAATCCAGCGGAGTCCATACGAATCACATGCGTTGCGCCGCCAAGCACATTCGAGGCCATCGTGCAGCTATTGATTTTTGCGTAGTCGCCGATTCGCAGCAGGTCGCTGGATAACGAATTGGCGACTAGTTGATTGCCGCGCAGTTCTACCACGCTACTGCGCGTTAGATTTCCGCCGGAGTTCCGGGTAAAACTAAGCCCATTGGCCTCAAGTCGAGCATTCTGAAAGTCGAAAATTGCACCGGTGGTTTGCGCGTTGTTGCTATCCATCGCGATATTGTTGTCGACCAAATTGCAGCCCGGAGCACTCAGTGTGCAGTTCACCGCACCTAGCGAGGCGCTGGTTTCAGGGAACCCAGTGCAATTGCCATTCAATCTGAGGTCAGCGATATATGCGTTTTCACCGTAGCCTGCCGCGCCTTCCGGTGCGCGATTGGCGTCCATATGAAAGTTAAATGCACACAGTTGCGCTTCACTACCGAGGCAGAGCGAAGGAAAACTACACTCGTAAGACCGCAGAAAGGCCGCCCCACCACGCACATTGGCGCGATTGCCGTGCATACGCACAGGCCTATTTGGATCCGTTGTGAACATGCGTACATTGACGTCGTCGTCACTATCCGATTTTCCAATCACCGCCAAACCACCGCCTCGCTGCGCTTCATTGCCTTCCAGGATCGCCGCGCTGTTGTAGCCGGGCGACCCAAAATCGGCGAAAGCGGGAGCGACCACATACACGCCGCCACCAAAGCCCTGACCTCCGCCGAGGCCTTGCGCCAGATTCGATTGAATCGACGTGCGATCACGCAGCGCGAACAAACGTGCCTGTCCGTTGATCAAGATGCCGCCGCCGGAGTCATATGCGACATTGAAAGCGATCAGCGTGCCCGCTTCCAGCGTCAGCACCGCCGGCCCGCCGCCGTCGCCGTAAAATGCTATCCCGGCCCCGAATCCTGCGTGATTGTTGTTGATCACCGTCTCACGCAGGATCAAATCGCCGTGACCATTGAAGAGAATTCCGCCACCGCCAGCCGCATTTCCGACGTCGCCGCCTTGTATACCCAGATTGCGCAAATCGCGCACCCCGGCGCCGCTAATATTGAACACCGGGGCGCTCGCCCCACCCTGGCCATTGATAACCGTGACGCCCGATGGCAACGCCGCATCCGGTAGCGCCGCTGCGCAGCTCGCATAGCCGCCGACGATCGTGAGGTCTTGCGTGCCGATGGTCAGCGCCTGCGCGCCGTACGTTTGATCGGACGCAATGCGGATGCTGTCTGCGCCGGCATGACTGGCGGCACCATTGATCGCAGCTTGAATCGTGCTGTAGTCGCACGGCGCGCCGCCGGCTCCGACCAGATAGGTGAGCGCGTGGGCCGAAGGCGTGAGTCCGGCGAGCAATGCCAGGGTAAACAGACGCGTACAAGAACGGATGATGGGGGACGAGTGCGAAAGCATGATCAGGCTCCATCCCGCGTTGGTGGCGGGTACGCAGGCGAAGAACTCCACCTCGCGTCAAATCACGCCAACCCATAGCAATACGCCGCAGATTCTCTGCGTTGACAGGAGCAGGGCCTGACCCGCGCACTCTGCGAATCAGGTTCCGGTCGCTGCAGGCTAGTGACCCGCAGGCACGTCCGGCTCACCTATCGCCTTGACCACATCATCGACAAAAGTCTGCAAGGTCGGTGACAAGCGGTTGTTGGCGACAGCGCGTTCACTTCGCGCCAGTTGCAGCAAAGCACGCGCCTCGACGTCATTGCCCTGGCGATGAAGTGCAAGCGCAAGGCCCGCGCGCGCTTCGATACGATCCGGCGAAATTCGGTCGGCGGGTGTGGTTTCGTTTTCGAGTGCTTCGCGCATCGCGGCCATCGCGGGCTCGTTTTCATTCAACGCAAGCCGCGCGCGACCAAGCCCCACGAGACTCACCACACGCCAGGCCTTCGGCGCACTCGGAAGTTTTTCCTGGTAGATCTGCAGTGCCTGCGTAAACGATGCGACGGCACCGTTAAAATCCTTGGTAAACCCTTGCAGGGCACCGAGCTTTTCCAACGCCGAACACAGCTGGTCGAAATCCGGTTCCGGCAGCGCACGCAAATCCGCAATGGCTTTGCTGATCTGCTGCATCCCTTTTGCCGGATCGCCGCTGCGACCGAGGCTGACACCCAGATTCGATCGGTAGATCGCGCTACGTCGTAGGTTATCCGGGATGCGCTCGGACAACTCCAGCGCCGCGCGAAAATGTTCGACTGCCTTTTCGAACTGCGCATCCATCATGTAGGTAAATCCGAGCGTGTTTTGACTGGTCGCCACACCGGGATGCTCGGGGCCCAGGGTCGCCACTTCCATTGCAATGATGCGTTGACCCAGGACGATCGCTTCGTCAAAGCGGCGCTCATCAACCAATACCTGGCGCAGAGCATCCAGTGCATCAGAGCGCCGAACATGCGGATCCGGAACGCTGGCCTCGACGATCGCCAGGGAGTCGCGCGCGAGCGCTTCGGCATGAGAAAAGTCACCGCGGCGACGATAGGCGCGCGACAAGCCCTGCTCATTGTCGGCGATGGCGATATGTGGTCCGCTGTAATACGCACGCTGCGCCTGCAGCGCTTGTTCCAGGATCGCGATGGCCTCGCCATCCATTTGAAAACCCGCGAGAACGTAGCCTCGAACGAGCAGTGCATCGATGCTTGTGGATTCGCTGCAGCCCTGCGCGCACATTTGAATCGCCGCGATCGATTCCTGCAACGCACGCTCGCGCTCATAGCGATCGACAGCGAGCAAGGCGGAAGCCGAGAGCAGGCGCGCGCGCAGGTCCCGGCCGCCCACCGATTTTTGCAGCAGGAGTTCATCGAGCAAGGTACGCGCCTGCGGACGTTGACCCGCGTCCACCAATGCTTTGGCCAAACCCAATCCCGCGCTCAGCGTGATCGCATCGCCCGCACCGAGCCGGGCGATCGCGTTGCGATAGTTCTCATCGAGAATTGCCACGCTATCTTTCAATTGGCCTTGTGTGCGCAATACATTGCCGAGTGCTTCCAACAGTTCCACGCGCACGGTCGGATACAGCTCAGACGAACGCTGCGCCTGCGTGATTGAAGTGCGCACGACGTCGACCACCGATGGCGGCGCCAATCGCGGACCGGCCGGTTCCACAGCGCTGAACACGCTCAACAGGAAATCCCGCACACTGGTGGCGCGCTGCGCTTGCTCGTGCGCGCGCTTGGCCTGCCACAGTGCCAGCCCCAACGTCGCAAAGATCGCAACCAGAAACAGCGCCGTCGTCAGCACACTGCCCTGATGACGGCGGACGAACTTGCGCGTCCGATACCAGGCCGATGGCGGATGTGCACTGACCGGCAAGCGATTCAAATAGCGACCGATATCGTCTGCCAACTCGGCTGCCGATGCGTAGCGGCGTTCGGGTTCGCTATCCATCGCCTTGAGCAGGATGTTGTCCAGATCGCCGCGCAGCGTCGTTTGCAAAGTTGCGCGCGAGCAGGGCAAATTCGCCACAGCCGTGTCCGCTAGCGCCGCAACCCATGACGACGGTCGCTCAGGAGGTTGCGACTGCGGGCGTGTTCCCAGCAATAGTTCATGCAACACCACCCCGAGTGCATAGACATCCGTGGCCGTGGAGATCGCGCCTCCTGCAAATTGCTCGGGCGCGGCGTATCCGGGCGTTAATATCGTCGCCGCCGTCTTGGTGTCATCGTTGCCATCCTCGTCGAGCAGCTTGGCAATGCCAAAATCCAGCAAGGTCAAGTGAGCATCGCGATCCACGAGAATATTGGATGGCTTGATGTCGCGGTGAACCACCAGCTGGCGATGGGCCGCGGCAACGGCATTGCACGCCACGACGAATAGCTCAAGACGCGCTTTCAGCCCAAAGTTGCGAATGCGCACAAAGTCGGTGATCGGCATCCCATCGACATAATCGATCACCAGATACGGCACGCCCGCCTGATTGACCCCACCATCGATCAGCCGCGCGATATTGGGATGCGACAAACTCGCCAGAACCTGGCGCTCGCGTTGAAACAGGATTTGTTCCAGCTCCGAATACAGTCCGCGACGCAACAACTTCACCGCCACCTGCTGCTGAAAGTCGGCATCCACACGCTCGCCGAGAAACACCGCCGCCATGCCTCCGTGTCCGAGCAGACGAACCAGGCGGAATCCCCCGAGAGTAGTGCCGATCAATCCATCGACGGCCAGCTCTGGCGCCTCGCCCATTCGCGCCGCGCGTTCCTGTGCCGGCGTGTCCAGAGCGCCGGTGGCCGCGTCCATTGCCAGCAGACGTTGTATCTGGCGGCGCAGATCCGGATCGACAATATGCGTCGCCAGCCAGGCCTCGCGCTCAGCAACTGGAACATCCAACGCGCACTCGAATCCGTCGCGCAACGCCTGTGCGGTCGTGTCGCCGTCCGGGTAGTGCGGCTGTGAATCTTCGGTTGTCATGATGACCAAGAACGCCGATCGCAAGGAAAGTGCGCCACGCCATACCTGGCCACGATCAACCCATTCCGCCGAGCAGCTCGTGCAATCGCGCGCGCGCAAACCGCCACTCGCGATCCACCGTACGCGGAGCCAGATGCATGACCTGCGCGATCTGTGCGACTGACAGCCCGGCAAAATAGCGCAGCTCGACCACCCGCGCGGCGCGCGCGTCGGATAGTTCGAGCTTACCCAGCGCATCCTCCAGCGCGAGGGATTCTTCGGCGCTGTCCAGGGTCAATTGCAGTTCCTCGTTCAAGGTCACTGCGTGCCACTCGCCACCCGCACGCAGGCGCATCCGGTTTCGCGCCCTATCCAGCAAGAGATGGCGCATGGCGCGCGCAGCATAGGCAAAAAACTGTACCGATTCAGCGAACCGAAGCGAGGAATCCGTTCCCATTCGCAAGTACAACTCGTGCACCAGCGCGGTCGTGTCCAGCGTAGCGCCCGGCTGTCTGGCAAGGCGTCGGCTCGCCAGCGCCTTGAGCCTGGCGTATACCTCAGCAAACAGCGTGTCCACGGATTGCCCGATGCCTTCATCGCGCGGAGCAGCACTAGGCTCCGTCATGATCCACTCCTGGAATTGTCGTGGATCTTGAGTATAAGCGGAAAAGAAAATGGACCGCTCTGTGCGGGCGCGAGCCGTCTAAGCGGCGTTGCGCACAGCCCGCCGTGCTGGGCTCAGAACGGACCCGGCAATAAAGCGCCTGCGCGCCTAAAACAAGCCTCGCAGCCGCGTCTCTGTTAGAATTCCGCTCCTTTTTCATAGAGGGTCGTCCACACACGACGATCCCTACTCGGAGCTTTAAATGTCTGCTGCAATCCTCAAGGCGCTCGGCCTGTCCGGCACCGAATCCGGAACCTACCTCGGCAACGGCGAATGGTCCAAGACTGCCGACGCCGGCACGATCGAGGTGATCAACCCGAGCACGCACGAAGTTCTCGGCCGCGTGCATGCCAGTTCCGCCGCCGATTACGAAGCTATCGTAAAGCGCGCGCAGGAATCGTTCCATATCTGGCGCACCACGCCGGCACCGCGGCGTGGCGAAGCAATTCGCCTGTGCGCCGATGCCTTGCGCAAGCACAAGGATGCGTTGGGCTCGCTGGTCGCGCTGGAGATGGGCAAAATCAAGCCCGAGGGCGATGGCGAAGTCCAGGAGATGATCGACATCGCCGACTTCGCGCTCGGTCAGAGCCGCATGCTGTACGGCAACACCATGCATTCGGAACGCCCCGGTCATCGCATGTACGAGCAGTGGCATCCGCTTGGCGTGATCGGCATCATCTCGGCGTTCAATTTCCCGGTCGCTGTGTGGGCGTGGAATGCGTTCATCGCGACCGTGTGCGGCGATATCTCGATCTGGAAACCCTCACCGAAGACGCCGCTGTCGGCGATCGCGTCGATGAAGATCTGCAATGACGCGCTCAAGGCCGGCGGCTTCCCGGACCTGTTCTTCCAGTTCAACGATGCGGGAACCGAATTGGCGAAAAAATTCGTCGACGATCATCGCATCCCGCTGATCAGCTTCACTGGCTCGACTGCCGTCGGGCGCCATGTCGGCGAGCGCGTTGCCAAGCGCATGGGCCGCAGCCTGCTCGAACTCGGCGGCAACAACGCGATCATCGTCGACCAGACGGCCGACCTGAAACTCGCGATTCCGGCGATCGTCTTCGGCGCCGTCGGCACCGCCGGCCAGCGCTGCACCACGACGCGGCGTTTGTTCGTGCACGAGTCAATTTACGACAACGTGGTCAACACCCTGGTCGCCGCATACAAGCAGGTCGAGAAGAAGATCGGCGATCCAACCTTGTCCACCACATTGATGGGACCGCTGAACGACAAGTCCGCCGTGCAGCGCTATACCGACGCAATCACAAAGGCCAAGGCATCCGGTGGCAAGGTGCTGACGGGCGGCGCCGCACTCACCGATCGCCCCGGCAATTTCGTGCTGCCGACCATCGTCAGCGGCGTGAAGAATTCCGATGAAGTGGTGCAGACCGAAACCTTCGCGCCGATTCTGTACGTGATGCCGTTCAAGTCACTCGACGAAGCCATGGACATGCATAACGGCGTGCCGCAAGGCCTGTCGTCGGCGATCTTCACCCAGAACGTGAGAGCGGCCGAGACGTTCCTCACCAGCGTCGGCTCCGACTGCGGCATCGCCAACGTCAACATCGGCACCAGCGGCGCGGAGATCGGTGGCGCATTCGGCGGCGAGAAGGAAACCGGCGGCGGCCGCGAATCGGGCTCCGATGCATGGAAGGCGTATATGCGCAGGCAGACCAACACGATCAACTATTCCGATGCGCTGCCACTGGCGCAAGGCATCAAGTTCGAGTTTTAAGGCCATCATGAATACAACTATCCGTACGACAAGCACGCCCGCGATCCTGAGCCTGGTCTTCGGCATCATTTGCTGGTTCGGCCTGCCGTTCATTGGCGCGATCGTCGCGATCATCTGCGGGCATATCGCACGCGGTGAAATCAGCCGCGCGCCGCCGAACACAGTCGAAGGCGATGGCCTGGCGATTGCCGGGCTGATCCTGGGTTATTGCCACCTCGCGTTGATTGCGATGGTGATCCTGCTGATCTTCGGCGTGCTGGGCGGTTTCGCCTACTTCGGGCATTGGCACTTTTAGCTGCGCTGGCGCCCGTATGCACATGACATTATCATGTGCGTATTGGCATGCGTCAGTGAGGTATCCATGAAAACCCAACGCGTTACCCTGCTTGTATCGCCAGCCGACAAGCGTCGCGTCAAGTCTCTTGCCGACGGTCGCGGCGTGACCGTCAGCGAATTCATTCGCCAGGCGATCGTCGCCTTCGGCAGCAACGTCGATTCGATCGAAGACAGCCGCGAACTGGCGCCGTTGCTACGGGAAATCCGCCACGAAATGCCGGCCATGCGCAAGAGCCTGCGCAATGCCATCGCCGCGAGCAATCGTGCGCTGGCCAATATCGACGCGCGCCGGGTCGACGCGCGTAGGGACAATGCACGTAGGGAGCCGCGCTGATGGGCGTCGTCGCGGATGCACTGGCCGCGCTCAAGGAAGTGCTGCTGATGCGCGGCGACATCGATCGCCTGTCGAAGAACGTCGACAAGCTCGCCACCGTCACCGATGATCTCGACCGCCGCATGATCCGCATCGAGACGATGGTCGAGATCGCCAGCAAGCGCGCCTCGACGCAGGCGAGATTGCCGAAAAAATAATCTGCCGCTTCGTCGTTCGCGCAGCGTCTATTCGAAACCGCTGCAGAAGACGGTATCGCTGGCGCAGGTGAACTGGCGCTCGTAGGCACCCAGATCCTGGGCGCCGAAATTATCGTTGCCCGGTCCTTGAAGATCGACCAATCGCGGAAGATGATCGGCCGTGGCTGCAGCGGTGTCCGGGATCGCGTAGTCCACTGCCGGCGAATTGAACGTGAGGTGGTAGTCCTGAGCTGCCGGCGCCACGAACAGTGGGTCCGCCACGAGATTGTGCGTGGACACAGGCACCCCAGTCAGGTCGTTCGACAACAGGAAGTCGGTGTTGTTGCTGTTGATCGTGCCATTGATCACGCTGTAGATGCGTTTTCCCGGCTGCCAGTGGATGCTGTTCTTGAGTCGCGTGCCAGCGATCAGTCCCGAGCCGTCCATGCTGGAACGGAACGTCGCCGCACCGCCGATGGCATTGCCGGCGATCGTCGACCACAGCACCGACAGATAACCTCTGTCGAACGGCGCGTGCAATAGCTCCGCAGCGGAACTGTTGTTGAGCATCGCGACGCCGGTGAGGTATGCGAAAACGCTGTCACCAGCCAACTCCACCAGGTTCTCGCCGCTGTTGCCGACGATTTCGGTGCCATCCAGTACCACCACTGCAGCGGGGGTGTTGCTGTCGCCAGAAAAACTGGCGCTGGCGCGGATGGCCGCGCCGGTTCGACGCGTGCCGCCGGCCTCGATCGCCATATTGGAGTCAATGCGATTGCAGCGCTTGAAAGCGGCGCAATTGACTGCCCCACCGATGCTCGTGCCGGGACCTGTCGGCGCGCCGTCAAGCGTGCCCTTCATGTGAAAATTCGCATTGGGACCGGCGTCATTGTCAAACAACGAAACCGCGCCGCCGCCGGATCGCGATGTATTGAGATCGATGATCACGTCCCAGGCAGTCACATACGCGCTCGATCCGATATCGATGGCACCGCCGACGCCGCCAGCGTCGTTGCTGGCGAGCCGTGTCGGCGTGAGCGGATCCTGGGTGAACAGTCTGATGTTCGAGCGCTCGCCGCTGACGCTGATGCCGCCGCCTGCGCCGCCCGCAGAGTTGAGACTGACCGAACCGAACAGGCCGCTGCTGGCGATATTCATCTCGCAGTTCTCCGCGCGAATACCGCCGCCTGGGCCAAGAATAGCCGGCGCGCTGCTGGTGGTGTTGTTGATGACGAAGCTGCCCGTGCCGGTCATGTACACACGCGAGTTGCGGCACCAGATGCCGCCGCCACCATAGGCGCCGTAGTTGCCGTTGATGCTGACGTTATTGTCCAGATGCACGAACACGTCGGAGGCCACGGACGAGTTTTCGTTTTCGATGTAGATGCCGCCGCCGTAACCGGCTTGATTGCCGTGGATAAACACATTGTTGAAACGCACCAACTGGTGCGGTCCACCGGCGATCGTGAAGCCGCCGCCACGACCGGCGCTGGTGGTGACTTCATCGCCGCCGGTGACATCCAGATTCTGGAACTCTACGACGCTTGAACTGCCGCGCACCGTGACCACCGTGTTGGCGCTGCCGCCGGCACCATTGAGCAGCGTCTTGGTGGTGTCGGGGTTGGCCTGGTTGCAGTCGGCAAAGCCGCCGATCAGGCGCACATTGCGCCCATTGATATCCAGCTGCTGCGCGTTGTACGCCACATTGCGCGCGATCTTGATATTGGTGACTCCGTTGGCCGCTGTCGCGTTGTTGATCGCTGTCTGGATGCTCGCGGAGAAACAGGCGGCACCCGTGCCGACGCGGATATCGACATCAGCTAGTGCGCCGCCGGCCCGCAGCAGCGCAACAAGAATCGGGATGACAATTATGGATGTACGCATCGCAAGTCTCCAAGGTCGTGGCGCGGTCGCGAAAGCGACGGCTGAATAACTGTTTGGCCTTCATGTACAGACGACGCGTTGTTGCGGCGGAAACCGACATGGCGACGTCGCGATCACTCAAATCCGGTGCTGAAGATCATGTCGCTGACGTAGAACTGGCGTGTCGTTTCGATCAGACCCTGTGAGCCGTTGAATTGCCCTGTCGAGACCTGGCCGCGTGCGCGCAGAACAAAAATCTGGTCGAACGCCGGTGGTTGCAGTCCGTCGTAGCGCCAACCGCCGCTGACGCGGTTCATCGGGCCGAGCGCAATGTCCGCGTTGCCGCCGCCCGGGGAGTACACGAGCTGCGGCGGCAAAGCCAGTTCCGGCGACGTACCGGAACGCAGCCAAGTCACCGTGCCTCCGCTCATGCTCAGCGTTTGCAGTGCCGCGTCGGCTAGACTGAGCCGCGCCAGATGGTCGCGAGGTGTCGTACCGATCGCGCTGAAATTGCCACTGAGTACCAGCTTTCCGTCGCCTTGCTGCGCCAACGCGACGACCGAGCCGTTTGCATTCGCGTTGAAGCTGGTATCCACGCTGCCGTTGGAATTGAGCCGCGCGATGTAGTTGCGGCTCGTAGCGGCAATCGTGGTGAATTCACCGGCCAGCAACAGCTTGCCGTCGGCTTGCGCGGCCAACGCGAACACGCTGCCGTTCGCGTTCGGATTGAAACTCAGATCGAGGCTGCCATCCGGTTCGAGTCGCGCTACATAGCCGCGAGGCACGCCGCCAAGGGTCGTGAATGCGCCGCCCAAAATCAATCGGCCGTCGGCCTGCTGCGCGAGCGCAAGCACCAATCCGTTCGCGTTCGGGTTGAACGCACTATCCAGGCTGCCATCAGGATTGACCCGCGCGATACGATTGCGCGGAGTCCCGCCAATGATGGTAAACGAACCGGCCAGCACCAGCTTTCCGTCGGCTTGCAAAGCCAGTGCATCCACGTTGCCATTCGCGTTCGGGTCGAAGCTGCCATCCAGGCTGCCATCGGGAAAAAGTCGCGCGATGTAGTTGCGCGGCATCCCGGCGATCATGGTGAATACACCGGCCACAACGAGCCTTCCGTCTGGCTGCTGCACCAGCGCGGCGACGTCGTTGTTTGCCGCTGGGTTGAACCCGGCATCCAGGCTGCCATCGGCTTGCAGCCGCGCGATGCGGCTGCGTGGCATTCCGCCAATTGTGGAAAAATCCCCGCCGAGCACCAGCTTGCCGTCGACCTGCAGTGCCAGCGCGAGCACGGCATTGTTAGCATTCGGATCGAAGTTGTCGTCCACACTGCCATCGGGCGCGAACCGCGCGATGCGGTTGCGGATGATCCCGTTCAACGTAATGAAGGCACCACCCACCACCAGCTTGCCGTCCGCTTGGGTGATTAGCGCCGCGACGTTGGCGTTGGTATTCGCCACGAGCGTGCGGTCCAGACTGCCTTCGGCATGCAGCCGCGCGATGTGGTTGCGAGTCGCCGTCCCGAGCGTGGTGAAGTCGCCGCCCAGCACGATCTTGCCGTCCGCTTGCTGCGCCAGCGCCTTGACGGTGTTGCTCGCATTCGGGTTGAAACTGGTATCCAGACTGCCGTCGGAATTGAGCCGCGCAATGTGGCTGCGGCTCGTCCCGGCGATCGTGCTGAAGTCGCCACCCAACACCAGCTTGCCATCGGCTTGCAACGCCAGCGCGAACACGCTGCCATCCGCATTCGGGTCGAAGCTGGTGTCCAAGCTGCCATCCATTGCGAGCCGTGCCATACGGTTACGCGTCGCCCCAGCGATAGTAAGGAACTGGCCGCCCAGAATGAGCTTGCCATCAGCTTGCTGCGCCAGCGCGAACACTCCGGCGCCAGCATTCGGGTCGAATACAGCATCTAGGCTGCCGTCGAGGCCGAGCCGCGCGATGCGGTTGCGGGTTGCCCCTGCGATCGTGGTGAACTGACCACCCAGCAGCAGTTTGCCGTCGGCTTGCTGTGCCAACACGTACGGGTTGCCATTGGCGTTCGGGTCGAAGCTGGCATCCAGGCTGCCATTGGGATGGAGTCGTGCAATGTGGTTGCGGGTCGTACCGGCGAATCCTGTGAAGGAACCGCTCAGCACCAGGTTGCCGTCGGCCTGCACGGCCAGCGCGTACACGAAGCTGTTTGGATTCGGATTGAAGGTGCCATCCACGCTGCCGTCAGCGTTGAGCCGCGCGACGTAGGCGCGGGGCGTCCCGGCGATCGAGCTGAAGACGCCGCCCACCACGATCTTGCCGTCGGCTTGCAGGGCGACGGCGTACACAGCTCCATCCGCCGCGGAATTTGCGAAGCTCAAATCCAGGCTGCCATCGGGCAGAAGCCGTGTGACATACGCGCGAGATTGTCCGGCGATGTTGCTGAATTCACCGGCCACGACGAGTTTGCCGTCGGCCTGCACGGCCAGTGCGCGCACGCTGCCGTCGGCATTCGGATCGAAGCCGTCGATTGCGTTTTGTGCGAACGCGGGAGCGGACAGCGCGACTGCTGCCGCGACAAGAATCCTGTACAGGAACTGCATAATCGTTCTCCCCAAAGCACGATTGCTTTAAGGGTTCGACGCGCAAGCGCCGCGGGAAACGACATTGGCAACGTCACAAATGTGCGTGCGCGCAAAGGGGAGCACGTCGACCATGCGACAAATGTCGGTCGGCTGCACCGTTTAGCGTCGAGCATCAAGCACGGGCATGGTGCCCGTATCTCATCTTTGGAGAATTGCATGAACAAGCAAGCTCGACTGCTCGCCCTATTGCTCGCCTTCGCCACTCCGCTCGGCTATGCGCCTTCTGCCAACGCTATGTCCAATATGTGCGGCCGCGTGCATGGTTACTTGGCCAACTCCGACAACGTCGGGAACTGGATGTATAGCTGGTGGCTTGACTACTATTCCACATACTGCGATGCGAGCGGGCTTGGATAAGAAGCAGCCATAGCGCGGGTGGCTCGTGGCGCCGGGCCCTTCCTCTACCGGGGTAATGGTGCCTCGTCGTGCCAAGCCTCGACTACGAGCCTGGTTTGCGCAGCGCAAACCAGGCTACGTCGCTACAGATCACGTTCGAGAATCACCGCGCCAGCGCTTCGATGCGCTGCCATTGCTTCGTGTCTATCGTTGCTCGCATGGATTCCAGCTTTAGCGCTGCGCGGGCAGCCTCTCGAGCTTCACCGGTTCGACCCAGATGGCTCAAGATATCCGCCCGTGTGACTAACATATCCAGGCGGCGACCTTCATCCTTGGGAGCGACACGCTGGATCAGCGCTTCGGCGCGACCCACCACCTCAAGCGCTTCTGCATCGCGATTGAGCGCAGCTAGCGCCTTCGCCCGCGCACTTAGGGTATTCGCGCCGCTCAGACTTTCGGCCTGTCCTTTGTCAGTGAAGATTGCCAGCGCTGTATCAAGCACCGGAATCGCCGCCGCAGGCTGGCCTCGCGCGACGAGAATTTCGCCCTTGGTGATCAATGTCTTGGCATATTCCGGATTTTTCTCTCCGTACAGTTTGAGACGCAACTGCATATTGCGCTCGTTGGCGGCGTCGGCCTCTTCCAGGCGGCCGAGCTTCAAATAGGACACGCTCAGGTACTGCCAATTGTAGGCGCAGGCCGGTTCGCTATCGAGCTTGGCTTCCACGCAGGCAGTTGTGGCGCGAAGCAGATACGGCAAGGCATTGGCAAAACGTCCACGTTTGTTCTCCACCGCGCCCTGCATGCCTATCGCCGTTATCGTCTGCGAATGGTGTGCACCAAACAACGCTTCGTACATGCCCGCTGCTTCGCGCAGCATGGGCTCGGCTTCGTCATAGCGTCCGAGGCCGGCGAGCATCACTCCGAAATTGTGCAGCGTCGTAGCGATCAATTCATGGGGTGGCTCGAAAATACGCTTGGTCAATTGCACGCTTTCGCGCATCAATTGTTCTGCTGCCTGCGTGTCTCCCACCTTCAATTTCAGATGCGCAAGGTTCTCCAGCAGCGTCACGTAGTTTCGATCCGGCGACGCGTGATGGGTTGGCCACGCAGCACGTCGTGCTTCGAACAGGGCAATGGCTTCCTGGGTCTGCCCCGAATTGAGCAATTCGAATCCATAGGACAGGGCGGCATTCTCGACCGCATTCGAATCGGGCGCATGCACGCGCCGCGCCCGATCGAAAGCCTCACGCGCAAGATCAAGCGCGTCCTCCAGATGTCCGGTCCGGCGCCGGGTTTTTGCATAGACGCCAACACCATCCACCGCAACTTCATCGTCCTGTGCGCGTATCAGGTTCATGCGCGGTTCTAGCGCCCGATCGCCTTCGTCGTAGCGATTCAGATATGTGAGCGCCTCGACTCGCGCGACTTCCAGACCCAGATGCTGACGCGAGTCAGTGTCACCAATCGCGTTCAGTGTGGCAATGGCGCGGTCGGCGTAGTCGACGGCCCGCGCATAGTCACTACTGCTGTAGCTGATCTTGCCCAAGGTGCCGAGGAACTCCGCGCGCATCGCGGGAGCAAGGCGCGTATCTCCCTCCAGTTTCTTCGCCGCCGCGCGCGCAAGTACATCCGGTGTCGGGCGTGTGTCTTTCGGCAGATCCTCCTGCGCCGCTTCGAAAACGCTGAGCAGGAAATCGCGCGAGGCTTCTGCGCGCTGCGCCTGCTCGCGTGCGACCTTGGCCTGCCAAAACGTCACCCCGGCGCTGGCGAGGATGCCAAGCAGCAACGCCATGGTCGTGAGTACGCCGCCACGGTGGCGGCCGATAAATTTCCGCGTGCTGTACCAACGCGATGGCGGGTGGGCGAGTACCGGCCGGGCGCCGAGAAAACGTCCGAGATCATCGCCCAGCTCAGCCGCGTCGCGATAACGCCGTTCGGATTCTTGTAAACACGCCTTGCCGACAATCCAGCGCAGTTCAGGCGCAACGTGTTCGGGCAGTGGCAGCGCCGCGCCTGGCGCTGTAGGCGGTGGCGTGCCGGTCAGCAGGACACGCAGCAGCATGCCCAGCGCGTGCACGTCTGTCGCCAGGGTGATCGCACCACCGCATGCCTGCTCGGGCGCACCGTAACCGGGCGTCATCAGCGGCACCGCAGTATGCGTCTGCGCCTCGTCCTCATCGAGCAGACGCGCAATGCCGAAGTCGAGCACCTTGACCTTGCCTGCCGACGTGACCAGTACGTTGGAAGGCTTGAGATCGCGGTGAACGATCAAGGCGCGGTGCGCCGCGGCGACGACATCGCACAATTGTGCGAACAGCGCGACGCGTTCGCGCTGGCTTAGGGTTTGGGTTTCACACCATTGGTGAATCTCCTCGCCTTCCACGTACTCCATGATCAAATACGGAACGCCATCGCCGCTGACGCCGCCGTCGATCAGGCGGGCGACGCCGGGATGCTCGAAGCGCGCAAGGATTTCGCGCTCACGACGGAAGCGCCGGTGCGACGCCTCGTCATGGATACCGCGTCGCAACAGTTTCACCGCCGCGGTCTGGTCGAAATCGCTGTCGACGCGTTCGGCCAGGTACACGGTGCCCTGGCCGCCACTGCCGATCAGGCGCTGCAGCTGGAACGCGCCGAAGCGCCGGCCGATAAGGCTTTCCGGTTTGAATTCCTCCTCCGACGCGACGCCGAATTGATCTATATGCACCATCACATCGCGCTGCAGGAAACCACCGCTGCTGTCGTCCGCCGCGATCATCAGCTCCAGTTCGATGCGCTGGCCAGTGTCGGTTACGTGCTGATCCATCCAGCGTATGCGATCGCCTTCCGGCAGATCGACGCATTGTTCGAACAGGGCGCGAAGGCGAGCGTAGGTGTCGTTCATGCAAGATCTCGACGTACAACTGTGCCGCGAAACGACATTTCAGGCCGTCAATTCCCGTTGCAACCAGGCGCGCGCCACACGCCAGTCGCGGTTGACTGTGCGTTCGGATACCCCAAGCAGTTCGGCGATTTTGGCCAGGTCCAATCCGGCAAAATAGTGCAGCTCCACCACTTCGGCGGCGCGCGCGTCGGCTTCGGCGAGCTTGGCCAGCGCCGCATCGACTTCCAGCGCTTGCGAGGCATCCAGTTGCACCGCGTCGACGGCCGGCGAATCAAGCCCCGTGTGGTGCTGGCCGCCGCCGTGCTTGGGCCGCAGGCAGCGACGCGCATGGTCGATCAGCAGGTTGCGCATCGATCGCGCCGCGTAGCCGAAAAAATCCCGCGGTTGCGGCGCGTGCTCGCGTACGGCGCAGATATCCAAGTATACTTCGTGCACCAGCGCCGTCGTATTGAGCGTCTGTCCGGCGGAAAACCGATGGCGTTCGCGTTGGGCAATCGATCGCAGGCGTTCGTAGACCTCAGCAAAAGGCAGATCGCTGCCGGCAATCGTTGCAGGCGGTTTGGATTGACGCATGAGGACGCTCCTCTGAGCTGGCACTTTACAAGAGAACCGGGGCGCGCGGCAGCGCGGGTAGCCCGGCTAGCGGCGATTGCGATTATCCTCAGCCCATGTATTCCCTAGTCCGCCCCTTCCTGTTCTGCCTGGATGCCGAGCGCGCGCACGATCTGGCGCTGACGTCGATCCAAGCGGCGTACCGCACCGGCCTGAATGCGCTGCTGGCGGAAAAACCCAAACCGCTGCCGACAAACGTTTTCGGCATCGAATTTCCCAATCCGGTTGGACTTGCCGCGGGCCTGGACAAGAACGGCGCGCATATCGATGCGCTCGCGGCACTGGGTTTCGGTTTCATCGAGATCGGTACGACGACTCCACGCGCACAGCCGGGCAATCCAAAGCCGCGCATGTGGCGACTGCCGCAGCACCAGGCAGTGATCAACCGCCTGGTCTTCAACAACGGCGGCGTGGACGCGCTGATACGGAATGCGGAAAAAGCCAGATTTTCCGGTGCGCTCGGCATCAATATCGGCAAGAACAAGGACACGCCGAACGAACGCGCAGTCGACGACTATCTTGTTTGTCTCGAACGCGTGTATGCGCGCGCCAGCTACGTGACCGTCAATATTTCGTCGCCGAACACGCAAGGTCTGCGCGACTTGCAGGAGGAAGAAACGCTGAAACGCTTTGTCGGCACGCTGCGCGAGAAACAGGAACGCCTCGCCGCCAAGCACGGCACGCGCAAGCCAATGCTGCTGAAGATCGCGCCGGACTTGGACGAAGCGGAACTGGACAGCATCGCCGGTGTGCTGCTCAACGCAGGTATCGACGGATTGATCTGCACTAATACCACGGTCGACCGATCAGGACTCGGTTGCGCGCCGCACGCACAGGAAGCCGGAGGACTGTCCGGCAAACCCTTGTTCCACAAAGCTACATCTGTACTTGGCGGCATGGCGCGCAGGCTCGACGGCAGGATTCCGCTGATCGGCGTCGGCGGCATCCTGTCGGGTGAGGATGCAGCAGCCAAGATCGATGCCGGCGCCAGCCTGGTGCAGCTTTACAGTGGCATGACCTATCGCGGCCCGGGCCTGATCCGCGAGTGCGTCGACGCGCTGCGCGGCCGACCGGCGGAAACCCGCACATGAGTACGCGAATCACGGGCGTCGCCAGCGAGCCGGGTTACACCATTGTCGAGAATGCACCGCTGGAAGGACGCAACACGTTCCGCGTCCCTGCGCGCGCCGAGTTGCTTATCGATGTGAAGCGACTGGAAGTCTTGCCCGAGCTGTTCAAGCAGGCGGGGCTGAAAAGCCAGCTGCTGATACTTGGCGCCGGCAGCAATATGCTGTTCACACGCGATTGGCCCGGCGTCGTGCTATCGCTGACCGCGGCTGGAATTCGCATTCTGCAAGATCGCGGCGATGCCGCACTCATTCGCGTCGAGGCCGGCGAAAACTGGAACGACTTCGTGCACTGGTCGCTCGGCCGTGGTTTCGTCGGTCTGGAAAACCTGGTCCTCATTCCGGGCACGGTTGGCGCGGCACCGATCCAGAACATCGGTGCGTACGGCGCCGAGGTCCGCGAATTTGTCCACGTCGTGGAAGCTTTCGATCGCGAAGCGGGCCAGTTCGTGCAGCTCGCGAATGCCGACTGCGGTTTTGCCTACCGCGATTCCGTATTCAAGCGCACTCCGGGGCGTTACCTGGTGACGGCGGTTGAGTTCCTCTTGCCTCGCTCTCGGGAATTGCGCCTGGACTATGCCGGCGTACGCGAAGAACTGGCCGCGATGACAATCGATGCGCCCACCGCCGCGTGGGTTGCCGAAGCGGTTTCACGCCTGCGCCTGCGCAAGTTGCCGAACCCGGCGCTGATCGGCAACGCCGGGAGCTTTTTCAAGAATCCTGTCGTGTCCAGCGAGGTTGCCGCCCGCCTGCGCAACGAAAATTCGTCCGTGCCGACGTGGCTCGCTGGGGACCACGTAAAGCTCTCCGCTGCATGGCTAATAGAAACCTGCGGATTCAAGGGTTTACGCGAAGGTGATGCAGGTGTTTCTAGCCAGCACGCGCTGGTCTTGGTCAATCATGGTGCTGCAACCGGCGCGCAAATCTGGGCGTTGGCGCAGAGAATTCGCGAAGGCGTCAATCAGCGCTTTGACGTGATGCTCGAGCCCGAGCCCATCGTGATTTGAAATCCAGACCCGTCACCCCGCCGGAATGACGGCTCAATCGCCGCACTGGAAATACAGCACGTGGTCCGGATTCAGCGCGATGGTCTGACCCAGGCTGATCGCGCCGGACTTGCGCAGATGCACCTCGTCGCGATGCAGGCGCAACTCATCATCCTCACCCAGCTTCACATAGGTACCGTTCGTGGAACGATCCGAGATCGAAAAATAACCTTTCTTGTACTCGATCAGGGCGTGGTTGCGCGAAACCCATTCGGCATCGACCATCAGGCTGCTGGTGATGTCGCGGCCCAGGGTGAACGGCGGCGACAACTGATC
>JBBRTT010000022.1:0-64772 GCA_038244165.1 Lysobacterales bacterium | reverse complement strand
TGGCGCTGCCGCGCATGAACAACTGGTCGTTCTGGATCCTGCCATTCGCGTTCACCATGCTGCTGTCGACGCTATTCATGCCCGGCGGCGCACCTGCCGGCGGCTGGACGATGTATCCGCCGCTCGCGATCCAGGGCGGTGACGGCGTTGCGTTCCTGGTGTTTTCGGTGCATCTCATGGGCATCTCCTCGATCATGGGCGCGATCAATATCATCGCGACGATCTTGAACATGCGCGCGCCCGGCATGGACCTGCTGAAGATGCCGATCTTCGTGTGGAGCTGGCTGATTACCGCATTCCTGCTGATCGCTGTGATGCCGGTACTCGCCGGCGCGGTGACCATGCTCCTGACCGACAAGTATTTCGGCACCAGTTTCTTCAATGCCGCGGGCGGCGGCGACCCGGTGATGTTCCAGCACATCTTCTGGTTCTTCGGCCACCCCGAGGTCTACATCATGATCCTGCCGGCGTTCGGCATCGTCTCGGAAATCATCCCGACGTTCAGCCGCAAGCCGCTGTTCGGCTATCAGGCGATGGTGTTTGCGATCGCCTCGATCGCGTTTCTGTCGTTCATCGTCTGGGGCCACCACATGTTCACCGTCGGCATGCCGCTCGGCGGCGAGCTGTACTTCATGTACGCGACGATGCTGATCGCGGTGCCGACCGGCGTGAAAGTATTCAACTGGGTCTCGACAATGTGGGGCGGATCGATGAGTTTCGAGGCGCCGATGTTGTGGGCCATCTCGTTCGTGATCCTGTTCACGATCGGCGGTTTTTCAGGACTGATGCTCGCACTGGTGCCCGCAGACTTCCAGTATCAGGATACGTATTTTGTCGTCGCGCATTTCCACTATGTGCTCGTCACCGGCGCATTGTTCGGGATCATCGCCGCGATCTACTACTGGTGGCCCAAGTGGACTGGCCGCATGTACAACGAGACCTGGGCCAAGGTGCATTTTTGGTGGAGCATGGTGTTCGTCAACGTGCTGTTCTTCCCGCAGCACTTCCTCGGCCTGGCCGGCATGCCGCGGCGTATCCCGGATTACAACGTCGCGTTCTCGGACTGGAACATGGTCAGCACAATCGGTGCTTACGGCATGTTCCTGACCCCGATCATGATGTTCCTGATCCTGCGCAGCTCGCTCAAGTCCGGCGCACCGGCAAGCCAGCACGTGTGGGAAGGCACGCACGGCCTGGAGTGGACGGTGCCGTCGCCCGCGCCGTTCCATACCTTCGAGACGCCGCCGGTGATTCACAACGAGGATCTCGCGCACGGCGATATCACGCATTGATTTTGACTTCCCCCTCTCCCGCTGGCGGGAGAGGGCAGGGTGAGGGTGGCGCGTCAGGCTCACTCACCGAAAATCATAGAGAGAAGTAAGCATCACGATGAGCAACCTGCAGGCCAATTTGAATCTCGATCAGCGCCGCGGCATTCGCCGCACGGCGTGGCTCATGGGGGCTGTCGCGCTGAGTATCTTCGTGCTTTTCTTCGTGCAACAGGCGTTCTGGCGCTGATGGACGCAATCGCCCGCAATCGCCGCTTCCTGCAACGCACGCTGATCGTGTTCGGCGTGATGTTCCTGTTTTCCTTTGCCTGCGTTCCGCTTTACCGCATCGCCTGCGTGCACATACTCGGGATCAAGCTCGACAGTCAGGCGGCGGATGGGACGAAAGTTGCGGCGCTCGCTGCGGATCCGTCGCGCTGGGTTACCGTGCAGTTTGTGGCTTCCGTCAACAGCGCGCTGAAATGGCAGTTCGCGCCGGAAAAAGTCAGTGCGCGCGTGCATCCGGGTGAGCTCAACGAAGCCTGGTTCGATGCGACCAATGTCGCGCCGAACGCGATCGTCGGCAATGCCGTGCCGAGCATCGCGCCGAAGACGGCGTCTCAGTATTTCAACAAGACCGAGTGCTTCTGCTTCACCGAGCAGACCCTGCAGGCGGGCGAGTCGCGGCGCATGCCGGTCAAGTTCATCGTCGACGCGCAGCTGCCACGCGATGTCGACACGCTCACGCTTTCGTATACTTTTTACAACAACGAGCTGGCGACGAAGAAGCTGGCGGAACAGGACTCCGCGGTGAAACCCGCGTCGTGAGCTTATGCGATCATCCGTGATCGCGAGTATCAAAAAGCGGCCATCCATGGCCGCACTTTTCAAAATTTGTTTTTTACTCTTTCGGAATCGCTGACATGGCACAAGCACAAGGCGCTTACTACATCCCGCACGGCACGCACTGGCCGATCCTGGGTTCGATCGGTCTTTCCAGCACGGTTGTCGGCGCGGCATTGTGGATCAACGAGACCACCGCCTTCGGCAAATACATCATGGCGTTCGGCATCGTCTGCCTGCTGTCGATGATGTTCGGCTGGTTCCGCACCGTGATCGGCGAGTCGCTCGCCGGCATCTACAACAAGCAGGTGGATACCTCATTCCGCATGGGCATGATGTGGTTCATCTTCTCCGAGGTGATGTTCTTCGCCGCATTCTTCGGCGCGCTGTTCTACGCGCGCAACCTGTCGGTACCGTGGATCGGCGGCGAAGGCGACGGCGCGTTGACCAACTACTTCCTGTGGAACGGCTATGCGCCTGCGTGGCCGACCAATGGACCGGGCGCCGTCGGCGGCACGTTCGAGACGATGCCGGCGTGGGGCGTGCCGCTTTTGAACACGCTGATTCTGCTGTCATCAGGCGTGACCATCACCATCGCCCACCACGCATTGCGCGCTGGCAATCGCGCCCAGCTGCTGATCTGGCTCGGGGCCACGGTCGTCCTCGGCGCGCTGTTCCTGAATTTCCAGGCGCATGAATATATCGAGGCCTATACCAAGCTCAACCTGACACTCGGCAGCGGCGTCTACGGTTCGACGTTCTTCATGTTGACCGGATTCCACGGCATGCACGTGACCCTCGGCGCGATCATGCTCACGGTGATCTGGTTCCGCTGCCTGAAGGGCCACTTCAGCAGGGATCACCACTTCGCGTTTGAAGCCGTGGCCTGGTACTGGCACTTTGTCGACGTGGTATGGCTGGGCTTGTTCATGTTCGTCTACGTGCTTTGAATTGCATGAGCAGCTACTACTGGCGTCTGCTCGCGGATTGGATACCGTTCCTAATCTTCATCGCCCTGCTTATTTACTTCATGAAGAAGGGGATCGGTGGCAAGCAGGCGCAGTACATGGAATTCATGAAGCAGTACCATACGGATTACCTCGCGGAAACGCGAAAGATCGGCGCGAGCCTAGACCGAATCGCAGCGGCACTGGAAAAACGGGCCGATTGAGCTGCTGCGTTATGCGCTTTTAGTGGCCCAGACCATGCGGTTTGATCACGCCGGTCCAGATGCCGAGGATGACGAGCAGGATCAGCAGCACCGACAGGCCGATGCGACGCGTGAGCGCTTTCAATGTGCGGTCGGTCTGACCCTTGTCGGACATCATGAAGTACAGGCCGGCGCCCAGGTTGTAAACGATCACGATCAGAAACGCGACAATGATCAGCGTAGTCAACATGGGCGAAAATTCCTTGCGGTGGTGCGTGTGCAAGTATAGCGCCGGCAAGCGATGACGGCGCGGCGCTGGCAGCGGCCCTCATCGCTTGCGCTGGTACTCACGCTTGCGGGCATCGCCTTGTTCACACTCTTGGGCGCGTGGCAGTACGAGCGTATGCGTCAGAAACAGAAGACGCTCGGCGCAGTGACGACGATCCTAGCCGCACGCAAGCCGGTGTCGCTGTCGCTGGCAGCCGACCCTGCGCGTGCTGGTGAATTTGACTGGGCTGATGGCAGGGGTGATTTCGCGGACACCGACCCCTTGTTGCTGGACAATCAAATGCGCCATGGCCGCCCGGGAGTGCGCGTGTATCGACAGTTCCATCCGGATGGAACATCGCCGGACACGGCGTTGCTGATTGACCTGGGCTGGGTTCCCCTCGCAGGCGATCGCGCGCTGCCGGCATTGCAGATTGCGGATTCGCGTCATGTCCAAGTGAGTGGGCTGTTGTCACCACCGCCTTCCACAGGCGTCGCCATGGGCACCGGCATCGAGCACCGCGATCACGCCTGGCTGCTGACACGCGTCGATTTGCCCGCCGTTGCGCGCGCACTCGGCAGCGGTGTGTTGGCGCCGCGAGTGCTGCGGCTGGACCCGGCATTGCCGATCGGCTACGAACGCGATCTGGAGGTGCTGCCCAACACGCTGCCGCCGCAACGCCACTTGGGCTACGCCGTGCAATGGTTTGCGCTGGCACTGGCGGCGCTGGCAATTTTCGTCGTCCTGCACTGGCGCAAAGTGCCCAATGTAGAGAGGAAACAAGCGAAAAAGTGAAAACTCAAACGAAAAACCGTCTGGTGCTGATCGCCGTCGTGCTGCTTTTTGCGGCACCGCTGCTCATTGCCTATGTGCTCAATACCCAAGGCTGGCATCCGCAGAACACGCGCAACAGCGGCAGTCTGGTCAATCCGCCGTTCCCGGTCGCGACAGCGCCGGTGACGATAGCCGGCGGCGCCAAGCTCGTCTGGCGCAATCCGCAGTGGCAATGGACCTTGCTGGCGCTTCCCGGCCCACGCTGCGAAACCCAGTGCCAGACGCGCATGGATGAACTGCTGCGCATGCGCCTGACGCTTGGACGCAATGCAGAACGGCTGCGCATCGTTTATCTCGGCCCGGAATTGCCGCTGACATCGTTCGCCATCGGCGCGTTGCTTACCGGACACGACGACGCCGATACGTTCGCCAAGTATCGCGCGCAGGACGACGACGCGCTGGCGCTCGCCCTGGTCGATCCCAATGGCCTGCTGATGATGCGTTATGCCGAAGGCTACTCCGCGATGGGCGTGCGCAGCGACGTGCAGCGGGTATTCCACTAATGTACATGTCCACATTGCGGCTGCGCGGGTTGCGGCGTCTGGCCTGGACCACGACCGCCTTTGCCTTGCTGGTCATCGTTTTCGGTGCGTTCGTGCGCCTGTCCAACGCGGGGCTATCGTGCCCGGATTGGCCGACCTGCTACGGCCAGCTGACGTGGCCGACGCAGGCGCATGACATCGCCAGCGCGAATGCCGCATTTCCGCAGCGCCCGGTCGAGGCGGACAAAGCCTGGCGCGAGCAGGCGCATCGCATGCTGGTGGGCGTCTTGAGCTTGCTGACCTTCGCCCTGGCCGGCTGGTCATGGCTGCGCCGCCGCGAGCTGGGACGACTGGCGATCGTGCCGTGGTTTGCTGCGGTCTTCATCATCTTCCAGGCCGCGCTCGGCATGTGGACGGTGACGTTGAAACTGCTGCCGCTGGTGGTGACGGCACATCTGCTTGGCGGCATGGCGCTATTTGCCCTGCTTGCCTATACCGCGCTGCGACTGAGCGTGGAACCCCTGGGGCGAATGAAATATGCCGCATTGCGTCGCGCGGTCATTGGCGGAATCTGCCTGCTGGCGCTGCAGATCGCGCTCGGTGGCTGGACTAGCGCGAACTACGCCGCGCTCGCTTGCGGCACGGATTTTCCGACCTGCCTTGGCCAGTGGCAGCCGCCGGCGGACTTTCATTCGGCCTTCGTGTTGTGGCGTGGCGTCGGCGTCGACTACGAAGGCGGCGTGCTCGACGCGGCAGCGCGCACGGCAATCCAGCTCGCGCACCGCGTCGGTGCGCTGATCGTGTTCGCGTACGCAATGTGCCTTGCGCTGCTCGCCCTACGCCGGCGCGAGACGCAACTGCTCGCCTGCGCGCTTGGCGTGGCCTTGCTGCTGCAAGTTGCGCTCGGCATCGGCAACGTCGTGCTCGGCCTGCCGCTGCCCGTCGCGACGGCGCACAACGGCGGCGCTGCGCTGCTGCTGCTCGCGCTGCTGGCGCTGGTCGTGCGACTGCGGCCAGCGACACGCTAGACTCCGCGCATGCCTGCCATCGCTCGCCAATATCTTGAACTGACCAAACCGCGCGGTGTCGCGCTGATCGTGTTCACGGCGATCATCGGCATGTTCCTGTCGGTGCCGGGCATGGTGCCGCTGCGTCCGCTGATCGCCGGGTCCGTCGGCATCTGGCTGGCCGCGGCTTCGGCGGCAGCGATCAACCACCTGATCGATCAGCGCATCGACCGCCTGATGGTGCGCACGGCGCATCGCCCGCTGGCAACCGGCGCGCTGACGCCCCTGCAGGTGCTGGTGTTCGCCGTTGTTCTCGGCGCGCTGGCGATGGCGATCCTGATCGTGCTGGTCAATGCGCTGACTGCCGCGCTCACGTTCGCTTCCCTGATCGGATATGCAATTGTATACACCGGGTGGCTGAAGCGGGCGACGCCGCAGAACATCGTGATCGGCGGCGTAGCGGGTGCGGCACCGCCGATGCTTGGCTGGGCCGCGGTGACGGGGCAGGTGCATGCGTATGCGTTGCTGCTGGTCCTGATTATTTTCGTGTGGACGCCACCGCATTTCTGGGCTCTGGCGATCTTCCGTCGCGACGACTACTCGCGCGCGCAGGTGCCGATGCTTCCGGTCACCCACGGTGTCGAGTACACGCGCCTGCATGTGCTGTATTACACCGTCTTGTTGCTTGTCGTCAGTGTATTGCCGTACCTCACCGGCATGAGCGGGCTGTTCTATCTTGGCGGCGCGCTGGTGCTCGGCGTGGGCTTCCTGTACTACGCGATCGTCCTGCTCAATCCGCCGAATGAGCGCTTTGCGATGCGCGTGTTCAATTATTCCATTGTATACCTCATGGCTTTGTTTGCCTTCCTGCTGGCTGATCACTACCTCGACGTGCCGATGCTCAGGCACACGGTACTGCCATTGCAGAAGGTCGGTTGACGGCCAGAGTTGAGCGGCGGAGTTGACCGGATATGGACATTCGCGGCGTTGAGCAGCAAGCTTCGAAAACCTTCCCACGACGGAGTGGCCCATGACCAGCGTTTACGATTTCAGTGCAAAAACCATCGATGGCGAGGAACAGAAACTCGATGCCTACAAAGGCAAGGCGATGCTTGTCGTCAATGTCGCCAGCAAGTGCGGCTTCACTCCGCAATACACCGGCCTGGAAGCGCTGTACGAAAAACTCAAGGACAAGGGCCTGGTCGTGCTCGGGTTTCCCTGCGACCAGTTCGGCCATCAGGAACCGGGCGACGAGGCCGAGATCAAGAATTTCTGTTCGCTGAACTATGACGTGAAGTTTCCGCTGTTCGCAAAGGTCGATGTCAACGGCGCGAACACGCATCCGCTGTACAAGTACCTCAAGCATGAAGCCAAGGGCCTGCTCGGCAGCGAGTCTATCAAATGGAATTTCACCAAATTCCTGATCGACAAGGATGGCAAGGTCATAAAACGCTATGCGCCGACGGATACGCCGGCAGGTATCGAAAAGGATGTGGCGGCGGTGCTGTGAGTTCATACGACGCGATCCTGATCGGCGGCGGTCATAACGGCCTGACCTGCGCTGCGTACCTGGCCAAGGCCGGGATGAAAGTCGCCGTGCTCGAGCGCCGCGATGTCGTCGGCGGCGCGGCGGTGACGGAGGAATTCCATCCCGGTTTCCGTAATTCGGTCGCGGCCTACACGGTGTCGCTGCTGCAGCCGAAAGTGATCAAGGACCTGGATCTGGCCGCGCACGGCCTGAAGATCGTGCAGCGCAAGCTCAACAATTTTCTGCCCTTGCCGGACAATCGCTATCTGCTGACGGGCGGCGGGCGCACGCAAGCGGAGATCGCCAAGTTCTCGCAACGCGATGCCGATCGTCTGCCGGACTATGAGCGCCGCCTGGACGTGATCGCCGATATCCTGCGCGACCTGGCGCTGGAGGCGCCACCGAACGTGACCGACGGCGGCTGGTGGAAAGGCATTCCCGAATTGTTGCGTGCGGGGCGCCTGGGCAAGCGCGTGAAGTCACTCGACGCCACGTCGCGTACGGAATTGCTCGACCTGTTCGCGATCTCCGCCGGCGAATATCTGGATCGGTTTTTCGAAAGCGAGCCGATCAAGGCGGTGCTCGGTTTCGATGGCATCGTCGGCAACTACGGCAGCCCGTTCACGCCCGGCAGCGCGTATGTTTTGCTGCATCACGTTTTCGGCGAAGTGAACGGGGTCAAGGGCGCGTGGGGTCATGCGCTCGGCGGCATGGGCGCGATCTCGCAGGCGATGGCCAAGTGCGCAGTGTCGCGCGGCGTGGATATCCGCACCGGTGCCGGCGTGCGTGAAATCATCGTCGAACGCGGCCGTGCCGTTGGCGTCGTCACCGACAAGGGCGAGTCGCTGCGCGCGCGCGCGATCGTTTCCAACGTCAATCCGAAACTGTTATACGAGCGCCTGCTCGATCCCGGCGTCGTGCCGGCACCGGTGCGCGAGCGCATGGCGAACTGGCGCTGCGGTTCGGGCACGTTCCGCATGAACGTTGCGTTGTCGGCTTTGCCGAGTTTCAGCGCCCTGCCCGGAGAAGGCGATCACCTCACCGCCGGCATCATCATGGCGCCCAGTCTGGAATACATGGATCGCGCCTATCTTGACGCTCGCGCCGGTGGCTGGTCGAAAAATCCCATTGTGGAAATGTTGATTGCGTCCACGCTCGATGATTCGCTGGCGCCCAAGGGCCAGCATGTCGCGAGCCTCTTCTGCCAGCATGTTGCGCCTATCTTGCCGGACGGCCGCAGCTGGGACGATCATCGCGACGAAGTGGCGGACCTCATGATCGCGACGGTCGACCGGTTTGCGCCGGGCTTCAAGAATCTGGTGGTCGGACGCCAGATCAAATCGCCGCTGGATCTGGAGCGCGACTTCGGCCTGCTCGGCGGCGACATCTTCCACGGCGCGTTGTCGCTCAATCAATTGTTCAGCGCGCGGCCGATGCTCGGTTATGCCGACTACCGCGGCGCGTTGCCGGGGTTGTATCTGTGCGGCGCCGGCACGCATCCGGGTGGCGGCGTCACCGGTGCACCGGGGCACAATGCAGCGCGCGCGATTTTGGCGGACCGCCGCAAGCTATAAGTTGCGCGGTGTATTTTTCGTCGCCAGCAGGCGGCGCAGTTCATCGTTGTCTTCGGAATCGAGCGACGATTCGCTTTTCTTTACTAGCAGATCATCAAGCCGTTGCTGGTTTGTTTGCCGATCAAGCTGCGCAAGGGCATCGAGCAATGCTGCGCGCCGTTCGTCTTCGCTGCCGGGAACTTCAAGAACAGCAAGTTTTTGTAGTGACTTCAATTCTTGGCGGCCTTCAAAGTGGTCAAGAACTCCCGACGTAGCAATTTCAGGCCTAGTGTTGAACAACCCTATGAGCTCGACGAATAGGGGGATACCCGGTTGGCGCAAGTCGGAAAACAAATAAGGCGGCCGAATTTCTGAAGCGAGTCCTGGATCTTGAATGAGTAAAGCGATGACTCTGCGCATCAGTGTCGGCTCTTGTGCGCGCACAGGCCGGCGTGGCTTGTCGCGCGCAGGCGCGTCCATGCGCAGGCGCACATTCGCGCGGCGGTCGAGTTCACCGAGCATGAGATCGCGAAACGCGCCGTCGGGAATCTGCAGCAACAGAGGCCGCGCGCGCTCGGCAAGCCGGGCCTTGCCGTCGAGGCTGCCGAGATTGACGTCCTTGCCCAGTTCGCCGAAGAAGAATTCGCTCAATGGCGTGGCATCTTTCAGGCGCTGCTCGAAACCGGCCTGGGCTTCCTTGCGTATGATCGAATCGGGATCTTCGCCTTCCGGCAGAAACAGGAAAAACGCCTGACGTCCGTCGCGCATGCGCGGCAGGATAGATTCGACCGCGCGCCATGCCGCCTGACGACCCGCGCGGTCGCCGTCGAAGCAAAAAAAGACGTCCGCGCAATTGCGGAACAGCATTTCCGCGTGATCGCTCGTCGTCGCTGTGCCGAGCGTAGCAACGGCTTCCTTGACGCCATGCTGAAACAGCGCGATGACATCCATATAGCCTTCGACCACGATCAGGCGCGGGATCTTGCTGTGCGCCTGGCGCACGTGCCACAGCGCGAACAACTCGCGGCCCTTGTGGAACAGCGGTGTCTCCGGTGAATTGAGATATTTTGGCCCATCTTGTTGAGAAGTGCGGGCAGGGATGCCCGCTTCTTGATTCTCGCGATCAGGACGATCGCCTGAACTCGTCTTCGCCAAGACGCGGCCACCGAAAGCAATGACGCGGCCTCTGCGATCCTGGATCGGAAACATCACGCGATCGCGGAAGCGATCGTACTTCGTGCCGCGTTCGCCGCTCGTCAGCATGCCGGATTTTTCCAGCAGGGTCAGGCGCTGTGGACTCGTGCCGAGAGCGGATTTCAACCCTTCCCAAGCATCCGGCGCATAGCCCAGGCCAAAGCGTTCGATCGTCGCCGCGTCCAGGCCGCGCGAATCGAAATAGGCCCGCGCCACTTCGCTGCGAGCAAGCTCGCGCTGATAGAACTTCGCGGCGCCGTCGAGAACGGCGTAAAGATCGGTGGCGTCTTCCTGCGGCGCGCGCTTTTCGCCGCCTTCATACGGCACCTTGACGCCGACGCGCGAGGCCAGGTCTTCGACCGCATCGACGAATTCGAGGCGGTCATAGTCCATCAGGAATTTGATCGCACTGCCGTGAGCGCCGCAGCCGAAGCAGTGATAGAACTGCTTGGCCGGGCTGACCGTGAACGACGGCGAACGCTCGTCGTGAAACGGGCAGCGTGCGCTCCAGTCGCGGCCGGATTTTTTCAACGGCACGCGCTGCTCGATCACCTCGACGATGTCGACGCGAGCGAGCAGGTCATCGATGAATTGTTCGGGGATGCGGCCAGCCATAGGCCGCTAAGGATGCCACAGCAAGCAAGTGCCGCGGCATCCACACGAATGCCGCGGCGACGATTGCAACTATCTCAGGTTCAGCGCTTGGCTTGGCTGATGGTGAATTTACCCACGTCGATGCCCAAGCTGACGCCTTCGCCCGTACCGGCCAGTGCCAGCGAAACCGGACCCTTGGTCAGCACCTGCGCGTTTGCAGCCTTGACCGCGCCAGCGTGCGCTTCGGCCTCGGCGTAGTCGCCGAGGACATCGGTGATGGTATGCACATCGGAGAAGCGTCCGGTGCCATCATCGATCTTGGACTTGCCGACCGTGAGGCCGACACCCTTGGCCGAGATGATCACCGGCATCGCGGTGCCGTTCGCGCACGTGACCATGCCGCTGCCTTCGGCGTGCTTGTAGATGGCCGACCAGCCGGTCAGGTTGAAATGCAATTTGCAGTCGAGCTCCGCGTTCGCGGCCTGACTCGTCGGCGCATGCAATGCAATAGCGGACGCAATCGCCGCACTCAATACACCCGCATAGATTCCAGTTTTCATCGAAGTTTCCTCGCTCGTTGGGACAAAGATTTCAAAATACCGATATGCCGAATATCACGCCGAGAATCGCAAGTACGACCAGAATCAGGAAGATCGTGAAGATGATTTTTGCGATTCCCGCAGACGCACCGGCGACACCAGTAAACCCCAGGGCACCTGCGATCAATGCGATGACAGCGAAAATGAGCACCAGCCGTAGCATGTGAATCTCCTTGGTTTTTGCGCAGTTCAACGCGGCTTGCGCGCAGGTCGGCTGCTGAGTTACTTCAACTCCTGTGCCAGCGAGCAACGGCGATGAAGTGTTTGATTTGTAATTGGATTTTCAACGAGAGACGTTTGCGATTTGCAAATGCAGCCAACGATTTCGGGCTGTTTGCACGATTCTGTGCAGACTCATTGGGATTTACTTCTGAGCGCATCCGGGCCGGGCACCGGCAGGTGCAGCCTCCTTGTTGAAATCGCAGCGGCGTGGTTTCCTAGTAACGTGGCCGCGGGCTACACTTTCAGGCAGTTCCTCGCAGGGGTTTCTAATGAGCGTCAGTTCCAGCGATCTGGCTCAGCTGTATCCGCTCGACAAGCTGCGTCCGGAAAATCTTGAACAGCTTGCGCGCGAGGCGCAGATCGAGGAGGTCGCCAAGGGCGCCGTGTTGTTCAAGGCCGGTGATACGGATGAGAACACCCTGTTCCTGCTCAGCGGGCGCGTGCGTGGCGACTATCCCGACGGCAAGAAGAAGGAAATCGACGCCAGCACCCTGCAGGGACGTTACGCGCTCGGTGATCTGCAACCACGTCGTTTCACTGCCACCGTGGTCTCGTTCACGGCGACCCTGGTCAAGATCGATCGCCGCTACACGGAAAAAATCCAGACCTGGGACCAACTTTCCAGTTCCGAGAATTTTCGCTATTACGATCCATCGCCGGATGCCAATCGCTGGGTGTTCCGCCTGCTGCAGTCGCGTGCCCTGCACAAGCTTCCCACCGGAAACATCGAGCGCATGTTCCAGCGCTTCGAGGAAATCCAGGTCGCCAGCGGCGATGTGATCATTCGCGAAGGCGAAGTTGCCGACTACTACTATGCGATCAAGGACGGTGCGGCATCGGTATCCAAGAGCCTGGAAACCGGCAGCGCGATCGTGGCCTATCTGGTGCGCGGCGATACGTTCGGAGAAGACGCCCTGCTCGCCGGTACCGCGCGCAACGCGACGGTGACGATGATCAAGGATGGCAAGCTGATGCGCCTGGCGAAAAAGGCGTTCGACGAAGTGCTCAAGCCACCGATCGTGGAATGGTTGACGCCGGGGATGGCATCGATCATGGCGCGTCAGGGCGCCGTGGTGCTGGATGTGCGCATGCCTGAGGAAAACGCGCAGCGTGCCATCAAGGACTCGCTCAACGTGCCCTTGTACATGCTCCGCGAAAGCGTTGCCGATTTCGACAAGACCAAAAAATACATCGTGTACTGCAATACCGGCGAGCGCAGCGCGGCTGCCGCGTTCATCCTCAGCAAGCTCGGCTTCCAGGTATTTGCACTACAAGGTGGTATTTCCGGAATGATCCGGCAGTTGGAAAAGCAGGCCTGACGCCGCGCACCGCGGCTCAGGCCATGACGGCGTCGCCAATCAGCACAATATCTGCGCGTCGCTGGGCGAACAAGCCAACGCAAACGACGCCGGTAATCTGATTCAGTTCGGCTTCCAGTGCGACCGGAGCAGCAATCTTCAGGTCGTGCACGTCCAGAATGCAATTGCCGTTATCCGTGACGATGCTCTCGCGCCACACCGGGCGGCCGCCACGTTTGATGATTTCGCGTGCGACGAAGCTGCGCGCCATCGGAATCACTTCGATCGGTAGCGGAAATTTCCCCAGCACATCCACGCGCTTGGAGGAATCGATCATGCACACGAAGGTCCTGGACGCCGCGGCAATGATTTTTTCCCGCGTCAGCGCGGCGCCACCGCCCTTGATCAGGCATCGATCTGGATCGCATTCGTCGGCGCCATCGATGTACAGCGCCAGTTCGCCGGCGCTGTTCAGATCGATCACGCGGATGCCGTGCTGCTGGAGTCGGGCGGTGCTTTGTTCGGAACTGGACACCGCAGCCGCGATGCGATCGTGCACTGCACCGAGCGCGTCGATGAAATGCGCCACGGTCGAGCCGGTGCCCACGCCGATAATGCTGCCCTGTTCGACATAGCCGAGTGCACGCAGTGCGGCCTGGCGTTTTTCTTCTTCGCGGTTTGTCGTCATTCCAGCTCCAAAATGAAGTCCCATTGCGCCTTGGTTACTGGCAATACCGACAAGCGGTTGCCGGGACGTACCAGCGCCAGCTCTTTGAGCTCCTTGTGACCCTTAAGCTCGGTCAGCGCGATCGTGCGCTTGAGCTTGCGCTTGAACTTGACATCGACCAGCGACCAGCGTGGCTCCTCGCGCTTGCTGGCCGCATCGAAATAGTCGCTGCGCGGATCGAATTGCGTCGGGTCCGGATAGGCCGCGGCGGCCACTTCGGCAACGCCGGCCACGCCCGGTTCATCGCAACTGGAATGATAGAAAAACACCGCGTCGCCAGCGCGCATCTGCCGGATGTAGTTGCGCGCCTGGTAATTGCGCACGCCGCTCCACGGTTCGCTCTTCTTCCTTTTCAGGTCGTCGATCGAAAATTCATCCGGTTCGGACTTCATCAGCCAGTAATTCATCTAGGGACCTATCAGTAAGAGCTCGATTGTCCAACAAGAGCGTTCTGGCCCCGCGCCGGCCCCTCCATGGGCCGGAACTACGCACTATTTATCTGTCCTGAGTGCCGTTCCGGCGATCAGGTGTGCGCGCATTCGATCAATTCGCGGTCGGTGGCGATGAAATCCAGTGGCACGTCCCAAGACTCCGTCGGCAACTCGGGCAGTTCCTGGAAATGGTAGCCGATGCCGACCAGCAGCGGTTGCGCCGGACGCGTCATGCCGCGCAGAAATGCAAAGCTGCGGTCGTAGTAGCCGGCGCCTGCGCCGAGGCGATTGCCGCGGCGGTCAAAGCCGAGCAGGGGCACCAGCATCAGTTCGATCTGCGTGGCCGACAACAACGAGGCGTCGTCGCAGACGGGCTCTGGAATGCCATAGCGGTTCGCGCGCACGGCGACTCCCGGCCGCCACTCACCGAACTTGAGCAGGTTGCCGGCGGCCAGGACCGGCAGATAGTAGTTCTGCGCACGCGCGTGCAGGCGCCCCAGCGCGATATTGAGCGGCAACTCGCCATTGACTGCCCAGTACCCGGCGACGTGCGTATCCACCAGGAATTCCGGTAATTGTTCCAATGTGGAAATAAGCGCATTGGCAGCAGCGATGCGTTCGCCCGCACCCAGCGCCGCGCGCTCCGCGCGCAGACGCGCGCGCAACTCCGCTCGCGAAGAAGAATCCACGCTCACGTTCCGCCAAATCGAGAAAAGTGGCGCTGAGCTGTGCCACACAATAGTCCCCTTAAGTTAAGGGGGCGATCAAATGCTCGCGTAGCGCGCATTTGATGGGGTTGTGGAGAGTTGCGCGATTGGAAGAACCTCACGCTATCTGCTTCATCACAACAATCCGCATGAAAAATACGCCCTCCGCGATGCCGGTGCACACCGAACGACCTTGATCCCGAGGATCAGGTGGGAAAGCTCGCCGGTCGTAAGGCTTTCCGCTCGCGGCGGACTTGCGCACAGACTTAAGGCACTGCAAACCCGGAGTCGTATATAGGGCCAAGGCAATATGTTTGGATGCGCTGTCGCGCACCGCAGGGGACGCGCGCCTATCTTACCGGTGCGGCTAGCATGCCATCAAGCTTCGCGCGCAGCATCTGCAGATGTTGTGCCAAGACGCCGGCGTCGGATTCGCCGCGTTGTTTCATCTGCATCAGCTCGTGCGCGATGTTGAGCGCGGCCATCACGGCGATGCGATCGACACCTGCGGCGCGCGAACCGTTGCGGATTTCGCGCATCTTGCCATCAAGGTACGCGGCAGCCGCGATCAGTCCTGGGCGTTCTTCCGGAGTACAGCCGATCAGGAACTCGCGATCCAGGATGCTGACGGCGACCGGCGTATCCGCGCTCACGTTCCGTTCTCCAGCGCACGCAAGCGCGCAATCATTGCTTCGACCCGCGAGCGCGCCTGTTCATTTTTGGCGAGCAGGTTGGATCGCTCTGTCGACAATTGTTCCTGGCTGACGCGCAGGCTGCGGTTTTCCTCGGCCAGACGCTGGCAAAGTTCCAGCAGACGGTCGAGGCGACCGCTGATTTCGTGCAAATCGGTGAGCATGGGATGGGGTTCGGACATGGGGTGACTGTACGCGGCGGCCTGGGGTCGGTCAACGCACCGTGCGCCGTGGCCGTGCCGGCATGCGGTTGCGTTCGAAATCGCGCACGAACAGGAAGCAGGCCGCGGCGGTCAGCGGCGGTGACAGCCAGTGCCCCTGGATTTCGTCGCAACCCTGTTCGTGCAGGTATTCCAGCTGCTCCACGGTTTCCACGCCCTCGGCGACGACGTTCAGGCCGAGCGAATGCGCCATGGTGATGATCGTCTTGGTAATCGCCTCGTCGTCCGGATCGGTGGTGATGTCGCCAACGAAGCTTCGATCGATCTTGAGTGCGTCGATAGGCAGGCGCTTGAGATAACTCAGCGAGGAATAGCCCGTGCCGAAATCGTCGATCGAGATGGCGATGCCGAGTGCGTGCAAGCGGTCCAGCGTGTGGATCGCCAGTTCTGCGTTCGCCATCAGCACGCTCTCGGTCAGCTCCAGCTCCAGCTGCTGCGGTACCAGTCTGTGTTCGGCGAGGATCTCGCACAGGCGCTGAGTCAGCTCGTCGCGCAGCAGTTGCAGTGCCGACAGGTTCACCGACATCGTTATGCCGTGCAGTCCATTGTCCTGCCACTCGCGCAGTTGCGCGCAGGCGCGATACAGCACGAATTCCCCGATCTTCACGATGAGGCCCGCTTCCTCGGCCAGCGGGATGAAAACGCTCGGAGGAATCGCACCGAGCTCGGCGCTGTTCCAGCGCAGCAACGCTTCCATGCCGGTGATGCGATTTTCGTCCAGCTCGAGTTTCGGCTGATACACCAGCGACAGTTCCTCGCGCTCCAGCGCCATGCGCAGCGCGCTGATCATGCCGGCGCGTTCGCGCGCTGCGGCATCCATCGCCGGGGCGTACATCATGTAGGTATTGCGACCGCCTTCCTTGGCCTGGTACATCGCAGTGTCGGCAAACTTCAGCAAGTCCGTCGGCACCTGCGCGTGATCCGGATACAGGCTGATACCGATCGATGGCGAGATGACCACTTCCTGCCCGCTATCCAGCGGCAGCGGGCGCGAGAATACTTCGAGCAGATTGCGCGCGACGGCCACTAGTTCATCGGTGTGCTGCACGTCTTCCAGCACCACGGTGAATTCGTCGCCGCCCAGACGCGCCACGGTGGCCGAATCGCGCACGCTCGCGCGCAGGCGCGCGCCAACGGCCTTGAGCACGCGGTCGCCGGTGGCGTGACCCATCGAATCGTTGACGTGTTTGAAGCGGTCCAGATCCAGGAAAAGCACGGCGACCTTGCGCGCCGTGCGGCGCGCGCGGATGACGGCGTGGGCGAGACGCTCGCCAAGCAGGGTGCGGTTGGGCAAACCCGTCAGCGTGTCGTAGTTGGCCAGGTAGCGCAGTTCCTGTTCGGCGCGCTTGCGGTCGGTGATGTCGTTCATCACGCCGACGAAGTGGGTGCGCTGTCCGGCGCCGTCGCGTACCTCGCTGACTTCGAGCCAGCAGAGGAATTCCTCGCCGTCCTTGCGCTGCTGCCACAATTCACCGTGCCAGTGACCAGCGCGCATGAACTCCTCGCGGATCGCCAGGTAGAACTCGGCCGGATGCTGCGAACTGTTGAGCGCATCGGCGGTGTGGCCCAGGATTTCCGTTTCGCTGTAGCCGCTCATGCGGGTGAAGGCGCGATTAATCGAGACGAAGCGGAAATCCAGGTCGGTGACGCAGACTGCTTCGCTCATGCTGGCGATGACTTCGGCGGCGATGCGGCGTTCACGTTCGGCCGCGCGCGAAGCGGTGATATTGCGCGCAGTGCCGCACACACGCAGCGCCTTGCCGGCGGCGTCGCGCTCTACTGCCTTGCCGCGCGAAAGTACCCAGATCCATTCGCCGGCTGCATTCTTGATGCGGTGTTCCGATTCATAGAAATTGCGCCGGCCTTCGATCAGATCGTAGACGCGTTGCTCGACCGGGCCCAGATCGTCCGGGTGGACGGCGTGCTCGCGCCATTGTGCCGCGCTAAGCGTTTCCTCGCGGCGCCCGCCAATAAGCTGATCCGCGCCGATGCGATAGATCGTCTCTTTGCGCACATCCCAGTCCCAGAATTCGTCGCCCGAGCCCCACAGCGCCAGGCGCAGCCGATCTTCGCGCTGGCGCAACTGCTCATGATGCAGCTTCTCGCGTTCATGCCGGTTGCGGTACGCCAGCCAGCCGAGCCAGAGCAGCAAAGCCGCTGTCGCCACATACAATGCCTGCATCCCGCGGCTTGCCCACCATGGCGGCGTCACGCTCAGGCGCAGGCGCGTGCCTTCGTCGTTCCAGACGCCATCGTGATTGCTGGCACGAACCTCGAAGACATAATCCCCGGCCGGCAGGTTGGTATACGTGGCATCGTGACGCGTGCCGGCCTTGATCCAGTCTTCATCGAAGCCCTGCAATCGATAGATGAACTGGTTTTGCTCCGGTGCCGCGTAGTCCAGTGCCGCGAACTCGAAACGCACCAGGCGTTGTGCCTGTGACATCGTCAATACGTCGGCCGTCACGCGTTGTAGACCCGGTGTACTGCCGATCTGGGTACCGGTGATCACCACCGGCGCCGCGTAGTTGTCATGCCGGATGACTTCCGGGTCGAACAGGTTGATGCCGTGGATGCCGCCAAAGACCATCTCGCCGTTGGCGCGCATGAAGCCGGAAGGCGCGTTGAATTCCAGTCCCTGCAGGCCGTCCTTGAGCGAGAACGCGCGGAAGGTTCCCAACGCGCGATCGAAGCGGGCGATGCCGCGATTTGTGCTCAGCCACAAGTTGTGATGGCGGTCCTCCAGGATGCCATAGATCGTTGCACTGGGCAGACCATCCTTTGTGGAATAGTGCACAAAGTTTACATTTTCCTTGCTCGGAACATCCACGCGATCCAGGCCGCTATGGGTGCCGAGCCAGAGTGCGCCGTCGCCACTTTGCAGAATGGCCCGCACCAGATTGTCGGCCAGCGAATGCGGGTCGGCGGGGTCGTGGCGGAAACTGCGCATGCGGCGCTTGCCCGGGTCATAGCTGCTGAGTCCATCCAGCGTGCCGATCCACATGCGTCCATCTGCATCCTCTCCCAGCGAGAGCACGCGATCATGCGCAAGACTGTCCGGTTCCCCGGCGCGGTGGCGAAACACTTCCCAGCGCGACGCCGGTGCCGCCGCGGGCAAGGAGGCTGTCGGCGGCCACCAGTGCGCCAGACCGTTGCCATAGGTGCCGAACCAGAGGCTGCCATCGTGCGCGATGAGCATGGTGCGCACCACGCTGCCCGGCAGACCATTGCCGTTATCGGGGTCTACCGGCAGCGCGGTGGTCTTGCGCGTGTCCGTATCGAGCAGGAACGCGCCCTGGTTGGTAGCGACCCAGAGCTTGTTGCCGCCCGCCCCGGCGATGGCGCCGATACGCCACATCGGGTCGCCGCCCGGGCGCACGGGCGCGCCTTTGAAGGCGTCGTTGAACGATTCGAATGTGTCCTGCGCCGGATCGTAGCGGCGCAGTCCGTCGCCATCGGTACCCAGCCACAAGCGCGCGTTGCTGTCTTCCCAGATCGCCCGGATGGTATTCGTCATCTGGTTATGGCCAGGCGCCGGATCCATCACATAGCGGAACTGCGCACCATCCGGATCCGTCGTCGCCGCGCCGGCAATCTCGCCGCCGACCCAGAGCAGCCCGGAGCGGTCAATGGTCAGTTCCGTGGTGAAATCGTCAGGGAGTGATCCGGGCATGCCGGCGTCATGACGCAGCGTCTGGCTGCTGCCGTTGGCCGGATCGTAAATCGTCAGGCCCGCGCCATAGACCGCCAACCACAAACGGCCCTGGTGATCCTGAGCCAAGGCGTGAACAGTTGCCGCATCCGCGCGCTGATCGGGCTTGGGCCAGATGCGCTCGGCCGCATCGCGAGCGGGATCAACCCGGTACAGACCACCTTCGCCGCCCGCATAGAGCGTGGCATCGGCGCCGACCAGCAGGCTGCGCACGGCCGTCAGCTCGCGCGCGGCGACGGTGCTGGCCACATCGGCTGCGGGCAATACGCGCAGCAGGCCGGCGGTGGTTGCGCTCCACAGCGTGCCGTCGGCCGCGAGCGCGAAGCGATGCACGCGCGTCGCGGTTCCCCCGGTTGCCGGGAAACGGAATATCTGGCGCCGCGCCGCGGTTTCGGTATCCATCAGCTCGATCCCCGCGGCGGTGCCGATCCACAATCCGCGTTTGGGGTCGAACAGCAGGGCGCTGATGGCATTGCGTGGTTGCGCATCCAGGCCGGCAATCTGTGCGTTGGGGATCACCTTGCCGGTGGCGGGATCCATGGCCGCAAGGCCGCGGGTATTGCCGCCCAGCCACAGACGCCCACGATTGTCCTGCGCCAGTGCGGTGACGAAACTGTCAGGCATGCTGCCGGGATCGTCGACGTCGTGCTTGAACAGAGCAAAGCGGTAGCCGTCATATTGGTGCAGACCACTTTGCGTCGCGATCCAGACGTAGCCGGCACTATCCTGAAGGAACGCATTGACCGTATGTTGCGCGAGTCCGTTCTCGCTGCCGATATCGTCAAAGTAGTAGCGCCGCTCAGCGGGGTGCGACGCGCCGGCGGATAGCAGGCACAAGAGCGCGCACAGCAGCGGCAAGCAACGTCCGGCTGGGAGTCTTGCTCTAGCTGGGCGCGCCGAAAGATTTGGCATGCTCGATGATATGGTCGTCCCCTGTCCGCAGTCTAGGTGCCGGGACACATTCCGGCAACAAGCGCAGCGGCATTTTGCCCTCGGCGGCGAGGGCCGCCGCTGCTAGAATGCGTCAATGCGGATGCGACGTCTCACCAATACGGCTTCACCGGTCACCCATAGCGAGCTCGGGGAGTTGCTTGATGTGCTGCGTTTCGGCATCGGGCCAAGCGATTTGCATGGGTCGCTCACCGGTTACCTGTGTGGCGGCGGGGTGGCGGATTCGCGCGGCTGGCTCTCCGCCTTGGAACTGGATCCGGACCACACCGTCGCGGAAATTCCCAACGCGGCGTTGACCAATCTTTATGACCAATGCGCGGCATGGTTCGACGACCCGGCGTTGGGATTTGAACCGTTGTTGCCGCCTGCAGATGCTGCGCTGGATCGGCGCGCGGATGCTCTGGTCGAGTGGTGTCGCGGCTTCCTCGGCGGGCTGGGTCTGGCCGGTATATCGCAGCAGCAGGGGCTTTCGGCCGATGCGGCCGAGATCCTCAAGGATTTCGGTACGATTGCCGGAACCCGCTTCGAATATGCCGATGGCGAAGAAGACGAAACCGCATTGACCGAAGTGATCGAATTCATCCGCGTTGGCGTGCTGCTATTGCACGCTGAAATCGTCTCGGCGCCGCGGGTGGGGGCTACATTGCATTGAAGATGGCTAGCTATTTCTGATGATCGATCGAAAGGAATTCGTCCGTCGCCGCAAACAACTGATGCGCATCATTGGCGACGACGCGATCTGCATCGTGCCAGCGGCGCCGGAACGCCTGCGCAACAACGACAGCCATTATCCGTATCGGCAGGACAGCGATTTTCACTACTTGAGCGGTTTCCCTGAACCCGAGGCGGTGCTTGCGCTGATCCCTGGACGCGAGCATGGGGAGGTCATCATGTTTTGCCGCGAGCGCGATCCGGAACGCGAGGCTTGGGACGGCGCGCGCGCGGGCCAGGAAGGCGCAGTGCGCGACTACGGCATGGATGATGCCTTTCCGATCGGCGACATTGACGACATTCTGCCGGGCATGATCGAAGGCCGTTCGCGCGTCTATTACCACTTTGGCCGCACTGCCGAATTCGACGTCGAACTGATCGGCTGGGTCAACCGCGTGCGCGGTCAGGTCAGGCGCGGCGCGCGCGCTCCGCACGAATTCGTCGCGCTTGGCCATATTCTCCACGATTTGCGTTTGTACAAGACGCGCGATGAGCTGCGGGTCATGCGCCGCGCGGCGAAGATCGCGACGGATGCGCACGTGCGCGCGATGCGCGCGGTGCGGCCCGGCATGAACGAGCACGAGGTCGAGGCGGAACTGCAGCACACGTTTCGGCGCAACGGCGCGGTGCCGTCGTACGAACCGATCGTCGGCGGCGGCGCCAACGGCTGCGTGCTGCACTACCGCGCAAACAACGCCGTGCTCAAGGATGGCGACTTGCTCCTGATCGACGCCGGCGCCGAATATCAGTGCTACGCCTCCGACATCACCCGCACGTTTCCGGTCAATGGCAAGTATTCGCCCGAGCAGCGTGCGCTGTACGAACTGGTGCTCGCGGCGCAGCGCGCGGCAATTGCGCAGATCCGACCGGGGCGTCCATTCGGTGCATATCACGATGCTGCGGTGCGCGTTATCACGGCGGGCCTGATCAAGCTCGGCTTGCTCAAGGGCAGCGTTGACAAGAATATCCGCGAGCACACCTATCGCCGCTTCTACATGCACAAGACCGGGCATTGGCTCGGACTCGATGTGCACGATGTCGGCGACTACCGCGTCGATGGCGAAGACCGCGAACTGGAACCCGGCATGGTCGTCACTGTCGAACCCGGCATCTACATCGCGCCGGATGCCAAAGGCGTCGCCGCAAAGTGGCGCGGCATCGGCATCCGCATCGAAGACGATGTGGTCGTCACGCGCACAGAACCCGAGGTCATCACCGCGGCGGCGCCGAACGATCCTGACGAAATCGAAGCGCTAATGGCGGCTGCAAGAAAGTAAGGTCACGGAAGAACTCGTCATGCGCAGGATGTGGTCTTCACTCACGCTGGTGCTTTGCGCGCAGATATGCGCCGCAGCAACCCAACCGATCCACTTCGGATTGTTCGGCAACGTGCATACGGCGACTCCGCCTGGACAGATCAAACGTACCGTCGTGCTGATTTCCGACGCTGGCGGCTGGAACGCGCGCGCCGAATCGCTGGCCGTGGCACTTTCCGCCGACGGCGCGCTGGTATTCGGTGTTGACCTGCCGGCATACCTGCAGCAGATGGAATCAATCGACGACAAGTGCTCGTTTCCGGCCGCGCATCTGGAGGAAATGAGCGACTGGATGCAACGCAACCAGAAACTGACAAAGTTTACTTATCCACTTTTGGTCGGCGATGGCGCCGGCGCGACCTTTGCCTATGCGGTTGATGCGCAGGCGCCGCAGGGAACCTTTGCCGGGTTGCTCACGCTCGGCTGGGATTTTTCCCTGCGTCTGGCCAAGCCCTTGTGCAAGGGCGATTCAGGTGTTGAGACTGCAGCTGATGGCAACGGCCAATTCCGCATCGTGCCGGTAACCCGGCTGCCCAATTCCTGGTTGCCCCAGCCGTTCGCGCCAGGGGCGACGCGCAACGGTGCATTGGCCAGACTCGAGACCAAATTGAAGTTGTCGCGCTCGGCGAGCGACGCCGGCGCAGAACTCGCTGTGGATCTGGCACGCTTCAGCGAGCCGGTGATCAGCGCGCCAAGCCTGCCCGAAGATGTCGCCGATCTGCCACTGGTCGAAGTGGCCGCGCAAGGCGCGTTCGCCAATCGCATCGGCGTCATCCTTACTGGCGACGGCGGCTGGGCCGGGCTGGACGTTGCCATCGCCGAGCAATTGTCCAAACGCGGCATCGCCGTCGTCGGTCTGAACACACTGAAATTTTTCTGGCAGACGCGCAAGCCCGAAGAGGCGGCCGACGCGCTGACCCGCATCATCGGCCACTATGGCGCACAACATGCGGACGCGGATTTCGTCGTGATCGGCTATTCGTTCGGTGCAGCTCTTGCACCGGTGGTGATCAATCGCCTGCCCGATGCGGCGCGCGCGCGGGTCGCTGCACAGGTATTGATTTCACCCGATCCCGAAGCCGTGTTCGAGGTCAAGGTCGGCGACTGGTTTGGTGCGGCCGAGCACGAAGGCGCGATTCCCATCGCGCCGGAAATAGCGAAGGCGAGAGTTCCGGTGATCTGTGTGCATGGCGACGAAGAAGGCGCCGAGAGCTTCTGCCAGACCCTGGTCGGCAAGCCCAACGTGCGGCAGTTGCTGCTGCCGGGAGGGCATCATTACAACGGTGACTACAACAAGCTCGGCGCGGCGATCGCGGCGGCTTTGCCTGAAGCGGCGCACTAAGATTTTTCACGCTTCGCGTGAAACAGAATCGTTGGGCCGATCAAAAAACGCCGGTATCCGTCTGAAGCCAGCAGATCGATCATTGGTTTGCCGCTTGACCAGCTGCGCTGGTAGGCGGATGCTTTCCGCCATGCGGCGATCCGGCATTTGCCCGTCGTCGTACATCCATCGACCCAATGTCGATGGTGCGTCAACGTTGATCCCATCTTCGAACTGGAGGTTTAAGATGACACGTGCTCTCACAATCACTCGCATACTTGCCACAGCGGCAGCACTGGGCTTAGGCATGATGGCGCTTCCCGCGGCCGCACAGGACGCAATGGTTCGCCCCACGACAGGGTCGCACATCGATCCAAATGCCAGGGCCCAGATGCTCGAAACCATCGTCGTCCCGGGCGGAGCGATTGACGCGGCCAGAGCGGTGCCAATGGACGTAAGCGAAGCGCACGTTCCGGCGCGGCCGCAGATCGACGAAATCGACGCAGCGCAGTGGCTGCCGACGTCGCCGGCCGAGACCAATCTGAGTAAGTGAACGGCGCCTGCAAGTGAACGCCGCGTAAAAGTGATCTGCGCCTAGCGGTCGCGCACGACGCCGGCTTTTTCGATGCGCAACAACGGCAGCTGCGCGATCGTGCGATTGACAACATCGGGCTCGCCGTTGCCGACGGCGAGCGCGATGTGCGTGGCATCGAAACCATCCAGCGCCGCATCGTAAGTGCGCCAGCGCGTACCCTCCCACGCCTGCACCCAGACGTGCGGGCTGAACACGTCCTTCTTGCCGCTGAAGCGATCCGAGTAGGCGAGGCCGGCGACAATGCGGGTCGGAATGCCCTGCGCGCGCGCGAAAGCGGCGAGCAGCACCGCGAATTCCGTGCAGTCGCCGCTGCCGGTGTGCAGCGCGGTGAGCGCGTCGGTGTAGCCGAGGAAATCATTGGTGCCGCGCATGCGCAGCTTCACCAGGCGCACGAGTTTGCGCATGCGGAAATCGACGCCGGCTCCGCGCATCACCGTATTGAGCGCAAGATGACGGATCTCCGCCGCATCGCTGCGCACCCAGGCATTGGCTTCGAGATGGTGCGCCAGTGTTTGCTCCGACGGTGGCGCCTCGCTGCCGCAATCCGCGCAGATGGTAACGACCGCGTGGGTCGCGTCGAATGCGGCCGCCTGTTCGAACGTCTGTGCGACGATCGGACGCACACCGTCGCTGCGCGAAATCACGTAGCGCAGTGTGCGATGCTTGAACCAGCCGGGAATACGCACTGGCGAACGCACGACCAAGCGGCCCATGAAATCTATCGGCGCCTCGACACGGCTGTCGCAGTCGCGCACGCACGGCGTCCACGTGAGCGCACCGAACGACGACTGTTCCTCGGCGCGCACCAAATTGCCGCGGGCGTCGAACCAGATGTCTTCGCCGGAGACGTCGGCGTCGGCACCCACAGTGACGCGTACGTGGCGACCTGTATCGTCGTCCGCTACGACTCGCGCGCGCAGCAGGCCGGCGGAACGGCGTTGCGGATCGAACGCAACGACGTCGACCGATGTTTGTTGCCCTTTCCACAAGGCCTCGAAGCGCGCACTCCGGTCCGGGGTGAAAGACACTTCCGCCGGCAGCTCCGGACTTGTGTCGGCAGCGTGCGCCGCCGCTGGATGGATGTGCAGGCTTCCGTGTTCGAATGCCCCGTGCCATGCCTCGCGCGCCATGCCGGAGTTCAGCTCGTAGTCGAAGCCCAGTGCGTTGCCGGCGCTGTCGTGGCGGAAGACGATGTTGCGCTGCACGCGAGCGGTGCGGCCGAGCTCGCGCACGAACAAGGTCACGGTTTCGCTTTCGACGATCGTGTCCGCCGCCGCGGTGCGTTCACCGCGCACGAAACCCGTGCGGACGCCGTCCACGGCGAGGGAATACCAGTGCACGTCCTGCGCATGCGCGGCGCATGCGGCGAACAGGACGAGCAGTACGTGCAGAACGCCAGCCTTGCTTGGGATCGACGGGCGCATGTCAGCCGATCAGAAACCGTCGATAACCGCCCGACACCAGTGCCGCGATGTCGATCAGCAGCCCCGGCACCCAGGTGCCGCGCGGATAGGCCAGGTACGAGCCGACCCATTCGGGTTTGAATTTGTCCTTGTACTTGCGCACGCCCTGATAGTTGTAGAAGCGATTGCCGTACTGGAAAGCGATCGCGGCCAGACGCTCGTTGACGCGCGCGAACTGGTTGTCGCCGACGCGCGACAGCGGTGCCATGCCGAGGCTGAAGATCGTGTAGCCCTGTTCCTGCGCCCACAGCATCACCTTGGCGAACAGGAAATCCATCGTGCTGCGCGGTGTGTTCGGCACATGGCGCATCAGGTCCACGCTGGCATGTCCGGCCGCACCATAAGGAGGAAGCACATTGGCGAACGCGATCAATTCGCCGTCGCGATGGACCAGGCCGAGCGGGCTCCAGGCGAAATACGCCGGATCGAAACGGCCCAGCGAAAAACCTTTTTCGGTGCCGCCCTTGTCCGCGAGCCAGGCGTCGGAAACGCGCTCCAGATCGTTGACCAGTGCAGTATCGAACGGCGGGTATACAAGTGAAAAAGTTAACTTTTCCTTCAGCGCGCGATTGGTCGCCTGGCGCAAATCTTCCCAGCGCTTGCCGGCCAGGGAAAAGTCCTCCAGCCGGACCAGCGCCAGCTCGCCGAGCTTGAACAGATCGAAGCCATGATCGTGGAAGCGCGACAGATCCGGTTCGAGCACTTCGTAGAACACTGGCACTCGATCCTGCGCATCGGCGAAATGTCGGAAGTCCAGAATCGCGCGATCGATGCCGGCGTCGGTGCCGCAAGGCGCGCCAAGCGCGACCAGGCGATCGCGGATGCTGCCGTAGGCAATCACGGCCTGATGATCGGCAGCCCAGAACAGGTGTTTGTCGCCCATCAGGGTCAAGTGCGCGAACTCGCCGCCACCGTGCGCCTGATATAGCGCGCGTGCGCGTTCGAGTTCTGCGTGATCCGGCAACACCAGTTGTGGGCGCTTGACCGCAAAAACCTGCCAGATGAGATAGATCACCAGGCCGAGCGCCGCCGCCGCCAGGCCGCGGCCGATGCGCGAGGTGTGCTCGCCGAAGCCGATATAGAACAGGTCGAACGAATCGTCGCCGAGCACCTGTGCGACGCCGACGGCAAAGAATACAAGTACACAAATGAGCAATCCGGCATACCAGCCGAGCGTGGTCGCTGAGGTCAGCGTCATCGCGCGGCGGGTGAACGCGCGTTTACGCGTGCGCAGCAAGGCGGCGACCGCGAGCAGGAACAGTGCTTCGCCGAAATGCAAGCCCTTGGTGACGGCCAATCCCGCGCTGAGCAGCAGCAGCCATTGTGCCACGCGATAGGCCAGACGCAGCCGGCCGTCGATGCCACGCGCAAGACCCAGCAACAGAACGCCGGACACGATGCTGAACCAGTTCGAGCTTTCCACGGCGAGGATCGGCAGGTTGGCGCGCACCACTTCGACGTGTTCGCTGACGGAAGGCATCGCTGCAGACGCCAGCTGCAGTGCACCGGCGCCGAACGTGAGCACTGCCAGCAGGCGCGTTCCCAAATCCGCGAGCAAGGTCACCGGCAAGCCGAGCACGCCGAACAACGGATGGCCAGCCAGGCGCTTGCGCAGGCGATTGACCAGAGGCAGGCGCTGGCTGAGCATCTCCGAGCCCAGATACAGGCTGGCGAGCAGCGGCAACAGGTAGTACGCGATACGGAACAGCACCAGGCCGGAGACCACCGGTGCGTGGTCGTAGCCGGCGTCGGTCAAGGCCAGCAACATGAGGCCGTCGAAAACACCCAAGCCCCCCGGCACCAGACTGACCAGGCCGAGCGTGGTCGCGCCGGCAAAGGCGCCGAACAGAAGGCCTGGTTTTACATGCGCGCCGGACAGATACAGGCACGCATACAGCGTCGCCGCGGCGAGCATCCAGTCGACGAATGAGATCAGGGTCAGCTGCAACTTTAGCCGTACTGGTGGCATGCCCATTTCGGCGGGCAGCCAGCGCATCAGCGCGCGCCGGGTGGTAAGGAAAAAGTATAAAGGTAGATAAAGTGCGGCGGCGGCGAGGATCGCGAAAGCGGCGATCTTTTGCGCTGTGCCGCTGGTCATCGGTAACGAGCTGGTGACCAGGGTCAGTACCACGAGGAGACTTAAGCCCAACGGCAACGACAGCGCCTGCATGCCGATCAGCGCCGCCGCGCGCGGCAGTTCCACGCGCTGCGACGTCAGGCCCATCAGGCGGATGCCGGCGCCGACCGCGCCGGACAGGTTCAAGGTATTGGCCAGGCTATTGGCAACGAACGCCAGGCGCAGATAGTCGCGGGCGCGTAATCCCAATTGCAGCCAACGCCCGATCAGCAGGTCCACGCAACCGGTGAAGACAACGCTCACCGCCGCCAGTGCGGCGACGCCGAGCGCTGGCAGGGTCGGCACGTCGAGCAGGGTGCGCTGGACTTCCGGCAGGTTGAACTCGCCGACGCCGCGCCACAGCAGCCAAGCAGTCAGTCCGAGGAACGCGCTTGGCACGATCCAGCGCAGTCGTGCAAAAATCTGGCGCCCCGCATGGGTTCGCGTTGTGCTGGAATCGTTCATGGCCGAATTTAAGTTTAGCGCAGACACATCATGGTACGGGTGTCGCGTGCGCCGACACGCCGGCATCACGCAGATCGATCAGGCCCTGGCGATATTGCGGCACCCAGTTTCGCGGCACGCCGAAGCCGTGGCCGACGTGCGGCAGGTTGATCACTTTTCCATTTTTTACTTTGTCCACAAATGCCACCGTATCCGGCGGGCTGCAGACCTGGTCGATGTCGCCTTGCAGGACGATCCACGGAGCATGCACCGCAGGCACCGTGTTGAACATGGCGCTGTAGGGCGATTTGGTCTGCTTGCCTGCAGTGAGTCCGGCGCCCTTGCAGAACGGCTTGTGGATGATCAGGTCCGGGCAGAAGCCCAGGGTCATCGCGCCGGAAAAACGCGTGTCGCCTGCCTGCGCGAGCGCGGCATAGGCGATGGTCGCGCCGGAGGAATAGCCGATCAGCGCTGGATGAAAATTCGCCGGAAGTTTCATCTGCGTCTTCACCTTGTCGCCGAGACTATCGAGCAAGCCCGCGGCGTCGCTGCATTCATCGTCATTGGATTCCAGCGACTTAAGGAACGCAGGCGTGCTGAAGCCTGCGACCCAGTAACCCAGGCTTGCAGCCGTTTGTGCCATGTCCCAAACGCCCAGATTCCAGCCACCATCGCCGGATGCGAACAACGCCAGTCCGCGCGCTTCGCCCTGGGGTGCGTACACCGTGACTTCTCCCAGACCGGCGACATCGAGGATGCGTGTGGCCTTCGGGTCGTGCGCTGGCGGTTTGGGTTGTGTGGGTGATTTGGCCGGCGCAGCTTTGCTTCCAGCGGATTTCGCTACTTTTGGATTGTGTCGGGCCTTCGACGCTGCCGGTGCAATCGTGGTTGATGCGGCGCGGTCAGTCGTAGCTGGATCGGTCGCAGCGGTGGCAGTGGCGGCCAGCAACAGCGCGGCCGGCGCGATTAAGCGCGATAACATGCGAATCTCCTGGGGAATGCGGCGTTGCAGTGGAAGCAAGCGCCATTGCGGCGTTGCTTCGTCGCAAATTATCGCACGCGCTATGCGCTTGGTGCAGCCGGGGCGGGAAAAATTGTCTTGGATCAGGTTCGCTCAATGCAGGAGATTGTTTTCGTCGCCGCGGCGTCGGGCTTGTTCGTCCGCATTCAATTCGAACCACATGGCATTGAGAATCGCGAACGCGCAGGCCAGGCCAAGGCCAAGGATCCAGCTGAAATACCACATCGTTTATCTCCTCAATACATGCCGTGCGAACGGCGCACGTGTTCCAGACTCACGCGCCCGCGCAAAACGCGATACACCCACGCCGTGTACGCCAGCACGATCGGCAACAGCACCACAGTGCTGAGCAACATCAGTCCCAACGTTGTCTTGCTGCTGGATGCATCCCAGATCGTCAGGCTGCTGTTCGGGTCCAGGCTCGATGGCAGCAGGAAGGGAAACAGGGCAAAGCCGGCCGAGAGAATCGTGGCGGCAATGGCGAACGAACTGGCAACAAAAGCTGATCGATGCCAGGAACGGCGTACGAAGAGCGATGCTGCAAGCGCGCTGACAAGGCCAGCGAGGGCCGCGAGTGTGTGCCAGGGGGTCAGCGGCCCATTGCCAAGCCAAGTGCCACCGCTCAAGACTTGCTTGTGCAGCGGGTTTGATGGGTCATTCGCTCCGCCCGCACCAAACAAGGCGTAGCCTGGAATGCTGGTCAAGAGCCAGATTCCAGCAGCCATGTACGTGCCGATGTACAACCATGCGAACAACTGAGCTACGCGCGCCGAACGTCGAGCGAGCGCGATATCGGCCTTCATCGCCGCATAGGCCGCGCCATGCATCAGGATCATCGACAGACTGACGAGGCCGCACAGCAACGCGAAAGGCGACAGCAGCCCGAAGAACGATCCGACGTAGGTCATGCGTAATTCCTCGTCGAAGCGGAATGGCACACCGAGGAACAGATTGCCGAAGGCGATGCCGAAGATCAGCGGCGGTACCGTGCCGGTGATGGTCAGCACCCAGTCCCAGACGTTGCGCCATTGTGGATTTTTGGACTTGTTGCGATAACTGAATCCGACCGGACGCAGGATGAACGCAGCCAGCAGCACAAACATGGCCACGTACAGACCGGAGAACGCGACCGCGTAAAGCATCGGCCACGCCGCAAACGTGGCGCCGCCGGCCAGGATGAACCAGACCTGGTTGCCTTCCCAAACCGGCTCGACCGTCTCCAGCAGGGTGCGGCGCTCAGCGTCGTCGCGGCCGAGCACGCGAATCAGCGCGGCAATACCGAAGTCGAAGCCGTCCATTACGGCAAAGCCGATCAGCAGCACGCCGAGGATCAGCCACCAGATGACGCGCAGGGTTGCATAGTCAAACATGGCGCAGCCTCTCGCTCACGGTTCCGGCGATGGCCGGATTCTGGCAGTTCGAAGCAAAGCTTCCACTCCCCTTCCGGGAGCTTCCACTCCTGCTGCGCAGGAGCGGGTAACTTCTTTCTTTACTCGTGTAAAGAAAGAAGTCACCAAGAAAGAAAGCACGTTGCGTTGCGCCCCAGGAGGGTCTGCTCTGCAAAACTGCACAGGCGCGAAACTTCCGGTCCAATAGTCCGACGCTAGAAGGGGCGCCGCCGTCGAGCAACACAGGCGCTACACAAGAGAAGAAGCTTTGAATGCGTCCAGAATTTATCGACGAACACGTAAATGCCTTCTGCGCGGGCTTTCTGAGCTTGCGTGCAGCTCCTCCTGGGACGCAGGTCACGTGCTTTCTTTTGGTGACTTTTCTTTGCACGGGCACTGCGCCGCAGGAGCGGCGCGAACAGCGAAGCTGGCCGCGTAGCGGCGAAGGGCAGGATGCCCTGAGTAAAGAAAAGTTACCCGCGCCGCCATAGGCGGAGTGGAAGCTTTGCTCTAAATGAAAATCCAGATACACGTCAGGTTCCGACATCAATCTCGCGCTCATGCGCGCGTTCATCTGCGGGTGGCCACATCCCCAACCCATCCGGACCCTTGCGCGCATAGCGAAACATCAATACGGCATCAACCACCGCCAAGGCAGTATAAAAAACCACAAATCCAATAATGCTGAAAAGCACCTGTCCGGCGGAAACGGAAGAAACTCCCAAGGCGGTCGGCAGCACGCCCGAGATCGCCCACGGCTGGCGCCCGTACTCGGCTACGATCCAGCCCAGTTCAATCGCGAGCCACGGCAGCGGCAAGCTCCACAGCGCCAGTTTCAGATACCAGCGCCGCGCGTCCAGCCGACGCTTGCTTGCGAGCCAGAATGAATAGGCAAACAGGGCGATGAAATAGACGCCGCAGGCGACCATGATGCGGAACGACCAGAACAGCACCGGCACGTTCGGAATCGTGCTTGCCGCCGCGCGCTGCAGGTCGGCGTGCGTCGCCTTGGTCGGATCGTCCAGCGTGCGCTTGAGCAGCAACGCGTAACCCAGGTCCGCCTTGTTCGCATCGAACGCCGCGCGCGCGGCGGCATCGTTGCGGTCCACACGCAGGCGTTGCATCGCGGCATACGCTTGCAAACCTTTGCCGATGCGCTGCTCGGCTTCGTCGACCAGTTCATGGATGCCGGGGAGTACGCCATCGATCGAGCGCGTGCCGATCAATCCCATCACCCACGGAATGCGGATGGCGAAATGCGTCGTACGATTTTCCACATCGGGAAAACCGAAAACAGTGAACGACGCCGGCGCCGGTTCGGTCTCCCACATCGCCTCGATTGCGGCGAGTTTCATCTTCTGGTTTTCCGACACCGTGTAGCCGGATTCGTCGCCGAGCACGACCACGGACAACGCCGAAGCCAGGCCGAAGCTCGCCGCGACCGTCATCGAGCGCTTGGCAAACTCCACGTTGCGACCCTTGAGCAGGTGCCAAGCGCTGATCGAGAGCACGAACATCGAACCGAGGACATATCCGGCGCTGACGGTATGGACGAATTTCGCCTGCGCAACCGGATTGAACATCACCGCAGCGAACGAGGTCACTTCCATGCGCATCGTGTCGAGATTGAACTCCGCGCCGACCGGAAACTGCATCCAGCCGTTGGCGATGAGAATCCACAAGGCCGACAGGTTCGTGCCGAGCGCGAGCAGCCATGTCACGGCCAGGTGCTTGACCCGGCTCAATCGATCCCAGCCGAAGAAGAACAGGCCGATGAACGTCGCTTCGAGGAAGAACGCCATCAATCCTTCCAGCGCCAGCGGCGTGCCGAACACGTCACCGACGTAATGCGAGTAGTACGCCCAGTTCGTGCCGAACTGGAATTCCATGGTCACGCCGGTGGCCACACCCATCGCGAAATTGATGCCGAACAGCACAGCCCAGTACTGGGTCATGCGCTTCCAGATTTCGCGGCCGGTCATGGCGTACACCGATTCCATGATCGCCAGCAACCACGACAGACCCAGGGTCAGCGGCACAAACAAGAAGTGATACAGCGCCGTCAACGCAAACTGCAGGCGCGACAGGGTGACGACGTCAGGGTCGATCATGGGAATTTACCGGTAGCCGCAGCCGCTTTCGTGTCGAGCAGATGGCTCTGTACGGCATCGGGCGACGTATTCGTCCGTGGCTGCGGTGCAATGAACAGGAAATACAACGCGACCAGCAGGATCAATTTCGCGAACAGCAGCAATCCCAGCTCGATCCCATAGCGCCGCCCGGCGCGTGTCGCGAACCATGATGCCGCACTGTGCCCGGAAGAGGTCATCGGCGCGGTTGATTCAGATAGCTGCGAACGCGTCGCGCGTGAGGTTTTCCGGCGTGCCTTCGGTGCAGACCACGTCGTCCTCGATGCGGATGCCGCCATAGCGCCGGAACTTGTCCACTTTGTCCCAATTAATATCTTTTGTCTGTGGCTTGTTCTTGATTTCGGCAAGCAGCATATCGATGAAATAGATGCCCGGTTCGATCGTCGTTACCATGCGGGGTTCAAGCGTGCGCGTGAGGCGCAGATACGGATGGCCTGGCGGCTTGGCGATCGTGCCGCCGGTTTCGTCTTTCTGGAATCCGCCGACGTCGTGCACCTGCAGGCCGATCATGTGGCCCAAGCCATGCGGGTAGAACGCGCTGGAGACGCCGGATTCGACTGCGCTTTCCGCCGACATGCGAATGAAATCCTGATCCTTGAGGATGCTGGCCAGCGTGTGATGGGCGTGAATGTGCAGCGCGGCGTAGTCCTGTCCCGGTGTTACTTTTTCCACAAAGCTGCGTTGTGCACTATCCACGGCGTCGATCAAGGCCTGGAATTCACCGGCGTCCGGCGCGGCATACGTGCGTGTGATGTCACTGGCATAGCCGTGGAAATTCGCACCGGCGTCGATCAGGAACGATTGCGCATGCGTCGGCGGCGCGCGGTTCAGATCCGTATAGTGCAGCACCGCACCGTGCTGGTTGAGCGCGATGATGTTGCTGTAGGGCAACTCGTTTTCCGTTTCGTGCACAGCACCGAGGTACGCCGTGTTGATCGCGTACTCGGACTCGCCGCGGCGGAACGCGGCTTCGGCAGCACGATGCGCGCGCGCGCCGAGTTTGGATGCGACCCGCATCATCGCCAGTTCGTGATCGGTCTTGAACGCACGGTGATAGTGCAGATAGTTGAGCACGGCAGATGGATTGTTCGGTTTCGCATCGCCGATCGCGGAGTTGTCTTCGCCGAGGATCGCGCAGCGCGCAAGCGCCTTGGGGAAATGCGCCAACGCCTCGTCAGGTTCTCGAATAATCACGATGTCGCAATGCTCGACCCAATACCCAGCGGGCGCGTCCGGCACGACATGCCAGTAGTCGCGTGGCTGCAGGTAAATCACCTTGGGCTTGTTCCCCGGCGTGTGCAAAAGCCAGGAACCCGGCGTCTTCGTCAGCGGCAGCCAGTGCTTGAAATGCGGATTGACCGCAAACGGGTACGGGCGGTCATCAAGAAACTGATAGCTCGGCGTGCCGGCCGCAATGAGCAGGTGGTCGAAACCGCCGCGCGCCAGCGCGGTATCGGCGCGGCGCTGCAAAGTTTGCAGATGTTCGGGGTAGAGTTTGGCCAGCAGATCGGACATGGACGGCGCTCACAGTGGATGCGCCTATTGTGCCGCAAGATGCGATTGCGCGCGCGACGTCGTTAGCGTGCCGCTGCCAACGGTCTAACCACCCTATTTTTTTTCTGCATTTAGTGCGCGACAAACTGTTCCTGCAGTCGCATTGATCCGTTCGGTCGGATCGAATCGGGAAGGATTCTTGTCCCCGTTCAGAGCTTTTATTGTCTCTAAAAACTTGAGGTCGAACGGCCCAGGATGACTCAGTCGTGCAAACGCTCCGAACGCCGCCGGACTCAATACCTGAGGAGCGGGAAGAGTGCAGGGTATTGGGCGCACAATCGAAATCATCTCTTCAGCAATCTCCGACAATTCCGGTCGACTGATGTTGTGTGCCATCCGGTCGCTGCACTTGGTCCCGCTTAGAACCCAAGCGTCATATTGCCAATTGTCGGTCAGCTCCAGGTCGGATTTGCGCATCGCAATGGGTTGGACACTAAATTTGCCAATAGAGATGGCGACGTCGGGCGTAGTTGGCCAGTCAAAATAGATTTCGCTCCAGTTCGCCTGTACACGCCTGAATATCTTCATGTCATCGAGACGAACATAGCCGGGCTTGAATGCGATCATTATCCAGTCGGCATCGTGCTTCGTGCTCAACCAGCCCATTGGCGTGAATCCGCCGTGCGTGCCTCGATCGGAGATATCTAGCTCACTAGATACATCGGGAATCGTATAATTTCCTGCGGCATTGGTCGTGACAATCTTCTGCAAATCGCACCATGTGCCGCCGCCGTACAAACCTGAAAGGCCGGTCGACGACGTCCGCCAACTCACGATCAGCTTGACGTCGGAAATTCCCGCGCCAGTGTCCGCATCAACAACGCGGCCATGTTTTTCCATGCGCAGTTCGCGATTGCTGATATGCCGCGGCCCCTTCTGCGCCGGCATGGCGTGTGTGCTTGTAGCGATCAGAGAAGCCAACAGCAAGGTCTTCGACAGGACGTGTTGCAAGCGCCAATTCTCAATCAAACTGCCCGCCGGGGCTCATCACCCAATCATAAAGGACGTTGTAATCCTCCGGGCTGATATCGATGATGCGGAAACCCGACCAGAACTGTCCGGGCACGTTCGCCGTTTCGCACCACTGTTCGTGCATGCCCACTTCCAGCTGGTGCATCTGCGCTGTGGCGCCGCTGGGAAGATGAAAGGTGAACTGGAACAGCGCGTCTTCCGGCAGGCGCCGGCTGCTGATGAGCAGCATGCCGTCCGTGGAAAGATTGCCGACGTGGCCAATCTGCTGTCCGGTGATCGCATTGGCGACCTGGATTGCGTGATGGGCGCGCTTGCGTTGGGATCGGCGGTGTTCGTTCATGATGGCGATTCGCTTTCAATGGTTGATCGGTTCATGCCGGTACCGGCACGGGATCGCGACCAACGAGGTTTTTCAGTGAGCTGACGATCGCCTTCCAGGCGCGATCGACCAGTGATTCTTCTTCCGGCTCCACGATACTTGCCTGGCCGCTGACGAGATCCAGTGCCAGTTGCTCCAGGGTTTTCTCGTCGGTACGCACACCGCGCTGATTGACGAACAGGCAACGGCCGGTAAGGGTCGAAAACCAGGCAAGCTTGCGCCGCACCTTGTCACCCTGCTGATTGGTGCGGAATTCAAACCAGGTACCGAACGGCAGTGTCTTGAGCCGAGCGAGCATTTTCCCTTGTTCGCTATCCGGCTCGACCACGGTCTTGCGCTTGCCCACTACCGGGCTGGGCTGCGCATCGCTGCCGTCGTCGCCCAATCGCGCCTTGCTCTTGAGCTTTATCGCGATTTCAGTGTTCGAGTCAGGGTTTTCCTCATTCGCGGCCTGCTCCGGAACGAACAGGCGCTTGACCACGGCCTGGATGTCGTCCTTGTGGTAACCGACCTGGTCCAGGCCCGTTTCAATTTCTTCGCGCAGCGCGATCGGCGGTTTTGCGTTGCCATCGCGGCCGGGACTGGCAGCGAGCAGTTGATCGGCCACGGCCAGGCGCTTTTTGTACATGTCGCTGTTCTCGCCCTGGCGCAGCAAGGTCAGCGCGAGCACATCGGTCCAAGCCTGTTCCAGAATCGTGCGTACCAGCTTGCCGGGGCGAGCAGCGGTGATGCGTGCGCCGATTGCGTCGCTGGCGCGTTGGCGTGCAACCGCGAGTTTTTCGCGGCCGCGCGCGGCATCCACATGGCGCCGTTCAGTGACTTCGGCCTTGCGCGCCAGCGTATGCATATGCTGCGACAGGCCGGTGCACATTTCCTCCATCAGGCCCAGGTTGCCGTCGAACTCCTGGGTGACGCGATCGACCACGACCTGCATCTTGTCGACCAGGGCGCGGTCGGCCGGACCTTCGCTGTCATCGATCCAGTGGGTTCCGGTTTCCGCGATCGCATTGAGCAGTTGCCGCGCCGGATGCGTACGCCGGGTGAAGAAACTCTTGTCGCGCAGCGCCACGCGCAACAACGGCACCTGCAGCTTGGTCATCAGCGACTGCGTGCTGCCGTCCGGACGCACATTCTTGGTGATGTAGTCGAACAGCATGCCGACCAGGTCGATCGTGTCGGAATCTTCCTCGGCCAGCTGCGGTGCGTGGCCGTCCGGTGCAAGCTGGCGCAGATGCGCGAGCAAATCCTGTTTCAGGTGCCCGACCGAACGCTGCACCACCTTGCCGCCCATCATCATTGGCGAGATCGGCTTGGACTGCAGCGCGCCGAGCACCGACTGCACGTCTTCGCCGCTGGGCACATATCCATCGGACACCGAAGTGGTACTGACACCCAGCGCATGTCGGCGTCCGGCCAGCAATTCCCGCAGGGTAGTGAACAATTCCGAATCGCGTTCGTCGGGCGGAGCCGAATGGGATGGCGCGCCACTCCAGTTCGGTACTTCGCCCGGGCGTGGCGTAGACGAATGCTGGGCATACTGACCGGGGTGCCTCGGTGTGGCTTGATGTTGCTGCCCAGCCTGATTCTGTGGAGCGCGCGGCGGTGCGTAGCCGCCGCGGAGGGCGCCGGCACCCGGGTTCGGTGCGGGCGCATGGCCGGGCTGCTGAGATTCGTTGTCGGCGGTTTGTTCCGCGTCCTGACCAGCGTCAGCGGCGGAGGCGGCGCCCTGATTGCCTTTCACCCGCGGCGCCTGTGCGCGCAGATGACGCAGGATGCGTTGATCGATCAGATACGTGTTGACAGCTTCGTAAAACGCGCCGATCGCTCCCATCGTCATGCGGTCGAAAGTGCGGTAGAGCAGGACGCGGTGATCCGCGGTAATGCCCAGGCATGCCGCGGCGCGGCGCAATGCCTGAGCCAGGTGCGCGGGGCCGATCGGCAGATGCTCGGCATCGAATGTCGGCGCGCCCGCGAGTACGCCAAAGCGGTGGCCGAGCGCGAATAGTGCTTGGGCCTGACGGATGTCGGTCTTGGCGGCGAATTCCTGCAGCGCGAGGGATTCTTCCAGATCGCTGGTCGTGATCAGCGACAACTCTTCTTTGACGGCTGCGCCGGGCCGCCGTTTTTCCGGCGCATCGACAGGAGTTCGCGGCCGGTCAAACGTGGCGAGCAGATCCTCGATCGCCAGCATGTAGCGTGGCGCGACGTCGGCGCGCCCGCGCTTGATTTCGCGCAGGGTCTCAAAGCAGCGCTGCTGCTGTTCGTTGCTGCGGCCCTGTTCGGCCAGCTTGAACAGCTGCATTTCCAGCTCGTTGAGCGTGGTTACCAGCGCGCGCTCAAGCCCGCTGGAGCACAGCGACAGCACACCTTCGAGCAGATTTCGTACGCGTGGCGAAAGATCCGTCCGACTAGATAGCGAAATGAGCGCTGTTTCGCGCTCATCCGGCTTGGACCCCGCGCCGCCTATGGCCTGAATCATGTCACTCCCCGTCACCCGCCTTCCCCCTAGCAGATTCTATGCCTGCGGCGTGCGCGCAGCCAGAGAAGTTCTGGTTGCGCGTGGCAGAGGTCGGAAAATGGCGTTCTAGCGCGGTTCCCAGGCGATCTGGATGTAACCGGACCGGCCAGGGGTGTTGTACCCGTGAGCCAATTCGTAATTGCGATCCAAGACATTTTCAAGGCGAAAACCGACGCGCCAGGTCGGGCTCAACGCGTAATTTGCACGCAGATTGACCAGGGCGTAGCCGGGCAGGGTCACGCTGCCGACATCCTCGCGCTTGCCACTGGCGACAAACTCGATGCCGGCACGACCGCGCTCGCCGACGCTGCGCTCCAGGACACTGGTGAGTTTCTGTTTCGGCCGCCGCAGCAGTTGCGAGCGGCTGTCCTGGTTGCGCGGATTTTGCAGCGTCGCGTTGCTCGAAAGCGACCACGCATCCGAACGCCAGGCATGGGTCACCTCGACGCCGTCGATCGCCGCACGGTCGACATTGATCGCCTGGAACGTGCTGCCGCCGGAAAAATCGATCAGGTCGTGCACGCGCGTGGAAAACGCCCGCGCTTTGAATTGGTTGGCGGCGTCTATGCGCCAGACGAGCCCGATCTCGGCGGTGCGCGAGCGCTCCGGGTCCAGCTGAGGGTTGCCTGCGTAGTAGCCACCGTAACCGGGCGAGAACAACTCGTTGAGATTGGGTGCGCGAAATGCGGTGCCGAAGCTGGCGCTCAGGCGCAGATCGTCGGCCGGTCGCCAGCCCAACGCCGCGGAACCGGAAAACGCGCTGCCGAACGCGTCGTAGTGATCGTAACGGCCAGCGACTTCGCCATCGAGCGCGCCGTCCTGTACACGCCAGCCGCCAAATGCACCGCTGTTGTCACGCGAAACATCATACGGCGCACCGAAGCCGGAAAAGTCGATGCTGATGCCACGGTCATGCACATAGTCGATGCCGGCGACCAGATGCTGCGTTGTGGACAAAGTCACATCGTTGGCCCAGGACACCTGTTCGCGGGTCGAACGATAGGCGCTGGAAAATGCGGGCGTGTCCAGGTCTTCGCGCGACGTGCCGATGCTCAGGCGATGCTTCCAGGAATCGCCGAGCGCGCCTTCCAGATTGATTCCCGCGGCCTGATCCAGCGTGCGCGAGTGGCCCTGATCGAAATCCACGCCGCCCTCGCTGCGGAACAGGCTCGCCGAAAGCGTCTGCGCGCCCAGCTTGTAAGCGCCCTGCGCGACGACGTTGTGATTGTGCATGCTGTCGTCATCGGGGTTGTAGATGCAATATGGATCGTTCGGGCCGTTGCAGATCCCCGGATTTGTCGCGGAAAAACCGCCGACATGGCGCGCGCCGAGTTGCACGCTGAAGCCGCCGGCTTCCGACCAGTTGCCGAAGCCGGCGCTGCCGTCGGCGCTCCGGTAGCTGCCATAGCTCGCCGCCAGATGCGCCGAGTCGAGTCTGCGCGTGAAGATCTGGATCACGCCACCGATCGCATCGGAACCCCAGTAGCTGGCACGTGGACCGCGCACGATCTCGATGCGCTCGACCGCATCCAGCGGCAGGTTTTCGAAAGCGAATGCGCCGGTGTTCGGCGACGCCACGCGGACGCCGTCGATCAGCACCAGCACATGATTGGAATTGGTGCCGCGCAGGAACACGCTGGTTTGTTCGCCGCCACCGCCGCTGCGAACGATGTCGATGCCGGCCTGCAGGCGCAGGATCTCGATCAGGTCCGGCGCGGCGCTCGCGTCGATGTCGGCACGTGTGATCACGCTGACGTCGGCAAGGCTTGCAGCGACGGTTTCAGCCACGCGCGACCCGGTGACTTCGACGGTTGGCTGCAATGCGGCATCTTGCGCACGCGCATTTGCCGCAAGCCCGAGGCTTATGCAGATGGCCAGCGCGCAAATAGGGGAATTCCGAACGAGTTCAGAGTTTCCGCGGGTCAGGAGGACCCGCTCGCGACTCAATCGCACAAGCGATTGAGTCGACGTAGCCGAGTCCGGGGCCGTACCGGACTCGGCGCGTCTGAAATAGTCCAGGACGAACTTTTTCGGACCATCAAGAAACGATGAAATAGATAAAAAGGACTTCTGCAACATTGTAAACTCCGTACGCTCACCCGCGATTGATGGCAAGGCGTGCGGAGAAGTCGGATCGGAAGCGCGGTGGCAGGCGGACTGCACGGCGGCCCGATCGTCGCCCGCCGCAACGTCTTGAGCTAGGTGGCTGCATTGCTGCAAACCACGAGCCGCAGGCCGGTCTCCGGGCTTGCAAGCGACGTCGTGGACGCCAGTCCGATCGCCTTCCCGCGTATCCACGCAGTGGCACAAAAGATCGGATGGAACTTGCTTACCGTTGCGGGGGCAGCGCCAGAATTGAGTAGTGCAATCACGGATGATCGTTTTTGACTACTCGCACCGGCTTCCCGTTTCACCTGGATGAATATTCACCCGAGGCACCTGCGACGCGGCGCAGTGTAGGGGTGGCTCGGTGGCGACGCAAGCGCTTCAGTCGCGATCAGTCGTTGTGGAAATCTCCTGCAGCTCGCCGTCGTCGTCGACGCGCAGCGCGATCTCGATCGGCCGGCAACAGACGGCGCAGTCTTCGACATAGCGCTGCGAACCGGCGGACAGATCCACCGTGGTTTCGTAACTTTCGCCGCAATACGGACAGTGGATGGATACGCTTTCAATCATGGGGCGGCCCGCTGTGTACGAGGACGGGAATCGATCGCGGCGCGGGCAGAAAAGAAGCGATCACGTCGTTCAAGAAACGCCGCCCCAAATCGCTTGCGCGCATGTGCTCGCACTCGACCTGGATCCAGCCACGGGTCCTGGCCTGATTGAGCTCGGGCTCGATATCGGCCAGCGCGATGCCGGTGCGCGCGGCAAAATCCGCCAGTGGAAATCCCGCGTTCAGACGCAGCGCATTGAGCATGAACTCGAACGGCAGCTGTTTCGGCGCTATGACCTCATCGCCGCCGATAACTCGCGCGGTCCCTGCGTACTCAAGGTAGCCGCGCGGCGCGCGCAATTTCCAGCGCCGATGGATCGCGCCTGTCGCGGCGTCGGTGAGCTTGGCGTGCGCGCCGGCGCCGATGCCCAGGTAATCGCCGAAGCGCCAGTAGTTGAGGTTGTGCGCGCATTCGGCGCCCGGATGCGCATACGCCGACACTTCGTACTGCGCCATGCCGGCTTGCGCCAGCCGTGCCTGACATGCCTCCTGCATATCCCAGGCGCTGTCCTCGTCGGGCAGCGCTGGCGGATTGGCAGCGAACTGCGTGTTCGGTTCAAGGGTCAGCTGGTAATGCGACAAATGCGGCGTTTGCAACAAAAGTGCTTTTTCCACATCGTCCAGCGCGCCGGTCAGGCTTTGTTGCGGCAATGCGTACATGAGATCGAGGTTGAGGTTGCCGATGCCGGCATCCTGCGCCTGTTTGACCGCGCGATCGGCCTGCGCTGCATCGTGGATGCGGCCGATGCGCTTGAGCGCGGCATCGTCGAAACTCTGCACGCCGAAGCTGATGCGATTGACGCCGGCGCGGCGGTAATCGGCGAATGGCCCGTGCTCGACCGTGCCGGGATTGGTTTCCAGGGTGATCTCGATGCCTGGCGCGAATTCCAGACGCGCGCCGACGCCGTCGAGGATGCGCGCGATGTTGTCCGCCGCGAACAGGCTCGGTGTGCCGCCACCGAAAAAAATCGTCTGCAGTTTGCGCCCCTGCGCCAGCGGCAGATCCTGATCCAGATCGCGCAGCAGCGCGGCGACATACTCTTCCTGCGGCAGCGATTGCGGCGCATTGTGCGAATTGAAATCGCAGTACGGACATTTGCGCACGCACCAGGGAATATGGATGTAGAGCGACAACGGCGGCAGCGACGTGATCATGCTTGCAGCAATTTGCGCAGAAGCGCCAGTGCCTGGCCGCGATGACTGATGCGGTTCTTTACTAGTGGATCGAGTTCTGCGGCACTCACGTTGCTTGCCAGATCCAGGAACACCGGGTCGTAGCCGAATCCGCGTTCGCCGCGCGGTGCGCGCAGGATGCGTCCGTACCAGCGGCCTTCGGCGATCAGCGGCGCCGGATCGTCCGCATGCGTAAGCAGCACGATGGAACAGTGAAAATGCGCGCCACGCTGAGGATCGGGCACATCGCGCAAGGCATCGAGCAGCTTGGCGATGTTCGCCGCGCTATCGCCGTGGCGGCCGGCATAGCGCGCGGAAATAAGCCCGGGCGCGCCAGCCAGTGCGTCGACGCAGAGCCCGGAATCATCGCCCAGTGCGGCCAGGGCGGACGAACGCGCCGCATGCCGCGCCTTGAGCAGCGCATTTTCCACAAAGGTACTCGCCGTTTCGTCGACGTCAGCGATGCCGAGCTCGCCTTGCGCGATGAGATCAATCCCCGCGTCGTGGAGAATCTGACGCATCTCTTCCAGTTTGCCGGCGTTGCCGCTGGCGAGCACCATCCTACGCACCCGCGAGCGCCTCGCGCTGCAGAGCAAAAAGTTCACTTATGCCTTTTTGCGCAAGCAGCAGCAGCGAATCGAGTTCTTCGCGGCGGAAAGCGTGGCCTTCCGCGGTGCCCTGCAGCTCAATGAAACCGCCGCCGTCGTTCATCACCACGTTCATGTCGGTGTCGCAGGCCGAATCCTCCGGATAGTCCAGATCCAGCACCGGCACGCCGCGGAATACGCCGACGGAAACTGCTGCAACCGCGCCGATCACCGGATTCTTCTTCACCGCATTGCGTGCCTGCAGGCTGAGCACCGCATCGATCAAGGCAACATAGGCGCCGGTAATGGCGGCGGTGCGCGTACCACCGTCGGCTTGCAGCACGTCGCAGTCGAGCGTGATGGTGCGTTCACCGAGCGCGCTGCGATCAACGCACGCGCGCAGGCAGCGACCGATCAAACGCTGGATTTCCATCGTGCGTCCGCCCTGGCCGCCGCGGGCGGCCTCGCGCTGGGTGCGTTCCTTGGTCGCGCGCGGCAGCATGCCGTACTCGGCGGTGATCCAGCCTTCACCCTTGCCGCGCAGGAACGGCGGCACCTTTTCCTCGACGCTGGCGGTGCACAGCACACGCGTGTCGCCGAACGCGATCAGGACCGAGCCTTCGGCATGGCGGGTGTAGTGGCGCTGGATGCTGACGTCGCGCAGCTGGTCAGGCGTACGCCCGGAAGGACGGGAGAAATTGGCCGTTGCAGGATGGGCCATGCGGATATTTCCCAAAAGTGGGGGCGCGGAGTTTACCATTGCGCTCCCCGCACCAACCGATTGAGATGCGCATGATCCGCAGCATGACGGCTTTTGCCGCCGCCGAGAGCGACACCCCATGGGGCGCGCTGAGTTTCGAATTGCGCTCGGTCAATCATCGCTACCTCGAACTCAACCCGCGCTTGCCCGAGGAATTGCGCGCGATCGAACCCGCGCTGCGCGAGCGCGTTGCCGCCAAACTGACACGCGGCAAGATCGATGTGAACCTGCGCTACCGGCCGAACGATGCGGGCGCCACAGAAATTCGTCTGAACGAAGGCATGCTCGACAAACTCGAGCGCGTCGCTGGCGTATTCGGCGACCGCTTCCCTAAGCTCGGTACGAATTTCACCGACCTACTCGCGTGGCCGGGCGTGCTGTTGCGGGACGAAGTCGATCAGGAGGGCCTGCGCCATGCCGCGCTCGAACTGCTCGATCACGCGCTCGCCGACATGCTGGCCACGCGACAGCGCGAAGGCGAGCGTCTCGGCGTGTTCCTGCGCGAGCGTCTGGACGCCGTCGCGCGCATCGTCGCCGACGTGCGTAGCTGGCTGCCAGATATCCGCACGGGTTTGCGCGCCCGACTCGAGACGCGTCTGGCCGACATCCGGCCGCCGGCCGGAAGCGCCCAGCTGGAGCCCGGGCGCGTGGAGCAGGAATTGGTGCTGCAGCTCTCGCGCATGGACGTCGACGAGGAACTGGACCGGCTCAGCGCGCACGTCGCTGAGACCCAGCGCGTGCTCGGATTGCCCGAGGCAGTCGGCCGGCGCCTGGATTTTCTGCTGCAGGAATTCAACCGCGAAGCGAACACCCTTGGTTCCAAATCTGTCGACCAGCGCACCACCCAGGCCGCGGTGGAACTTAAGGTGCTGATCGAACAGATCAGGGAACAAGTACAGAATATCGAATAGTATACAATGTCTGGCACTCTCTATATTGTGGCCGCGCCCTCTGGTGCCGGCAAAACCAGCCTGACGCGCGCACTGCTTGCCTGCGAAAGCGACATCGAGCTGTCGGTGTCGTACACATCGCGTGCGCCGCGGCCGGGCGAAGTCGACGGCGAGCACTATCATTTCGTCGCCCGCAGCGAATTCGAGGCCATGATCGCGCGCGGCGAATTCTTCGAACATGCCGTAGTGCATGGTGATTTGAAAGGCACCGGCAAGACGCCGGTCGCACGCGCGCTGGCGCAAGGCCGCGATGTGCTTCTGGAAATCGATTGGCAGGGCGCGCGTCAGGTGCGGGAAAAGATGCCCGGTTGCGTGAGTATTTTCATTCTGCCGCCGTCGCGTGAAGAGCTCGAACGGCGCCTGCGCACTCGCGCCTCGGACAGCGAGGAAGTGATTCGCCGGCGCTTGGCCGATGCGCGCCGGGATCTGGAACACGCCGCGGAGTTTGACTACGTCCTGGTCAACGACGACTTCACCGTGGCGCTTGGCGAGCTGTGTGCGATCGTGGAAGGCCACCGCAAGAACCGCGACCTGCCGAAGCACGATCACACGCAATTGCTCGCCGAGCTGCTCCAGGAAAAGTGAGCGCGCCTGACGCGGCGCTTAACGCAAACGCGGCGCGTCTTTCGCCGCGTGCCATGCTCGGGTAAGGTAGCGCCTCCCCGGAATCTGCGGATCACGCACGATTGATGAACGCGAACTCCGCATCCAAGCCAGACGAAACTGCAAACCGCGACACGCTGATCAGCATCCGCGGGCTGCGCACGCGGCTGGGCGAAAAGGTGATATTCGACGGCGTCGATGTGGATATTCCACGCGGCAAAATCACGGCGATCATGGGCCCGAGCGGTACCGGCAAGACGACGCTGGTGCGCCACATCACCGGCCAGTTGCCTGCTGATGCCGGCCAGATCCTGGTCGATGGCATCGACGTCACCCGCATCGGCCGCGACGAACTGTTTCAACTGCGCGAACGTATCGGCTATCTGTTTCAGAACTCTGCGCTGCTGACGGATTTTTCGGTATTCGAAAATGTAGCGTTTCCGCTGCGCCAGCATCTGAAACTGCCGGAAGAACTGGTCCGCAATATCGTATTGACGAAACTGCAGGCGGTGGGTTTGCGCGGTGCTGCCGAGTTGATGCCGGCGGAACTTTCCGGCGGCATGGTGCGGCGCGTTGCCCTTGCCCGAGCGATCGTGCGCGATCCGATGCTGATCATCTACGACGAGCCGTTCGTCGGGTTGGACCCGGTCGCGCTGAACCAGATCCTGAAATTGATCCAGACGCTGAATCAGACCCTGGGCATTACCAGCATTTTGGTCGCGCATGAGCTGGCCGCGGTGAGCCGCGTTGCCGACCAGATCTACCTGCTGGCCGCCGGCAAGATCGTCGCGCACGGGAAGCCCGACGAACTGGCGCGCGGCGAAACGCCATGGACGCGGCAGTTTTTCAGCGGCGAAGCGGACGGACCCGTGCCATTCCACTATCCGGCACCGGACTACGCAGCGCAGTTGGGGCTCGCGGGAGGCAAGCCGTGAGCGTCGCGCGCAAATCCAGCGTGCCGCTGAGTGAAGGCCTCGCGCAGATCGGCGCCTGCGGCATTTTCCTTTTCCAGATTTTGCGCGCGATTCCGCGCAGCCTGCGCCATGTGCGCGAAACCGTGCGCCAGATATTTTTTGTCGGCGGCATGAGTTTGATCATCATCATGACCTGCGGCTTGTTCGTCGGCATGGTGTTGGGCTTGCAGCTGTATCACACGCTGTCGATCTTCGGCGGTACCGCAGCGCTCGGCACCGTGGTTGCGCTGTCGCTGTATCGCGAGCTGGGCCCGGTAGTGACGGCGCTGCTGTTCGCCGGTCGCGCCGGCACATCGATCACGGCCGAGATTGGCCTGATGCGGGCGACCGACCAGCTCGACGCGATGGAGATGATGGCGGTGGACCCACTCGCCTACGTGGTGGCGCCGCGTTTTCTCGCCGGCATCATCGCGATGCCGCTGTTGGCGTGCGTGTTCAATGCGCTGGGCATTCTGGGCGCGCACCTGGTCGGCGTGAGCTGGCTGGGGCTGGACAACGGCACGTTCTGGTCGAACATGACCTCGAATGTGGATGTGTGGGACGACATCCTCAACGGCGTCTGGAAGAGCACCGCGTTCGGGGCGGTGATTACCTTGATCGCGACCTTCCAGGGCTATACGACGCCGCCGACCAGCGAAGGCGTGGCCTATGCGACCACGCGCACGGTGGTGTTTTCCTCGATCGCGACGCTGGCGCTGGATTTTGTAATGACGGCATTCTTGATGTGACGTCACGTCATGTGACGCAAAGGCAACGGCAATGGCACAACGACAATCGTTTCAGATCGGCACCGGCCTTTTCATCGTGCTCGGTTTCGCCGCGCTCGGTTACCTGGCCACCCAGACGTCGAGTCTGGCCAATTACCGCGCAGGCGACAGCTACGCGCTGAAGGCACGCTTCACCAATATCGGCCAGCTGAAACTGCGTGCGCCGGTAAAGGTGGCAGGCGTGCGCGTGGGTAGCGTCAGCGCAATCCAGCTTGAACCGGACAAGCTCGACGCGTTGGTAACCTTGGCCGTGGACAAGCGCTTCGACAAGATCCCCGACGACTCGGCCGCCGCCGTGTTCACGAGCGGTTTATTGGGCGACCAGTACGTTGCCCTCCAGCCGGGCGGTTCGCCGGACATGTTCAAGAACGGCGACGAAGTCGTGCTGACCCAGAGTTCGATGCAGCTGGAAGAGCTGATCGGCAAATACCTGGTCGGGGGCGATGCCGGCAAGAGCGGCGCTAAGCCCGATGCCAAGCCCGACGCCAAACCCGAAGCGATACAACAAACTGACAAGAAATAGGTGAAAATAATGCGCTTTATAAACTATTGCCTTTGTATACTCGGATTCACCCTGGCGCTCGGCGCACATGCCGACACCGCTTCGCCAAACCAGGTCGTACAGGCCCTGGTCGACGACCTGGCCAAGACCATGGAGGCGCGCCGCGCCGAATTGAGCAAGGATCGCGAATCCCTGCTCAAGGTCATCGATGGCATCGTGTTGCCGCATTTCGATATCGACTACGCCTCGATCCTGGTGCTGGGCCAGGCCGCGCGTACGGCAACACCAGAGCAGCGCGCACGCTTCGCCAAGGCGATGTACAACTCGATTACTCACCGCTACGCCGAAGGCCTGCTCAAGTACACCGAAGGCCGCGTGCGGGTGTTGACGTTCCAGGGTGAGTTGAACGACAAGCGAACCCTCGTGCGCACCCAGGTCGTGCTCGACGACGGCAAGGTCGTGCCGGTCGACTACGCGTTCCGCAAAACCAGGGAAGGCGAATGGAAGGCCTACGATGTGATCATCGAGGGTATTTCCTATGTGACCAACTACCGCAACCAGGTGGCACAGGAAATCAGCAACTCGAGCATCGATGCGCTGACCACTCGCCTGGAAACGCAAGGCGCCAAGGCGCTGGAAAAAATGGACCAGGAAAAGCAGTGAACGCTGCGCCATTCTTCAGTGTGGAATCGGACACCATGGGCACGCTGCGCGTGTCCGGCGCGATCTCATACGCGAACGCCGCGCGCGCGCTGACCCAAGTGCCACAGGCGCCACGCAGCGGCGCGATGGATATCGACCTTGGCGCGCTGGAAAACTCCGACAGCGCGACCCTCGCCGTACTGATCGCGTGGGCCGCGGCGGTCAACAAGCGCGGCGCGACGCTGCACTATCGGCGCGCGCCGCAGGGGTTGCGCAATCTGGCGCGGCTATGCGATGTGGAAGGGTTGCTGGGGCTGGCGTAGACGCGTCATCCTACTGCCTGGAGCTGGGCCCGTCCTCCGGCTTCTTGTGCTGCTTCTCGTACTGTTCCTGTTCTTCCAGCAGCTTGTCCGAATCCTCGACGTCTTCCACACCTTGCATCGACTGGATGACTTCCATCGGCGGTTCGCCGCGATAAATCTTGTACAGGCGGCGTTGACGATAGGCGTCGCGGTAGAACACGTAGGGATCATAGGCACCCTCGAGCAGACCTTCCGCGTCCATCGCGCTGGAGCGCACGGTCACGAGATGAGCGATGGTCGGCACGTATTCGGCATGCAAGTTAAAGGTGTGGCTACGCGCGTACCACGACAACGGATCGAATAGGAACCTGTCGATCGGAAACGCGGCAGCATCGCGGCCCGTTGACGAGCCGAACAGAGGCAGCACCAGGTAGGGGCCTTCCGGTACGCCCCATTTGGCCAGGGTAACGCCAAAGTCGGTCGTGCTCGCATTGATGCTCAGCTCGCTGGCGGGATCAAAAAAGCCGAGCAGGCCGATCGTCGTATTGATCACCAAGCGGCTGGTTGCCTTCAGTGCTTCCTTGGGATTGGCTTGCAGCACGTCGTTCGCGATCGTGATTGGCGACTCGACGTTGGCGAAGAAATTGCTGATCAGGGTGCGCGTAGTCTGGTTGGTAACCTTGCGGTAGCCCACAGCGACCGGCCGGATCGCCACGCGGTCGGCGAGCTGGTTGAAGGCGAACATCTTGCGATTGAACGCCTCGTTGGGGTCGTCCTTTCGCGGCATCGGCGTGGCGCAGCCGGTCAGCAGGATCAACAGGGCAGTCAGGCCGAAGATTTTGTACAGGGGCGTCTGGGGCATTGATCCGCTTCCACTTTCGGTCTTGGCGCAGCCACGCATGCGACTCGCGGGGGCTGTTCGAATTGTCTAGCCTAAAGCAAGTGGGGGCCTTTTTGCACAGCACAATGCGCCGCCCATGCAGTCGCCGTTCAGGCGGCGCGTTGCGCTGCACCACTGCCTGCAGATACAATGTTCTTCGTGTAAATTCCTGAATCGACTTTATATTTGAGGTTTTATGGCCCGTATTACCGTGGAAGATTGCCTGGCCGTCGTGGACAACCGCTTCGAACTGGTGCTGATGGCGACCAAGCGTGCGCGGCAGCTGGCCAATGGCGCCGATCCGCTGGTTGAAGCCAGCAATGACAAGCCGACCGTGCTTGCCCTGCGTGAAATCGCAATGCGCAAGGTCACGCCGGCCCTGATTGCCGAGGTTGAGAAGCAGGAACGCGAGAAAGCCGAACGCGAAGCCCTGGAATGGGCGGCGGCAGAAGTGGACGAAGATCTCGCCAAGGGCGACGACCTGTAATGCGCGGCGGGCGGGCAACGCAAGGCACCTGCCGAAGCGCGTTGACCGCCAACTGTCCGACGCGGGCGCTCTGACCCGTCTGGTCTGAGGCGACCATGAGCACGGCGCTACGGGAAAAGCTCCCTGCCGACGTGCAAGCACTCGAACAACGCCTGCGCGCGTATCTGTCCGAAGAACAGGTCGAGCGCATCCGCAAGGCGTATCTGCTCGGCGCACATGCCCACGCCGGGCAAACGCGCAAGAGCGGCGAACCCTACATCACGCATCCGGTAGCGGTCGCACGCATTCTCGCCGAACTGGGCATGGATGCGGAGACGATCATTGCCGCGATCCTGCACGACACCCTGGAAGACACCCCGCTGTCGCGTGCAGAACTCGAAACCGAATTCGGCCCAACTGTCACCGCCCTGGTCGATGGCGTCACCAAACTCGACCGGGTGAAATTCCGCAGCTTGCAGGAAGCGGCCGCCGAGAGTTTCCGCAAGATGCTGCTGGCAATGGCGCGCGACCTGCGCGTGATCCTGATCAAGCTTGCCGACCGTCTGCACAACATGCGCACGCTGGCTGCGATGGCGCCGGACGCGCGCGAGCGCATCGCCCGCGAAACGTTGGATATCTACGCACCCATAGCGCAGCGCCTGGGCATGAACAAGTTCAAGTCCGAGCTGCAGGATCTGGGATTTCGTGCCCTCCATCCGATGCGTCATCGCGTCATCGACGCGCGCATCAAGAGCGTGCTCGGCAACCGCCGCGAGGCGATGGCAAAGATCGAGGCAACACTGTCGGCGCGTCTGACTCAGGAAAAAGTCGCCCATCGCGTGATCAGCCGGATCAAGTCGCCGTACAGCATCTACGCAAAGATGCGCGCCGAGCACAAGACTTTCGCCCAGGTGATGGACGTGTACGGCTTTCGCGTCGTGACCAGGCAGACGATGGAGTGCTACCACGCGCTCGGCGCGATTCACTCGCTGTACAAGCCGCTCGACGCTCGCTTCCGCGATTTCATCGCGATTCCCAAGGCGAACGGTTATCAGTCGTTGCACACGGTGCTCTTCGGCTCGTTCGGCGCGCCGATCGAAATCCAGATTCGCACCGAGGACATGGATCAGATCGCCGAACGCGGCGTCGCGGCGCACTGGGTGTACAAGACTGCGGCGGAGCCGGCCAGCGCCGCGCAGACGCGTGCGCGCGAGTGGGTCGCCGGGCTGGTCGATTCGCAGACGCGCGAACCGTCATCGCTGGAATTTCTCGAAAATGTAAAAGTAGATTTGTTCCCGGACGACGTTTACCTGTTCACACCAAAAGGACGCATTTTGGCTTTGCCGCGCAACGCCACGGCGCTGGATTTTGCCTATGCCGTGCACACTGACGTCGGCACCCACGCGGTCGCTGCGCGCGTCGACCGCAAGCTGGCGCCGCTGCGCCAGCGTCTGAATTCCGGAGAAACCGTCGAAGTAATCACGGCGCCGTCGGCGGTGCCGACTCCGCAATGGCTGGAATGGGCCGTGTCGTCGAAGGCGCGCACGGCGATCCGGCACTTCTTGAAGCGTCTGCAGCACGAGGACGCCGTCGAGTTCGGTCACCGCATGCTCGATCGCGCCCTGGATGCGCGCGGCGTTTCCCTCGATGCGATTCCGGGCGCAGCGCTGGATCGTTATCTGGCGGAAGGCAAATTCAAGCGCCTGGAAGAATTGCTCGCCGACATCGCGCTTGGCAACCGCATGCCGGACCAGGTCGCGGCACAACTTGCGCAAGCGCGCGGTATGCCCGATGCGCAAGCCCTAAATCGCAGCGCCGAGAAAATCCTGATCAACGGTTCCGAGCGCGGCGTGCTCAGTTTCGGCAATTGCTGCAATCCGGTGCCCGGCGACGACATCGTCGGCTATCTTTCGGCCGGCAAGGGTATCGTCGTGCATCGCCACGATTGCCCGAACATCCCCGAATACCGCAAGACGCCGGAACGGATCGTCGCGATCGGCTGGGACCGCGAAGTTTCCGGCGACTACCGCGCGCGCTTGCGCATCGTTGTCGACAACAAGCCCGGCGTACTCGCCACGGTGGCCGCGGCGATCGCGGAAGGCGATTCCAATATCGAAAACGTCGAATACCAGGAACGCGACCTGCAAACTTCATCCCTGCTGTTCACGATCGAAGTGCGCAATCGCAAGCACCTGGCCGACGTCATGCGCCGCGTGCGTCGTGCCAGCGTGGTGCACGGGGTTTACCGCTATCCGTGAAAAGCGCAGCTACAGCGCTCTTGCTAGACTTCAGCCTCCGTACCGAATCCCGGAGATTCCATGCCCAGACAGATCATCGCCAGCACCGATGCGCCGAAAGCCATTGGTCCGTATTCGCAGGCCGTGCGTTGCGGCAACACTTTGTACTTTTCCGGACAGACTCCGATTGATCCGGCGACCGGCGCGCTGGTCGCCGGCGATATCACTGCCCAGGCGCGGCGCGTGTTCGAAAACCTCAAGGCGGTGTGCACGGCCGCGAGCGGCAACTTTGCGCAGGTGGCCCGGGTTGGTATTTATCTGACCGATCTGGCCAACTTCGCTGCAGTGAATGCGGTGATGAAGGAATATTTCGCCGAACCGTTTCCCGCACGTTCGACGATCGGCGTTGCCAGCCTGCCGATGAACGCGCAGGTCGAAGTCGATATGGTTCTCGTGTTCGATTAGCTCGTGCTGCGATCTCGGGCGCCATCGAAACCGGAGGTGCCGGCGCCTGACGTCGCGTCGCGTTCGGTAGCTTTGCTGCAAGGCGTGGGGCCGGCCCTGGCAACTACGCTACAGCGTCTGGGCCTGGCAACGTTGCAGGACCTGTGGTTCCACCTGCCGCTGCGCTACGAAGACAAGACGCGCGTCACACCGATCCGCGACTTGCGCTCTGGCGATACGGCGCAGGTCGATGGTCGTGTCGAGGCAGTCGAAAAAGGATTCCGCTACAAGCCGCAGCTGCGTGTGGCGATCAGCGACGACTCGCGGCAGACGCTGCTTCTGCGTTTTTTCCATTTCAACAACGCCCAGGCGATCCAGTTTGTGGTCGGCGCGCGCCTGCGCTGTTTCGGCGAAGTGCGCCATGGCGCCAACAGTCTCGAAATGGTGCATCCACAATACCGACGTCTGACTGACGACGGCGCAGCGGCAGTCGAGGATCGCCTCACGCCGATCTATCCGACCACCGAAGGCCTGGGGCAAAAGCGTCTGGCCGGGCTCATCGAACGCGCGCTGACCCTGCTGCCGGCGGATGAGGCGCTGGAACTGCTGCCGGCAGACTTGCGTAAAGTATACAAATTATCATCGTTGCGCGCGGCCTTGCTGTACGTACACCGGCCGCCACCGGATGCGGACCTGACCAACCTCGCACTCGGCGCGCATCCGGCCCAGCAGCGCCTGGCCTTCGAGGAATTGCTGACCCAGCATCTGAGCCTGAAGCGCCTGCGCGCGCAGTTGCGCCGGCACGCTGCACCGGTACTGCACGGCGACGGCAAGCTGCGCGCGCACTTTCTCAAGCAACTGCCATTCACGCCGACCCGGGCGCAGCAGCGCGTCAGCGCGGAGGTCATCCGCGATCTTGCGCAACCGGCGCCGATGCTGCGTCTGGTTCAGGGTGATGTTGGCTCAGGCAAGACCGTGGTTGCCGCGCTCGCCGCACTGACTGCGGTCGAGACGGGTTGTCAGGCGGCGCTGATGGCGCCGACGGAACTGCTGGCCGAGCAACATTTTCGCAATTTCCACAAATGGATGACGCCGCTGGGCGTCGAAGTCGTCTGGCTCGCCGGCAAGCTCAAGGGCAAGGCGCGCACGGCGGCGCTGGCAAGCATGGCTGGGTCGGCACAGGTCGTCATCGGCACGCATGCACTGATGCAGGAGGGAGTCGCCTTTCGCGATCTGGTCCTGGTCATCATCGACGAGCAGCACCGCTTCGGTGTGCATCAGCGCCTGGCCCTGCGCGACAAGGGTCGCGCCGCCGACACCGTGCCGCATCAACTGGTGCTCACGGCGACTCCGATACCGCGCACTCTGGCGATGACGGCCTACGCCGACCTGGACGTCTCCGCGATCGACGAACTGCCACCGGGCCGCACACCCGTCACCACCGTCGCAATCGCCAACACGCGACGCGCGGAAATCATCGAGCGCATTCGCGCGGCGTGCGCCGGCGGTCGCCAGGCGTATTGGGTATGCACTTTGATCGAGGAATCCGAACAATTGCAGGCGCAGGCGGCGCAAGTCACGTTCGCAGAATTGACCAGGGCCCTGCCGAAATTGCGCATTGGCCTGGTGCACGGTCGCCTGAAATCGACGGAAAAGCAGGCGGTGATGGATGCGTTCACCAGCGGAGAAATGGCACTGGTCGTGGCAACGACCGTCATTGAAGTCGGCGTCGACGTACCGAACGCCAGCCTGATGGTCATCGAAAACGCGGAGCGCCTGGGGCTCGCGCAATTGCATCAGTTGCGTGGCCGCGTCGGCCGCGGCAGTGCCGAATCCAGTTGTGTATTTCTATACCAGGCGCCGCTGTCGGCTCTGGCGCGTCAAAGGCTTGACGTGCTGCGTGAAACCAGCGACGGTTTTCGCATCGCGGAAAAAGACCTGGAGTTGCGCGGTCCCGGCGAAGTTCTCGGCACGCGCCAGACCGGCCAGCTCGCGTTGCGCATCGCGGACCTGGCCCGCGATGCGCACCTGCTGCCGGCGATACAGCGTGCGGGTGCGACGATGCTGCGCGATCATCCGGATCTGGTCGAACGCCTGATCACGCGGTGGGTAGGACATGCCGCGCGCTATGCTGGAGCCTGAATTGCTTGCAAACGATGGGTTGGATTGTGGATAAATTGAAATTGCTGATCGATACCGACCCCGGCGTGGATGACGCGCTGGCGATCCTGATGGCGCATGCCCATGCCGACGCAGTCGGCTTGAGCATTGCCGCCGGCAATGTCGGGCTCTCGCATACGCTTGGCAACGCGCTCAAGCTGGTGCAGGTCATCGGCGCGCAGACGCCAGTGTTTTCCGGTTGCGCGACCCCGTTGGTCCTGCCAGCGGCGGACGCCGCATTCGTGCATGGTGCCGACGGCTTTGGTGACACCGGCTACGCGCCGAGCGTGCGCCGCGTCGAGAACGAGCACGCTGCGCAGGCGATCCTGCGCTTGTCGCATGAGCACGCCGGCGCACTGGTGCTGGTGGCGCTGGCGCCGCTGACCAATGTCGCGCTCGCGCTGAAACTCGATCCCAGCCTGCCACAGCGTATTGCCAGGCTCGTGATCATGGGCGGTGCCGTCAGCGGGCGCGGCAACACGCACCTGGTGCCGGCGGAGTTCAATATCGGCTTCGATCCGGAAGCTGCTCATGTTGTTTTTTCCACATGGCCGCATTTTACCCTTGTGGATTGGGAGCTGGTGTTGCGTCACGGCATCGCTTTCCCGACGATGGAGCGCTGGCTCGCCGCGAATAATCCGCGCGCGCAATTCTTCGCAGCCATCTCACGCAGGACACGCGAATGGACCCGCGCTCACGGCCGGCCGCGCCTGATGGTCGCCGACGCCCTGGCGATGGCGGTTGCGCTGCAACCCGATATCGTCACGCAAGCGGAGAATCATCACGTCGCGATCGAACTTAACGGAGCGCTGACGCGTGGCGCGACCGTGGTCGATTGGCAGGATCGCTTTGCGCACCCGGCCAACGCGCAGATCGTCATGAATGTCGATCAGGTGCGCTTCGAGGCGCTTGTGGCATCCGCGCTCGGTGCGGCGGGCTGAGACGGCGCGCTCACCTCGACAGCGTTGCGCAGCCACACATCGCGCTGCGGAAACGCGATTTCGATATCGTGCTCGCGAAACACCTGCACGATGCGCATCTGCAATTCCGTGCGCACCGGATTGCGCTGGTTGATTTCACCGACGTAGACGCGCAATTCGAAGTCCTGGGTGCTGTCGCCGAAACCGATCATCCAGCAGTTGGGCGCAGGATCGGCGAGTACCTGCGCGTGCGCCGCGGCGATTTCCAGCAAGAGTTGTTGCGCTTGCGCCGGATCGTTGCGATAGGCGATGCCGACCTTGATCACGATCCGGGTCGTCGTGTCCGACAAGGTCCAGTTGACCAGACGGTCGGTGATGAAACTCTTGTTCGGCACGACGACTTCCTTGTTGTCCCAGTCAACGATCGTGGTTGCGCGGGTGCGGATGCGCGCGACCGTGCCTTCCACGCCGCCGATGCTGATGACGTCGCCGATGCGGAACGGGCGCTCGAACAGCACGATCAGGCCGGAAATGAAATTCGCGAAGATCTCCTGCATGCCGAACCCGAGCCCGACCGAGAATCCTGCCGCGAGCCATTGCAGGTTGCTCCAGCGCAAGCCGAGCATTGCCAGGCCGAAGATCGTGCCGGTGAACAAGATGAGATATCGCGTGACGCTGGTGAGCGCATAACGCGTGGCCGCATCCACTTGCAGGCGGCGCAGCATGCCGACTTCGAGCAGGCCCGGCAGGTTTCGCGTTGCCACCCAGGTCAGCGCCAGCACGACCAGTGCCTCCAGGATGTCGCGCAAGCTGACATGCAGGGCGATTTCCTTGCCGTCGAGGAGCTGGCTGGAATCCCACACGGCGATGTTGCCGAGGAATGACAGCGCCGGCGTGATATCCGACCAGATCCAAAGCAGAGCGCTGGCTGTTCCGACAATCGTCAGCGCGCGCAACAGCCGGCGGGTCTGCGCGCTGGCGTTGGCGATAGTGATTTCTTCGGACTCGGGCAGCTCCGGCAGCGCTTCGCCCTCGCTGCGTTCGCGTTCGATTTCCGCATCGGCGCTGGCTTGTTTTTCGAGCATGCGTTTGAGCGCAAGACGGCGCTCACCGAGTACCAGCCAGCGCGCGGCCAGGCCATGCAAGATAATCACAACGAAAAAGGCGCCGATCGATTCCAGCAGATGCGCGCTCAACACATTGGCGGTGACGAAGTAGCCGAGCAAATCCAGCAGTACGAGCACGCCGCAAATGGATGCAAGGGCGATGCGCACAATCTGGCGCACGCGCAGCGGCTCGCGTTGCACGACATTGCGCTGAGTCCAGGCGCGTCCCGGCGCGAACAGCCTCCAGGCGGCCCAACCTACGCCGCACAGTGCCAGTGCCAGGAACAAGCGGCCGAGTGTGTCCAGCGGTGCGTCGCTGCCCGGTAGGGACATCAAGGCGACAAAAAATGTCGCTGGCAGAATCGCCAAGCTCAACGCCGGTACTGCGGCGAAGAACGCTTCGCGCCGTGGCCGCGACCAGCGGAAATGGTACTGCGCCATGCCGCCTTCCATGGTCAGCGCGCGCAGGAACGCGAGCATCGCGGCCGGCAACACCAGCATCGTCAGCGCATGTGCCAGGCCCTCGGCGAAACTGCTGCCGTTCGCGGCTGCCTGTTGCCAGAGTTTGCCCAAAATGTAGAGCGCGAATGGCACGGGGGCAGCGCGCATCACCGTCCACACCAGGGCCTGGCCAGTCAAGCGGTAGCGATCTGTGCGGATGCGCCGCATCGGTGCGGCGAGAACTTCAAAGCGTCGTGGCGCGCGCCGGCGCAGCCAGATGAAGCCGAGCAGACTCAACAGCACCGTGGCGCTCGCGATGGGGCGGGCAAGCGCAGCGTCGGCGGCGTGAACTGGCGCCCGCATCCAGCGTCGCGAGCCAAGAAACTCTGCCGCGTCCTGCGGCAACTGCATGGCCCAGGCCAAGTTCACTGGCGTGTGGCTGGGGGTCCATAGCAGGCGCGAGTCGAGCATGACGCCGAGTTTTTCCGTTGTGGCGGCAAGTTCGCGCAATTCCTGTTCCGCTTCGGCCAACGCGCTGGCCAGTCGAGTCTGCTGGGCGATCAGGCGCGGGACGATTTCGGCGCGCGTATTCAACAAGCGATATAGGCTCGCACGCAAATCTGCGAGCGTGTCGATGCGGATATCGGCGAGTCGCGGCAGCGCTTTATCCACAGCACTGCCAATGTCGTTCAACGATGCCTGGCGTTCGCGCAGGTCGATCAGGTCCATGCGCGTCTTGGCCAGTTCGGTCTGCGTCGCAGCGAGCTGGCGTTTGAGTTGCGGCAGCGGTTTCAGCTTGCGTCGTTCGGCAAGCAGGATCAGGCCTACCGCTTCGCTGACACCGCCGATGCGGACGCGCTCGCTGGTGTTCTCCAGCGCCTGCGCGGTGTCCTGCCGGGTTGTATCCAGCGCCAGTTTCTGCGTGCGCAATTCGCTCAGACGTGCGATCGCGCGTGCGAGCTGGTCGCACATCGCCAGATTGGCATCGCCCGCTTCGCCGAGCAGACGCGAGCGCGAGCCTACATCGGCGCGCTCGCGCGCGACGCGTGCGCGCAGGTCAGCGACATCCTCACCGACCCGATTGAGCACCAGTGTTTCCAGCGCGGCGACATGCTGGCCAATGGCATTGCCCGAGCGCTGGCGTTCGCGCAGCTGCGCCGAGAGCAGGCGCATGCGCGGTTCGTAGCTGCGATTTTCCAGGTCGAGCACCGCGATCTGCACGGTTGCCAGGCGCTGCGCCGCCTGCGTGCGCAAGCGCTGTGCGGTTCCCAGCGCGGCTGGCAAGGTCTGATCGGGAGCTGCGCCGGCCGCGGTGTCCAAGATTGAGTGCGCGGCAGTCAGTTCGTCGCGGACCTGCGCCGGACGTGCACTCTGGCGCCGTAGTTCCGCCTCGTGCGTCGCTGCGGAATTGCGTGCGTCCGCCAGCGCCTCGCGCTCGCGTGCCAGCTGCGCTTCGAGCTGTTCGACCGTTGCCCTTTCCGGCAACGCGGCGCGCCAGGTAAGCAGGGCGCCGGTGGTGTCCTGGGCGAGCGACTCTTCGAGTTTCTGCGCATCGGTTTCCGCGCTTTCTGCCGTTTGCCTGAGACCTTGCAGCTGCTGCGCAAACTGGTCTGCGCGCGCATTGTCGTCCTGCGCCTGGTGCAGCAACTCATCGGCCTGCTTGCGCACGTCGTCGCTGAGGTCGCGTTGCACGGGCAGGGCCTTCAGCGCCGCCGTCACCGCCGTTGCGTTGCTGGCGGGAAGAGTCGTGAGGGCCGCCGCCTGATCCTGGGTCGATGCCGTGGGCGCGAGCCAGCGGGCGCGCAGACTTTTCTCATCTTCCACACTTATGCTTTTCAGCGCGATATCCAGGATCTCGCGCAATTGCGCCCAGTCGGCGCGCACGGCGAAGGCCAGCGGCGCCTCCAGGTCGAGCTGGCCTGACAAGTCGATCTTGTCGCGCAGGCCAAGGCGATCCAGCGCCGACGCGGTGGTGATCGGATCGCCGATGAATGCATCGGCCTTGCCGTCGATGAGCGCGTGCAGGGCCGTGGCGACATCGGCAACGGCAGCGATCTCGGCCTTGCTGCCTTTGGCTGCGACCAGATCGGGCCAGATCTGATCGGCGACGATCGCGACTTTGTGCCGATCCAGCGCTTCGAGCTTGCCGAAGCCGAGGTTGCCGTGAAGCACATATATCGCCGCGGACAGGCGTAGGTACGGCGCGCTGAACGCGGCGTCAGCGTTTTGGGCCGCGACGAAAGCACTTGGCAGCAGATCCACGCCACGTTCGCGCAACGCCTTCAGTGCGGCATGCCGGTTCGGCGTACGCACGACACGAAATTCCAGCCCGCTGCGGGTGCCGATCAATTTCAGATAGTCGGCCGCCAGTCCGCGTGCGCGGCCATCGGCGTCAAGGCCATCTATTGGCGCCATATCGGGGTCCGGCGCGACGCGGATGCTGCGATGACTGGCGATCCATTTGCTTTGGGACGCCGTCAGGTTCAGCTCCTGGGCGGCCGCTGCTGTACAGAAGAACGCGAGTGTCAGCCACGGCAGAATCAGGCGCATAAACGAGAAACCATGCGGGATATCGGGGCGGGGCCTAGCCTCGCGGGGACCAGCCGGGATACTGGGCGGAGCTGGAAAACTTGCGCGATAGCAGCCAGAAACGATAACATAACCCTCTTTTCCCGACGTTTTAGCGGAGCCAAGTTCCATGAAAGCCGACATCCATCCCAAGTATAACGACGTGGTGTTCCAGGATGTCTCCACGAATTTCGCCTTTCTGACTCGGTCGACGATGACCAGCAAAGAAACGATCAAGTGGGAAGACGGTAAGGAATACCCGGTCGTGAAGGTCGAAGTTTCCAGCAAGTCGCATCCGTTCTATACCGGCAAGCAGAAGACGGTGGACGCTGGCGGCCGCGTCGACAAGTTCCGCAAGCGCTACGCTGCGAAATAAGCGCGCACGCCGGTTTTGAGTCCGGACACCAGTCCGGGCCAATCGACTTGAATTGTCCACAACGCGTGTCGACCCGCAAGTCGACGCGCGTTTTCGTTTGCCCGTTCGCTTCCCTTCCGCTGCGATAACTCTCGTGCAAATGCCTGTGCGATAATTCGCGCCGCGCCGATGCGCTTGGAACAACAACAGGGAGTCCACCGTGTCCGACAAGACTGTTCTGCTGACCGATAACGCGACCAACAAAACCAGCACTCTGCCGCTGGTGAGTGGAAGCCTGGGCGAGCCGGCTATCGACATCGGCAAGCTGTACAAGGAGCAGGGCTACTTCACGTTCGACCCGGGCTTTGTTTCCACGGCCAGCACGCGCAGCGCGATCACGTTCATCGACGGCGATGAAGGTGTGCTCTTGTACCGCGGCTACCCGATCGAGCAGCTGGCCAAGCACTCGAGCTTTCTTGAAGTCGCCTACTTGCTCATCAATGGCGAGTTGCCAGACGCAACGAAATTCAGCGCGTTCGAAGACGAGGTTACGCATCACACGATGATGCATGAGTCGCTGAAAAACTTCCTGCACGGGTTTCATTACGACGCGCATCCGATGGCGATGCTGTGCGGTTCGATTGCCTCGTTGTCGGCGTTCTACCACGACACCCTGGACATCAACGATCCGGAACAGCGCCGCCTGGCCGCGATCCGCCTGATCGCGAAGATGCCGACGATTGCGTCCGCGGCGTATCGCTATTCAATCGGTTGGCCAATTCGCTATCCGCGCAACAACCTGGACTACGTCACGCGCTTCCTGCACATGATGTTCGAGGTGCCAAGCGAGCCGCTGGCGATCAATCCGGTCGTGGCAAAGGCGCTGGATCTGTTGTTCATCCTGCACGCCGATCACGAGCAAAATGCGAGTACCTCGACGGTGCGTCTGGTCGGATCCACGGGTGCCAATCCCTATGCCTGCGTCGCCGCCGGCATCGCCGCGTTGTGGGGGCCGGCGCACGGCGGCGCCAATCAGGCGGTGCTGAAGATGCACGCCGAAATCGGCGACGCGAAAAACGTCGGCAAGGCCGTCGAACGCGCCAAGGACAAGAACTCCGGATTCCGCCTGATGGGCTTCGGCCATCGCGTGTACAAGAATTTCGATCCGCGTGCGACCATCATCCGCGACATGACGCACAAGGTTCTGGCCGACCTTAACGTCAAGGATCCTTTGCTCGATGTCGCAGTGGAACTGGAACAGGCCGCGCTCAAAGATCCGTATTTCATCGAGCGCAAGTTGTATCCGAACGTGGATTTCTATTCGGGCATCATCTACAAGGCGTTGAAGATTCCGACTGAGATGTTCACGGTGATGTTCGCGATCGCGCGCACTGCCGGCTGGGTCGCGCACTGGCTGGAGCAGCACCAGGACAAGGAAACCAAGATCGGGCGTCCGCGCCAGATATATACCGGCGCCGTCAAGCGCGATTACGCGCCGATCGCAAAGCGCTAGATCGCGGATTCATCAGCGAGCAATTCTTCCAGCGCAGCGAGCGCAGCGCGGCGCATGGGTCGTTCGCCAGTGCGATCCAGCGGCGCCTGGCGGATCGCATCGAGCGGCAGGACGGTCAGGTCGATGGCAACCTCGTCCGCAGAAAACAGCAATACCGGATATTCGCGCTGCGCGTCGTGGTTCGTGCGCAGCCGCCGGTTTTGTTCCTCGTATGGGATGCCCTGCTCGTGCAGGAAAGCGACGACTTCCTCGGGTGCGTCGCTGAACAAGTGCAAGCAGACAGCAGAGTGCCGATCAGCCGTGCCCTCGAGCACTGCGCCGACCAGGCGTGGCTGAAAGCGCACGAAGAACCGCATGGCATCGCGCGCAACTTCGCGCAGCCGACGCAGACGCGCAGGTTGCTCATCGGACTGGAACAGGCGTTGATGCTCACGCAGCGCGTCTTCTATCTCGCTGTTCTTTGGCAGGCCGATATCTTCACCTGCGCCCAGACGCTCGGCAGCCTTGCGCTTGGCCAGATGGAAATCGCGGATGCCGTGTTCGCTCATCAGTCGCGCGGCCTCCAACGCAATCCGACGGCGCAGGTCCTGCGCGCGTCCGCCGTGATGCCCGGGTTCACGCGAATGCATCAAAATATGCCGTAGGCGTCCTGCTGCACTTTCTTTTCTTCTTCCGACGAACTGGTCGGTCCGGACGCCAGGCGTGCGACATCCTCCTGTTTGAACATTTCCAGCATGCTGTGCGCATCGCCGCCCTGCGCAAGCTGACCGGTCGCCGGATCGATGCGCGCGGTGGCAATGCCGGGCGGCATCTCGAACGGCTTTTCCGGCACGTCCTTGAGCGTTTCGCGCATGTAGGAAATCCACATGGGCAATGCCGCCTGGGCGCCAAATTCACCGATGCCGTTGGCGCGGCCGAGAGAAGAAAAATCGTCGAATCCAACCCACACGCTGGCGACCAAGGCATCGTTGTAGCCGCTGAACCAGGCGTCGCGATGATCGTTCGTCGAGCCGGTCTTGCCGGCCAGGTCGTTGCGTTTGAGCACCATGGCGTCGTGACCAGTGCCGCGGCGTACGACGTCGTGCAGCAGCGAGCCGATCAGATAGGCGATGCGTGCGTCGAGCACACGCGGCGCCAATTTCGGCGCGCTGGAATCGGTCGATATCTGCGCTGCCGCAGGCGCGGCCTGCGCGCTTGTAATCGGCGACAGCGAGGTCTTGACCGCTGCCGCGGCATCGGCTTTCGCAGCTTGGACGACCTGTGCGCGCGCATCCTCGGAGGCGCGCTCCGGGCAACGCCGACAGGCGACGACCGGTTGGGCCTTGTATACCTGCCGGTTGTCGCGGTCGACGACGCTGTCGATGAAATACGGATCGATGAGGAAACCGCCATTGGCGAACACCGCATAGGCCCGCGCCATCATGATTGGCGATACCGACGCGGTGCCCAGGGCCATCGACAGGTTGTCCGGAATCTGCTCAAGCGGAAAGCCGAATCGGGTCGCGTATTCGCGCGCATAACGCACGCCGATCGCATCGAGCAGACGCACCGAGACCAGGTTCTTGGACTGCACCATCGCCTCGCGCAGGCGCATCGGGCCATCGAACTTGCCATCATCGTTTTGCGGCGTCCATTGGCCATTGGGTTTGGACGGATCGGGGAATACAACGGGAGCGTCATTGATTATCGACGCTGCGGTGAAGCCATGTTCGAACGCGGCCGCATAGAAGAACGGTTTGAAACTTGATCCGGGCTGGCGGGCAGATTGCACCGCGCGGTTGAACTTGCTGCGCGAGTAACTGAAACCGCCGACTTCGGCCTTCACGGCGCCCGTCTCTGGATCGAGCGAAACCAGGGCGCCCTGCGCTCCGGGAATCTGCGACAGCTTCCACTTTCCCTCGGCATTGCGCGCCAGACGCACGACATCCCCGACCTTGAGCACGGCATCGACGCGTTTCGGCGCGCCGCCGCGATGACTGTCGTCCTGGAACAGGTGCGCCCAGGCCACTGCTTCCATATCCAGGGTCACGCTCTGGCTATCCAGTAGATACACAGTGGCGGACTTTTCCTCGCTTTCGGTGACGATGCCCGGAATGAGGCCCACCACGCTGTGGAATGGATCCAGCTGCTTGTCGAGTTCTGCCGGCGTCGGGTGCTCGGATAGTTCAACGTGCGCTTCCGGACCGCGAAAGCCATGGCGCTGGTCATAGGCGATCAGATCGTCGCGCAAAGCCTGGTTGGCAGCATCCTGCGCGCGCGAATCAAGGGTCGTGTGCACACTGTAGCCGTTGGTGAGCGCGTCGTTGCCGAGCCGTTCCAGCGCATCCTGGCGCACCATTTCCGCGACATATGGCGCTTCAACTTCAATTGGTGGCTCGTGCGCATAGGACAGGTCGGGTTCGGCATTGGCTTGCTTGAATTGGGCGTCGTTGATGAAACGGTTCTCGAGCATCCTCTGCAGCACGTAGTTGCGACGCTCGGTTGCGCGTGCGCGGTTGTTCAACGGGTTGCTGCTCGACGGAAATTTCGGCAGCGACGCGAGCATCGCGTCTTCGCCCAGGGTGAGCTGGTCCAGGGTCTTTCCGTAGTAGAACTCGGCGGCAGCGGCGACGCCGTAGGCACGATTGCCGAAGAAGATCTTGTTTAGATAAAGCTCGAGAATCTCGTCCTTGCTCAGCTCATGTTCGATCCGGAACGACAGAAAAATCTCGGTCATCTTGCGCGTGAGGCTCACTTCGGAGCTCAGAAAGAATCCCCGTGCCACCTGCTGGGTAATGGTGCTGCCACCGGGAACATGCAGCGTACGCTTGGAAATCATCAGCCCGACGGCGCGCGCCACGCCTTGCCAGTCGACTCCAGGATGAGTATAAAAGTTAGCGTCTTCGGCGGCGAGGAACGCATTTTTCAGTTCCAGTGGAACTTTGTCGATCTTTACTGGAATCCGGCGCGTTTCGCCGAAAGTGGCCACCAGCTTGTTGTCGGCGCTGTAGATGCGCAGCGGCACCTGCAGACGGACGTCACGCAGCACGTCCACGGAGGGCAGACGGGGAGCAATCAACCAGTAGGCGATTCCGACGGCGACACACGCGAGCACGATTCCGGTTACGGTCAAAATCAACGCGTAACGCAGCAAACGTAGAAAGATTCTCATGAAATTGGCGGAGTGTGACCGCAGTCAAGGTAGGGGATGCGAGCCTCGGAGTATAGAACGTACCGGGGGATAGCTCCTAGCTCGTGGCAGGTCAGCGGACGTAAATCACTGTCAAATCACGGTTTTGGGGGTCAGGTTGGGCTTCAAGTAAAGTCACTGTTGATAATCCGTTAAGATTCGTATTTAATGTAGATGCGCATATATCGCTCGTAAGGGCGCGTGGGAAGGGGAAAAAGTGTGGGCCTACTCAGTGTAAAAGCGCCGCCTCTGATCGGGATTGATATCAGTTCGACGGCTGTCAAGCTGTTGCAGTTGAGTCAATCCGGTGG